>JAZNAL010000058.1:0-15674 GCA_045586505.1 Candidatus Flemingiibacterium sp. | reverse complement strand
GTCACCACCTTCGGTAAGGTCACCGATGTTACCGATGCGGGCATACATTTCAAGCTCCCCTTTGGTATTCAGTCGGTTGTTAAGGTCGATGTCAACGTCTATCAGAAGATCGAGCTGGGTTACCGCAGTGACTACGTTACTGACGGTGTCTACGAGACCATCGAAAAAGAATCCAAGATGATCACCGGCGACTACAATATCGTTAATGTGGACTTTTTCGTGGAATATAAGGTCTCCGATCCCGTGAAATATCTCTACAACTCGCAGAACCCCGAATCCATTCTTAAAAACCTCATCCAGAGCCAGATCCGTGCGGTGGTAGGCTCTGCCACCGTTGATCAGGTGCTTACCGACGGTAAGACCGATATTCAGATCAGAGTCAAGGAGCTGGTCAGCGAAATTCTTGAGACCTATGACATAGGTCTGACTCTTACCGATATTAAGATCCAGGACTCCGAGCCGCCCACAGAATCGGTCATCGAAGCATTCAAGCAGGTGGAGACCGCAAAGCAGGGCGCGGAGACCGCAATCAATCAGGCGAAGGCTTACAGCAATTCCAAGCTCCCGCAGGCGGAGGCTGAAGCCGACCAGCTTATAAGAAACGCCGAATATTTGAAGCAGAACCGCATCAATGAGGCGGTGAAGCAGGTAGCCAAGTTTGAAGCTATGTACGGTGAGTACGCCAAGGATCCCGAGATCACACGCATCCGTATGTACTACGAGATGATCGAGGAAGCCCTTCCGGGCGTTGTGCTCTATGTGGATGTTTCCGATACCACCACAGAAAAGCTGCTGCCGCTTGACGACTTTGCGTCGGCGAAATAACAGGGAAGGAGAGAAACAAGCATGAAAAAAGGTTTAATTATCACCGCAGTAATAGCGTTACTGCTTATATTTGTGGCGCTCAACTCTGTTTATACGGTTGCCGAAAATGAGTTTGTCTGTCTGATGCGCTTCTCCGAGATCGTAGACATCACCGGGGACGCGGGTCTGCATTTTAAGGTGCCCTTCATTGATACCACCCGCACCTTCCCGAACACCACTCTCATCTATGACATTCCCCCGTCTGAGGTGCTGACCTCCGACAAGAAGAATATGACGGTGGACAGCTACATAGTTTGGGAGATCTCCGATCCCCGTACCTTCTACCGTACCCTCGGTACCACCGCAGAGGCGGAAGCGCGTCTTAACGCGGTTACTTATAACTCGCTGAAGAATCTGATGGGTACACTGGAGCAGGATGACATCATCAACACCGAGGATGCGTCCGGAAGAAACGATATCTACGCAGGCATCACCACCGAGGTGGCTGAGCTCTGCACTACCTACGGCATCAACGTGCTGGACGTGCGCATCAAGCGCTTCGACCTTGCCGAGAGCAATGAGAACGCGGTTTACGACAGAATGATCTCTGACCGCAATCAGATGGCAGAGAAGTACACCGCCGACGGTAACTATGAAGCATCCATCATCCGAAACGAGGTGGATAAGCAGGTGAATATTATCGTCTCCAACGCCAAAGCCGAGGCGGCACGTCTTGAGGCGGAGGGCGAGCAGGAATATATGCGTCTGCTTGCGGAGGCATACAATACCGAGGATAAGAAGGAATTCTACGAGTTCACCCGCGCACTTGAAGCCTTGAAGGCATCGCTGTCCGGCGAGGACAAGACGGTCATCATCGACAAGGAGTCAAGGCTGGGTCAGATCCTCATGAATCCGTAATCGAAGGTTTACGATGGACGAAAGATTTGAAAAGATATATACGCAGGGAATACTTACCACAACCGAGATCTGGCGGGATCGCGAGACCGGCGTATGCTATATATGGCATCACGACGGTCACGCAGGCGGTCTCACGCCTCTGCTGGACTCCGACGGTAAGCCTGTTGTGAAAAAGGATTAAAAAGGCGCAGGGGGTGTTGCACTTAGGTGCAGCACCCCTTTTTTATTATGCCAACGCCCCCAGTACCGAGATGGCGTCGCAGTCACAGAAGCAGGTGCAGTGCTCGCGCACATAGGCGATGACCGCGGGCGAGGTACCGATGCATATACCGCTGTCGGTGAGTTGTTCGCCAAGTTGTGCGCCTGTACCGCGCAGATACTCCCTATAGGTGAGATTATCCTCGGTGATAAGGTAGTAAGACCGCTCACCTTGCCACGCAGTCACATCGGTCAGTGAAGTATGATGGCAAGTGTTTGCGCGGGAGCAGGCCGAAAGCAGATCGCCCATGGTATCGAAGCGGTATACGGTGGATATGCGTACTCCTGAGGTGAGCGCAGGTTCAGGGTCGCGCCTTACCGCAAGCTTGGTTATGTATATCTCGGCGCCGCCGTCCTTTGAGGGATAGAGCTGTATAAAAAGCTTATCGTCCGCCGCGTCGAAGCCGGAGGAGCTTTTTACATCGCGGAGCAGCTCGCGCAGTGCACGACGTGTTGTGGGATCCTCGCTGTCCATTGTATCGCAGTCAAGGGCGTATTTTGTAAGATCGGTTTTAGTCAGCATCAGCTTTAATTTGCCGGGACTGATAAGTATATGTTCCATTTGTAGTCCTTTCGGGTATAGAATAAATTATCGTTTAGCGTAATATTTGTGGGGGGAACATACATGGTGGTAGGGGACGGCGCCCTCGACGGCCCTTGTAACTTAAAAAAGCAAGCGGTTTAATATACAATTAAGTTGCAGGGGCGTCGTGGGCGCCGTCCCCTACCAATTGTTGTGTTTATTTCCACTCATAAACGATAATTTACATTCAATTAAAAACAACCACTATTATTATACTGCAAACAGACGAAAATTGAAACCCCTAAAATTCTGCCACATACGGAAGAAAACTTGCAGATAACCCGCATATCGCCTAAAATGCGGAAAAAGTATTAAAAAATTAAAAAAATTTCGAAAAACTATATCTTTTAATGAAAGTTTATGTTATAATATACATTGGATAATTATATGTGGCGAAAGGAAATGATGCTATGACTTGGGAAGAGCTTGAGAGCGCCTGCGGCGTGTGCCAAAAATGCTCGCTTTGCGAGACCCGCACCAACTGCGTGTTCGGGACCGGCAACAGAAACGCAAGACTTATGTTTATCGGCGAAGCGCCCGGTGAAAAGGAGGATCTTTCGGGGATCCCATTTGTGGGGGCGGCGGGTAAGCTTCTCGACCGTTTCCTTGAAGCTGTTGATATTTCCCGCGAGGATGTTTACATAGCGAATATATTAAAATGCCGCCCACCTAAGAATCGCGACCCTCTTCCGGCGGAGGAGGATGCCTGCATCGATTATCTTCGCGAGCAGGTGCGGCTGATAGATCCCGAGCTTATAGTTTGCCTCGGACGCATTTCCGCCATGCGGCTGATAAAGCCCGATTTCAAGATCACCAAGGAGCACGGTGTCTGGTTTGATGTTGCAGGGAAGCGTATCTGCGCGGTATATCACCCCTCGGCGCTCCTGCGCGATCCCCACAAGAAGGAAGATATGCTCACCGACATGAAAATGATCAAGGCAGAGCTTGACAAAGGGACAAAATGAGAATACTGATTATTATGACCGGCGGTACCATCAGCACCACCGTAAACGACGGTGGACATCTTGCCGCCAACGGGAAAAAGACCGTATCACTGCTGGCAAAAGAACTGTTTTGCCGCGGGGAGTACGACGTGGAGTTTGAATATCTCCACCCGCTTGATGTGCTCAGCGAAAATATGACATTCCCGCGCCTTAAACGCCTGCTTGATGTATTCAGAAGCGTCGATGCTTCAAAATACGGTGCCATCATTGTGGCGCACGGAACGGATACGCTGGCGTATACCTCAAGCCTCCTTACGCTGACCCTTGCGGGATGGTCGGATAAGCCCATATTCCTTGTGTCCAGCGACTATACGCTCACCGATCCCCGTGCAAACGGGCACGATAACTTCGAGGCGGCGGTGAAGCTGGCGCTTGACGGATTCGGAGCGGGGGTATATGTCCCCTATCGCAACTCCGACGGGGTCGTTTATCTGCACAACGGCGCACATTTACGCCAGTGCGGCAATTTTACCTCCGATTTTTATTCCGCCGATATGCTCCCCTTTGATAAGGCGGTTCCGTATAACGTGAACGTGGAGTATCCAATGCTTGATCAGCTTTCGGAGCTTTCGGAGTGTGTTATGTATATCGAGCCCTATGTGGGCATCGACTACTCACTGTATCGACTGCCGCCGCATATCAAGGCGGTGCTTCACGGAAGCTATCATTCCGCCACGGCCTGTGCGGAGCGTGCGGCAAGCGGCGGGGCTTATACAAGACGATCGGTGCTGTATCTTACGGACGTTTGCAAAAAGCGGGGGATCGATGTGTTTCTGTCACCCCTTCCCGAGCATATGAGAGCCACCTCGGGCACCTATAGTTCAACGGCGGATCTTGTAGGTCAGGGAGTAAAACCCATTTTCTCGCTTACAAACGAATGCGCGTATATGAAGTTAGTGCTGGCGTATTCTCTCGGATATGAGAGGGAAGAGGTTCCCGCTTTTCTTGAGCGGGCAGTCGCCGGCGAGATGCTTCCGATATAAAACCAAATCTATAGTGAAAGGCGTGAATTTTGCTATATGGACAAACTTAAATTCAAGGTGATCGCCACCGATCCGCTGTATAGGCGGATGCTCAGATTAGAGCTTACGGGGATGGGTCACATCGAAGCGGAGGAGGACTCCAGAGACTATCAGCTGCTTGTGGCTGAGGGTATGTGCGAGCTTCCGCCCCTCAGACGAATCAAGGCGGCGATATTCATTGACTGCGGACTTTTGTCCGCCGCCATGAGTGAGCAGGTCAAGGTGCTTCTCCTTGGAAAACCCTTCTCGCTTACGGAATTCCGCGGATTTGTCGCGGAGGTATGCGAGGGGGGAGAAGACGGGGATTTTGAGGAAAATCAACTTATAATTTCTCCCGAGGACATGACTGTAAGCTTCGGGGATGCGGTTGTCAAGCTGACTCCGCGAGAGTTTGCGCTGCTTAACTATCTCCATGCCCGTCCCGGTGAGACCATCAGCCGCACTGAGCTTCTTCAGAATCTGTGGCAGGACGACAAGGCACGCGACACTAACGTGGTGGACGTGTATGTACGCTTCCTGCGCGCGAAGCTGGATGAGCCGCTGGGACTGCGTCTTATCCGCGCGGTGAGAGGCGAGGGCTATGTGTACGCTTATGAGCGCCTGCATAAGTAATGACACTTTTGTAACCATATAATTAGGAGAAAATACCCATGGAAAACAAACATTTTGACCTGCTTATAACAGGTGCGCGTCGGATCAAGATGCCGACGGGCAGCGGTGAGCTTTGCTGTGTGGCAGTAAAGGACGGTAAGATCGCCGCGGTGGTACCCCGTGCCGAAGGTGCGGATTTCACTGCCGACAAGGTGATCGACGGCGGCGGGAAGTTCATCATCCCCGGTCTTATTGACCTTCATGTACATTTTCGTGAGCCGGGATTTGAGTATAAAGAAGACATCGCCTCCGGCTCAAGATGTGCGGCGGCGGGCGGCGTGACATCGGTTTTTGCCATGCCCAATACCAAGCCGGTATGCGACAGCGCCGAGGTGCTTGATTATATAAACGAAAAAGCCAAGGATGCCGACTGCCGCGTATTTCCCGTAGCGGCAATCACCAAGGGGCTTGCAAGCGAGGAGCTTTGCGATATGCCCGCACTGCATGAAGCGGGAGCGGCGGCATTTTCCGATGACGGTAAGCCCGTCATGACCTCGAAGCTTCTTTACGAAGCTATGAAGGTAACAAAGGAGCATGATCTTCTCATCATGTCACACTGTGAGGATATGTCCATTGCAAAGGACGGTGCCATCAACGAAGGTGCTATCTCAAAAATGCTGGGACTTCCCGGTATACCAAACCTCGCCGAGGATGTTGCCACCGAGCGCGATATTATGGTGGCAGAGGCGACAGGTGCGAGACTGCACATTTGCCACGTTTCCACCCGCGGCTCTCTTGACTGCATCCGCCGTGCCAAGGCGCGCGGTGTACGCGTCACCGCCGAGACCTGTCCCCATTATTTCTCCCTGACCGATGCGGACGTTATCTACTATGGCTCTAACGCCAAGATGAATCCCCCGCTTCGCACACAGGACGACGTAAAGGCGGTCATTGAAGCTATTGTTGACGGTACCATCGACTGCATCTCCACCGACCATGCGCCTCACTCCGCCAAAGAGAAGGGGGCTGATGTTAAGACGGCGCTCAACGGTATTATCGGTCTTGAGACCTCGTTTATTGCGTCCTACACTAACCTTGTTCAGACGGGGCATATCAGCTTTGCAAGGCTCATCGAGCTTATGTCAGCGGCTCCCGCACGCATCACGGGGCTTGATAATCTGGGATTTGGCAGACTTGAAGCAGGCTGTCCCGCGGACTTCGCTCTGGTAACGCTTGGATGCGATCATACCGTCACCAAGGAGTCACTGCGCGGCAAGTCAACAAACACGCCCTTTGTGGGTATGACCTTCGGAGCGCGTGTGGACGCCACATATGTTGATGGCAAGTGCGTATTTGAAGCGTGAAACACTATATTAAGTCAATAATCAAATTTATATATCGAAAGGAATTTGCATCATGTCATTCGAACCCTTAATCAAGAAAATCCGCGAGAAGAACAATCCTACCGTAATGGGTCTTGACCCCATTATTGACTATATTCCCGATTACATCAAGGAAAAGGCGCTCAAGGAATACGGTGACACCTTCAAGGCGGCGGGTGAGGCTATATTTGAGTTCAACAAGGGACTTATCGACGCGGCGGCGGAGCTTGTTCCCGCTGTAAAGCCCCAGTCCGCATTCTATGAGATGTACGGTATCGAGGGACTTATCGCCCTTGACAAGACCATCGCATATGCAAAAGAGGCAGGACTTTACGTCATTCTTGACGTTAAGCGCAACGATATCGGTAACACCGCAGAGGCTTATGCAAAGGCGTTCATCGGCGAGACTCAGCTTTTTAATTCCAAGGCTAAGGCTACTCCCGTTGACTGCGTGACCGTTAACCCCTACCTGGGTATCGACGGCGTCAAGCCCTTTATCGACATCGCGGCAGAGCACGACAAGTCCATGTTCATCCTCGTTAAGACCTCCAACAAGTCCTCGGGTGACTTCCAGGATCTTGAGATAGGCGATTCCACCCTGTACCGCAAGGTAGCGGCAAAGGTTGAGGAATGGGGCGCACCTTATGTAAGCGAGTCCGGCTACAGCCCCTGCGGAGCGGTAGTTGGTGCGACTTATCCCAAGCAGCTCACAGAGCTTCGTGCGGCTATGCCTCACACCTTCTTCCTTATCCCCGGCTACGGTGCGCAGGGCGGTGCGGCAAACGATATCATCGGCGCATTCGATAAGAACAAGTCCGGCGCTATCGTCAACTCCTCCCGTGCTCTTATGTGCGCGTACAAGAAGGCGGGCGATGACGGCACAAACTTCAAGGCATGCACACGCGACGCGGTTATCGCCATGCGCGACGATATCAATTCTGTGCTTTGATGTGAAAGGAAATCGTCAAAATGATAAACGAGCTTAAAGATAACGGTACGATTCTGACCAACGACAGAATCAACGAGACATCCCAGCTTTACGATATGCTTATCGAGGCTCCCGAGATCGCAAAATGGACGATGCCGGGACAGATCGTTCACGTATACTGCGGAGAGGGTACCACCCTCCGCCGTCCCATCTCCGTTTGCGAGACCGTGGGCGACTGCATCCGCCTCTGTTATGAGGTGCGCGGTAAAGGCACCGAATGGATGAAGAATCGTAGACCCGGCGAAAAGATCAGCGTGCTTGGCGCACTTGGTCACGGCTTCTCCCACAAAAAAGGCGAGCGTGCACTGCTTGTGGGCGGCGGCATTGGTATTTATCCTCTGCTTTCCATCGGCAAGAAGTGCAAGGCTGACGGAGACTTTGTAAAGGCGGCATTTGGCTTCAGAAATGAGAAGCTTATCAACTACGTGAATGAGTTCAATATGAACGGTATCGACGTTTCCGTCATCACTGACGACGGCTCAAACGGCAGGAAGGGCTTTGTAACTGAGCTTGTTAAGGAAGCGCTTGCCGAGGGGAATATCGACGTTGTGTACGTCTGCGGACCCCGCGGCATGATGGCGGCGGTTGCAGGTATCTGCGAGGAAGCAGGCGTGCGCTGTGAGGTATCCATGGAGGAGCGTATGGGCTGCGGAGTCGGCGCTTGTCTTGCCTGCGTATGCAAGACGATGTTCAAGGACAACGCGGGCGTTGTGGGCGAAAAATACAAGCGCGTCTGTATGGACGGCCCCGTATTTGATTCAAAGGAGATAATCTGGAAATGAGAAATGTAGATCTGTCCATAAATTTCGCGGGTGTAACTCTTAAAAACCCCGTTGTGACCGTCAGCGGTACCTGCGGCTTCGGTGAGGAGTATTCGCCCTACTATGCGGCATCCGATCTTGGTGCCATCGCGGTAAAGGGTATGACTCTTGCACCGCGTCTCGGAAATCCTCCCCCTAGAATCGCGGAGACCCCCTCGGGTATTCTCAACTCCATCGGACTTCAGAATCCCGGCGTTGATGTATTCATTGACGAGGATCTTCCGAGACTCAAAAAGGAGGGCGCTACCGTTATCGCCAACATCAGCGGCTCCACCATTGCCGACTACTGCAGAATGGCGGAAAAGCTTTCCGACACCGATGTAGACTTCATTGAGATGAACATCTCCTGCCCCAACGTCAAGGAGGGCGGTGTAGCCTTCGGTACCAACAAGGACACCGTATTCGAGATCACCTCCGAGGTGAAGAAATACTCAAAGAAGCCCGTTATCGTCAAGCTGTCTCCCAACGTCACCGACATCACCGAGATGGCGCGTGCGGCTGAGGCAGGCGGTGCAAATGCTATTGCCATGATAAACACTTTGCTTGGTATGCGCATTGACATCAAGACAAAGCGTCCCATTCTCCACAACAACGTGGGCGGTATGTCCGGACCCGCGGTTTTCCCCATCGCGGTACGCATGATCTGGCAGGTACGCAACGCTGTAAGTCTGCCGATCCTGGGCATGGGCGGTGTTGCCAGCGCAAACGATGCCATTGAAATGCTCATTGCGGGCGCTGATGCTATAGGTGTGGGCACCGCCATGTTCGCAAATCCCTATCTGCCGCTGGAGATCATCGACGGCATTGCGCAGTACATGGAAGAAAACGGCATCAAGAACGTTGCCGACATTTCCGCCACAGTTCAGCCGTGGTGATAAGCCCGGTATCGACTGACCGGAAGCTGGTTTGATCCATAAATGGCAACATTTCTGTAAACATAACGCCTGCGCACTTGCGCAGGCGTTGTTTTTGTGGTACAATATATCAAAACGATCCCATAGGAGAACGATATATGGAAGATAAAAAATTAGCCCCGGAGGGTGAGCCTAAGTTCACCGATATCGGGAAATGGTTTGAGAATTTTTGGTATCACTATAAGGCGCAGACTATAATCGCGGCGGTGGCGATATTCACCCTTGTAATCTGCACTGTGCAGTTTGTCGGACGCGAGGTTAGCGATTACTATCTTATGTACGCAGGTCCGAGGGTACTGATGCTCCAGGATATTACATACATGGAGAAGGCTGTTGAGTCGATAGGCGAGGACGTGGACGGAAACGGTGAAGTGGCTGTGGCTATTGACGATATCGTAATGCTTTCTCCCGAGGAGCAAAAGGCGGCGATGGAATCGGGCGCGGTGCTAAACGGAGAGTTCATGCAGACCTCGCTGAAGGAGTACCAACAGCAGATCTTCGGAGGAGACGCGGTGGTATGTATGCTGTCGCCATATATGTACGAAATGGTGCACTCCGAGGGCGGTTTTATGCCGCTTTCCGAGGTCTTTTCGGAGATTCCCGAGTCCGCATACGATGACTGCGGCATAGTGCTGTCAAAAACTCAATTCGGCAAGCATTTTACCGGTATCAAGCATCTCCCCGAAGACACGATCCTCTGCGTGCGCCGCATTTCGTCCATGGCGCAGTTCAAGGGGCAGAAAAAGACCGAAGCCGTTCACGCAAAGAGCGTGGAGCTGTTCCGAAGAATGGTGGAATTTACTGCTCCCGAGACCGCAGAATGAGTAAATAATCATCAGGGAGATATATTACAAAAAACACCTGTCAGCGTTTGTTTTGCTGACAGGTGCTTTTATTTTACTTTGTAAGCTGAATGAGGTATTTGTCCTCGGTGAAGTTTTCGGCGTTGTAGAGAATCACGATATCATCGATCTCGTGCCCCTGAGCTTCCATCATGGGGATGAAGTTGCCCATAACGCCGCCGGTAAGGCCGCGCAGGTCGAAAAGGATCACGGTCTCATAATGGTTGACCAGCATGGGTACCATACAGTGAGCGTAGGAATCCTTGATCATGAGAAGGGTCTTGCCGTTTTTGTTCTCGGTGGTGATCTCTACAAGTGGCTGATTCTCGTTTAAGAAGGTGGAGTACTTGCTGCGAGTTTCAAGGTGACTTGTCTCATACAGGGTATCCGTTACCTTAACACCGCCGTTGTAGCTGACCGTCAGACCGAGATTCGTGTCGAGTGTGTACAGCACATCCGGCTCGCTGTCAAGGTTGACCTTTGCGGAAAGTGTACCGTAGAACTCATCGGACAGCACTGTTTTGGTGAAGCCGTCGTATGCGATAGGCTCTATTCCCAGCGATTCGCACAGCGCCGTGTAAGCGTAATATGCGCCAGCGGTCGTCCAGTGATGGTCGGTGCGGTAGTAGATCTGCTCCTCATCGTCCTTGTGAGAGAGCAGAACCTCACGGGTGTCTACGAATTTGTCAAGCTCGCTCATTCGGTTAAGTAAACCGTCCTGATCCCAAACGGGAGCGTAGGTGGGGAGCTTTTCGGAGAGGATAAGGGACGCGGTGGGTGCGATAAGTACGCGGATGTTGTAGTCATCGCCCATGTTCTCGATGAAGCTCTCCACATAACTGATGTTGGCTTCCATCGTCTTTGTGTCAAGATCATGCTTCTCGATAAAGTAGCCGTCGTCGCCAAAGTAAACGCCGCCGGATTCCTTTTTGCCAAGTGCAAGCTCTGCGTAGTTCTTCAGCGTGATCCATTTGTCACGCAGGACGAACTGGTCGGTGATAAATTCCTCGTAATCCATGGTGAATGAGCCGTCAAACAGCGCTTCAAGAGTGAATTTAGGCATCTTTGCAAGACTTCGGTTTTCCGTCTCGGAGTATTCGCGGACGGGATTTACCATGCTTGCAACAGTCAGTGCCAGAATAAGGGCGTAGAAGATGATAGACGTTGCGATATTGCTCTTTTTCATGTTCATCTTTACCTCCCCTTAGAATCTAAAGTACAGGAACGGATTGTAGGATGCGTCAACGAGGTATGCGGTGGAGATAATAAGGATCACCGCGAAAGCTGCATTCTTTATTACCGTCGCGCTTACCTTGCCCTCGCCAAGACGTGCCAGCAGCTTCTGTGCGACATACTTGGGTCCGGGGGTTGCCGCGATGGCAAGAATTACAAGGAGCAGTGCGTTTGTAAGGAGCATATACAGCGAGGTTTCGTCAAACAACGACCCGCCGGCGCCAAACATGGCACCAATGTAGCTTCCAAGCTTTGACATATCCTCGATTGCGAAGATCGCCCAGCTTATTGCAACCAGGAACAGTGTGTATACATGAGAAACCACCGCAGGCAGCTTTTTAATGAGCTTCAAGAGGAAGAGCTTCTCGATTACGAGCAGAATACCGAAGTATACGCCCCAAAGGATGAAGTTCCAGTTAGCACCGTGCCAGAAACCGGTGAGTAACCATACAACGAAGATATTGCGTATCTGCTTTGCAAAGCCATTGCGGTTACCGCCGAGGGGAATGTACACATAGTCACGGAACCAGGTTCCCAGGGAAATGTGCCATCTGCGCCAGAACTCGGTGATGCTCTTTGACATATAGGGATAGTTGAAGTTTTCGAGGAAGTGGAAGCCCAGCATACGTCCGAGACCGATTGCCATATCTGAGTAGCCTGAGAAGTCGAAGTAGATCTGGAACGCAAATGCGATAATACCGATCCACGCTGTAAGTACAGGCATCGTGGAAGTATCGGATGCCAGGACTGAGTCCCAAATGAGTCCCGCGTTGTTGGCAAGCAGTACCTTTTTGCCGAGACCCGTCATAAAGCGGGTAACACCGTTTGAGAAATCGTCGAAGTTTTCGCGTCGGGTGTTAAGCTCCTCTGCCACGGTCTTATATTGTACGATAGGACCCGCGATAAGCTGAGGAAACAGCGCGACGTAAGCACCGAAGTCGATAATATTCTTCTGCGGATGCGCATCGCCGCGGTAAACGTCTATGGTATAAGACATGGTCTGGAAGGTGTAGAAGGAGATGCCGATAGGCAGTGCCAGACCTAAAAGCTGTATATCCGTGCCGAAAAGTGCGTTGATGTTGGTAAGGAAAAAGTCGGTGTACTTGAAGAATCCCAAAAGGGAGAGGTTGATGATCATACTGGATGCGACCACAATTCGCGCCGCACGCATTCTGCCTTGCGCTTTGAACCTTGAAACCAGCAGACCGTGAGTGAAGTCAACCACCGTTGAAAAGAGCATAATAGTGACATACACCGGCTCGCCCCAAGCATAGAATATCAGGCTTACGATAAAAAGAAGTGCATTGCGAAACCGTTTTGGCAGGATAAAATATAACAGCAGGACTATCGGAAGATAGCGGAACAAAAACAGAAGGCTGCTGAATACCATAGTGTTTCCTCTTTCTTAGTTTGTCTTTAAAATGAAATAGAAGATAAATTATCGTTTATGGGTCCTCGCGATGCGTCGCATCGCTGCGGGCAGGGGGCTGCTTTGTCTCTCAAGCAGGTCGGAGACCTGCTGCCGATCCAATCCGCCCCCTGCACCCCCGCTCGGCTCGGCTAAACGATAATTTATCTTCTAAGAATATTAACTTACGCGCCGAATGCTGCGTCGATGGCGTCGATTGCCTTCTTGTTGTTAGCAACAGCCTCGTCGTACTGGATCTTTGCGATCTCTTCTTCGGTGCCCTCAGCGTAGAGTGCCTCGTCGGACATCATACCGAGCATGATGAAGAATACATAGCCGCCCTTTTCAAATACCTGAGCCGCACGTACCTTTTCAATGTTCATGGGGTACTGCATGGAGTCGTTGTTGAGGTAGTCGTAGTAGCTATTCAGTGCGTCGAGTACGTTCTCGGTGTTGCCCTCGGTGGGCTTAACGATGATGAGAGTGTCAACGTGGGTCATGATCATGGGCATTTCTGCAACAAATTCCTCGACCCAGCCTGCTTCGATACCGTAGATGGAAGCGAGCATTTCAGCATCGATGGGCATATTGGGAACATAGCCTTCGCCGTAAGCGTCCTTGATTGCGGTGTGGAGCTCCTCGATGGAAACATCCTTTACGGAAGCGGAGGTGTCAACGGAGGTATCATCACCGGTATCTACGGTGTTGTCATTGCCGCCGCAGGCAGCCAGGGATGCGGTCATAGCCGCTGCTAAAATGAGTGCTAAAATTTTCTTTTTCATAATTGTTTGCCTAACCTTTCATTTTTTAATTTCGGTTTTATTTTTTGCAAAAGCGGTGATATTATTCCCGATTTTGCTTATGATCGGCGTTTATCGCCGACATTATTTATATAGACGCACGATAAACTTAAAAGTTCCGCACGATGCTATATCGTATACGCATAACGTGTTGTGCCAAAAAGCATATCACGCTATTGCAGTAAGGAAGTCGCACATACAAAAATTTTTATGCTTTCTTTTCGGCTGTATTGTGAATAAGGGATCAAAACAGCAGCATTGCGAGCTCACCTGCCAGGACGGCTCCCACTGCACAGAGCGCAACAGTGAGCAGGGAGCGACCGAAGAAGGCGACTGAGACTGCCGCCGCAAGTCCGAAAAGGGACGGAAGCAGGTCGGGGGTCGAATAGAATATTTTGGGTATAGTCATTGCCGACAGCACGGCATAGGGGACATAATAAATGAAGCTTTGAACAAAGCTTGAGCGGATCTTGCTCTTGATGAGGGTCATGGGAAGCATTCTTATTAGGTAAGTCACGCCCGCCATAACCAATATGTAGAGAATATAATCAAGATTACTCATCGGCGGGATCCTCCGTGCAAATAGGGAATAAGAGCGCGCCGATCACTGCCGCGATCACGGTACTAATAATGATAGAAAAGCCGTCGGAGATAAAATCAAGCGCCGGAACGTAGTAGATAAGGCAGGAAATAGCGATCGCCGGAAGCACCACTGCCAGAAGTCGGGGGTTTTTCTTGGTGGGAGGCACTACTATTGCGATAAACATACCGTAGAGCGCTATCCCTAAGGCATTTGTCACCATATCGGGTAAAATATTGCCCGCCGCCGCGCCGAGAAAGGTTCCCGCCGCCCAGCCTATGTAGGGAAGCGTGATAAGCCCGTACATATAACGCGGTGATAAGCTGTGCGGCTTCGAGGAAGCCACCGCGAAAATTTCATCGGTGACACCAAAGGATGCCGCAAGCCTGTGACCAATATTAAAGTCCTCGGTCAGCTTCTGTGAGAGGGAAAGGCTCATTAAGAAATAACGGGAGTTGATCATAAGCTGAGTTATCGCCATTTCGATGAGTGAGCCGTGGGCGAGGATGATGTCGATACCCGCCTTTTCGCCTGCGGAGGTGAGGTTGGTCATGGAGATAAGCACCACCCACAAAACGGGGATCCCCTGAGCCGCCGCCTGGATGCCGAGGGAAAAGGACACCGACAAATATCCGAGAGCTATCGGAATGCCGTCAAAAAGACCGGCAAGATAGGTGTTGGTTCTTGTTTTCATAGGGTTTCTTTCATATAAAATAAGTGGAATAAATACGCACAAAGATATTTTACCATATATTTCTTTGTATTGCAACAGTTTTTTGAAAATCATGAAAAAATATTTTAAAAACCTATTTACAAATCAAAAAACTTGTGATATAATATATGACGTATGATTACCGGAGACAAAGTTTTCGGATCTCACCGACCGATCGCCTTGTTTTACGGGATATGCAAAATATTTATTTTTGAAAGGTGAAAATACCATGATCGCAAAAGAAGTTAAACAGCAGATTATCGCAGATTACAAGCTCTCCGAGGCTGATACCGGTTCTCCTGAGGTACAGATCGCTATCCTCACAAACCGCATCAATTCTCTCAACGCTCATCTGAAGGCAAACCCCAAGGACCATCACTCTCACAGAGGTCTTCTTAAGATGGTTGGTCAGAGAAGAAACCTTCTCGGTTACCTCCAGAAGAAGGACATCAACCGTTACAGAGCTATCATCGAGAAGCTCGGTCTCAGAAAGTAATCAAAAAACCAAGTCCGTATCCCGACGGCTCTACCGTCGGGAAGCGGCAATGCACCATCTCGCAGTCTTTGTGGGGTGGCTAAACTTTTATGTGGAGATATTTTTAAGGCTCTGCATTTACAGATGGATCCGAGCTATGCTCGGGATTGTCTGTAAGTGCAAAACCAGGAAGTATCTCCAAAACTAAAAAACAAAGGAGAAAACAAAATGTTCGAGAATTACAAAGTGTTTAACTATGAGCTCGCAGGCAGACCTCTCGTTATCGAGACTGGTAAGCTTGCAGGTCTTGCAAACGGCTCCTGCCTCGTTCGCTACGGC
>JAZNAL010000057.1:0-14374 GCA_045586505.1 Candidatus Flemingiibacterium sp. | reverse complement strand
TCTGCCCGCAGCGATGCAGAGCATCGCGAGGACCGCTAAACGATAATTTACCGCACCCAATCCACGGAGGCACCATAAGTCGGAGGCCAAGCGGTCTTAGGAAGACAATAGTAGGCCTCAACTCCTTGGCACACAGAACGGCATGGCTACGATCCGACTTTCTGAGAGCAGATGGTTCCCCTCTCTGCCCGCAGCGATGCAGAGCATCGCGAGGACCGCTAAACGATAATTTACCGCACCCAATCCACGGAGGCACCATGCCCGATCTTATAAAATCAAAAACCTTCCTCACCTATATTTACGCAAGGCTTCGCCAAACATCGGTGTACGGTATTGCAGACCGCGTGATAAAATACGCGCGGCGCACGCTGTTTATCGGTCGCATTATTCACATGATATCGGTCATATTCGCGCTCATTGAGACAAGTGCCGTACTGCTTTTGTCTGTGGCGGCGGTCACCGCACTTTTGCCTGTGGCGGTTATTACGCTTGCCGCCCTCTACACTGCCGATATTATTATCGGCGGACGCATACTCGCAAGCCGTGAACTTCGATGTGACCTGTCACGGAAGCGGATATATATAATCTCGCAGGCAGGCGATTTCGGCGAGGGATTTGCCGCTGAGCTTTCGCAGGCAGAGGCGACGGTGATTGTCATAACCGCATCCCTTAAGAAAAAATTTCTCAGCGCCGTTAAAATTGACGGCGTGTACTTCGTTCGTCACGCATTCTTTTTCCGCTTAAAACGGCGGATGCTTTCAAAATGCGAGGATAAGCTTATCTACCTTTTGTAAGGAGTCAGTATATGATACACTTTATCTACGGCAGAGCCGGCAGCGGCAAGTCCTCTCGCGTATGTGAGGCAGCGGCAGAGTCCGTTAAGCGCGGACGTCGCGTATTTTTAATAGTACCCGAGCAAATGGCGGTGGATGCTGAGGCGAGGATGACCGACCTCATCGGTGATGCTCCCTCACTTTATCTTGAAATTCTCAATTTCCGCCGACTCACAAACCGCGTGTTCCGCGAATACGGTGGACTGTCCTATAACTATATTTCAAAAAGCGGCAAGCAGCTCATGATGTGGCAGACTCTCACCGAGCTTGCGCCCCTCTTGAAATCGCACACCTCCGTGGAACGCGGAAGCGTTTCGCGGATGCTCGGCGCAGTGAACGAATTCAAGGCATACCGCATTACCCCACCCGCCCTTGAACGCGCCGCAAAAAAGCTGTCGGGGGACGACTCAAATTCCAGGCTTGCCGACAAGCTCTATGACCTGTCGCTCATTTTCGCCTCTTACATAAATCTTGTGGGTGAGACCTGCGACGATGCCTCAGATGACCTGACAAAAGCCGCCGAGTTGCTTTCCGAGCACAACTTATTTAGTGGTGCCGATGTATGCCTTGACTCATTTAACGGCTTCACCCCCCAGGAGTTTGCCGTTATAGGCGAAATATTCCGTCAGGCGGACAATGTCACTATATCCCTGTGCCTTGACGCCCCGCCCGAGCTCTCGCGGGACGAGCTGTTTTCAAACAGCGCCTCCACCGCTTTGTATTTAAAGCGGCTTGCCGAGTCTGCGGGGGCGAAGATCACCGAAACGGTGCTTGATACAAGCCGCCGTCCGCGCTTCCCGGAGCTTAAATTTCTCGAAGCATCGCTGTGGTCGCTGGATCTCACCGCCGAGGACGCATACACTGCTGACACATCCGCGCTGAGGCTTATTGAGTGCTCCGACCTCTTCTCCGAATGTGAAGCGGTCGCCTGCGACATCTGCCGCCGCGTAAGTGAAGGCGCCGCATGGCGTGACTTCACCATTACCACCCGCGGCATCGACCGCTATGACGGCATACTTGACGTTATACTCGAAAAATACGGCATACCCCATTTCATCTCCCGCCGCACCGATATAAAGACCAAGCCGATAATCAAGCTGATACTCTCGGCACTGACTTTGAAAAGCGCAAATTTCCGCACCTCTGACATGATCTCATACATTAAAACGGGACTCTGCGGCATCACCCCCGATGAGGTGTCGCGCCTTGAAAACTACGCCGAGCTGTGGAGTATACGCGGCGCGGCAAGATGGGCATCCGAGTGGGACATGAATCCCGCGGGATACTCCGCATTCGATGAAAAATCCGCCTCACTCCTTGATGAGATAAACGACATCCGCGAGAGGGTCATGCTGCCCCTCATACAGCTCCATACCGCCCTCGACAAGGAGGGTACCGTACGCGGCTATTCGGCGGCACTGTATGAATTCCTCCGCACGCTCGAAATCCCCAAAAAGCTGGCATCTGTCGCCGAAGCACAGCGTATGGCAGATCCCACTGCCGCCAAGGAGACCGAACAGCTTTTCGGCATACTTATCGATGCCCTTGACGAATTATGCACCGTCATGCCCGACGCATCTGTTGACACCGCCGTCTACACCGAGCTGCTTAAAATCATCTTCGATGAGACCGATATCGGACGCATCCCAAGCGCCGCCTCCGAGGTTGTATCGGGTGACGCTTCCCTGCTTCGCGCCGCGAGACGGCACGTCTATGTCATCGGTGCCAACGAGGGAATATTTCCTTTGGCGCCCACAGATGACGGCGTTTTCACCGATTCCGACCGCGAGACCCTCGCCTCCGTTGGCGTTCTTTTAGCGGGCGGACTTGATTACAGGGCGCAAGACGAGCGTTTCTACTTTTACCGCGCGCTTACCTCGGCATCCCACTCGGTGACGGTGGTCTGGTCAGGCTCAGACCTGTCGGGACATATTATGAAGCCATCCTTCGGTGTCACCAGACTACGCTCACTGTTTCCCCGCGCCGAGGTCATAAAATACGCCGAGCTTCCCGTTGAAGCAAGGCTTTGGGGCAGAGCAAATCTGCTTGAATTTATCGCCGAGACCGATGGAACTCCGTTAGGCGCCGCACTGCGCGAATACGCCGCCGCAGATCCGGAGCTGTCAACCCGCATCGAAAGGCTGTCCGTTCCGCTGTGCGATGACGAAGCCGAGCTTTCAAAGAAAACCTGCGAGGCGCTGATACCGGGTGATCTTGCTCTCACGCAGTCGAGGCTCGATACGTATGTTTTGTGCCATTTCTCATATTTCTGCAGGTATATATTAAAGTTGGAGGAGCAAAAGCCCGCCGTATTTAACGCCGCGGATATCGGAACCTTCATTCACCACATCCTCGAAAACTTCGTCTCCCGTGCCGAGGAATCGGGTGACATTTCGGGCATCACAGATGCAGAGCTTGACAGAATGGTTGACGAGATCATCTCCGATTACATGAAGACCATCTGCCGCATCGCGCCTGACTTTTCGGGAAGCCGCCTCGCCCATCTTTTTGCGAGGCTTCGCCGCTCATCAAGACTGCTTTGCAAAAACATCGTCACGGAGTTTTCACAGAGCCGCTTCAAGCCTGCATTTTTTGAGCTTCCCATCCGCTACCCAACCTCCGAAGAGGTTGCGGTGGAACCGCTTTCCGTTAAGCTCGCCGACGGCTCACACGCATACATCTACGGCGTTGCCGACAGAGTTGATATTCTGCACCACGACGATAAATACTACGTCCGCGTGGTGGACTACAAGACCGGCTCCAAGGAGTTTTCCCTCGACGACGTGTCCATGGGACTTAATCTGCAGATGCTTCTCTACCTCTTCTCAATAGAGAAAAACGGTGCAAATCCGAAAAATGCGCTGGAGTTTGCGAAAAACGCAGAGATTCTTCCCGCGGGCGTTCTGTATTTCTCCGCAGGCGTACCCACGCTGACGCTTGACTCGGAGGCATCCCCTGAGGAGGTAGAAAAAATGGCGTCGGACAAGCTTTCGCGAAAGGGCTTGCTCCTGGATGATCCCGATGTGCTTGCGGCGATGGATCGCGAGCTTTCGGGCACATATCTGCCAATCCGTCAGAAGAAGGACGGTTCGCTCTCCGGCGCGGACTCGCTGACCACCCTTGAAGGCTTCAAGACCTTGCTGTCCTCCATCGAAGACACCATAAAGAGCATCGGCGGCGAGATCAAGCGCGGAAACGCCGCCGCAAAGCCTATACGCGACAAAAAGCACGACGCCTGTGCATACTGCGAAATGCGTCCGATCTGCCGCAAGGCAGGCGGCGGGAAAGGAGCATAATCATGGCACGTAACTGGACAATCGCACAAAAAAGCGCAATTGACGCCGAGGGACGCGATCTGCTCATATCCGCAGGCGCGGGCTCCGGTAAGACCGCCGTGCTCACCGAGCGCATCATCCGCCGTCTTACCGACGAGAACTCACCCGCCGAGATCACGCGTATGCTTATTGTCACCTTTACCAAGGCGGCAGCAGGCGAATTGAAGGAACGCATCTCCTCCGCCATCGCGGAAGCCCTCGCAAAGCAGCCGAAGAATCGACGCCTTGCAAGGCAGCTAACCGCTCTCGATCGCGCCAAGATCTGCACCATCCATAGCTTCTGCCTGGATCTGCTCCGAGAAAACACCGTCGACATGGGACTTCCATCGGATTTTCGCATCGCGGACGACGTGGAAATCAAGCTTCTTCGCAAGAATTTGATGAACGAGCTTATAGAGGACTACTATTCGGGAAACGTCCCCGAGCATCCCATCGAGGGCTTTGAGGATTTTGCCGACATATTTGTAGGTACCAAAAGCGATGAAGCTCTGGCGGACATATTCCTCGGCATCGAAAACTCGCTATCAAGCTTCACTGAGCATATCGAATTTATAAAAAATTTCGCAGACGAGCTTGAGGGCGACATGCGCGACTTCGCACTGACGGGATGCGGCGGTGAGATCATTGATCTTATCCGCGGAAAGCTCGGCGATTACAGAAATGTATTTGACGGCGTGCTCGCAGAGATACTTGATGACGAAAAGCTCACCAAGGCGTACTATCCCGCGTTTTCGGGAGATATCGAATTTATCGACCGCATGCTTGCCGTTTGCGATGGTGGATGCTACGAGAATATTTCCCGGCTTTTTAATGAGTTTTCACCCGTCCACCTCGGTGTGGCGCGGGGAGTCATACTCTCTCCCGAGCTTGAAAAAGCAAAAAAGCTTCGCAAGAAGTTTCACGACGAGCGGAGGGGACTATGCGCAAAATATTTCTCACTTACACCCGAGGGGCTAAAAAAGAACCGTACCGACACCGCCTCGGCACTTTATAAGCTTCACACCCTGCTCACCGTCTTTCTCTTGCGCTTCGATCGGGAAAAGCGAAGCCGCTCGCTGGTGGATTTCGGCGACCTTGAGAGGCTCGCGTACCGCCTGCTTATCGAAAACGGCAAACCCACCGCCGCCGCAAAGGCAGTGGCCGCAAGATTTGATGAGATCTACATTGACGAGTATCAGGATGTGAACGAGGTTCAGGACGCCATATTCGCCGCCGTGTCAAGCGGACGCAACCGCTTTATGGTAGGCGACATCAAGCAGTCTATCTACGCCTTCCGAGGTGCTGAGCCGCGAATTTTCGCCGATTACCGAAAACAGTTCGGTCGTCTCGACGACGGTGACACCGAAAACGGTGCCGCCATCTTCCTCTCCGACAATTTCCGCTGTGACAAGTCCGTCATCGACTTTTCAAACATAGTTTCGGGCTGTCTTTTCACGAGCGGCAGGGGGGATATTCCCTTCTCGGATGAGGATCTGCTGATCCATTCGAAGATTGACACCGAAAATGGCGAACCTGTCCGCGTGATACTCATCGACGGCAGTGAAAACGCCGATGATGACGCCGTTTCAGTCCGCGAAGCAGAATGGACGGCAAGAGAGATTGCTCGACTTCTTCGCGAGGGCAAAAAGAACAACGGTGAGCCTATACGTCCCTCTGATATCGCCATTCTCATGCGTAGTGCCAAGGCACATTCGGCAGTATTCGAAGAAGTATTTGAAAGATACAACATCCCCTGCTACAACAACGTAACCGGCGGCTTTTTTGAAAACGCCGAGGTGCTCCTTGCACTATGCATACTTAATATCATCGATAATCCCACAAAGGATATTTATCTTGCAGGCGCACTGCGCTCCCCCGTGTTCGGCTTTACGCTAGACGAGCTAATAAGTATCCGCAAGTGTACATCCGAGGGCTGCTTATACGACGCCCTTGTGGAATACGGCAAAAACGGAAATTTCCCAAAAGGCAACGAGTTTCTTAAAACTCTCGGTGGCTGGCGCATGAAGGCGGAGGGACTGCCCGTTGACAAGCTGTTATGGTACATCTACACCGATACCGATCTTTTAGCCCTCGTCTACGACAGCGAGAACGCCGCGCGCCGCGCCAACCTGATGCTTCTCTACGAGTATGCGCGCCGTTTTGAAGGCTCCTCCTTCAAGGGGCTTTACAACTTTATCCGTTATATAAACGACATTTTGGAACAAAAGGCTCAGCTTGAAAACGCCAAGGTGTTCGGCGAGGACAGCGATACGGTAAAGCTGATGACCATTCACCAGTCGAAGGGTCTGGAATTTCCCGTTTGCTTCATCTGCGGCACGGGCAAGAAGTTCAACGAGAGCGACCTCCGACGCAATGTGGTGATCGAGCGCAGTCTCGGTATTTCCCTGAAGCTTTCCGACTCCACCGGCTTTGCAAGATACGATACTCCCATCCGCCGAGCGCTGGTAAAAAGGCTTGCCGACAGTCAGCTTGAAGAGGAGATGCGCGTTTTGTACGTCGCAATGACCCGCGCGAGAGAGCGGCTGTATGTGACCGCTCTCACCCCCGATCCGAAGGGACTTATGGAGTCCGCCGCAGAGGATGCCCAGCGCCCGGGACGGTATGTGATCATGAAAAACGGCGGATATATGCGCTGGATTCTTACCGCCCTTGAGCACCGACGGCTGACCTCGGATGAACCCATTCCTGCCACGGTTGAGATCGCCGAATCCGCCCCAATTAGCGAAGCCGACATTGAATCCCCCTCCGAAGTGACCGAGGAGGTCACCTCTACCCCCGAGCTGTCGGCGCTCGTCCGTGAGCGGTTCGACTTCGTGTACCCACACACCGCCGCGTCAAGAATTCCCGCCAAGCTGTCGGTATCGAAACTGGTGCCGACTCTGTTAGACGAGGATGCCGCCGAGCTTCCGGAGCATTCCGAGCCATTCGATTTTGAAGCCAAGCGTCCCTTGTTTCTCGACACCGATAAGGAAGCCCCTACCGCTACCGGAGCCGAGCGCGGCACCGCTACCCATCTGTTTATGCAGTTCTGCGATTTCTCTCGCTTCAAACCATTCTGCGACGACATCGCCGCCGAGATCGAAGACGAGGCGGCACGTCTTGCAAAGCGGCACTATTTCACAAAACGCGCCGCATCGCTTATAAACGTGCGGCAGCTCGCGGCATTCTTCGCGGGTAAGACCTTCGCTGAGATCTGCGCCGCACCGCATATCTTTAGGGAGCACCGCTTTAACGTAAGACTGCCAGCCTCGGATTTTACCGCCGACGAAACGCTTAAAGCCGAGCTTCGCGGTGAGACGGTGCTGGTGCAGGGTGTCATCGACTGCTTCTATGAAAACCCCGACGGCACGCTGACGCTTATCGACTACAAGACCGACTACATCCCCACAGAGCTTTCACAAAGCGAAGCCGAGAAAATGCTTCTTGACCGCCACCGTCTGCAGCTTTTATACTACAAGGCCGCCTGCGAAAAGATCAGCGCAAAACGCGTTTCACGGGTTGCCATTTATTCCTTCGGTCTCGGATGTGCGGTCGAGGTGGAATAATATTTGATCACTCGGTATCCATGCCTTGGCTGTATACCTGAGTATTCCTCGACTCACCGACGGTTCAGCTCATCCACAAATGCCGCAGTCGATAGCCGACTGTGCAAGCGAGATGTACATGATATCATCATTTGTCATGTTTGCCATCACCCCTATGCGCACACCAAGAAAAACCAAGATTCGTGAAATTTTACAACGAAAAACCTGCGGCTTTTGATCAACCGAAAGCCGCAGGGTTTTATATCAGATAAGTCACCGTCCTCATCCCGCCATTACAAGCGACATGATGATCGTTAGTATAAGCAAAAAGGCAAAGTTTATGGCAAGAAACAGCAGTATGTAGGATTTGGTGCGTGCGGGATAGTTTTTGGTAAATTCGCGGAAAGTAATAAGGCTGGCAAGGGACGCGATAAGTGTACCTACGCCGCCGATGTTGACACCGATCAGCAGTTCACGGTAGTTATCGGTAAACTGCGAGAGCAGTATCGCCGATGGAACGTTTGAAATAAACTGGCAGGACAGTATGGCTGTGATAAGCGTATTCTTTTCAAGCAGCCCCGATACAAAATCCCGCACTATACCGATGCGCGCCATATTTCCGGAAAATACGAAAAACGCCGCGAATGTCATAAGCAGAGGATAATCCACAAGCAAAAGCGCCTTTCGATCGAGAAACACCATTACTATCGGAATAATTACAAGTCCGATCCAGTACGGAATGCCGCGGAATACAATGGCTATGGCAAGAACAAACAATGCCGACAGAATCACCGTCCGTCCCTTCGGAAGCGGCGGAGTATCATCCGATGGTATCTCCACCCTCACGGGATTCACAAACAGACAGCACAGCGTGATTATAAGAATGGAGATCGCGAACGGGAGCGCCATTATGTACATAAACTCACCAGTCGGGATGTTATATTTACTGTACAAATACAGATTCTGCGGATTGCCAAAGGGGGTGAGCATCCCGCCGAGATTTGCGGCGATATTCTGGAGAATGAAGGTAAGCGCGGTATACTTTCGATTCTGTGTAACATCCAGCACAAAGTAGCCAAGAGGAAGAAAAGTCAATAATGCCATGTCGTTGGCGATCAGCATAGATCCGATGAAGGTGATGTACACCACCGCGATGACGCACAATCGGAGATTTCCAAAGCGCCTTACCACCTCACGGGCGAGAATGTAGAAGAAGTTGATGTTTTTAAGTCCGCAGACCACCGCAAGCACGCAGAAAAGACAGGTAAGTGTCTTTAAGTCAAAATAACCGAGATACTCCGCGTCCGGCGGTATAATGAACATGGTGATCACTGCTGCAATAAGCGCGATCACAAAAACGATATTCTTTTTTATAAACCCGATCACCGGTGACGGATGCGCAGACTCGGTGTCCGACAAGCGTCTGGTTGAAAAGCCAAAGAATTTCATAGTATTTTTGTGGAAACCCTCTTTTTCGATGTCATTTTAACAGTTCTGCAGCCACGACTCTGTCGGATTCCGCCTTTACTTTAAGCTCCGATGAGATTACAGTTAGTCGGCACTTTATCTCATCGGCATTTTCCATAATGCCCTCAGCCGCCATAGAAAGCTGTCCCGAAGACAGCGTGCGGATATCCAGCGTACGGGTGCTCTCGCCGATGTAATCAAGAAATGCGTCTATCTTAGGGTCGTAGGAGATGCCGAGCATGGGAACACCCATCGAGGCGGCAAAGATCAGCATATGCAGTCGGGTACCGATAACAAACTTTGCATCCCCCATGATCGCACACAGCTCGCTTGCGGTAAGCCCCGATATCACACGTCCCACACCACATTTCCTTGCAAGGGATTCGGTGATCTCTGTATCGCGATTTGGGAACATAGGCACAAACAACGGTGTGAGCGAGTATTTTTTCGAGATGGCAGCAATATCCTGCGCCATTACCGAGATGGCGTCTTCATCAGTGCCCGCGCCGTCAAAGTTGTTGCCGTCCTTGATGGATACGATAAAATATCCGACGTCGATACCCTCGCGTCCCATGATGTGACGCTTCCACAGCTCATGCGACGGCTCAAGCAGGAACGCGGGGTCAGCGGTCACACGGATGTCACCGTTCATACCAAGCTCCCTCGCAAGTGCCAGCGACGCATTTTCACGCAGGCTGACATAATCAGCATCCGCAATAATAGCGGCAGCGGCTTTGCGTCCGGCATCGGACACCAGCGGTCCGAGACCGTTGGCATAAAGCATCACCTTAAGTCCAAAGTGCTTCGCAAGGCGCATGATACTGACATAATAGTAAAGGCTCTTTTTGCTCGTACCGTCCTGAAGAAGACTTCCGCCGCCCGAAATAAGCAGTTTGGCACGGCGCATTTCAAGCGCCACCTGCGGAATGTTGAAGCGGTTGATCGTACGTACCCCGATCAGCTTCGCAAGACGGCGCGGATGCTTTGCAAGCACCGTGATCCCTGCCTCGGGAGAATTTTTTCGGATACCCTCAATGATAGAGGCAAGCAATGAATCGTCACCAATGTTTTCAAATCCGTAGTAGCCGCTGATTATTATGTCACCGTGCTTATAGCGGCGATAGGGCGTGAGCTTTTCATACACCGCAAAATGATCGTCTGCCATGCGGCTCACGGAATAACCCGCAAGCACCTCACTCCGTCCGAGTCTTCCAAGGGTGGCACGCTCAGACGTGGTCATACCGTATATTCTGCGGATATCGTCCGCCACAAGCCCGGCGTCGGGCATGCGCTCGCCGCGACAGGTGAAGTTGGTGAGCTTTGCCTTAGGCATCGCGCCCTCGTCCAGCACACCGATATACCCCTCCTGACCCGCCAGCACCACAGGCTTTTCCATACTCATGGCTTCCAGCGCGGCACGGGATACACCCACGAACACGTCCGCCGAAGCGCAGACCTCATCCACATCCGTGCGGGGGCCGATAAGTCGCACAACCTTGCGTCCGATAGCATTGTTGACCGTTTCCGCACGGCGGTAAAGCTCATCGTAAGCGGTGCCGCCGCCTACGATCACGATCTCAAGATTTTGTATGTCACGGCACAGCTCCTCAGCGGCATCGCAGAGCAGAAAGCCCGTCATAGCGGTTTCATTATCGATTCGGCTGACACAAACCGCGCGAAAAGCGTCCTTTGACAGCCCAAGCTCGTCAATCACCCGTGACGGGTCTGCCTTAAGCGAGAAGCGCTCTGTGTCGATACCGTTTATGGTCAAGGTAATATTGTCGGAGGCGATCTTATAATTGTCGATAAGATACTGCTTGATGTCACAGCTTACCGCAAATGTGTGGTCACCCCAATCGGAAAGCCTTGCAAGCAGCGGATTCACCTTGAACACCGCGTGAGTGGAGGTGACAAATCGAAAGCCAATACGCTTTGCAAGTGCTCCGCATATGAATGCGGGAATACGGGAATGGGCGTGTACTATGTCAAATTTTTCGCGTTCGATCAGACCCTTGAGGGCGCGGTAGCTTCTTATAATCGCGGAGGGGCTTTTGGTATGGAGCGGCACAGTAAAGTGCTTTACGCCGGAATTTATCAGCGAGTCCACGTATACGCCGCCGTTTGACGCCACGGTGACATCGTGTCCGCGTGCCGCAAGCTCGCGCGACAGCTCAACAACATGAGTCTCCGCGCCGCCTATGACCATCCACATATGTGCAAGCAAAATTTTCATTGCGATCCCCCGATAAACATAATATCTCATTCTATTGTATCACACAAACCGCGCTTAGTCAATCGCACAGGGCAAAAAAATCCGCCATCAAGCCAAAATTCGACGTTAAAGTCGGCATTCATGGGGTACAATATAGAAAGATTACCAAATGAAAGGCGGCGCACAATGTCAAAATTTACTGCAAAGGCTACCAATGCACTGAATAAATCCCTCTACCTTGCCTCCGAGCTGGGGCACACATACATCGGAAGCGAGCATTTACTGCTGGCACTTACATCAGACACCGAATGTGTGGCGGCAAAGCTGCTTGATGCGCGCGGTGTGGGCTTTGACGAGGTCAGAAACGCCCTGATCGCACGGATCGGTTCAGGGGAGCATACGCGGCTCACCGCCGAAGATATGACTCCCCGTACAAAACGCATCATCGATGCAAGCTCGGTGCAGGCGGAAAGGTTTTCGCAGACCTATGTGGGTACCGAGCATCTTCTGTTGGCACTGGCAAGCGAATCCGACAGCATGGCTGTAAGCATTCTTTCGACCCTCGGAGCATCCGCAGGAGATATCGCCGCAGATGTAGTGAATTTCTTTGATGAGCTTGACGGGGACGTGCGTGAGAGCAAAAAATCCCCGAAAAAGAATACGCTTGCGGACTGTCCTGCCCTCTCCCAATACGGTCGCGATCTTACGGCGCTGGCACGAAATGGGAGATTGGATCCCATAATCGGACGCGAGAGCGAATGCGAGCGGGTCATCGGCATTCTCTCCCGCCGCACCAAAAACAATCCCTGCCTCATAGGAGAGCCGGGTGTGGGCAAGACGGCGGTGGTGGAAGGTCTGGCACAGCGTATCGCATCGGGTGAGGTGCCCGAGACACTTAACGGCAAGATTATCGTAACCCTGGATCTCCCGTCCATGATCGCAGGAGCAAAATATCGCGGCGAGTTCGAGGAGCGGATGAAGGCTATGATGTCCGAGGCGGCGAAAAATCCTGCTATAATTCTGTTTATAGATGAGATTCACACACTGGTCGGTGCGGGATCGGCTGAGGGGGCGGTGGATGCGGCAAATATTTTGAAGCCGGCGCTCTCTCGCGGAGAGATCAGACTTATCGGTGCGACCACCACTGCCGAATATCGGAAATACATCGAGAAGGATGCGGCACTTGAGCGCCGCTTTGGCGCGGTAACGGTAGGCGAACCTTCACCTGAAGCGGCGGCTGCTATTCTGCGGGGACTCAGAGACAAATACGAGGCTCACCACCGCGTGAAGATCACCGACGAGGCAATAGAGGCGGCGGTATCGCTGTCGGTACGATATCTTACCGGCAGCCGGCTACCCGACAAAGCAATCGACCTTATCGACGAGGCGGCATCACGAAAACGCATCGCGGGGATAACTCCACCCGCCGAGATAAAGGAGCTGGAAGCGCGCATCGCACTCCTTCGCGCCGACAAGGAAGAAGCGATACGGGCGCAGGATTTTGAAAAGGCAGCGTCGTTGCGCGATCTTGAAAAGGAGCTGGCGCATGAATGCGGCGAGAAGCGGAGCCGCTGGAAAAGCTCCGATGCTGTAGCGACACTGTCCATCGGAGCCGATGAGGTTGCCGATATTGTCACAGCCCGAACGGGTATCCCCGTCAAAAAGCTCGCCGACGAGGAGAGTGAGCGTATTTCGCGACTTGGGGAGATATTAAAATCCCGCATAATTGGGCAGGATGCGGCAGCGGAAGCGGTTGCACGGGCAATAAGACGTGGGCGGGTGGGATTAAAGGATCCCGACCGCCCTGTGGGCTCTTTTATCTTCCTCGGCCCCACGGGTGTGGGTAAAACCGAGCTGTGCCGTGTGCTTGCAGACGTGATGTTTGGTGATAAGCGTGCGATGATACGGGTGGATATGTCGGAATTTATGGACAGACATACCGTAAGCAAGCTGATCGGTTCCCCGCCCGGCTATGTGGGGTTTGACGAGGGCGGTCAGCTTACGGAGAAGATCCGCCAAAAGCCCTATTCGGTAGTGCTGTTCGATGAGATCGAAAAGGCGCATCCGGATGTATTTAACATTCTTTTACAGATACTCGAGGACGGCACCCTTACCGATTCAAGCGGACGACGTGCGGACTTCAAGAACGCGATAATCATAATGACCTCGAACATTGGCGCGGCTAGCCTTACGGAGCGCAAAAAGTCGCTGGGATTTACCTCAAACGGTGACACCGAGGCGGAATCCGCAGTGTTGGCGAGTCTTCGTGAGACCTTCCGCCCCGAATTTCTCAATCGCATAGATGAGATCATCATATTCAACAAGCTCAGCTCCGAGGACATAAAAAAAATCGCCGAGCTGATGCTCGACGGTGTAAAAGCTCGTATTGCGGCGCTTGGAATTGATGTGTCATTCGAGGGTGAAGTGACCGAGCTTATTGCAGTGGAGGGGTACGATCCCATATACGGTGCCCGCCCCCTGCGACGCGTGATCTCGAAGCGCATCGAGGATACCTTTGCCGCCGCACTCCTTGATGGGAGTGTCAAGGCAGGCGACAGCGTCACGGCACAGGTAAGCGATGGACGGGTAGTGTACGTGAAGGGGCAAGCGGGCTAAATGAAATAACCGTTTAACAGTGCGAGGGCGTCTGCCCTCGCACTCCCGCTCTGCGTCGATCCTGGCGTAGGTGTGGATCATCTTAAGCTCCTTTGACATATTGTAAATCAGTCTCAGATTTTTGCCGCTGTTCCCCCAATATCTGAATTTGCAACTTGACAAACTATACTGAAATTTCAGCCTTAGCTTCCGCCTTGACAAATTCTCCAAAACAGCTTCACTTTGGAATTTGGTTTGAAAATTCACTAAAGCAAAAAAATTTCGAGATTTTTTCAAAAACCTCTTGCAATTTCTATTTAGTTGTGGTATAATACTAAGCGTTGCAGATGCTGCTATGGCTCAGATGGTAGAGCGCATCCTTGGTAAGGATGAGGTCATCAGTTCGAT
>JAZNAL010000056.1:0-30993 GCA_045586505.1 Candidatus Flemingiibacterium sp. | reverse complement strand
TAATATTATATTTCCATCCAACACATGGGCAGTGGCGACCAAAGGTCGCCACTGCCGATTTTCCATATACCCTATAATTACAAATTCTCTCACACCGTTTCAATGATCACACTAAATCTCCACTTCGAAAACATTTATTTGAAATCTTTTAATTCACATACATAAAGCGACAATTTATTCGCCGCGTCCGTGCTACAATAGATATGCAAAACACAAAATAAAGGAGAATTTTTCATGGAATGCAGTGTTACACACACCATTAACGGCACCGAGCTCGTCATCACGATAAACGGCGAGATCGACCATCACAGCGCTCGTCCCTTAAGACGCAAGATCGACGAATCGCTTTACTATTACCGCCCTAAAACCGTGGCGCTTGATTTGTCGCAGGTAGCTTTTATGGATTCATCGGGGCTGGGGCTGATACTCGGACGCTTCACGCTTGCGCGGGAGCTTGGCGGAGTTCTTCGTATAATCGACCCAAGCGCAGAGGTGCTTCGCATCCTCGAGCTTGCCGGCACCGGACGACTTGTAAAAATCGAAAAATCCACAGTGAAAGGATATACAAAATGAAACCTTTACTTAACGAAATGACCTGCCGCTTCTCCGCCATCAGCGAAAACGAGAGCTTCGCCCGTTCATTATCCGTAAACTTCGCCTCGGCGGCTTCACCCACTATAACACAGCTTGCGGACATCAAATGCGCAGTCAGCGAGGCAGTGACCAACGCCATCGTCCATGCCTATCCCAATGGGGGCGGTAAGGTAACGCTCAACATGAAGCGCTACGAGGGCGGGCTTATCGTGATCACCGTCAAGGACAACGGCATCGGTATAGCCGACGTAGAAGCGGCTTTGGAGCCGCTTTACACAACCGACACCACAGGTGAGCGAAGCGGCATGGGCTTTGCCATCATGGAAAGCATGACAGACAAGCTGTCGGTGCGCTCCAAAGCAGGCCACGGCACTACGGTGACCATGCGAATCAAGGTCGGTACATACGCATGAGTGATCATGCCGTCAATTTTCGGGAAGGACTGATGCCAAATTAAGACCACCGATTACAAAGACAACGCCGAGCTTTTAGCCCGTGTACGCGCCGGTGACGTGTCAGCGGAAACCGAGCTCATCTCCGCCAATATGGGGCTTATTCGCAGTATTGCCCTGCGTTTTCGCGATCGCGACCTTGAGTCCCACGGCTGTGAGCTGGATGATCTCATTCAGCTTGGCTCTATTGGTATGATCAAGGCGATGAAGAGCTACGATCCCGACTACGGAACTGCCTTCTCCACCTACGCAGTACCGCTGATCATCGGCGAGATCAAGCGCTTCCTCCGCGATGACGGACCTGTAAAGGTCAGCCGCACCGTAAAGCGTCTGGGTGCCGAGATCATGCGCGCCCGTGAGGAGTACATCCGCCGCGAAGGCTGTGAGCCGAGTATTGACGAGCTGGCTTCCCTCTGCGGCATCTCACGGGAGGATTTATGCGCAGCGTTGCTTGCCGCAAAGCCTCCCCACTCATTCTCCGACCCTGTCACCGAGGATGGTGCCGAGCTGGGCGAGCTCATTTCCGAGGGTCCAGACGATCTGGAAGGCCTATGCGACCGTCTCGCCCTTCGCGAAGCCATCCGTTCCCTCCCGCCACTCTGGCGCGAGATCGTTGTTCTCCGCTATTTTCGCGAATACTCCCAACAGCAGACCGCGGCGGCTCTTGGTCTTACCCAAGTGAAGGTCTCACGCGAAGAAAAAAAGATCTTCGCCCGCCTCCGGTCGCTGCTATAACCTTGAGTTTAAGATGTGCTACACCCGCACTCTCTTAACAAAGGAACATATACAATTATGTTTGCGAATCCACCATTTTTCGGTGGATTCGCTTTTTATGTGCCGCCTGCCCGATTTATTTGTGTCCATTATAAAGTACACCTTGCAACTATTTGTTTGACTTGTCGTTATACGGGAGGATTCTAAAAAAGTGTTAATCTTTTAATAAAACGCGTACAACAAAAAGGTGCACAGCAATTGACCTTGCCCATCCTGGATGATATAATTTTTACATAAGAGCACAACCGTGCCAAAAAGGAGGAAATTTTATGAATTACTTAAAACAGATCAAGGGCTTTCATCTGCGCCGCCGACTATACCCACTGTCCTGTTCGGCGATCACACTTTACTATTTGCTTTTGGAGCAGTTCAACCTCGTGGGCTTCCCAATGACCATGTCCATCCCTCTCGCAAGGCTCGCCTCGGAAGCAAACCTCGGTAAGACCGCCATATGCAGAGCACGGGCGGAGCTTGTGGCAAAGGGCTATCTTGAACTGAAAGAGTCCCAAAGCCCCATGAAATGCGCAGGCTACAGCATCATCGTAATAGAGCCGGAGCAATATCTTACCACCCCCCTTGCCGCTTCCCCTCGGGGGCTTCTGCCGGAAACAGCGGGAGGTACGCGGTGAGGCTGTATAACTATCCGAATTCCCTTTTGTTCTTTTCCCGCTACGATTGGTATCTGCGGGCACTCAATACCAAAAGCGCCGAGCGTCGCAAGATACTCTCCGATATAAACTCGGGGCTTATCAGCCGCGACACCCTCGACGAGGATTGGAGCCGACAGCTTGAGTCTGAGATCGAAGCCCTAAAAGAGCGGCTTCACAGTATCGAGTTTGCTATTGATGCCATCCCCGAAACCCCCGAGCTGCTTCCCTGCAAGCTGTTTCTGCGCCTGCATTTTGTCTGTGGTATGTCCATGACCGAGACCGCCGAAAAGCTAAACGTGAGTCAAACCACTCTGCGCCGCATCCGTGACCGTGCCGCAAAGCATTTCGAGGATTATCCGCCCTACAGACGGTAAACTCAAGCAAAAAACAAGCCGGGATATTACTCCCGGCTTTGTTTGTGCCTATATTCGCCATCAGGTGTTTCTGTCCACCTGCTTCATGACTTTAAGATTACCGATTTTCTTAGCTCTGGTATCAAGCTCGCCTAGCACTTCATCAAGTGCAAGGCCGCGCTGGTTCATCATAACCATAAGATGGTAGAGAAGATCGGAGATCTCGTTCTTTAACTCCTCATTGTCACCGTTTTTCGCGGCGATGATGGTCTCGGCGCACTCCTCGCCCACTTTCTTTAATATCTTGTCAAGCCCCTTTTCAAACAGATAGCAGGTGTACGAACCCTCCTCGGGATTCTCGCGTCTGCTCGCGATGACAGCTTCAAGCTCTTTTAATACATTATCGTTCATTTCTGTATCCTCTCAGTCTTCTTTGTATAAGTCCCTGTAGAAGCAGGTGCGATTGCCCGTATGACAAGCCGCCCCCGTCTGCTCTACCAAAACAAGCAGTGTATCCTCGTCGCAGTCATATGACAGTCGCTTTACGCGCTGTACGTGACCCGAGGTGGCTCCCTTGTTCCATAATTCCTGTCTGGAACGGCTCCAGAACCAGGTAAGCCCCGTTTCGAGGGTCAATTTAAGCGACTCCTCGTTCATGTAAGCAAGCATCAGCACTTCCCCGTTCTCCGCGTCCTGCACAATGGCGGGAATAAGCTCCGCTTTCTTAAAAAACACCTTTAAATCAAGACTTTTGTCCATCACTTTTTATGACCATCCCTTTCTCGCGGCTGTGAAGTTTTGTGACGGTTTCCGTTAGGAAATTCGCATCGAAGATGCGAAAGGCACAAAACTTTATTGTCTGAAAAATGATCCATTTTTCAGACTCGCACCTCATATTCTCACGGGGACATTTTCCCCTCTAAGGTATTCCTTGACCTCGGCGACCGTCAGCTCGCGGAAATGGAACAGACTTGCCGCAAGTGCCGCATCACAGCCGGTCTTTTTAAATACATCAGCAAAATGCTGTTTGTTTCCGCCGCCGCCCGACGCGATCACGGGGATGTTGACCCTCTCGCAGATCGCCTTTGTCAGCTCTATATCGAAGCCATTTTTGGTGCCGTCGGTGTCCATGGAGGTCACAAGAAGCTCGCCCGCGCCAAGACGCTCGGCTTCCACCGCCCATTCGATGGCATCAATGCCCATATCCTTACGTCCGCCGTTGATGTATACGGTAAAATGACCGTCCTCACAGCGCTTTGCGTCGATGGCAAGCACCACACACTGACTGCCGAACTTGTCCGCGGCGTCGGCAATGATCTGCTTATTTAAAACTGCCGCAGAGTTGACCGCGACCTTGTCGGCGCCCGCAAGGAGTATCTCGCGAAAATCCTCCACCGTGCGGATTCCGCCGCCAACGGTCAAAGGCATGAAAACCTCACGCGCAGTACGCTCAACAACGTCAACGATGGTCTTGCGGCGGTCACTGGAAGCGGTGATGTCAAGAAACACCAGCTCGTCAGCGCCCTGTGTGTTATAGTATTTCGCGCTCTCCACGGGGTCACCCGCATCACGGAGTCCCACGAAGTTGACGCCCTTTACCACGCGCCCGTCCTTAACATCAAGGCAGGGGATTATTCGTTTTGACAGCATATTATTTCCCCTCCCCTGCGACCCTTATCGCCTCGGCAAGATCAAGCGAGCCGCTGTAGATAGATTTTCCGCAGATGGCACCGTAAAGTCCCATCGCCGTAAGATCGCGGATGTTGTCTATATCTCGGATGCCTCCGCTGGCGATGATGTTCATGGAAACAGCCTCCGAAAGTGCGCCGAGCTGTGTAAGATTCGGTCCCGAAAGCGTGCCGTCCTTTGAAATATCGGTAAAAATGACGTACTTAACGCCCATCTTCTCCATCTCGCGGGCGAGATCTATGTAATTGACCGATGAGCCTTCAAGCCAGCCCGCAGTCTTGACCATTCCGCCGAGGGCGTCGATACCCACGGCAATATGCTCGCCGCCGTACTTCCTTATCGCCTCGCCAACAAGGGCGGGGTTTTTAAGTGCTGCCGAGCCGAGTATCACGCGGTCGATGCCTTTTCTTAAGTAATAATCCACAGTATCCATGTCGCGGATACCACCACCAACCTCGATGGGTACGCTGACGGTTTTCGCTACCTCGGTGTATATGTCGCCGTTGATGCGACTGCCCTCCTTGGCGCCGTCAAGATCGACCATGTGGATGTACTCTGCGCCCGCCTTTACAAAGGAAAGGGCGGTCTCCACGGGATCGGAGGCAACCTGTTCTGCAGTACCGTACTCGCCCTTTGTCAGGCGCACACACTTACCGCCGAGTATATCAATTGCAGGAAGAATTTTCATTGACTATCCTCCAAAATTCGCCAAGAATATTAAGCCCCACCGTCAGACTCTTTTCGGGGTGGAACTGACAGCCGTAAACATTGCCGTGAGCCACAATTGCGGTGACCTCACTGCCGTAATCGGTTACGGCAACAAGATCGGCGCGATTTTTCATGACCGCCTTGTAGGAGTGAACAAAGTACACCTGATCGCCCGATTTAAGCGACGCGGCAATAGGTGATGGGTTCACAAGGGTCAGCTCGTTCCAGCCCATGTGCGGCACCTTCAGTCCCGGCTCCTCGATGCGTACCACCTCGCCGCCGATGAGGGAAAGTCCCTCGCACTCACGGAACTCATAGCTTTTATCAAACAAGAGCTGCATTCCAAGGCAGATACCAAGCAGCGGCTTTGTTTTAACGTATTCCTTTATGAATTTATCAAGCCCCGTTGTGGTAAGCCGTTCCATCGCATCCGGAAATGCTCCGACACCGGGCAGCAGCAGACCGTCGGCATTTGACAATTCTGTGGTATTATCCGCCACAAACGAATCCGCGCCGATAAAATCAAGGGCGTTTTTTACGCTGTGCAGGTTTCCCATGCCATAGTCAATAATTCCAATAATACTCATTAGGTTCTCCAGATAAAGTTTTCAGATTACAGCAGACCTTTAGCCGACAGCACCGTGCCTGATTTGGTCATCATCGCGTCTGCCAGCGCATGTGCGAATGCCTTGAAAAGAGCCTCCACCATATGGTGATCGTTGTAGCCGTAAAGCACCGCAAGATGCAGGGTCGCGCCCATGTTAAATGCCACGGCGCGGAAAAATTCGGTCACCATCTGGGTGTCAAAGTCGCCGATCATGGGGGACTTCGGAGTGTAATCGCACACAAGATAAGGTCTGCCGGAGATGTCGATAACACATCTTGCCAGCGCTTCATCCATTGGAATGAAGGAAGTGCCGTAGCGGGTAAGCGGCGCACACTGTGCCGCAAGCTCCGAGAGAAGCTTACCGAGTACGATACCTACATCCTCGATAGTGTGATGGCAGTCCACGTTAAGATCGCCGCTCACTGTAAGGTTGATGGTCATCCCGCTGTGAATTGCGAGGGAATTAAGCATATGATCGAAAAATCCCACACCGGTGGTGCCGAAAAGTCCGGTTTTATCGGACTCGCCAAGGCTTACGGTCATGCTTATCTTAGTCTCAAGGGTATCTCGGGTCATAGTTACAGTGCTCATTATAAGACCTCCTTAAATTTTTCGAGGAATATGTCAAGCTCCTCGCGTGTACCCGCGGTGATACGCAGGTAATCCTTCATCTGACGAATAGCAACGCCCTTCTTCATTAGCTCCGCCTTTATTTTGGCGGCTTCATCAAGGGATTCGATCTGCATATACACAAAATTCGCCGCAGTGGGAAGAATACGCTTTATTACGGGCGAATCAAACTTTGCAAGCTCATCCTTTAAGTATGCAAGGCTTGATTTGATCTCGGATATCCTCCCCCTTACCTCCTCCGAGTGAGAGAGGATGATCCTGCCGAACACCTGTGAAACGGTGTTGACATTATAGGGGCTCTTAATTTTATTGATGGCTTCCACAAGCGTTTTTCCCGCCACCATAAAGCCAAGCCTCAGCGCGGCAGAGCCAAATGCCTTGGACATGGTCTTTAACACGATGAGATTATCGTACTTGTTCACAAGATCCATAACACTCTCATCCTCAGGCGCGAACTCCATGTACGCCTCATCGGCGACAACGATAGCATTCGTGCGCTCAATAAAGGAAACGAGCACGTCCCGCTTGGCACACCAGCCCGTGGGGTTGCAGGGATTTGAGAACAGTACCATTTTTGATCCGCTTTTTTCCACCTGGGAGAGAAGCGCATCAAAGTCTATCTCGAAATCGTCGGTCTTGATAAACTGCACATCTTCTGCGCCCGCAAGATAGGAGTAAAAGGAGTACATGGAAAAGTCGGGCATGGCGACGCTGACGCGATTCCCCGGATCACAAAGTCCGCCCACTATAAGACTGATAAGCTCGTCCGAGCCGTTGCCTGCCACTATATTCGCAGGATCAAGGGAATAAACACCGGCAAACTCTCGTATCAGCTCCGTTGCGTACGGATCGGGATAGCGGTTGAAATCAATATTGTAAACCGCCGCCGCAAGCTCATCAAGCACCGTCTTTGACGGAAGATAGGGGCTTTCGTTTGCGTCAAGCCTTACCGCAACCGGCGTTAAATTGGGAGAATACGCCTCGATGTCGCGTACCTTTTTGGGGATAAGGTTTTCTATCATGACGCTCTCCTTATTTGAGTCTCTGCAGAATGGAATTTGCGTGTGCTGACAATCCCTCCGCGTTTGCGAAGGTAACGACCTTCTCGCCGATAGCTTTAAGCGCCGCCTCGTTGTAGTAGAGGTAGCTTGATTTCTTGATAAAGCTGTCCACGCCAAGCGCCGACGAGAATCTCGCCGTACCGTTGGTGGGAAGCACGTGGTTAGGGCCTGCAAAATAGTCGCCCAGCGGCTCGGGAGCGTTGTCACCCAGGAAGATGGAGCCGGCATTTTTAACAAGGCCAAGAAGCTCAAACGGCTCGGCAACCGAAAGCTCAAGATGCTCGGGAGCGATCTTGTTGGACAGCGCCACCGCTTCGGAAAGTGTGTCAACGATAATGATGGAGCCGTAAGCGTCAAGGGAGCAGTCAATGATATCGTGACGGGAAAGCTGTGCCTTCTGCACCTCGATCTCACACTGCACCTCTTTTGCAAGCCTTTCGCTTGTGGTGATGAGTATGGACGCTGCCATAGGATCATGCTCTGCCTGACTCATGAGATCCGCCGCCACATATGCAGGATTTGCGCGATCATCGGCTATAACAAGCACCTCGGAAGGTCCTGCGATCATATCAATATCAACTGCGCCAAAAACAAGCTTCTTCGCCATTGCAACGAAAATATTGCCGGGTCCGACGATCTTGTCAACGCGCTCAATAGACTCAGTGCCGTAAGCCAGCGCCGCAACTGCCTGCGCACCGCCGACCTTAACAATGTCGGTAATACCCGCCACCTTTGCGGCATATACCACTGCGGGATTCACGCCCTCCGCCTTGGGGGGAGTCACAATGGTGATCTTTTCAACACCTGCAACCTTTGCGGGGATGGCATTCATAAGTACCGATGACGGATATGCCGCCGTGCCGCCGGGAACATAGAGTCCCACCTTTTCAAGGGGGCGCACAAGCTGTCCCATGACCTTGCCGTCGGCGTTCATCATAAAGGAGTTCTGCTTCTGCTTTTCGTGAAACGTGAAGATATTCTTCGCCGCCTCGTCTATGGTCGCCTTAAGCTCTTCGGGGACTTTCTTTATAAGCTCCTCTTTTTCCTCCTCGCTCATATAAAGGGAGGTGAGGGTAACCTTATCGAATTTTTCGGTGTATTCACGCAGTGCCGCATCACCGTTTTTTCTCACATTTGCGATGACTTCGCCCACGGTGTTCATTATTTCGGGAGAGATGTTCTCCGCCCTGTCGGCGAGTGCACGGAGCAGCTCGTCGGTTTGGTTTTTCATATAGATTTTCATTCTTATCCCTCTCACGCTTCGATCTGCGCCGAAATGCGTGCCACAAATTCGTCGATCTCTTTTTTCTTTAATTTTATCGCCGCCGTGTTGACTATAAGTCGGGTGGAAATGTACGCAACATCCTCGTAAACCTCAAGCCCATTCTCACGAAGAGTAGAGCCGGTCTCCACGATATCCACGATGGCATCCGCCAGATTAAGTATAGGTGCAAGCTCTACCGAGCCCTCGATCTTGACGATCTCAACGTCAATGCCCTTGGAGTTGAAGTAATTCTTGGTGACATTGGGATACTTGGATGCTATGATCTTATGGGTGTAGCCCTCATAAAAATCCTTGCCCTTGATACCCGCCAGCGCGAATTTGCACTTTCCGAAGTTTAAATCAAGCAGCTCGTGGAACCACTTTCCGTGCTCCATGATGGTATCCTCGCCCACGATTCCCACGTCGCAGACGCCGTGCTCGATGTATGTGATAACGTCCGCCGCCTTGGCAAGCACTACCTCGATGTCGGCATCGCCAAGTCTGAATACCAGCTTTCTGCCCTTATCCTCAAGCTCGGATATATCATATCCCGCCTTTGCGAGAATTTCAACGGCTTTTTTCTCAATTCTGCCCTTTGTAAGCGCGATGCGTATCATTATCTGCCACCTGCCCTCTTTGTAAGATCAATGACCTCGCCGATTCCCTGCGCCCTGGCATATGCCTCGGTCTTTTCTATAGTGTCGAACACCGACAGCTCGCACACAAATCCGCGCTCAAAATAACCGTCGCGCACTGCAATGGCATCGGAAAGCTTGTCCATGGTGTAGAAGACGATAGCGTCCGAATGCTTCTTTTCGGGAAGCATACCCGATTTGATAAGCGCGTCGGCAACCGCGCAGACGTTGATTGCAAAGCCCGTCGCAGGCACGTCATAGTCGAACTTGCAGAGCAGCTTGTCATAGCGTCCGCCCTTGAGTACAGGCTCGCCTGCCTTGTCAATATAGCCGCGGATGACGGTACCGGTGTAATAGTCGAATTTATGCACCATGCTCATGTCGATCATGATGTTCTCGCCGTAGCCCGACTCACACAGCGCATCGTAAAGACTTCTCACATAATCGAGGGCTGCTAAGGCATCTCTATTATCGCCTGCCAAAGCCTCTGCCTCGGCGAATACCTCCTCGTTTCCGTAAAGGAGCGGGAGCTTGCGGATGACGTCGTTCTGCAGATTCTTGTCAAACATATTGAGGGATACGAAATTCTTTGCTTCCACAAAGGAGCGCACGGTCATGGCTTCCTCCTCTGAAAGGTTCATCGCCGAGATAAGCGCATTGAAGTAACCCACATGACCGATCTCCAGTTTAAAATCAAGACCGATGGTCTTGAGCGCATCAAGCGCGGTCATTATGCAAAGCAGATCACTTTTGAGTCCACCTGCGCCGACAAGCTCGATGCCGCTCTGAAGTACCTCATTCCGCATTCCCGAGTTTTCGCTGTTAACGCGGTAAATATGCTGATCGTAGTACAGCATCTGCGGGAGAGTAGCACCTTTAAGCTTGGTCGCCACAACGCGGGCGATAGGTGTGGTGTTATCCGGACGAATGACAAGCAGTCTGCCCGTATTATCGGTGAGCTTATAAATATTCTCCTGCTGTAAGGATCTGTTCACCTCACAGAAAAGGTCATAGTTCTCCACCGCGGGAGTGCAGATACGGGAAAATCCCGCCGCCTCGTAGATCATTCTGAAATCATCGGTTATATTTTCATAAAGATCCGCCTCCGAAAACAGCAGATCCCGTGTCCCCTCGGGGATAGTCATGTTGAGCTTTGACATAAGATTTGTATTCCTTGCACAATTATTTTTTAAAGGATAGGCACAAACCGCCAAATCACTTTAGCTTACTAATATGATACCACAATAAAGTACACTTGTCAATCGTCGATTTTTACTATAAAGTAATCACTGATTGAAAATTTTTGTGATATTAGAAAAACGACAGCTGGTTTGTCTCCGTAAGGTTGCCAAAAGCACCGTTTTTGCGAAGCAGATCAATGACGGATTTGGAAAGTCCCGCCTTCATTTGAAGCTCCTCGATGGAAAGCAGATTCTCACGCTCGCGAACCTCCACGATCTTTTCCGCCGCCTTTTCGCCAAGACCGCCCATTGCGGTAAACGGCATACGGATACCGCCGTTTTCGGGCTTGAAGGCAAAGGCTTCGGATTTGAACAGATCCACGGGCAGGAATTTCAGTCCGCGGCAGTACATCTCGTTGACCATCATAAAGGTATCCACCGTTTCCTTTTCCTTCTGGGTCGCCTCTGTACCCTTTTTGCGGATCTCCTCTATGACCGCCTTGATTCCCGCCCGACCGCTCATGGCGATCTCTGCGTCAAAGCCGCCCGGAGCAACACTCAAGAACGCCGCATAAAATTCCAGCGGATAGTATATCTTGTACCAGCCAAGGCGTATGGCGGACATAACGTAAGCCGCCGCGTGAGCCTTCGGGAACATATACTTGATCTTCTTGCAGGAGGCAATGTACCAGTCCGGCACACCGTGCTCGCGCATGGCGGCCTCGTATTCGGGCTTTAGTCCCTTGCCCTTTCTAACGTCCTCCATGATCTTGAACGCCATGGCGTTCTCAAGGCCGTACTGCTGAATAAGCACCAGCATGATACCGTCACGGGTTCCGATAACCTGCGAAATGTCGCAGATGCCATCCTTTATCAGAGTCTGTGCGTTGCCCAGCCACACGTCCGTACCGTGGGTAAGACCGGAGATCTGCATAAGGTCGGCGAAGTTCTTGGGCTTCGCATCACAGAGCACCGACTGGATGAATCGGGTACCGAATTCGGGAAGTCCGAGCGTTCCAAGGGGACATCCCAGGTCATCGGGCGTCACACCCAGCGGATCGGTGGACGCGAACAGGCGGTACACCGCCTTATCGTTCATCTTTACGTCCATGACCGAGGTGTTTGTATACTTTTCCAGCCACTTGTATTTGGTGGGTATATCATGACCCAGCTCGTCAAGCTTGAGTATGGTATCGTGCAGATACTTGAAGGCGAAATGTGTGGTTACTATATCGGAGCTTGGGTCATCCGCAGGGTGCTGTACGGGCGTGAAGTCGTAAACATCGTACTCACGGGGTACAACTATGATGCCGCCGGGGTGCTGTCCCGTTGTGCGCTTGATGCCGTCACAGCTTGCCGCAAGTCTTGCAACCTCTGCCTTGGGAAGCTTCTTCTGACGCTCGTCAAGATAGCGAAGAACGTAACCGTACGCCGTCTTTTCCGCAAGGGTACCAAGCGTACCCGCCTTGAACACGTTCTCCGAGCCGAACAGCTCCTCGGTGTACTTATGCACCTTCGCCTGGACTTCACCGGAGAAGTTAAGGTCAATATCGGGGGATTTATCACCGTAGAAGCCGAGGAAGGTCTCAAACGGAATATCGTGACCGTCGCCTATAAGTGGCGTGCCGCACTCGGGGCAGACTGCGTCGGGCAGGTCAAATCCCGAGCCTACCGAGCCATCGGTGAAGAATTTGGAGTACTGACATTTCGGGCAGTAATAGTGCGCCGGAAGGGGGTTAACCTCAGAGATACCCGACATGGATGCAACAAGCGACGATCCTACCGAGCCTCGAGAGCCTACAAGATAGCCCTGCTCCTCACTGTACTGAACAAGCTTCTGCGCGATCATGTAAAGCACCGCGAAGCCGTTTTTGATAATGGAGGTAAGCTCCTTTTCAAGTCTTGCCGAAACGATCTCGGGAATGGGATCGCCGTAGATGCGCTTTGCCTTATCCCAGCATCTCTGCTGAAGCTCCTCCTCCGCACCTTCAAGGTTGGGAGTATAGGTGCCCTCGGGAATCGGACGGACGTTTTCCACCATATCGGCAATGAGATTTGTGTTGGTGATGACCACCTCACGGGCGCCCTCCTCACCCAGGTATTGGAACTCGGCAAGCATCTCCTCCGTGGTGCGGAAATACAAGCCCACGTCGCGGTCGGCGTCGGAGTATTTCTGTCCCGCAAGCAGTATCTTTCGGGTGATCTCGTCGTCCTTATCTGCAAAATGGGCGTCGCAGGTGGCGCATACGGGCTTGCCAAGCTTTTTGCCAAGCTCATATATGCGCTTGTTGATTGCTATAAGCTCATCCTCGCTCTTTACAATCTCCTTCTCTAACATAAAGCGGTTGTTGCAGAGCGGCTGTATCTCGAGATAGTCGTAAAACGATGCGATCTCCTCGATCTCCTTCTCGGATTTGTTTGAAAGGATCGCCTGATAAAGCTCGCCCGCCTCGCAGGCTGAACCGATTATAAGACCTTCGCGGCACTCCTCGATAAGAGTCTTGGGAGTACGCGGAACACGTCTGTAATATGAGAGATAGCTCTCGGAGATGATCTTATAGAGATTCTTGAGTCCTACCTTGTTTTTGACAAGCAGTATCTGATGGTACGGCTTTAATTTAAGCGGGTCGGTGGACTCACTCATAAGCTGCTGCATCTCGCGAAGGTTTGAAGCACCCTCGGCGCGTATCTTCTTAAAGAGGCAGACTAAAATCTTGCCAAGCACCTCCGCGTCATCGCAGGCGCGGTGATGGTTGAAGTTCCCAAGCTCGAAATACTCGGCGAGGATATTGAGCTTATGCTTTTTTAATTCGGGATTGGCATAGCGCGACAGCGCCACGGTATCCATGTATGGATTGTTAAACTCGATTCGGTGCTCCTGCGCCACCTTGCGGATAAACGATACGTCAAAGGAAGCGTTGTGAGCCACGAGTATACGTCCCCCCGCAAATTCAAGGAACTGACGCACCGCCGTCTCATTATCGGGCGCTCCCGCCACCATTTCGTCGGTAATACCCGTAAGCTCGGTGATATTTTCGGGAATATGCTCCCCGGGATCGGAGAAAATGTTAAAGCGGTCGATGACCTCGTTATTCTTAAGAAGCACCGCGCCGATCTCGGTTATATGACAGCTCTGAGGGGACAGACCCGTGGTCTCGATATCGAAAACGCAGTATTCGCCGTCAAAGTCGGTGCTCATGTACTCTTCAAGTGAGTCGCCGAACAAAACGCGGGCGGTGTCATCCACGAAATAATTCTCGATACCGTAGATGACCTTGATCTCACCGCCAAGCTTCTCTGCAGCCATCATGGCAAGCGGGTACGCCTGCACGTTGCCGTGGTCGGTGATAGCTACTGCCTTGTGACCCCATCTGTGCGCCATTTTCACAAGCTCGCCCGGCTCGATGATGGCATCCATTGAGGACATCTGCGTGTGACAGTGAAGCTCAACGCGCTTTTCCTCGGCGGTATCCTTGCGGTATTTTTGGGATATCTTCGCCACCGCTGTGGGAACGATGATCGCCTCGTTATCGAATGTATCGATCTTGGCATAGCCCTTGATGGCAATGGTCATGCCGTCCTTGATATTGGCAAGATAAGGCTCAAGGGTTTCCTTGGGCTGAGCCATTTTTATGTAGATAGAGGAGTCCTTATCGGTGATTGCAAAGGTAAGTATCAGCTTGTCCCCGCGTCTTGTCTCCTTGGTCTCAAAGCCGAAGATCTCACCGAGGACGATGATATTTTTCTGCGGTCCCGTAAGATTTCGTATCGGCACGGGATCTGTGATGGTAAACGGCTCGCCGATTATATATTCGGGGGCTGAGGCATCGAATATCTTTCCGCCGATGTGGTACACGTCATCCGCGCACGAATATGTGACCTCCTCGGCGCCCAGTGAGGATACATGGGCAAAGTCCTTATACTTTTCAGCCTCGGGATCGGGTTCGGACTCACCCTTTACTGCCGCCGCACTGCGCATCATGTCCTGCTGCTGTTGACGTGCAGTTTTCTCCATCTCGGCAAGCTGTTCTGTGATCAGCGGCATGGGGCTTTCCGTGTAACCTTGCTCCTGTATTATCTCCACCTCAAAACGAATCCCGAACTCGCCGAAGATGATGTTTGAAATGATCTCATTGGTACCGGCGTTATATAAAAGCTCAATACCGCCGTTGTTAAAGGAAATGTTTACGGTGATCTTGTTGTCGGCGATACCGAAATCGTATTCGTTGAAAAATCCCCGCGAGACTGCGCCCACGCGGTTTAATTCCAGCATGACCTCGGGAATGTATGACGGACTCCACAGCGACGCGTCATAGCGCGGAAGTATGCGCACTACAGTAAGATCATACGCGTCACGCAGCTTTTCCTCAATCTCGTAGAGAGTGGTTTTTTTAATGATCTGCGGAAAATGAGCGGTGACTTCGACCACACGGTTTTCGCGGTCAACCCGCGACGAAACCTCCGACGCCAGATCAAGCACACGCTTGTCCGAGTCGGTCTGCTGGTATTTTGAGAAGATCTTTTCGAATTTGTTCATATTATCACCGTTTATTCCGTATTGTTCTCGTTTACATCTGATTTATCTCATCGCGGAGCACTTCAAGTATCTGCTCCTCGGGATACTTTGCGATAATCTCGCCTTTTTTAAACAGCAGTGCCTCACCGACGCCGCCGGCAATGCCTATATCAGCCTCCCGCGCCTCGCCGGGACCGTTGACTGCACATCCCATGAGTGCTACCTTCAATCGTCGGGACGGATGAAGGGTAGGAAGCACGTCCTCCTCAAATTTTGTCACAAGATCGATAAGTCCGATTCTGGTGCGGCCGCAAGTCGGGCAGGAGACAAGGTCAATAAGGCTTGCTCCGTTAAGTCCCAGGGCGGCAAGCAACGCCTTTCCCTCTTTTACCTCCTCAATCGGGTCAGCGGTCAGGGACACGCGGATGGTATCTCCGATGCCGTCGCACAGCAGTGAACCGATGCCAACAGCCGATTTCAGTGTGCCCATATGTACGCTTCCCGCTTCGGTAACACCGATATGGAGCGGATATGTGCAGGCTTTATGTAAAAGACGGTTGGCGCCGATCATGGTACGCACATCCGAGGACTTTATGGAGATGACGATATCCTCAAAATTCAGCTCCTCCAGGATGTGAACGTGCTCCATGGCACTTTCCGCAAGCGCTTCTGCAGTGGGAGCGCCGTATTTATTAAGTATCTCCTTTTTCAGCGAGCCGCCGTTGACGCCGATGCGGATGGGTATGCCGCGATCACGGCACGCCGCCACTACCTCGGCGACCTTATAGCGCTCACCGATATTACCGGGGTTAATGCGTATCTTATCCACACCTGCACTGGCGCAGGCGAGAGCGATCTTATAGTCAAAATGTATGTCCGCCACCAACGGAACATCAAGGTCGGAGCGTTTAAGCTTCGCCATAGTCGCCGCCGCCTCGACATCGGGCACGGCGAGGCGCACGATGTCACAGCCCGCATCCGCAAGCGCCTTTATCTGTGAATACGCCGCATTGAAATCGTGTGTATCAACATTTGTCATTGACTGCACCGTGATGGGTGCCCCCCCGCCGATGGTAAGTGTGCCAACGCGGACTTGCTTTCTTTCGTTCTGCATTATTTATTATTCCTTTACATTACCGTCGGCGCCGTTTTAGGAAAACAGACCTACGATATCCTTAAACGTAATCGCAATCATGAGCCCCATTAAGAGCACGATGCCCACAAAATGCACGTATCCTTCGACCTCGGGCTTCAAGGGTTTTCTGCGGATCAGCTCTACCAGTTGAAACAGCAGTCGTCCGCCGTCAAGTGCGGGGAGCGGAAGTAGATTGAATACGCCGAGATTCATGGCGATGGCGACAGCCAAAAACAAGAAGCTGCCAACCCCATTCTGCGCCGCGTCGCTGACCGCAGTGGTCACACCCACCGGTCCCGAAACGTGCTCAACGCCATACCGTCCCGTCACAAGATCGATAAGTGACTCCCACACCATTTTCACTACCGAAATCGAACGGAAAAAGGTGTGGCGCACCACATTAACAAAGGTTTTAGCCTCACGCTCGGTCGCAAAATCGGCTTTTCCGAATTCGATGCCCTCCGCAATCTCCGAGGGGAATATAACGTCGCGGAGCACTATTCTCTCGCCGTCACGGCGTACAACAACGTCCACAGGCTCGGTAGCATCGTGCATGATCTCGTAGGACAGATCTCCCGCTACAAATACACGGTCACCGTCGATGGCAAGTATCTCATCCCCCACACGCAGTCCCGACTGCTCGGTGAGCGCACCATCGGCGAACTGCGCTACGGTGGTACCGCCAAGGCCGGATGACATCATAACAACGATCGCCATCAGCACAAAACCTGTTATAAGATTCATAACGGCACCCGCAGCGGTGATGATCATTCTCTGCCAAACAGGCTTTTTACAAAGCCCGTTCTCATCGTCGCTAGATTCGTCCTCGCCTACCATCGACACATATCCGCCGATGGGCAAAAGGCGCAGTGAGTACAGTGTAAATGTTTTTTTGGAACGCCATGAAAACAGCTTCGGTCCCATTCCCAGTGCAAATTCACTTACCGGCACCGAAAATGTCCGCGCCATTGTGTAGTGTCCAAGCTCATGCAGCAGTATCAGCACCGACAGCATAAGAACAGTGAGCAGGATATGCCAAATATTCATTATCAGTTTACCTCTTTACAGTTTTATGTCGAAGCTGATTTTGCGTTCTGTTAATAGCTTGCGATCACTTCTTCAGCGATGCGTCTTGCCTTTTCTGCGGCATGGCGTATATCCTCGATGGACGGAGATGCGACATTGTCAATCCGGGAGATGACCTCGGAAACAACCTCCGCAATCCCGCAAAAGCCGAGACTCTTTGTAAGGAACGCCTCAACCGCGGCTTCATCCGCCGACACCAGCGCCGCGGGTATCACACCGCCTGCCTTGATGCTGTCGTATGCCAGCGCAAGCAGAGGGAAATTCTTCATATCGGGCTTGTAGAACGTCAGCTTACCAAGCTCTGTAAGATCAAGCCGCCCCATAAGTCCGGGAACGCGCCCAGGATAGGTCAGCGCGTACTGCGCACAAAGGCGCATATCGGGTACGGAAAGCTGTGCCAAAATGGCATTATCAGTATATTCCACCATGGAATGTATTATACTCTCGCGATGCACCACGACCTCTACCTTTTCGGGTAAAACGTCAAAAAGATGAACCGCTTCGATAACCTCGAAGCCCTTGTTCATCAGTGTCGCCGAATCTATTGTGATCTTTGCGCCCATCTTCCATGTGGGATGAGCAAGTGCCAATTCAGGCGTGATACCGGACATTTCATCGCGGGTCTTACCAAAGAACGGCCCGCCCGAGGCAGTTAAAAGTATACGACTGATCTCGCATCCGTTTCTGCCCTCAAGGCACTGATAAATGGCGGAATGCTCGCTGTCCACGGGGATTATACGCCCGCCGTAAGCCTTCACTGCCGACATTACAATATCGCCCGCCATAACAATACTTTCCTTGTTGGCAAGTCCCAGAGTTTTACCCGCCCCAAGCGCCGCAAGCGTTGGCTCAAGCCCCGCGCTTCCCCCGATGGAGTTAAACACCACATCCGCCTCGGGACACACCGCCGCTTCAAGTATAGCCCCGTGACCGCCCAGCACCTTGATGTCGGTATCGGCAAGCCTTGTTCGTAGTTCACCTGCAGCCGCTTCGTCCTCCATTACGCAGGTCTTTGGCGAAAGCAGGCGCGCCTGCGCTTCCATGGTCTTAACATCGCGGGATGCGGCAAGTACCGCGACCTTTGCGCCAAGCTTAGCGGCGACCTCCACGGTCTGCTGTCCAACCGAGCCGGTGGAGCCTAAAATTGCTATAGTTTTATTTATCATCTCTGTCTCCGTCAACTGAAAAGTGAGAATATGCTGGGATGCGAGCAGATTATCATAAGGAACGGAGCGATGGCAATGATCGAGTCAAAGCGATCCATAACGCCGCCGTGTCCGGGGAAAAGCTTGCCGTAATCCTTGATACCGTACTGACGCTTGATCAGCGACGCGATAAGATCGCCGAAGATGGACATTATCGCAACGATGACACCTGTCAGGGCAAGCGACAGGTAATTCGGCTCGGCGATGCCCATAGCGCCGATCACGGCACCAAACACAACAAAGGCGATACCGCCGAAGATCACACCGCCGATTGCACCCTCAATCGTCTTTTTCGGGCTGACATCGGGGATGAGCTTATGCCTGCCGAAGGCTCTGCCGCAGAAATATCCTGCAGCATCGGGTACCCATGCGCCCACAAAAATGAGTATAAAGAGATAAAAGCCGTAATCCACAGCCCCCAGAGTCACGTCGCGAAGAAGTACGATAGATGCGAAGCCTACGGTAATATACATCGTCGTAACAGCACAAAGTGCCATGTCTTTAAGGGCCTTGGTGCCCTTCGATACCACCGCAAGGCACATGAGGTAGAACATATAAATAAACGAAATTACTGCGAAAATTGCTAAAAAGTAAGAGCTGCGCTCCGAAGCGATTACAACATAACGGGCCGCAAAGGGTACTCCCGCCGCAAATATAAGTGAGGGTATCGCGACTTCAAGCTTTTTCCTTAAGCCGATACAGCCGAGCATTTCAAACTCGCCCACAGCGGCAAACAGTGCGATCGCGAAAGGCAGTACAACAGTATCCGAAAACAGCAGCACCACCAGCACTATCGGTATTCCGATCACAGCAGTTAAGACACGCAGTTTCATATAAATCACCATAGCTTTCGCGAAGCGAAAGCTTCCTTAATCGGGAATTTTGGGGTGGTTTTGCGAGGCAAAATCGACGACGAAGTCGGCGAAAGCCACAAAATCCAATGCGTGAAAATTTATTATCACGCTACCTCCAAGATCACACCACACCGCCAAAGCGACGGGTGCGTTTATAATAAGCCTCCACGGCAAGATCAACGTCACGTTCACTGAAATCAGGCCACAGCGTCTCGGAAAAGTGAAATTCCGAGTAAACGGACTGCCAGGTCAAAAAGTTCGACAGCCTCACCTCTCCCGCAGAGCGTACGATCAGATCGGGATCTGCCTGACCTGCGGTGTACAGTTCACCTTCAATAAGCTCCTCGGTCACCTCGGTAATTCCCGCCGCAATAAGGCGGTTGACCGCGTTCACGATCTCGCATCTGCCGCCGTAGTTGACGGCGATGTTGAGCTTGTACTTATTCCCCGCCGACTCACGCTCGATGCGCTCCATCAGCGCGCGGGTAGCCGGCTCAAAGGGGGATTTGTCACCGAGAAAGGTGACATTTATATTCCGCTCAGCCATCTCGCGGATGCCCTGCTTCAAATAGGAGGTAAACAGCGTCATTATCGCTTTGACCTCATGGGGCGGACGGGTCCAGTTTTCCGTAGAAAAGGCATAGATGGTCACCGTGTCTATACCGCCGGCAAAGCAGTATTCGGCGACCTTAATAAAATTCTTCGCCCCCTCGGTATGCCCCGCTTCACGGGGAAGACCGCGACCTTTTGCCCATCTTCCGTTGCCGTCCATGATAAACGCGATATGCGAAAGACGTTTTTTTGAGCTCTCAGTGTCATGTGTAAACATTGCCTTACCCTCCTTTGGTGCACACAAAAATTGGGAGATGCCGAGCTCATACGGCACCTCCCAGAAAATCAGATCTCCATGAGCTCCTTGTTCTTGCGTGCGGTAACCTCGTCGATGACCTTTACATACTTGTCGGTAAGATCCTGTACGGACTTGTCGGAAGCCTTAAGCTCATCCTCGGTCATCTCGCCGTCCTTCTTCATCTTCTTAGCGGCATCGTTGGCATCGCGGCGGATGTTTCTGACTGCGACCTTTGCATCGTCACCCATTTTAGCTACCTTCTTGGTAAGCTCTTTTCTTCTCTCCTCGGTGAGCTGGGGGAAGGTGATACGCAGAGTCTTACCGTCGTTCACGGGAGTGATACCCAGATCGGACGCAAGGATAGCCTTCTCCATGTTCTTGAGAGTGGAGCCGTCCCAAGGAGTAATAACTATGGTACGGGCATCGGTAACCTTGACCTCAGCCATCTGGTTTAACTTAGTGGGCGCGCCGTAGTAATCAACCTCAATCTTGTCAAGAAGACCGGGGTTAGCACGACCTGCACGAATATCGGCAAGAGCCGCCTCATAAGAGGAAATGGACTTCTTCATTTTTTCTTCGTAAACTTTGCAATCAAGCTTCATTTTAATTTCCCTTTCTGTAATAAGTAAAATAATTCAGTAATCACTTGCATTCTGCGCTGCGACTAAAGCGCGTCAGTCGTCAACGACAATGGTGCCCTCGACCTCGCCGATGATGGCACGATAAATATTCTCGGGCTCTTTAAGCTCGAAGACAAAGGTCTTGATGTGGTTTTCGTTGCCGAAGGACGCCGCAGTGGAGTCCATAGCCTTGAGGTCCTTTGCAAGGATCTCCTTGTAAGATACCGCCTCGTAACGGGTCGCCTTGGGATCCTTCTTAGGATCGGCGGTGTAGATACCGTCGATGTTCTTACCCATCAGGATAACGTCTGCGCCGATCTCAGCCGCGCGTACAGCCGCCGCGGTGTCGGTGGAGATGAAAGGAATGCCAAGTCCGCCGCCGAGAATGACTACTCTGCCCTTTTCAAGGTGACTGACGGCACGGTTACGGATGTAGGGCTCTGCGTACTGCTTCATTTCCACAGCGGTAAGTACACGGGTATCAATACCGTTCTGCTCGAAGAAATCCTGCAGTCCCAGTGCATTGATGGTGGTCGCCAGCATACCCATATGATCGGCTCTGGTTCTGTCCATGTTGGTGCCCTGACGTCCGCGCCAGATATTACCCGCACCCACAATAATACAGATCTGCGTACCTATCTCCACGCAGCGCTTTACGACCTTGGCAACACGGTCAAGCATATCGTAATCGAGAATCGGATACTCTCCGCTCTCGGCAAGCTGGCGGCGCTTCTCTTCCGAAGGCGCAAGCGCTTCACCCGACAGCTTTAAAAGCACGCGTTTGAATTTAGGCTCTCTTTTTTCGCTCATAATGGTCACCATCCTAAGTAAATTTGGGAACTTTTGCCCCTCTATAATATTGTAACCGATTTTTTACCGTTTGTAAAGAGGAAACGTAAAAATTCAGAGTAAATTCTCATTTTTTTATCGTCTCTGCTCTGTTATTTACATTCCATTCACATAAGCAGTACCGAATTACACAAAAATCCTGTCATAAATCTCTTCTGTGGAAATCACAAGAAAGTCTTATGACAGGATCTTATTAAATCAAGCGATTATTCGCCGCGAGTGAGCTTAGCAACCTCAGCTGCGAGGTCGTCCTCTCTCTTCTGGAGGCCTTCGCCCTTTTCGTACTTAACGAAGGAATTGATCTTGATGCCCTTGTTTACAGAAGCGATATACTTTGCAACGGACATAGAGTCATCCTTAACGTAAGCCTGCTCTGCAAGGCAGTTGTTCTCGTAGAACTTGCCAAGCTTACCCATAACGATGCCTTCCTTAACCTTCTCGGGCTTTGCAGCCATTGCAGGATCGTTAGCCATCTGGTTGAGAAGAACAGCCTTCTCCTCATCGAGAGCAGTCTGGGGAACGTCGGACTTGTTAGCGTAGGTCGCGTTCATAGCTGCTGCCTGGAGAGCTACGTTGTGTGCGCACTCAACGAATGCAGCATCGTCGGATGCAACGCCGTCGAGGTCGAACTTAACGATAACGCCGGTGGTGCCGCCGCCGTGTACATAGGTGGAAACAGCGCCTTCAACAATTACGAAGCGACGAATGGTGAGCTTTTCACCGATGATGAAGATCTGCTCCTTGAGAGCTGCGTCAACGGTCTGACCGTTGAGGTCGCAGTTCATGAGAGCGTCAACATCAGCGGGCTTGTTTGCGATAATGGTCTCCAGCAGAGAATCAACGAATGCCTGGAACTTTTCGTTCTTAGCAACGAAGTCAGACTCGGAGTTAACCTCGATCATAGCGGCGAGATCGCCCTTCTGCATGATCTTAACAACGCCCTCAGCGGCGATTCTGTCCTGCTTCTTTGCAGCTACGGAGAGTCCGCGCTCGCGAAGAACCTTAACAGCCTCATCTATATTTCCTTCTGCTTCAACGAGTGCCTTCTTGCACTCCATCATGCCGCATCCGGTCTTAGCGCGGAGAGCAGCAACGTCTTTTGCGGAAATGTTAGCCATTTTCAATACTTCCTTTCGTATTATTTCTTCGCCTTGAGAATTATTCAGCGTCTGCGGTCTCAGCCTCAGCTGCCTCTGCCTCACCGTCGGTGAGCTGCTCGCCCTGTCTGCCCTCAAGAAGAGCATCAGCGATAACGGAGGAGATGAGCTTGATTGCGCGGATAGCGTCGTCGTTGCCGGGGATGATGTAGTCAGCGTCGTCGGGATCGCAGTTGGTGTCAACGATAGCGATTACCGGAATACCGAGCTTCTTCGCCTCGAGAACAGCGATGTGCTCCTTACGAGGGTCAACGATGAATACAGCGTCGGGAAGTCTTTCCATGGTCTTGATACCGCCGTAGTTGCGCTCAAGATCGTTCATTTCCTTGATAAGACCTGCAACTTCCTTCTTGGGAAGGAGATCGAAGGTGCCGTCTTCCTGCATCTTTTCGAGAGCGATGAGGCGGTTGATGGACTTCTTGATGGTCTTGAAGTTGGTGAGCATACCGCCGGGCCATCTCTCGTTAACGTAGTACATACCTGCACGCTCTGCCTCTTCCTTGATAGCGTCAGCAGCCTGCTTCTTGGTACCTACGAAGAGAACGGTGCCCTTCTCGGTGGAGAGATCACGAACGAAAGCATAAGCCTCGTCGAACTTCTTAACGGTCTTCTGCAGGTCGATGATGTAGATACCGTTTCTTTCGGTGAAGATGTATTCAGCCATCTTCGGGTTCCATCTTCTGGTGTGGTGACCGAAATGTACACCGGCTTCCAGAAGCTGCTTAATGGTAATAACAGACATTTTTATGTCCTCCTTCAGTTTTTTCCACCACCTACGCATATTCGGGAAACTCCGTTTTTGTCCCAAGCGGAACCCATCGGAGAACTTCCGACCTCACGCGGTGTGTGTTATCGCGGCTGTATTTTTTGTATCAAAGGCGCCGCAGACCATTGACCGATATATTATACCACAGAATTATATATATTGCAATAGTGTTTACAAAATATTTACATACCCACAGCACGGTTTGTCAAGCAAAAAAGCCACGTTCCTCGCCGTCAGCAGTCACAACCATCCTGCTCCTTCCCCCGACACTTGGGCGGTATCGCCTCGGCGCGCCGAACAAGGATCACATCGTCGCCAATACGCTCGATGTCGCACCAGAGCACGCGGACGGGCGGACACTTGGAAAAGGTCAAAAGTCTCCCCTCCGAGGGCATGATCAGCGATACCACCCGCCCACATTCCACATCCAGCTCCGCGTCGCAGACATACCCCAACCGCCGACCGTCGCAGATGTTGACTACCTCTTTATTTTTAAGCTCAGAAAAACTGCAGATACGCATAAATAATCACCTCGATTATGTGTATGCGTGATACGGCAAAAATATTACTAACGGTTATCCACCTTTTCGGGGTACTCTGCTTAATGACAATATCACAAAATCACACGGCACAGTTGCTAAGAAGCGCGACATCCGCAAAAAAGCACGCACCTTTTGAGTGCGTGCAATGGCTTTCTGTCAAAGCCGAGAAAACTCCCCCACCAAAACTCATCCGAGTACAAATCGGGACGCGACCTCGTCAAAGCGGGAATGCTCGATCATGCGAAACAGCTTGGCGGTGACGTCAACAAAGCCGTCAAGACTCCATCCATGCACCGCAAGGTACGCCTCGGCGACATATTTATGCAGTCCGCACACTGCCACAAGCGCCGCAAGCTCCCCCGACATACTGCTTCCCTCAAAGGAGCGCGGGAATGCCTTGTAGAAGATGTGATTGACCAGCATCTTTTCAAGATACACATCCATGCCCGCAACATTGTCAAGGCAGAAGCGCTCCACACTTGATGCGTCTGCGTAATAGACCGCGCACTCATCCGAAAGCTCGGACAGGGCCTCGCTTGCGGTGCACAGCTTTTCAAACAGCGCCGCCGCACGATCATACGGCATGACATAATAAGGAAGCGCCGCACCAAAAGCCTCGGCGGCAGTCCCGATACGCGCATCTATGGACTTTGTGCGATCGGATATTATCGCAAACATCTCTGCTCTCTTGGAGCTAAACTCCAAAGCCGCCATGGAAGCCGCAGCGGGTGCGTCGAAATTTTCATCGTAGATCTCAAGCTCTCCATTCACAAAGCGGACAGGCTGATCATCCGCCCACAAAAGCTCCAGAGTACGCTCGCAGGCGGTAGATGTGCAGGCTTCGTGGACGGGAGATATGCGCACACAGCGCGGATATCGGCGGCAGATCTCGGGAATTGCCCCCTCTCCGCATTCGCGGTGGAGAAGGCACAGTCCCTCCTCGGTCTGTATCGGACACCGTCCGAGCCAGTTATAGGAGATCAGTGCATAGCGTTCGGGGGTCGGTGCGGGATTTGTGGCGGGACGAAATGCCACATCAAGTCTGCGGCGAAGCTCGGGAGAGCACTCAGTGCCCATCACGCGAAAATATTCATCCTGTGACAGTGCAATTCCCCATCCATGACAGCAGGTATTGCGGCAGTCCCCGCACTTGCAGGCAAAATCCTTGTAATATTCGGGAAAAGTAAAGCTTCGACGGTACGGCATACTGTTATTTTTTGCCTTCTTTCGACTTTTATTACCATTTAATTTCTTTTTATAGGCATACTCTCTTTTTTTACCATTTTATTATAGCATAATTTCAAATTTTATACAATATAAAAACTGACAGAATTTATATTTACATTAAAAGTTATTTTTTGTCTGTTTTTTCCTATTAAGCATCAATTATGCAAATTATCGTTTATGAGTGGAAATAAACACAACTATTGGTAGGGGGCGGCGCCCACGACACCCCTCCAACTTAATTGTATACCAAACCGTTTGCTTTTTAAAGTTACAAGGGACTGTCGTGAGCAGATGCGTTGCATCTGCTGCCGTCCCCTACCAATTATTACGTCTATCTTCTGCCCGTAAACCATAATTCACCCCATTTTTGCAGGATTTATATGCTTCACCCTTCATGGCTTGGCGTAATATATTACAATACGAGCATACTAAAGCCGTGAATATGTCAGCATTCCGACGGTTTTTGAAGTTTTTTTGCAAAACCTCTTGCATTTTCGAGCGTTATATGCTATAATAATTCTATTGAATTCGAAAATTTCTGCAATTTTCATTTTATGAATCCTGCAAAATGATATAAGGAGTCTACTATGCGTTATCTTACCTCATCCCGCGACGAGCTGGTTTCTGAGCAGTCGATGCTTTCAGCCGAATACGAAAAATACAAGGCAAGCGGTCTTTCACTGGATATGTCCCGCGGCAAGCCCTGTGGCGAGCAGTTGGATATTACCGAGGGTCTGCTCACCGCGCTCTCCGAAAACGGCGACTGCCTCTCGGCAGCAGGTCTTGACTGCCGCAACTACGGAGTGCTGGACGGTCTTCCCGAGGCGAAGAAGCTCTTCTCCGACCTACTTTCTATTCCCGAGAAGAATCTCATCGTAGCGGGCAACTCCAGCCTTAACCTCATGTATGATTCCCTTGCGCGCGCTATGCTCTACACCCCCGTGGGTGGAGATAAGCCCTGGTGCCGCCTTGAAAAGGTGAAATTCCTCTGTCCCTGCCCCGGCTATGACCGCCACTTCGCTGTGACCGAATCTCTCGGATTTGAGCTTATCCCCGTCAGAATGACGACCGAGGGTCCCGATATGGATGAGGTGGAAGCACTTGTTCGTGACGAGGCTGTAAAGGGCATCTGGTGCGTACCCAAGTATTCCAATCCTGAGGGCATCACATACAGTGATGACACCGTCCGCCGTCTTGCGGCACTTAAGCCTGCGGCGAAGGATTTCCGCATCATGTGGGATAACGCATACTGCATCCACGACCTTTATTCCGAGAGCGATAAGCTTCTTGACATTTTCGAGGAAGCAAAGAAGCACGGAAACGAGGATATGGTCCTCTATTTCGCCTCTACCTCCAAGATAACCTACCCCGGATCGGGCGTTGCCGTCATGGCGGCAAGCGATGCCAACATCGCACAGGCAAAATCGGTCATGACCGTTCAGACCATCGGTCACGATAAGCTGAATATGCTTCGTCATGTGAAATTCTTCAAGGACGCCGAGGGTGTGCTTGAGCATATGAAGCTCCACGCCGATATTCTTCGCCCCAAGTTCGAGATCGTGCTTGACACCTTTGAGCGCGAGCTTGACGGTATCGCTGATTGGACGAAGCCCCGCGGCGGCTACTTCATCAGCCTGAACGTACCCGACGGATGCGCAAAGCGCGTATTCTCCCTCTGCAAGGAGGCGGGGCTTACCTTAACAAACGTGGGCGCAACCTTCCCATACGGAAACGACCCCCACGACCGCAATCTTCGCATCGCCCCAACCTTTCCGAAAAACGATGATCTCAAAAAGGCATGCGATGTCCTCTGCCTCTGTGTTAAGCTTGCGGCAGTTGAAAAGGCGCTTGGCTAATATACAAAGCAAAACGGAGCTGTGATCAGCTCCGTTTTTTATTATACATAAATTTCACCGGTAAACCCGCTCAATATATCCGCATCCGGCTCGGCGGTGCTCTCGGAGGTCTGTATGGTGCGGGACGCAAGGAGCGTACCCACCTTGACCGCTTCCGACAGCGCCATTTTACGGGACAGTCCGATTACCGTTCCCGAAAGGAACGCGTCCCCCGCACCGGTGGAATCCACAAGTTTCGTGGGAATCGCGGGACACACACCCCGCTCTCGGGTACCACGGTCGAAATATACCGCCCCCTTTTCGCCCATGGTGATGACCATGGACGCGCATCCGAGCCCGTCGATATTCTCCTCAAGCACATACAGCATTTCCTCGGGCTCTGCCGCCGAAAGATCTCTTGAAAACAGCCGTCCCGCCTCGGATTCGTTGCAGATAAAGCAGTCAAGCGCCGAGATAAATTCCCGTCTCGACATAATAACGCTCATATTCCCCACTACGGTATACACGGGCTTATTATATTTCTTCGCAAGCGCTATTACCTCCCGGCTTAGCTTTTCGGAGGTGTCTATCTCAATAATAATGTTGTCGCACGCCGAAATAAGCTCCTCGCCGCGCTCGCTTATCAGCATTTCAAGCTCTGTGACGCTTGGCGGACAGGATATCTCTCCCGCCACGTCGCCGTGCTCGTTAAGAATGACCATCCAGGTACCGATACCCTGTGAGGACACCGTTTTCATATGTGTGGTATCAACGCCGCGGGATTTCAGTCGGCGCACCACATCGTTTCCGAGAGCGCTGTCCTCGGTCAGCGAAGCGAATGTGACGGGCATCCCCGCACCCGCGATATTTTCGGCGACATTTCGCGACACGCCGCCGTGAATGAAGCTAACACTTCCAAGATTCCGCCCACGGGGGTTGTACTCACCCTTCGGGAAGCCCTTTATGTCCACAAATACAAATCCGATAACAAGTGTTCCTGCCATAAAAAATCCGTCCTTTTATGCGATATATGCTATTATACCACATAAAAGAACGGATTGCAAGTAATTTCGGGATTTATTTCGCGGCTATGCTTTCTTCACGGTCACGATAAAACCGTCCACATTGTTGCCGGAGATCTCCCACTGGTAGTGCCTCGGTACAGGAATTTTTGTTGTACCGGAAGCGTCGGCGGGAACGAAATATATCTCCCACGCCACACCCTCATCATCGGTGATGGCGAGGTGCTTGCCCTCGTAGGTAAACGCGCGAAGAGCGTCGATGTACTCCTCAAGGCAAAGCTGGTTGGCGTTTATGTAGAAGGCGTGAGGCTTGCCTATGTAGCGGTAATGCCAGTTTTCGTAGGCAATCTTGGTGATGGGTGTCTTGTCCGCCTGGTACCGCTCGATAAAGCCGTACTTGTGGGCATTTGCCTGCAGCCAGTTTGGATAGTCGGTGATATCGTTAAACGTATATCCGTGGCCGCTGTCGGAATAGACGGCAAGGTCAAGTGCCAGACCCGTGTGATGCTCACTGTGTCCCGGCATTGCCACATACAGCCCCGCATACTCCTCGCCGTACTGATCCACCCGCGACCCGTAGAGCTGTTCCTGATACTCATATGTACGGTCGGCGCTGGTCACGATGATGTCATTCATCTTAACGGTCTCGTCAGCGATAACCGTCTGCTCATTTGCAATCGCCGCCATCATTAAGGAGAACTGATTCAGCGCCGTCAAGTCAAGCGAATCGGTGGTGTTGCTGACCTTGTAATTACCGTTTTTCATGCTGTACAGCGTACCGAAAGTGAAGCCGCCGTCAAAATTGTAGGCATTCTGATAGTTTACGAGTATCTGATAGCCGCGATGCACATCCTCGGCTGTCTTTTCCACGTACTCATACGCCGCATCCAGCTGAGTCTCAGGCGGCTCGGTCACAGGAGGAACAATCACCGCAGGTCCATCAGTCCCCGGTATGGGAGAGTTCGCATTTGCGTCGCCACTTACCGGAGACGTTCCCGTTCCGGTATCGGCATCCCCTGCCCCAAAGCCTGAGGCACATCTTGCGGCAAAGATCACCACCGAGATAAGTAGCATCACGATAATGATCGCCGTCAGCACCACAAACCCCGCCGCTTTACGAGCCTGTCGTCTGGAGCGATGGCGTACGGGCGGATAGGGATTATTTCGCTGAGGTGGACGCTGATATTGACCGTATGGAGTCTGATTTGTACGGTACGGCACCTGTCCCGTATAGGGTTGATTTGTACGGTTCCTTGGCGGTTGCTGACCGTTTTGTCGGTTGTTGTTTTGGTAGTTGTTGTTCATCTTATGCTCCGTAATTTTTATTTTTTAGAGCTTATGCGGTTATATGCCGCTTGTTCGGGTATACAAAGCACAACGGGGCTGTAAAACAGCCCCGTTGATTTCTTAATTAAAGCGCATCCTTGCGGGAGAGATTGAGTCTTCCCTTTTCGTCAGCGCCAAGGAACTTGACGCGCATGATGTCGCCAACAGCGCATACATCCTCTACCTTTTCAACACGGCGGTTTTCAAGCTTGGAGATGTGTACAAGACCTTCCTTGCCGGGAGCGATCTCAACGAAAGCACCGATCGGGATGATTCTTGTAACGGGACCCTCGTAGATCTCGCCTGCAACAGGCTCGAATACGATGCCGTCGATGATAGTCTTTGCAGCCAGAGCCGCATCTCTGTTTACTGCAGAGATGAAGATATCGCCGGTATCCTCGATGTCGATCTTAGCACCGGTGTCAGCAGTGATCTTCTGGATGACCTTACCGCCGGAACCGATAACCTCACGGATCTTGTCGGGGTTGATCTTCATGGAGATCATCTTGGGTGCGTACTTGGATACGTCTGCGCGAGGCTTGTCTATAGCCTTGAGAATAACCTCGTCGATGATGTAGTCGCGGCCCTTGTGGGTAACTGCGAATGCCTCGGCGATGATCTCGGGAGTAAGACCGTCAATCTTAAGGTCCATCTGAATGGAGGTGATACCCTTCTTGGTACCTGCAACCTTGAAGTCCATATCGCCGTAGAAGTCCTCAAGACCCTGGATGTCGATCATGGTAGTCCATGTGCCGTCCTCATCGGTGATAAGACCGCAGGAGATACCTGCAACGGGAGCCTTGATCGGCACACCTGCATCCATAAGTGCAAGGGTGGAGCCGCATACCGAGCCCTGAGAGGTGGAACCGTTAGAGGAAACAACCTCGGACACAAGGCGGATAGCGTAGGGGAACTCCTCAACGGAAGGAAGCACGGGAACGAGAGAACGCTCAGCAAGTGCGCCGTGACCGATCTCACGTCTGCCGGCACCGCGGGAAGCCTTTGCTTCACCGGTAGAGTAGCCGGGCATATTGTAGTGGTGCATATATCTCTTCACGGTCTCCTCGTCGATACCGTCAAGCATCTGAGAATCGGAGATCGGGCCGAGGGTTGCTACTGTAAGAACCTGAGTCTGACCTCTGGTAAAGAGACCCGAACCGTGTGTTCTCGGCAGAATGCCTACCTCGGAAGCGAGAGGTCTGATCTGATCCATACGGCGTCCGTCAACGCGCTTGTGCTCGGTAAGGAGCCAACGGCGGACGATCTTCTTCTGTATTTTATAAATAAGCCCAGGGAGAACTACCTTAATGTCGGGGTACTTCTCTTCGAAATTAGCAACGATATCGTCCATAATGGGCTGCATCTTGGCATCGCGAACGTTCTTGTCATCGGTGTCGAGAGCTTC
>JAZNAL010000055.1:0-3682 GCA_045586505.1 Candidatus Flemingiibacterium sp. | reverse complement strand
TATCGCGGGCTTTATGATCCAGGGCGGCGACCCCACAGGCACCGGCATGGGCGGCTCTCCCGACAACATCAAGGGCGAATTTGCCGCAAACGGCGTGAAGAACGACCTGTCCCACAAGCGCGGCGTCATCTCCATGGCGCGCACTCAGGTACCCGACAGCGCATCCTCGCAGTTCTTCATCTGCCACGCTGACGCTACCTTCCTTGACGGTCAGTACGCGGCGTTTGGCTGTGCCACCGAGGGTATGGATGTGGTCGACCGCATCGCGTGCGTTGACACCGATTTCAGAGACAAGCCCCTGCACGACGTTGTGATGAAGAAGGTTACACTTATTCCCGACGCAGAATAAACATAAAAAAATCGGCGAAAATCTCGCCGATTTTTTTATCCTTTTTTAAGCTCTGTTTCGAGCCAGATGAGACCGTATTCGAAGGCTTCGTAGAGACCGTTCTTCATGCCGAATTTAATGACCTTCTTGTCCTCTGTGCTCTGGATCTGGATGAGTACCTGATCGGGTACATCCTTGTCGCCAACCTTCTTTGTGGTCATTATTCCAAGGAAAAGCACGTACTTGTCGTCCATGCTTCCGTAGTAGATCTGCTGACCGTCACGCACCAACGGCTTGCCGCGGTACATCATATATTTATCTTTGCTGATTATATTTTCCATAGTGTGCCTCCGCTTAAAACTATATAAGTATCATTAGTTTAACACAAATAAACGGTAAATTCTACACACAAATTGTAAATAATATTGACAAATCCCGAAATATATGCTCACTTTTCGTATATTCGGCAGTTTGTTTATTGACAACGGGGCGATTTGATATTATAATATAAAATAGCCGAGTGTTGTTCGGCGATGGAAAATAATCATAAATGTTTTTGAGAGGGAAGTATTATGAACATTCAAAATAAATGGGGCGGTGCGTTTATTTGCCTGCTTCTTGCATCCCAGCTTATATTAGCATCTGCCTGCGGCGACACAAAGACGCCTAATTATAACGATACCTCCGACGGGGTAACTACCGAAAAGCCCGTATTCAATATCGAGACCGTTGAGCCACCCGTTACAACTGAGAAAGTCACCACCGAGGAGGTCACCACCGAAGCGGAGACTACCGCTGAGCCTTCTCTTAACGAGCCGGAGCTTATCAATCCTCTTACGGGTCTTGAGGCGAAGGTGGACTACGAGAACCGCCGTCCTGCGGCGATCATGATAAACAATATCAAGGTGGCAACTCCCCAGGAGGGCATCTCCTATGCGGACGTTATGTACGAGTGCATCGTGGAGGGCGGTTATACCCGACTTATGATGGTTGTGTCCGACTACGAAAATCTGCCCGTTATCGGCTCAGTGCGCTCCTCCCGCGAGTATTATCTGGATTTTGCGGCGAACCATAACGCCATCTACATCCATGCGGGCGGAAGCAATCAGGCGTATGTGGAGATCCGCGACCGCAAGGTCAACAACCTTGACGGCGTCAATATGTATATCCCGAATATGTTCTACCGCGATACATGGCGGCAGTCCAATATGGGATATGAGCACAGTCTTATGACAAACGGTGAAAAGATCGCAAACGGTATTGCTTTCAAGAAGTACAACACCACTCTTGCCGAGAATTTTGACTCTCCGCTGGATTTTGTACCCTACGACACGGTCCGCGTGCCCGAGGGCGGGGATGCCACCTATCTGCAGGTTACATACAACTACAGTCACAAGCCCTATTATGAGTATAACGAAAGTGAGGGCGTATACTACCGCTGGCAGTTCCTCGGCGACAAGCACATGGATAATACCGCGAAAAAGCAGATCTCCTTCACCAACATAATTCTGCTTTACTGTCCCACCGCAAACACCGGTGACAGCTACGGTCATATGGACGTAGTAACCGAGGGCTCGGGCGAGGGCTACTACATCTCCTGCGGCAAATACGAGAAGATCAAGTGGACAAAGACCACCGCCGACACCCCCGTCAAGCTGTATAACGAGGCAGGCGAGGAGCTTAGCGTGAACCGAGGCAAGACCTTCTTCCAGATCTGCACCGAAGCAATGGCTTCGTCCACTGTGATTAAATAAGGATATATAACGCTGGTACAGGGGCGTCGTGGGCGCCGCCCCCTACCGGAGTTCTACTTATCCAGCGGCTTCAGCCGCTCGCGCACTACCAGCCGCTTCAAGGCTTTCCCGTTGAATGGGATCAGCGGATAGAGATAATTCCGCCTGCCGTTAAGGGTTTTGTTGGTGGCGATGAGCGTGACGATCAGCACGATGCCGCCGATATAACCGATGAGACCGCCGATGGCGGTTGTGGTGAGTAGAAGCATACGCATAAATTTGAAGGAGTATCCCAGCTCATAGCTTGACTGGGAGAAGTTTGCGATGGCAACGAATGCCATGTAAACGATCACCTCCGGCACAAACCAGCCGATCTGCACCGCGAAATCGCCTAAAATCAGACCGCCGACGACACCGAAGGTATTATTAAGCGAGGACGGCGTATTCATGGAGGCGAGCTTTAAGCCGTCGAGGGCAAACTCGATGATATAAAGCTGCAGGAGTATGGGCATATTGCATTCGGTGTCCACGAGGATAAAATTCAGCCAGCTTGGTATCCACTCCACATGAGTGATGAGTAAATACCAGGTTGGCGTCAGAAGCAGCGTCATTAAGAACACGCCGTACCTTAACAGACGGAGATATGAGCCGGTCAGCGGCGGGAAATAATAGTCGTCTGTCTCCTGCATGAAGTCGAAGATGCAGGTGGGGAGTATCATCACCTCGGGCGAGGTATCGCAGAGGATGACTACCATACCCTCCAGAATATGTGCGGCGGCGGTATCGGGACGCTCGGTGTAGCGGAATTTCGGGAACGGGTCGTACCACCCCCGCTTGATAAGGCATTCCGCAAGGCTCTGCTGACCCATAGTCAGCGCATCCACCTTGATGCTCTGCAGCTTTTTGGTGAGCATATCCACATATTTTTTGTCAGCCTTGCCATCGATATATGCGAGGATCACGTCGCTTTTCGAGGACTCGCCGATGACAAAGCTCTTGAAGGTGAGATTTGTGTCGCGGATGCGGCGGCGGATCAGCGTGGTATTCTGCTTTATTGTTTCCGTAAAGCTGTCGTGGGCGCCACGAAGTACGCGGTCGTTCTCCGACTGCCCGACACTTCGCATGGGATACATACGGGTGTCGATGGTGATGCCCACCGAGTCAATTCCGTCGATGATTATACCCATGGGACCGCTCATGACGGTATAGATAAACTTATCGAGGTCGCGATGGACCGTAGCCTCAGTATGTGGCAGATACCTTTCGGCAAACCGTTTGGCATCATCTACGGTGTCGATAGCTTCAAGCTCGGCGAAGTAGATGAAAAGCCTGTCCATCACTGCGGTGTTTGCAAAGCCGTCAATAAAATAAAAGCGCGCGCGGTGTCCCGCAAAGACTCGCTCGCGCCCCACGAAGTCGTAGTTTTTGCCGATTCCGAAAACACTGTCAAGATATGCGGTGTTCTCTTCGTAGGTAGGTTTGAAATCTGTCATTTTTTGTACTCCGTTGGTATTTTGTGCGATAAATTATCGTTTAGTGGTCCTCGCGACGCTCTGCGTCGCTGCGGGCAGATGGGGGGAACCATCTGCTCTCAGACGCCGATCCGAAGGTTCCCCCCTCT
>JAZNAL010000054.1:0-25107 GCA_045586505.1 Candidatus Flemingiibacterium sp. | reverse complement strand
GCCTCCGACTTGGCAACGAGCCCGGTACCGACGTTGAGGGCAAGATGGTATCCGCTATGAAGCGTCTCGGCTTCGACGGCGTATACGACATGAACCTCACCGCTGACCTCACCATCATGGAAGAGGCTCACGAGTTCCTCGAGCGTTTCCAGAACGGCGGTAAGCTCCCGCTTATCACCTCCTGCTCGCCCGGATGGGTTAAGTACTGCGAGCACTACTTCCCCGAGATGACCGAAAACCTCTCTAGCTGTAAGTCTCCTCAGCAGATGTTCGGTGCTCTCTACAAGACCTTCTATGCTCAGAAGCACGGTATCGATCCTAAGGACATTTTCTTCGTATCCTGCATCCCCTGCACCGCGAAGAAGTTCGAGGTTCGCCGCGACGGTCAGTCCGCAGCAGGCGAGGGCATCTACGACGTAGACGTAGCTATTACCACCCGCGAGCTCGCTCGTATGATCGAGAAGGCAGGCATCCAGTTCAACAAGCTTCCCGACGAGAAGTTTGACCAGCCCTTCGACATCGGTTCCGGTGCAGGCGCTATCTTCGGTGCTACCGGCGGTGTTATGGAGGCAGCTCTCCGTACTGCGGCTGAGGTTGTTCTCGGTAAGAAGCTTGAAAAGCTCGACTTCGACGATGTACGCGGTACCGCTCCCATCAAGCGTGCTACCTACAAGCTCGGTGACGTTGAGATCAAGGTTGCTGTTGCTTCCGGTACAAAGAACGCTAAGGAGCTTCTCACCAGAGTACAGAATGGCGAGGAGAAGGTAGACTTCATCGAGATCATGGCTTGTCCCGGCGGCTGTGTAAACGGCGGCGGTCAGCCTCTCCATACTGCAGCTGAGCGTGCAGAGTACGATCTCCGTGCACTCCGTGCAAGCGTTCTCTACAAGGCAGACGCTGCGATGGATCTCAGAAAGTCTCATGAGAACTCCGCAGTTAAGGCACTCTATGACGAGTACTTTGGCGAGCCCGGTAGCCACAAGGCTCATGAGATCCTTCACACCACCTATGTGAAGCGTGGTCTTTAATAGATTGTATTTATGATAAGAAAGGCGCCCTTTTTGGGCGTCTTTCTTTTTGCCGTTACCGGCAAAAATTCACACCCTCCAACCCAAAAGCCTACAAATTTGGAATAATTATGAGTATGGGCATAAGCTATCATAATTATTGATTTTGCTATTTTTCGTTTTTTACTGTAAATGTATTGACTTTTTTTGCCGGTTTATGCTATAATAAGGGTGTTTAATACAAACTCCATTTAACATGAAAACGGGGTAAAAGGCGGCAGCTATATTCGTAGCCGCAGCATCTCCGATTATAGGAATGCAACCTGCGGCGCAAATTCTATATCGGCATCAGTCAGTAAGACCTATTTTTTAAAACCTGAACAGGAGGCAGCATATGCGAAAGAAACTACAGGATATAATGTTTGAAATAAGCTACATATTTGAGTTGTTTATGGCGGCGATCGTGGGAGCGGCAATACTTATTATGGCGGCTCGTCTTATTGTAGACATGACCACACTCGACCTCTTCTTTAAGGGCGCGGACAAGCTTGTGGCGGTGCTGGACGATGCCATCGTGCTTGCCATTGGCGCCGAGCTTATCAAAATGTTCTGTAAGCATACTCCCGAGACTGTCATTGAGGTGTTGGCATTTGCGCTTGCCAGACAGCTGATTGTGGGTCACGCAAAGCCATGGGAAAATCTTATAACAGTAGTGGCAATCGCCATACTTTTCGCGGTGAGACGCTTCCTGTTAAAACGCCACGATATGGTGGAAACTCCCGAGGGACTTATAGAGGCTGATGATGGTGAAAATGATTGAAGTAAGCTATTACATTAAGCAAGAGGCATTTCTTTGAACGGGAACTTGCCAAGCTGGTTTAACTAATACAACAAAAGCAACCGGGACTGTTTTTACGGTCCCGGTTGTTGTCATTGCGATTATTTAATCTAAAATATCCGACAGATTATCGAGGATCTTTCTTGCCACATCGGGTTTATTCATGGAATAAACATGGACGTTCTTTATGCCGTTGGCAAACAGGTCGATGATCTGATCGGTGGCGTATGCGATGCCTGCCTGCTTCATTGCGTCGGGGTTGCTTCCGAATTTGTCCACAAGGCTCTTGAAGCGCTGGGGCATGAATGACCCCGACAGCTTGATTGCGCGGTCTACCTGATTTGCGTTGGTGATAGGCATGATACCCGGTATGATCGGCACAACAATGCCTGCCTCACGGATCTTGTAAAGGAAATTGTAAAGAAGATTGTTGTCAAAAAACATCTGCGTGGTTAAAAACGAACAGCCTGCATCCACTTTTTCCTTTAAGTACTTAATATCCTCAGCCTGATTTGAGCTTTCGGGATGTACCTCGGGATAGCACGCGCCGCCGATGCAGAAATCCGCGCCGCTTTCCTTGATGTCGCGGATCAGATCCACCGCATGGCGGTATGCCCAGCCTGAGCGGTCAGAGAGCTCAAGCTCCGGGGTGAGATCGCCGCGAAGAGCCATTACATTCTCGATTCCCGAAGCCTTCATATCCGCGATGCGTTCTCGGACGGTCTCCTTGGTGGAGGAAACGCAGGTGAGGTGTGCGAGGGTCGGGACGTTGTAGCAGTGCTTGATATTGCGTGCAATATCGAGGGTATAACGGCTGGTGCCGCCGCCCGCGCCGTATGTAACGCTCATAAAAGCGGGCTGGAGCTTTGCTATCTCCTCGGTGGCAGTTTTAACGCTGTCGAATGCTGTATCGTTCTTAGGTGGAAATACCTCAAAGGAGAGGGAGAGTGTATCTTTTTTGAAAAGTTCAGTGAGTTTCATGGTATCAGTTCCTTTTTTGCATTATTATGGTTTTATTTTAGCATATTATGATGAATAAATCAATAGGAAACGTAAAAAGAGTCCGAAAAAATCGGACTCTTTTCGTGTCAGGTAGCAATGCCTGCGTATTGGTTCTGATATAGCTTGTAATATGCCCCCTTCTTTTCGAGGAGCTCCTCGTGACTGCCGACCTCGGCGACTACGCCGTCGTCAAGCACTACGATCTTGTCCGCGTCGCGGATGGTGGAAAGACGGTGAGCTATGATAAGGGAGGTGCGGTTTTTCATCAGCGCAACCATTGCCGACTGAATGTGCATCTCGGTACGGGTATCGACGCTGGAGGTCGCCTCGTCGAGAATTAGTATCTTGGGGTCTGCAAGCACCGCGCGTGCGATGGAGAGCAGCTGACGCTGTCCCTGCGAGAGATCGCTTCCCGACTCAGAAAGCACTGTTTCGTAGCCCTCGGGCAGGCGTTCTACGAACACATCCGCATGAGCCATAGCGGCGGCACGCTTTAACTCCTCATCGGTGGCATTAAGCTTGCCGTAGCGAATATTGGAGGCGATGGTGTCGGAGAAGAGCACCGTATCCTGAAGTACGATAGCGATGGCGTGGCGAAGGGTGTGCTTGGGAATATCGGTGATGTTGATACCGTCGATGGAGATCTCACCGCTGTCGATCTCGTAGAAGCGAGTCAGCAGATTAACGACGGTGGTCTTGCCTGAACCTGTCGCACCTACGATGGCGATCTTCTGACCGCGCTTCACATCCAAGTTGAAGCCTTTAAGTACCGGCTCACCCTCCTTGTAGGAAAAGCAAATATTCCTGAAGCTTATATCGCCGCGGATGTCGTCGACGGTGACTTGATGCTTGCCCTCGTCGATTTCGGAGGAGGCTTCCATGATGTCGAATACACGCTCCGCACCGGCTATTGCGGTTAGTATCTGTGCGTACTGGTTGGCGATCTCGTTAATTGGGCGGGTGAACTGCTTGGAATACTGCAGGACCGCCTGGATCGCGGGAATACCGATAGGCGCCAATCCGAACACGCTGTAAAGTGACAGATAACCGCCCACCGCCGCAACCAAAAGATATCCGAGGTTACCGATCATATTCATGCAAGGACCCATCACGCCGCCCCAGATGTTGGCTTTGATGCCAACCTTGCGGTATCTTGCGGCGATCTTTGAAAATTCTTCAACGGATGCACGTTCCTTGCTGTAAGCCATAACGGTCTTATATCCCGTGACCGCTTCCTCTATGTGACCGTTGAGCTGACCGAGTAATTTCTGCTGTTCTACGAAATACTTGCGCATGAACTTCGATAGTTTCGTGGAAACAAGCAGCGTCAGCGGGATGGTAACCATTGCAACTACTGTCAGCACGGGGCTGTAGTAGATCATCATAATAAATGAGCCAATCAGCGTGATCACTGCCGAGAAAAGTGAAGAAATAGACTGCGAAACGGAGTTTGAGATATTCTCCACGTCGTTGGTCATGCGGCTCATGATGTCGCCGTGACGGTGGGTGTCGGTGTACTTGATGGGGAGATAGGAAATGCGTGCGAACAGGTCGCCTCGCATAGTGTAGACTGTGTTCTGGGACAGCTTTGCCGCAGTGATGCCCTGCAGATAAGTGAGCAGGGAGGAGCAGATGTAGACGACTGCCATCACTACTACTACGGTGTAAAGCTTGTCAAAATCGACGTGCATACCCTCGGCATCAATGGTGATCGTGCTGATCGCCTGTGCCTGCAGAGCGGGACCTGCCAGATTCAGTGCCGCCACAAGAGATACGATGACAAGCAGGGCAAGAAGCAGATACTTGTTGCCGCCGATGTAGCGCATCAGCTTGGCAAGGGTAGCTTTCATATTTTTCGGCTTCTCGCGGACCATCGGTCCACCGGGGCCGCCGCGTCTTGGTCCGCCGGGACCCATATGTACCATTGGGCGGTCGTTTGTGCCTTTATTTTCAGCCATTACCTGTCACCTCCTTCAGTGCTTCTCATCTGCGACGCGTAAATGTCGCGGTAGGTTTCACAGGTCTTCATCAGTTCATCATGGGGGGCGAAGGCTATGATGGTGCCGTTTTCAATAACTGCAATGCGGTCGCAGTTCTTGATGCTAGCGATACGCTGTGCGATCATAATAACGGTGGTGCCGTCGATGTGCTCACGCAGAGCCTTGTGAAGATTTGCCTCGGTGGAAAGGTCGAGGGCAGAGGTGGAATCGTCGAAGATAAGTATCTCCGGGCGGCGGATGATGGCGCGGGCGATAGCAATACGTTGCTTCTGACCCCCTGAGAGGGAAGCTCCCTTTTCGGCGATCATAGTGTTGTAGTCATCATTGAAGCCCATGATGAAATCATGCGCCTGGGCTATCTTTGCCGCAAGCTCTACCTCCTCGTCGGTGGCATCGGGACGTCCCCATCGGATATTGTCGGCGACTGTGCCCGAGAAAAGCTCGGTCTTCTGGAGCACCAACGCGATCTTGCCGCGAAGTGTATCGAGATCGTAGTCGCGTACATCCACGCCGTCCACGAGGACTTCGCCGTCTACCGCATCATAGAAACGAGGGATAAGATTGACCAGCGAGGATTTGCCGGAGCCGGTTGCGCCGATAATGGCGATATTCTCACCGGGCCGTATATCGAGGTTGACCTCCTCCAGCACCTGTCTGCCGACTGTGCCGGGATAACGGAAGCTGACATTTTTGAAGGTGACCGCGCCTTTGCTTTCGGCATCGGCTTCGGGAGTATAGCCGCTTCCCTTGATAACAGGTTCGCAGTTAAGCATTTCACTGACACGGCGTGCACTTGCCGCGGCACGGGTCATGGTCTGGAACATCATGGAGACCATCATCATGGACATAAGGATCTGGGTAATGTAGGTGATCGCCGCCATAACATCGCCAACTTTGATACCGTCGATGGTTCCGATAGCGGCTTCGACCTCCTTGCCGCCGATAAGTAGAATGGCGATGACAGAGCCGTTCATTATGATCATCAGTATAGGACTGAGAGTCGCCATCAGTCGCTGAACGGTGAGGTTTACGTCACGCAGCTCGGTGTTGGCTTCATTAAAACGCCCGATCTCATGCTGTTCCTTGACATAAGCCTTGACCACGCGTGCACCGGAGACGTTTTCCTGTACCACGGAGTTTACGCGGTCCAGCTTTTTCTGCACTGCCGAATAAAGCGGGCCGGCTTTTTTGAGCATTAAAAAGATAAGAAACAGCTGTATCGGAAGGGCAATGGCAAGTACGACACCGAACTTCGGACTGATTGCGATCGCCATAAATATACCGCCGATAAACTGCATGGGAGCACGCACAAACATACGTATCAGCATGGAGATGAACATCTGGACAGCGTTGATATCGTTGGTAAGACGTGTTACAAGTGAGCCGGTGGTGAATTTGTCGGTCTGCTCAAGAGAGAGGCTCATTACCTTCTTGAAGGCATCATTTCGAAGGTCGTTACCAAAGCGCTGAGCGGCGTTGCTGGCAAAGGCGGCGGATAGTATACCGAAAAGTCCACCGATTACAACAAGTCCCAGCATGGTAAGACCTGTCCTGATGATAAGTGTCAGATCCTGCCCCAGCACGCCTTCGTCCACGATTTTTGACATCAGCTTCGGCTGCATTAAGTCTATTGCAACCTCGCCGATCATCGTCAGCGGCGCAAGTAGGGCAAAATACCAGTATGGCTTTAAATATTTTGCAAGTTTCATTTTCTACCTCGTTTGTTTTTTATCTGTCGGCAAGCAGATTGTCGATTACTTTGTTCAAAAGATTCTGCAGGTTGACGATTTCATCGTCGGAAAGACCTGCAAGTGCTACTGCGTCACCTTCCTCGTGAATTATGTGGATCTTCTCATCGATGGCTTTGCCCTTATCGGTGAGATAGACCAGCGTTTCACGCAGATCGTCCTCGTTGCTTTGCCGAAGTACCAATCCGTCACGCTCCATCTTCTGCAGGGTGACACTGACAGTGGGCGGCTTCAGATGAGTCGCCTTGACAAGCTCCAACTGTGTTACACCCGGCTTCATGTGCGCCAAATGGAAGATCAGCATACGGTAACTGCTTGGTAGACCGTCATGCTCGGAATGGCGCCGCATACGGTCGTGATAGAGCTTTGCGGCGTCGTGTATGCGCATCATGGCGTTGTACTTGGAATCAAGTCTTTTTTGTGGCAGGGCGTCGATAAATTCCTGCGGCAATGACTTATTCGTCATAAGAATTGCTCCTTTTTTGCAAAATTAGTTAGTAAACTAATAAATATTATACAACATAATACGCCCCGTGTCAAGGGCGCAGTGAGAAAAATGGCTGTTGCAAGTTAAAAACTTGCAACAACCTCGGGCGCGTAAGCGCAAAGATACAGCGTAAAAAAATGGAACCCACACTGGGTGACAAGCTGTATTATATTGGGGGTGCTGCACCTAAGTGCAGCACCCCCTTACGATATCAGTTTTTGAGAGAATGGATCGGCGCGGGAATGCGTCCGCCGCGGGAGATGAACTCGGCGGGGGAGTTTGTATTCAACGCGATAACGGGAGCGTAACCAAGCAGACCGCCGAAGTTTACGACCTCGCCCACCTTCTTGCCGTATGCGGGGATGACGCGGACGGCGGTGGTCTTGGTGTTGGCAACGCCGATGGAGATCTCGTCGGCGATGATTCCGCAGATTACCTCAGCGGGAGTGTCGCCGGGGATGACGATCATGTCAAGACCAACGGAACAGACCGCGGTCATAGCCTCAAGCTTTTCGATGGAAAGCGCACCGCAGGTAACGGCATCGATCATGCCCGCGTCCTCGGATACGGGGATGAAAGCGCCCGACAGACCGCCGACGTGAGAGGATGCCATAACGCCACCCTTCTTAACGGCGTCGTTGAGCAGAGCCAGTGCGGCAGTAGTTCCGTGAGCACCGCATTTTTCAAGTCCCATATTTTCGAGAATATGTGCCACGGAGTCACCGATGGCGGGAGTGGGAGCCAATGACAGGTCGACGATGCCGAAGGGGACGCCAAGACGGCGGGACGCCTCGTATGCGACGAGCTGACCTACGCGAGTGATCTTGAATGCGGTCTTTTTAATGATGTCAGCAAGCTCGGAGAAGTTGCAGTGACCCGCACGCTTGATAGCGGATGCCACAACACCGGGACCCGATACGCCAACGCTTACAACGGCTTCGCCCTCGCCTACACCGTGGAATGCGCCCGCCATGAAGGGGTTATCCTCGGGCACATTGGCAAATACCACGAACTTCGCACATCCGATAGACTCGGCGTCGCGGGTGAGGTAAGCGGCTTCCTTAATAATGTCGCCCATCTTTGCAACGGCGTCCATATTGATGCCCGCTTTGGTGGTGGCAACATTTACGGAGGAGCAGACGAAATTCGTCTCGGCGAGCGCCTGGGGGATGATGGAGAGGAAAGCCTCATCCTTTTTGGTCATGCCCTTGTGTACCAGCGCACCGAAGCCGCCGATAAAGTTGATGCCCAGCGTGCTTGCCGCACGGTCTAGTGCCTTCGCCGCCTTTAAGTAGCCCTCGGGGGAAAAGTTTCCGCCGCAGAGGGAGATGGGAGTTACGGCAACGCGCTTGTTGATGATCGGGATACCGTATTCCTTTTCGATATTTTCGCCCGTGACAACGAGCTTTTCGGCGGTTCTTGTGATCTTGTCGTATATCTTGTCGGCGAAGCGATCCGCATCTTCGGAGGCACAGTCAAGGAGGGAAATACCCATGGTGATGGTGCGGATGTCGAGATTCTCCTCGCGGATCATGCTTATCGTTTCAAGAATATCTGCTGTATTAAGCATTGCGATTTGACCTTTCTTATATTATATTGTGTGCATCGAGTTAAAAATGTCCTCGTGCATCGTGTGGATGACGAGTCCGGATTTTTCGCCGATAGCTGCAAGCTCGTCAACAAAATCCGCGAATGCGATATTGAGTTTATCTATATCGACGAGCATGATCATGGCAAAATAATCCTTTAAAACGCTCTGCGAGATATCTACGATGTTGGCAGAGTGATCGGAGCAGGTGTTTGCTACCTTGGCGATGATGCCCACTGCGTCTTTTCCGGTTACGGTTATTACAGCTTTCATTTTTCTATGTCCTTTCGGGTTTAAATATTCTCTACCTATATGATACACTATTTTGACGAATTTTGCAATATGCTAAACAGAGAAAACCTATACATTTTTGGAATTATTTTCGGAAATTTTATTGAAATGGGCGGCGGTATGTGGTATAATTACTTTTAGGATGTCATGCAGAAATATTTCTTGAAACCACAAATTAAGGAGTGGTATTCAAATTGAATCCTGTCATCGGATCGAAGGCGTCTGCAACGGCATTTTATTTGTATAAGGAGAATCCAAATGAACGATTATAAAAACTTCTGTGAGCATTCAGTGTGTCCCGAGCCGACGGGAAAGCTCAGACTCACTCAGACTCTGCTTATTGTGCTCTATACGGTGTTCACTCTGGCGTATCTGTGGATACTTGGACTTAATTTCAAGGCATGGGCGCTTATAGTCCTGCTTCCGTTTCTGCTATATGCCATGATCAAGATGACCTGGCGCTATACAGTTGTGGAATATGACTTCGCCATAGAAGCGGGTGAATTGACGGTTGCCCATATCTATGCGGGAAGCTCCAGACGGCTTAAAGCACGGGTATATGTGCCGGAAATGACGCTGATCGCACCCTATAATCGAGACAGCCAGCGGATGCTTTCTGCACCCGATATTGTATCGGTTAAGGATTTTTCGATTAAAAAGGGAAGCGAGACGGCATGGGTATGCATTTATCCCGACCGCGCGGGCGGAAAAAAGCGCGCGATTATCGTCGAGACTAATGAGGAAATGCAACGTATCCTCCGACTGTGCAATCCGTCAGCAGTAGTGCGCACACACTGAAAAAGGGAATAGTCTGCCGCCTCCGGTAATATAATGTAGCAAACATTATGTTATCGGAGGCGGCAATGCGTTATTATTTGGCTTTAATTTTGCTTACAGCCACGTTGCTTTTCACATCCTGCGGCGGCGAATCTCAGCGAGACCGACTTGCGTATCAGGACGCGCAGCTTGAAATCGATGCGGTATTTACACTTGATGGAGAGGAAATCCCCGCAAAGCTGATATTGGAGGCTCCCGAATATGACGAATCCGGGCGTATGCTTGCGCGTGATGCGGTGCTGACGCTGGGGGAAAACAGCATTATTTCAGGGGTGAGCTTCGAGTTTACACAGGGCGAGGTCTACGTTTCATCGGGGATGCTGAAAATTCCCATTGAGGATGAAAACTTAATAGGCGGCGTGTCCGACATCATTTCGCTGTTCTGCATCTCCGAGGACTGCTACTATTCCGCCGAGAAAACCACCGTAGGCGGGCTATCCTGCGAGCGGGCAGTGTATATAGACGGCGATGACCGTGTGGAGGTGCTCTTTGACCTTTCCTGTATGCTTCCCATAAGCATCAAGGCGAATGTGGGAGGACGCGAACTGTCGGCAGAGATAAAGCTGATCAAAGCCCAGTGAGGTTTACTTAAGTAGCTCCGAGATGCCCTCATTAAAGCGTGCCGACCATTTTTTGTTGAACGAAGCAAGCTCGGCATCTGTACCGGGATGCGAGGAGAGCACGTCCAGCATATCTGCTGTGACAGTTACAGCACTCACGCCACCTGCGATACAACGCTCCACCTGTGATGCAGTGCGGAAGCTTGCGGCAAGTATCTGAGTCGGCATTTTGTGGAGTTCCAGCTGGCGCGCCATTTCGGAAGCAACAGCGGCGCCGTCCTCGGACAAATTATCGAGGTGCGAGATATAAGGTGCTGCGAAGTCGACACCGCAGGCACCTGCAAGCATTGCCTGTGAGGTGGTGTAGACCGCAGTTATAGTGACGCTTATACCGTCCTCGGTAAGCTTTTTGGCGGCAGTGAAGCCGTCCTTCGTTGCGGGGAGCTTTATGGAAAGTCTGCCTCCGAGAGTTTCGCAGATCCTGTGAGCATCGCGTACCATGCCGTCGGAATCGTCTGCGGTTGCCTGAACGAACAGCAGGCGGTCACCGACAAGGTATCGGATATATCTGAGACTTTCGGCAAGTGTGCGGTCGGCCGGAAGATCGCGGGCGAGTATGGCGGGGTTTGTGGTTACGCCGTCAAGCGGATATTTTGCAAGCGCATCCGCGATGACTGCAAAGTCTGCGCTGTCGAGAAAATAGAGCATTTTTCCTCCTGTAATTCTTCAAAGTAAACCGCGGGGCTGCCGTTATGCACGGCAACCCCGAAATTATTATTTAACCTTAATGATAGACTCATCCCAAGCCGCGGGAGCGGTGTAACCAAGCAGGTTAACCATAGTTGCCGCAACATTGGAAAGACCGAACTTACCTTCGTCTGCCTTGACCTCATAGTTGTCGGCGGTGTAGTTGTCGTAGATATAGCAGGGAACGGGGTTTAAGGTGTGGCTGGTCTTAGCCTTATAGGAGCCGTCCTTGTTCTGCTTAGGTGCGCCGGTCTTCTTGTCAATCTCATACATTTCGTCAGCGTTGCCATGGTCTGCGGTGATGAGTGCCGCGCCGTGGAGCTTGTCAACGACTGCAAGGATGCGCGCAAGCTGGAGATCCAGCGCCTCGACGGATACCTGTGTTGCAAGGAAGGAGCCGGTGTGACCCACCATGTCACCGTTGGGGAAGTTTACGCGGAGGTACTTGTACTTGCCCGATTCGAGGCACTCGATGAGCTTGTCGGTGATCTCTGCGCACTTCATCCAGGGTCTCTGCTCGAAGGGAACTACGTCGGAAGGAATCTCGATGTAGGTCTCAAGCTCCTCGTCGAACTTACCCGACTTGTTGCCGTTCCAGAAATAGGTCACGTGACCGTATTTCTGAGTCTCGGAGATAGCGAGCTGAGAAACGCCGGTGCCTGCAAGGTATTCGCCCATGGTCTCGGTGATCTCGGGAGGAGATACGAGGTACTTTTTCGGAATATGAAGGTCGCCGTCATACTCCAGCATACCTGCATATACCACCTTGGGATATCTTACGCGGTCGAACTTGTCAAGATTTGCGTCGTCGAAAGCCTTGGAGATTTCGATGGAACGGTCGCCGCGGAAGTTGTAGAAGATAACGCTGTCGCCGTCGTTTACGGTGCCCACGGGCTTGCCGTCCTCAGCAATAACGAAGGGAGGAAGATCCTGGTCGATGACCTTAAGCTCTTCTCTGTAAGTCTTGACAGCTTCGGATGCTGATGCGAACTGTCTGCCCTCGCCCAGCACATGAGTCTTCCAGCCGAGCTCTACCATGCCCCAGTTAGCCTCGTAACGGTCCATAGTGATCTGCATACGTCCACCGCCGGATGCGATCTTGATATCATAGGATGCATCACGGAGATCGGCAATAAATGCTTCGAAGGGATCGATATATTCAAGGGCGGAGGTCTCGCCAACATCGCGTCCGTCGATTAAGATGTGGATGCGTACCTTTGAAACGCCTTCTTTCTTCGCCTGAACGAGCATAGCCTTCAAGTGATCGATGTGGGAATGAACGTTACCGTCGGAGAACAGACCGAGGAAATGAAGGGTGGATGAGTTGGTCTTCACGTTTGCGATGAGCTCCTGCCAGGTCGCGGATGCGAACATCTTGCCCGATTCGATGGATTGGGAAACGAGCTTTGCGCCCTGCGCGAATACCTGACCTGCGCCGAGAGCGTTGTGACCGACCTCGGAGTTGCCCATATCGTCATCGGAGGGAAGTCCGACTGCGGTACCGTGAGCCTTTAAGTTTACGTGTGGATACTTCGCTGCCAGCATATCCAGGGTAGGGGTGTAAGCCGCGTTTACTGCGTTGGCAGCATTTGCGGGAGCAACACCGATACCGTCCATTACGATGGTGAGGACGGGGCCTTCAACGCCTGCGAAGCCGTTTATTTTGGTAAGTTTCTTAGCCATAGTAATAGCCTCCGTTAAAATAAAATCATTCATCCAATATTATACACCCAAATTGTGAATAATCAATGTCGGTTTGCGTATTTTTTGGGAAAATATCAAATTTTCCGTAACTTATAAAAACCGGTTGCTTTTTGCCCGCAATTATGGTATAATAAGTCGAAATCTTTGATGAAGGGTTTTGATAATACTATGAAAAAATTTGACGGTGTGCTTTTTTGCACCGATCTTGACGGAACGCTTATTGCGGACGGCAGGACTATTTCCAAGGAAAATTTTGATGCCATCGAATATTTTAAAAGCGAGGGCGGACTTTTCACATATATAACCGGACGTATGCCGTATGCGTCAAAGGACGTTTATACAAGGATTGACCCCAATGCGCCATTCGGATGTATCAACGGCGGCGGACTTTACGATCACAAAAAGGAAGAGTATCTGTGGCTTGCATCGCTTCCACCCGAGGCAATGGAGCTTGTTTGGTATATAGACCGCGAAATGCCTGAGGTCGGAATACAGCTTAACACCGCCAAGCACATCTACTTCAACAAGGATAATTCCGCGATGATACACTTCCGAAAGGAGACAGGTCTTCCCAATATTGCCTGCCACTTTTCTGAGGTCAGGGAGCCTGTGGCAAAGGTGATCTTCGCCGATGATGACGAGGAGAGGTTAATGCGGACAGCTAAGCTCCTGAATTCGCACCCGCTATCAGACAAGGTGGATTTTATCCGCTCGGAGTACACGCTTTACGAGATCCTGCCGAAGGGCATCAGTAAAGCGACGGCACTTCATAATCTTGTGGAGCTTTTGAAGCTTGACATAAAACGCACTATCGCTATTGGCGACTATGATAACGACATTGCCATGATACGCGATGCCGGACTGGGTATCGCGGTGGAAAACGCCAGCGATAACGCCAAATCCGTGGCTGACCATATTACCGTGAATGTTAAGGAACACGCTATTGCAAGAGTCATAGACGACCTCGATCGCGGTATTTTGAAAATATAATTAACGAAATGCAGAAAAAGATTTTGAAAAAACAGCTGCTCGGTAAATTGTCCGGCACGTTAAAAAGGCTGACGGTACGGTGATCGGCAGGCTTGATTTCAAAGCTATGTAATAACCGTGACTGCCGCATTAAGCGCGCATTGTGTGTAATCATATACATATGCGCCGATGCGGCAGTCTTTTTTTGTGTTCCAAAACTCGGAGGATATAAAATAAAACTTGCAATAAAATTTATATAAACATCTTGACAAATTATATTTTGCGTGGTACAATAAAGTCAGAAAGAAGAACAGGTGGTGGAAGAATGAAGAAAACACTCTACAGTCTGATGCTGTCGGATGACGTGGTGCGGGAGATCGATATCCTTGCGCACCGTATGGGAACCAACCGCTCGAATCTTGTAAATCGGATACTTGCGGAACACGTTTCACTGAGAACGCCCGAACAGCAGATCAACGATATTTTCACGGCTCTCAACGAGCTGATATCGCCCTCGCGGGAGCTTGTGCCGTTTTTTGAGCCGAACACGCCTACGATGTCCATGAAGTCTTGCCTTGAATATAAGTACCGACCTACTATACGCTATGAGGTGGAGCTTTACGGCACGCCGCGAAACGGTGCTGTAGGCACGCTTTCCGTGATATTCCGCACGCAGTCGGCGGAGCTTACCCGCGCGATGACCATGTTCTTCGGACTGTGGAAGCAGATCGAGGATGTGTACCTCGCGCCCCGATCGGGGACACGGGACTATGCGCTTTACGAGGGTAAGTTCGTGCGCAGTATCGTATGCGGTGCGAATACGGATTCCGAGACGCTTGCAAGGGGAATATCCGATTATGTGAAGACATTTGATGCACTTTTAAAACGCTTTATTGCGGGCACTTACGATGCCGACACTGTCGCCGCCCTCTATGTGGAGAGCTTAAAGGGTGGAAGAATAACCGTATAAGGAGGATTAAAATTGAACGCTGAAAAATTCACACAAAAATCCATAGATACTATAAATTCCGCTTCCAATATTGCAAAGGAGGCGGGGAATCAGGCTATCACGCCCGAGCATATTCTGTATGCGCTGATCGATCAGGACGGCGGGCTTATAAACTCGCTTCTTTGTAAAATGGGCGCAAACTGCGACTTGATCTTATCGGAGCTTGATACGCTGATCTCACAGCTTCCGAAGGTTTCCGGCGGTGAGCTTTATCCCTCACGTGAGGCGTCGAATGTTCTGCAGTTCGCCGAAAAGGCAGCAAAGCAGTTAAAGGATGAATATATTTCCGTGGAGCATATTATGCTCGGTATATTCAGTGAGGGCGGCAAAAAGATAAAGGAGCTGCTTTCCAATCACGGTATCACCCGCGACGGGTTTACAAAGGCGCTGGCAAGTGTCAAGAGCGCGCCTGTCACAAGCGATAACCCCGAGGACACCTACGATGTATTAAAAAAGTACGGCACCGACCTTGTGGAGCGTGCCCGCGAGCAAAAATTAGATCCGGTAATCGGACGGGATTCCGAAATCCGCAGTGTGGTGCGCATTCTGTCGCGTAAGACCAAAAACAATCCCGTGCTCATCGGTGAACCGGGCGTCGGAAAGACCGCTATCGCGGAAGGGCTTGCACAGCGTATCGTTCGCGGCGACGTGCCCGACGGTCTCAAGGAAAAGACCATCTTTTCCCTTGATATGGGTGCGCTGATCGCAGGCGCGAAGTATCGCGGTGAATTTGAGGAACGCCTCAAAGCGGTGCTTAACGAGATCAAAAGCTCCGAGGGGCGCATAATCCTCTTTATCGACGAGCTTCACACCATTGTTGGTGCAGGCAAGACCGAAGGCTCTATGGATGCGGGTAATTTATTAAAGCCCATGCTGGCGCGCGGTGAGCTTCACTGCATTGGCGCGACTACGCTTGACGAATACCGTAAGTATATCGAAAAGGACGCGGCGCTGGAGCGCCGTTTCCAGCCGGTGCTTGTAGATGAGCCGACGGTGGAGGACACCATCTCCATCCTGCGCGGCTTGAAGGAGCGCTACGAGATCTTCCACGGCGTGCGTATACACGATAACGCCATCGTTGCGGCATCTACGCTGTCGCACCGTTATATCACCGACCGCTTCTTGCCTGATAAAGCTATCGACCTCGTGGACGAGGCCTGCGCGATGATCCGCACCGAGATGGATTCTATGCCAAGCGAAATGGACGATATCCGCCGTCGTATCATGCAGCTTGAAATCGAGGAAATGGCGCTTAAAAAGGAAGAGGATCAATTAAGCCGTGACCGACTTGCCAAGCTGTCTTGTGAGCTTGCGGAGGAAAAGGATAAATTCAACGAGCTGAAATCCCGTTGGGATGCGGAGAAGGGCAGTGTGGATGAGGTAAAGAACCTCAAAGCACAGCTTGAGACGCTGACAGGTGAGATTGAACAGGCACAGCTCCGCCTTGAATACGAAAAGGCGGCAAGACTTCAGTATTCAGACCTGCCAGAACTGCAGAAGAAGCTCGCCGAGGCTGAAGCGCGTGCCGAAAATCACAGTGAAAACACTCTTGTGCACGATACCGTGACTGATGAGCAGATTGCGGAAATTGTGGCAAAGTGGACGGGGATACCCGTATCTAAGCTTGTTGAGGGAGAGCGCGAGAAGCTGCTGCACCTTGACGAGGTCATTCACAAACGCGTGATCGGTCAGAATGAAGCTGTACAGCTTGTCACCGAGGCGATTCAACGCAGTCGTGCGGGTATTGCCGACCCCAACCGTCCGATCGGAAGCTTTATGTTCCTTGGCCCTACGGGTGTTGGTAAGACCGAGCTTGCGAAATCCCTTGCGGAGTGTCTGTTCGATGATGAGCACAATCTTGTGCGCATCGACATGACCGAGTATATGGAGAAATTCAGCGTATCGCGTCTGATCGGAGCACCTCCCGGCTACGTCGGCTACGACGAGGGCGGTCAGCTTACCGAGGCAGTACGCCGCAAGCCTTACTCGGTAGTGCTGTTTGACGAGGTAGAGAAGGCACATCCTGATGTTTTCAATATTCTTCTTCAGATACTCGACGACGGCAGAGTCACCGACAGTCAGGGACGCACGGTGGATTTCAAGAACACCATCATCATTCTGACCTCCAACCTGGGTTCAATGCATCTGCTTGACGGCATAAACGCTGACGGCGAGATTTCAGACGAGGCGAGAAGCCGCGTTATGGCAGAGCTTCGCGCGTCGTTCAGACCCGAATTTCTTAACCGTCTCGACGAGATCATCATGTTTAAACCCTTGACCAAGGATAACCTTACGGGTATCATAGATAATCTTATCGCATCCCTTGGCGCGCGTCTTGCTGACCGTCAGCTGACGCTTCAGGTCACCGACAGTGCAAAGTCGATGATCATCGACGCGGGCTACGATCCCGTATACGGTGCCCGTCCGCTGAAGCGCTATCTACAAAGCGCCGCAGAGACGCTGATTGCCAAGGAGATACTCCGCGGCGAGATTGGTGCCGGGAGCACATTAGTGCTTGACGTCAAGGACGGCAGGCTCGTTTGCTTGGTAGAGTGAAGATAAATTATCGTTTATCAGTTCTTACGATGCGTTGCATCGATTCACTCCCCCTAGTGTCTAGGCTAAACGATATTTAAAATGCTCACACAAGAACCCGCGTATTGCTTATGCAATGCGCGGGTTAATTGTTGTATAGCAAAACCACGCACAAGAAACGTGGCTTTTGTATAAAAAAACGCGTACCGCTTGCGGTACGCGTTACCTGTTCTGGTGAGCCACCGGAGATTCGAACTCCGGACCCTTTGATTAAAAGTCAAATGCTCTGCCAACTGAGCTAGTGGCTCACAGTGTACTCGGAGTATCGTCCGAACACCTGTATATTATACCACACTCGGTTGGTCTTGTCAAGGGTTTTCATAAAAAAATTGAGATTTGCGGCTATTTTATGTACTTCGCCTGAGCCGCGTAGTAGGCCATGACACCGTCGGCAATGGAGCGTGCGATCTTGTCTATTGTGTCGGGCTTCATCATACGCTCGTATTCCTCAACTGAGGTTATAAAGCAGGTTTCCACCAGTGTCGACGGGAATTTGGCGTTGCGTACCATCGCAAGCCGCTGCTTTGTGGGTGATCGGTCCAGCTTGTTGAGGGCGTTTGAAATGGTCTCGCCCAATACATCTGTCAGCATATAGCCCGAATCCGACCAGTAAAGACCCACCACGCCGCGTATTTTTGTGATATCCGTGGTGTACGGCATGGAATTCTGATGGATCGAGATCATAAGGTCGGGATCAAGGTCAATAAGCGTCTGCAAACGGTCTGCGATGGGGACATCAATCTCGGTCTCGCGGTCGCGGATCTGTATGACCTCGGCTCCCAGCGCTTCAAGATAGGGCTGTGCCGCAAGAGTGATCTCTAAATTGAAATCTGATTCGTTCATCGCACCATCTAGCGCACCCAGCGGCCCCAAAGCTCCCGGGTTATTGCCGCCGTGACCGGCATCCAGGATGATGGTCTTACCCGCAAGGGGCTTGTCGCCCTCGGGAAGCGTTTCGGGGTTTTTCCATTCGAAAATCAGATAGCCGTCCTCGTAATAATGGCGGAAGCCGTAGAAATTTTCGATATCATACAGCTTGAAATAGTACTTGTAGGAGTTGACCTTGGCGCTTTTCTCGCTTCTTACCGATTCAAACAGCGGATTATTTGCAAACTCTGCCTTGGGCGCCTTTGCGGTATCGATATTGTAAAGCGTGACGCAAAATTCGTTGTCAGCGAGATTGCAGTTTATCGGAACATTCTCGTTTACCTTGAATTTAAAATATGTAGCCGCCGTGTTGCTTGAGACTACAGCGCTTTCCACAGTTGCTATGGCGATTGGACTGCCGTCAAGCACCTTTACCTTGTCCGATGCGATGTAGCCGCCGCAGCGGAGCTTGTAAAGCCCGCTTGATAACTGCACCGCGTTGTCGCGCATTCCTGCCGACTGCGGGGTGTAATCATCGTAATACCAGCTGTCCGACTGTATCTTCAGTTCGGTATCGTCGCCGATCACCTCGATCGGGATATATGCGCCGTTGCCGCGAACCCGGATATTTGCAGATTCGGCAGTGTAGGTCTTGTTGCCGTAGATGCAGGTGAATTTGATCTTGCCGTAATCCTCGATCTTGCCTTCGCTTCCCCAAAGCTTAAAGGTGCCTGTGTAGACCTCCTTCATATATTTGCCGCTTTGGGAGGGTGACCACAGTGTGGGCTGTAGCTTGATGGTCTGACCTGCAAGGGTGGCTGTAACAGAAGCGCCCTTGGGAGCGGTGACGGTGACGGGAAGCGTGCCGTTGCCCATCCAATCATAAGAGGGAGTGACCGAATCGATCCCCGGGGAATCGAGGGTGGGATATGTGACCTTGTCGGAGGATGTGTTTGTATCGGTACGGTTGATCACATACTCGGTGTCGGTGCCTTTATGGGAGAATATAAAGGTGTTTTTGCCTTTTTCAAGCGGAAGATATAGAGAGAAGTAGCCGCTCTTGGTGCGTCCCACGGGCTTGCCGTCCACACAAAGCGGCTGGGTGGGATCTGAGGTACCGATCACAAATGTGTTATCGCCGTCGATATAACTGCCGGAGTATGGGATGCTTATATACAGATCATTGCCGTTAGAGACTGCATCTGTATGGATGACCTCCTCGGAGAAAACGTCAACAACCTCATCCATAAGCCCCTTTGAATTATTCTTCAGTGCCGCATAGCCGTAGAGTATGGAGCCGCGGTACATAAGCTCACTGCGGGCAAATTCCACCTGACAGCGCAGCTCGTTTTCGGGATTCTCCCAGGTGTCATAATTGTATATGCCATGGCTCACGAGAAGCTTAACATCCGTGCCGTCAAGGAGCGTGTTCCACCAACGCACAAGCACGTCATAACGTGCCGCATCGGTGGTAAAGCGCCAATATATCTGCGGAGCAATATAGTCGATGTAGCCGCCCTTTATCCACGCGGTGGGATCACAGTAGATGGCGGAATAGGATTCGAGTCCCGCGGTGTCACTGCCGCCGTTGGTACCGTCATCGTTCTGCCAGATACCGAAGGGGGCGACACCGAACTCACAGTCGGGATTTACAGCTTTAATAGCATTATAGCATCCTTCGATCATCTTATTGACATTATCACGACGCCAATCTGCGAGGGTCATACCGTTTGCGTATTTGGTAAAGCTGTTCTTATCATCGAATTCCGCTAAGACGTTTGTCTTGCCGTGGCTTACGGGGTAGGGATAGAAGTAATCGTCAAAGATCACGCCGTCGATGGCATAATTATTTGCAAGCTCCGCAACACCGTTTGCGATAAGCTCACGCACCTCGGGTATGCCGCAGTCAAAATACAGCTTACCGTCGGCGTACGCCACGGTGTAGTCAGGATTCTCGCGGGCAGGATGTCCCTTGGCAAGCGCTTCTGTATCATGGGCGGGATTTGATGCCGAGCCCACGGTTACGCGCAGGGGATTTACCCAGGCGTGTACCTTTATATTTCTCGCGTGTGCCGCTTCGATGAGGTATGAAAGCGGGTCGAAGCCGTCGGGAAGGTCTGAGCCTTGAGTGCCGGTAAGATACTCGGACACGGGGAATATCTCCGACTTGTACATGGCGTCCGCTGACGGACGCGCCTGAAAATAGATCGCATTTATCCCTGCGTTGACGCAGGTGGAAAGAATATTGTCAAGCTCTGTCTTAAGTTTAGCAGCCGATAAGCCCTTCGCGGAGGGGAAATTGATATTCTGCACCGTGGCGATGTAAATACCGCGCACCTCACTCCCCTCGCTCTGGGGCGGAAGGACGTAGATATCCTCAGGAGCGGTCGTGTCCGCAGCAATATTATCAGTATTGGTGTCAGCGAAGGTACCGGTGGTGTCGTCCGCTGATGTGGAGATAAGATTGGGAAGAAATATCACAACAGATGCGGCTATCAGCGACAGCGTGGCGACGGTCATAAGTATCAGCATGATATAAGAGGTGTCGGGTGCCTTTTTTGGTGTGCGGGTATTTTTCTGTTCGGTGTTGTTCATCAAATACTCCTTGCGGCAGGTTTATAACTATATTATCATTGTATCAAAATACGACAGGATTTTCAAGAGGAAATTTGTAGCATTTCTGCAAATTCACATGGGAATATAATGGTCAAGCACGGATATTTTTACTCAGCCTTGTAATAATTTTATGAAACTGCGCAATAATATAGTATAAATCACCCGGAAACTTGCATGGAGGTTTAAAATGACGCTTGTAACAGCTCTACCAATAATCTGGCTTGCGGTAATATTGGCAGCGATTTTTTTCGAAGCACTGACCGAAAAGCTTATCGCCGTATGGTGCGCACCTGCGGCGGCGGTGACATTTTTATGCGGGCTTTTTAAAATGGAGCCGATTTGTCAGCTTGCGTTATTTATTTTGCTATCGTTTGCTTTGATCGCCGCATCACAGGCGGTCTGTGCCGCAGTGAGACGTGCCGGAAAGAATAAAAAAAGCGGAGCTGACATAGAATAGTGAAAATCATATTTTTAAGGAGTTTTCTGTGAAGGACATGATCTTATACGACCGCAAAGACAAAGTCCGACTGCGGGACGGGCTTGCGGCGGGAATAAAATTCGGGTTGGCGGTATTACTGCTCTCTGTCGTTTGCGCGCTGACCTTCGGGATCGGGCGGTTTATGACGGGCGACAGACCCGTTTCGGCGGTGCATGAGACCCGCGCAGAGCTTCCGACTCTTGTAATCGACGCTGGTCACGGCGGTATCGACGGCGGTGCGTCAGCACCCGACGGCACGACTGAGAAGGAGCTGAATCTTGATGTTGCTATGCGCCTGGCGGCATTATGCCGCCTATCGGGGATCGACTGCGTGCTGACCCGCACGGAGGATCATATGCTGGCAGACGAGTCATTGAAGTCGAACCGCAAGATGCACGACCTCAAAAACCGTCTTGCCGTGGTGGATGAAGTAAACGAGAGTGGCGGAGCGGTGCTGGTGAGCGTACATATGAACAACTTTTCCTCCCCGAAATATTCGGGATTGCAGGTGTGGTATTCGCCGAATGACAAAAACAGCGCGCAACTCGCCACGTACGTGCAGAGCTATGCGCGAACTTATCTTGATAGCAGTAATACGCGTGAGATCAAGCGGGCTACCTCGGCGATATACCTGCTTGACCGCGCCACGGTGCCCGCAATACTCGTTGAATGCGGGTTTCTGTCCAATGTGGAGGAGCTTGCGAGGCTTAAAACGGAAGCGTACCGTAGCGAGCTTGCGGTGAGTATATTCGCGGCGGTTTGTGCGTGGTTAGGGACGGTATGACCAACGCTTGAAAACGAGCAAGGCAAAAAATAGCGGATACCCGTAACCTTGTCGGTTCCGGGTATCCGCAGTATTTCATTTGTTCTTATTTGATCTTTGCAAGCTCATCTGCGATGTCGCAGATTTCCCACGGAGCGTCGAGATCCTCACGGCCCATATGACCGTAAGCCGCCAGCTTTTTGTAGATGGGACGGCGGAGCTTGAAGCGGTCGATGATAGCCGCAGGACGGAGATCCACCAGCTCTGCTACCTTGGCGGAGATCTTTTCAGGATCAACCGATGCGGTGCCGAAGGTCTCGATGAGCACCGACACGGGCTTTGCAACGCCGATAGCGTATGCGATCTGAACCTCACATTTCTTTGCAAGACCTGCCTTGACTACATTCTTAGCTATGTAGCGAGCCGCGTAGGATGCGGAACGGTCAACCTTGGTCGGATCCTTACCGGAGAATGCGCCGCCGCCGTGACGGGAGTAGCCGCCGTAGGTGTCAACGATGATCTTTCTGCCGGTGAGACCGGAGTCGCCGTGAGGGCCGCCTACTACGAAGCGTCCGGTGGGATTAACGAAGATCTTGGTGTTGTCATCGATAAGCTCAGCGGGGATGATGGGTTTTATAACGTTCTCGATAACGTCAGCGCGGATCTGAGACAGCTCAACGTCAGCGCTGTGCTGCGAGGAGATAACTACCGCATCAACTCGTACGGGCTTGTCGTTTTCATACTCAACGGTAACCTGAGATTTACCGTCTGCGCGCAGATAGGGAAGAGTGCCGTTCTTACGAACCTCGGTCAGACGAAGCGCCAGCTTGTGTGCAAGGGAGATGGGGAGCGGCATGAGCTCGGGAGTCTCATCGCACGCATAACCGAACATCAGACCCTGGTCGCCCGCACCGGTGTCGTACTTGTCGGTAAGCTCGCCTGCCTTTGCCTCCAGCGCCTTGTCAACGCCGAGAGCGATATCGGGAGACTGACCGTGGATCTGATTGAGTACCGCGCAGGTATCGCAGTTGAAGCCCTTGGCATCGTCATCGTAGCCGATCTCGCGGACGGTCTCGCGGACGATCTTCTGGAAATCAACGGTTGCGGTGGTGGTGATCTCGCCCATCAGCATAACAATGCCGGTGGTGGTAGTGGTCTCGCAGGCTACGCGGGACATGGGATCCTGCTCGAGGAGTGCATCAAGCACCGCATCGGAGATCTGGTCGCAGATTTTGTCGGGATGTCCTTCGGTTACGGACTCGGAAGTGAAAAGATGTCTTGCCATTTTATATTCCTCCATATTGTGAGCAGTAAAAGAAAAGCCCTCGGTGACCCGAGGGCTTAAAGGCGTATGATCGTCTCATCTCCTCGGATTTAGCACCACGCGTCCTATGACGTAGGTTGCCGGGTTTCAAAGGGCCGGTCCCTCCACCACTCTTGATAAGATATTATTTTTACGAATATAATTGTATCACAAAATTTGCGGTTTGTCAATAGGGAAGTAAGGCTTAAATGAAAAAATTCACGATCTGTGCGCCGAACTGTGACACAATTGTCATAATAAGACCCGCGCCCACGACTCCGCCGAATATGGAGATCGACGCAGGGAGCTTCTTCATATCAAAAACCGATGCCACAAGTGCTCCCGTCCATGCACCGGTGCCGGGCAGGGGAATCGCAACAAATAAAAACAGTCCCCATGCGGCATATTTTTCGATTTTCGGACGGTTATTTTCGGCTTTGGTATAGAGCCAGTTGGAGATTTTGTTGAAAAGACCTATGCTGCATCCTCGCATCCATTTGAGGATGGCTTTCACGAACAGCAGAATGAACGGGATCGGTAAGCAGTTTCCGATTATGGACACGATCAGCGTCCAGTGCCAGGGAAGTCCCATACCCGTACCGATTGGCACCGCGCCGCGAAGCTCAATCAGCGGAACCATGGATACAAAGAAAACTGACAGATATTTGAGTAAAAGTGACACTTTAACCTCCTAAATGTGAAGTATCTTGGAAAGGCGCTTGTATAACAGCAGATTTATAAGAGCGCATGCTATGCCCTTTACCAAATTGAAGGGCGCAACCGCGAAAATTATCAGCGTTTCGAGGCTATGTACCAGCGAGTTTGCTTCGCTTCCCATGGAAAGGATAGCTTCCATCGGGAAGCCGGATAGATAAACGTAAGCGGGTATCATAATAAAGTAGTTGACAAAACAGCCGATGACCACAAGCAAAAGTGTTCCCGAAATGAGTGCGATTATGGCTCCTTTCAAGGTTTTGTGGTATTTGTATATAAGCGAGGCGGGCACAACCAGTGCACATCCCATGACGAAGTTTGCAAGCTCGCCGACGCCTGCCGTAATGGTGCCGTTGATCAGCAGATTGAGCAGATTCTTGAGTAATTCCATTATAGCTGCGGCAGCCGGTCCCATTGCAAAGCCACCCATGAGTATGACCGCCTCGGAAAGGTCAAGCTCATAAAATCCCGGCGCGAAGGGAAGTGGGAATTCAAAAAGCATAATGATCGCCGAAATTGCGGTAAGTATGGCGATCTTTGCCATGTTGTGAAGTGAAAATAGTTTGCTGTTTTTTTCAGACATAATAATTTCTCCTAAAATCAAATTTTAAGGAGAAGATAAAAATAAGCCCCGATAAAATCAGGGGCTCAACTACTAAAATAAGCGGAGCATTAAAGCTCGGCTCTGATAATAGCTACCTTCTCTCATCCGGACTGTACCGTCGGTTCGGGAATCACACCCGATCAGCAGTTCTGCTCGCGGACTATACCGCCGGTATGGAATTTCACCATGCCCCGAAGATAATAAAATCGAGGAATCGCTTACGCGATTCCTCGAAAGCTTAGCATAAGCTAAAATTATTCAATGATGGAAGCAACGACGCCGGAACCTACGGTTCTGCCACCCTCACGGATAGCGAGACGGAGACCCTGCTCGATAGCGATAGGAGTGATAAGCTCAACGGTCATATCAACGTTATCGCC
>JAZNAL010000053.1:0-125003 GCA_045586505.1 Candidatus Flemingiibacterium sp. | reverse complement strand
ATGAAAACTTTATATATGATTGGTGGCACTATGGGAGTTGGAAAAACAACTGTGTGCCAACAGCTCAAACAGGATTTACCGAATAGCGTATTTCTTGACGGAGATTGGTGCTGGGATGCAAGTCCGTTCCAAGTAACCGATGAAACAAAAGCAATGGTGACAAATAATATTTGTTATGTACTCAATAATTTTCTGAAGTGTTCTGCATACGAGAATATCATTTTTTGTTGGGTGATGCACGAGCAGAGTATTATCAATTCCATACTTGAGAAACTGGATACACAGAACTGTGAGGTGAAATGCGTCTCGCTTGTAGCGGATGAAAAGACTCTGTGTGAAAGATTGGCAATGGATGTAGAAAGAGGTATCCGTTCTGAAGATATAATTGAGCGAAGCATAGCAAGAATACCGATGTATCAAGCACTCAATACCATTAAAATTGATACCAACGCCAAAAACGTGGCTATGGTTGCCAATGAGATAAAGCTGTTGTAATACCGTCAAATTCCAATAGGTCGAACAGATGAGAGCGGAGGAAAATCCTCCGCTCTTGTTATATTTCGGGAGCAATAGACAGCAGTATAATATCCCGTCCCAATAGTGTCAGCAGATTACGAAAAACGCAAAAAAACAAGCCTCTTTCTGCAATTGTGAAACACGCAAAAAGAGGCTTATAAAGGTTGGAGCTGGAGATGGGATTTGAACCCACGGCCTATTGATTACGAATCAATTGCGCTACCACTGCGCCACTCCAGCATATTAAATTTGGTGTTGCATTATCGAAAAAAGTATGATACAATATAGACAACGTTAATATTATACCCGATTTGGCTGCGTTTGTCAAGAGCCGACGGGGAAAAAGTTTGAATGTTTTTACTGGAGTTGCTATGAGACTTACCGACCTTTCCACAATACGCGAGATCATGGGACGCCACGGAGTGTCCTTTCAGAAAAAATTTGGGCAGAATTTTCTAATAAATCCGCAGGTGCCGGAGAGGATCGCGGAGGCGGCGTGCGTGTGCCCTGATGAGGCTCCGCTTGGCATTCTCGAAATAGGGCCCGGCATCGGTACGCTGACCCGCGAGCTGTCCGCGCGCGCCCATAAGGTCGTGGCGCTGGAGATCGATACCAATCTCATCCCCATACTCGGAGAGACACTTGAGGACTGTGAAAACACACTGGTCATCAACGAGGACGTGATGAAAACCGACCTTGCCGAGCTCACCGATCGCGAGTTTTTGTCCCGTGGGATGCGGATGTCCGTTGCGGCGAATCTGCCCTACTACATCACAACGCCGATACTAATGAAGCTTGTGGAATCAAAGCTCCCCTTTGAGACCATCACCGTCATGATCCAGAAGGAGGTCGCACAGCGACTCACAGCCCCCGCGGGTGACTCCGAATATGGCGCCATCACCGCCGCGCTGTCCTATTACGGCAAGGTGGAGCGGCTCTTCACCGTCCCTGCGGGATGCTTTTTGCCCGCACCGAAGGTGGATTCCGCCGTTATTCGCATCACTCTCCACAAACAGCCTCCCGTAGAGGTCAAAAGCGAGGAGACACTGTTTAAAACTATCCGCGGTGCGTTCGCACAGCGCCGCAAGACTCTTTCAAACTCGCTTTCAACCGAGTTTTCCGCCCTCGGCAAGGAGGGAATCGCATGCGCTATCAAAAAAGCCGGGCTTGAGCCGTCCATACGCGGCGAGCGGCTAACGCTAGGGGATTTCGCAAGGCTGGCGGATGCTCTGCATGAAAGCAAGTGATTTTATTAACAATATGTAAAAAGCACTCAAATTCTCAAAAATCGCTTGCAATTTGCAAAAGGATAAGGTATAATGTATAATGGCGGGAAATGGTAAACCGCCGCATTAGTGTTTTGTAAACATAATTATTTTTATAGATTAGGAGAACCAAAATGGCACTTACCACCAATAAGTTCGTCACCGAATGGATCGACGAAATGGCAGCAATGACAAAGCCCGACAAGATCGTCTGGATCGATGGCAGCGAGGAACAGCTTCAGGCTCTTCGCGACGAGGCATGCTCCACCGGCGAGATCATAAAGCTCAACCAAGAGCTTCTTCCCAACTGCTACCTCCACAGAACCGCTGTAAATGATGTAGCACGCGTTGAGGGCAGAACATTCATCTGCACCTCCAAGAAAGAGGATGCGGGCACTATCAACAACTGGATGGATCCTAAGGAATGCTATGCAAAGCTCACCAAGCTCTACACCGGCTCCATGATGGGCAGAACTATGTATGTTATTCCTTACTCCATGTCCGCTGTAGGCTCTCCTTTTGCTAAGTACGGCATTGAGCTTACCGACTCCATCTACGTTGTACTCAACATGGCTATCATGACCCGTGTGGGCGTATCCGTACTTGAAGCTCTCGGCGACGACGCAGGCTTCATCAAGGGTCTCCACGCTAAGGCTGATCTCGATGAAGAGAACCGCTATATCGTTCATTTCCCCGAGGACAACACCATCTGGTCCGTTAACTCCGGTTACGGCGGAAACGTTCTTCTCGGCAAGAAGAGCTTCGCACTCCGTATCGCTCCCTACCTGGGACGCAAAGAGGGCTGGATGGCTGAGCATATGCTTATCCTCGGCATCGAAGGTCCTGACGGTGAGGTTAAGTATGTTACCGGTGCATTCCCGTCTGCTTGCGGCAAGACCAACCTCGCAATGCTCATTCCTCCGGCGATCTACAAGGACAAGGGCTACAAGGCATGGTGCGTCGGCGACGATATCGCATGGCTCCGTGTAGGCGATGACGGCAGACTTTGGGCAGTTAACCCCGAGAATGGCTTCTTCGGCGTTGCTCCCGGTACCAACGACAAGTCTAACCCCAACGCGCTGGCTACTACCAAGCGTGACACCATATTCACCAACGTTGTTCACAACCTTGACAACAACACCGTTTGGTGGGAAGGCCTCGACAAGAATCCTCCCACAAATGCAGTTGATTGGAAGGGCAACAAGTGGGACTGCACTAAGTACGACAAGAACGACAAGTCTACCTGCGGCGCACATCCTAACTCTCGTTTCACCGCGCTTGCGGCTAACTGCCCCTGCCTCTCCGACAAGTTCAACGATCCGGCAGGCGTGCCGATCTCCGCTATCATCTTCGGCGGCAGACGTGCTAAGACCGCTCCCCTGGTATATCAGGCAAGAAACTGGCAGCACGGCGTGTTCGTAGGTTCCATTATGGCTTCCGAGACCACCGCAGCAGCTACCGGTGCGGTTGGCGTTGTAAGACGTGACCCCATGGCAATGCGTCCCTTCACCGGCTATGACATGGGCGACTACTTCGCACACTGGCTTGCAATGGGCAAGAAGATCTCCAATCCTCCGATGATTTTCAACGTAAACTGGTTCAGAACCGACGACGAAGGCCACTTCATCTGGCCCGGCTTTGGCGACAATATGCGTGTTGTTATGTGGATCCTCGCTCGCTGCGCAGGTGCAGTTGATGCAGTTGAGACTCCCATCGGCTTTGTTCCGAAGGCTGAGGACATCAACATCGAAGGCCTGGACATCGACGTTGAGACCGTTCGCGGACTCCTTGATGTTGACGCAAACCTCTGGAAGGAAGAGCTTGCAGGAATCGACGAGTTCTACAAACAGATCGGCGATCGCGTTCCGAAGGAACTCTACGATGAGCTTGATGCACTTAAGGCAAGACTTGGCTGATAATACAGCACTAAATTCAAATAAAGTCACACCCGGCGGACTGCGGTCCGTCGGGTGTCTTGTGTTTGCGATGGGTTTTTTTCCGAAGTACTTTTAATATCATCAAGCCCACCACTTGACAAGATTATACCACTATGATATAATAATCAAAAGAATTGTATTGGGAACGCTTTTAAAAAGGCGGTTTCGGTACTTGTTCAGATAAGCAATACTTAAAGCAGCAAAGGAGATTATTATGAGATCAAGACTTTTAGCGGCACTGTTGGCTTTCACCATGGGAGTATCCATGTCAGCGGTACAGGCAAGTGCTGTATCGCCGGTAGTTTGTACCCATGAAGTCGTGAGCGCCGACGGCGTATGTGAAAACGAAAACTGCAATGCGCAGGCTTTGGCTAAATTTATGTCTGAGGGTACAACCGAATTTTTCTTTACGGCGAACGATCTCGGTTGGAAAACCATTAACATGAATAATAACGGTACAGACGATACATACACTATCACAATACTTAACGATATCCCGTCTATGTCGTTTACTATTCTTGCCGATACGGTGACAATTGATCTTAATGGATTTGAAATTGGCTACACCGACGGAGATTTCGGCAATATTGTGTACCTTGATGAGAGTGGTAATCTTACCATTACCGACTCATCCGACAGTAAAACCGGAGCGATGATTAATCCCACAGGTCCGGTAGTTGATTTTTCAAGAAATCCTAACGCGGAATCTGCTGCTGTTCTTAACATTGAGGCAGGAACATTCAGCGGAAGCGGAATTACATTTTGGCTTGGCGGCGGAACGCTCTATATTAAGGGCGGTACTGTTATAGGTCAGTACATTGCTGCTGCAGGTGCTATTACAGGCGGTCGCTTTACCTTGGATCCTTCGGGAGATCTTACCGAGGAATACGAGGCAGTCCTTGAAGATGACTACTATGTGGTGCGTGAAAAATCCGCCCAGGTTACTGTGCCGATTGTAAATTCCGGGGATGGAAAATCCGTGGAGGTATCGGCGGTTGTAAGCGGGGATAAGGCGGCTGTGACGGATGTTGACCTTTCCGAACTTGATGCTGTAATCGGTGATGAAACTGCTGCGGGCAATATAATAATTGATTTTTCCGCACTGGATGCGCTCCTTGCCGAGGTGGAAATTCCAGCCGATACTGTAAATAAGATCTCTGAAGCAGTAATCGATGGATCAAACTCCTTTGAGATCGTTTTCGCGGAAAATGTTTCTATCGAATTTGATGGCGATGCCTTAGCTGCTATAGTTGATCAGGCAGATGATGAAAGCATTACAGTTTCAATTGAGGCGGCTGATGCTGAAACTGCCACCAATGCACAGATAGCTGTTATCGGCGACCGACCTGCATACGACATTACCGTAAAGAGCGGTGATACCAACATATCCGATATGGGAGGCAAAATAATAATAAGTGCTCCATATGAGCTTGGGGCAAACGAAGATCCTGACGGTGTTGCCGTTTACTATGTGGATGAAAACGGCGGCCGTGAGAAGTGTGAAACCGTGTACAATAGCGAAAGCCAACGTGTAAGCTGGGTGACAACTCACCTCTCCGTTTATATGGTCGATTATAAGGAGTCCTCACACTCCAATCCTGGGGATGTTTATTGGCTACTCATGCTTGTCATGATGAAGAATCAGAAGCTTGATATTTTCGCAGCCACTTCTGAAGGTGGAAGTGTTGCACCCGAGGGCACAACGCAGGTAAAGTACGCTTCGGACATTGTTTATACTATAACTCCCAGCGAGGGTTATGTTGTGTCTGACGTTCTTGTGGATGGAAAATCGGTAGGCGCAGTAAATGAGTACACCTTTGCGAAGGTAACAGAGGCTCACACCATTCATGCGGTGTTTGAAAAGCTTCCCGCAGAAAATGCTTTCTTTACAGATGTGAATGAGGGCGATTGGTACTTCGAGGATGTGAAGTTCGTAAGCGAAAACGGTTTGATGGTTGGCACAACCGATGACGGAACAGTGTTCTCGCCTGACGGAACGCTTACCCGTGCTATGCTGGTCACCATGCTGTGGCGCATGGCAGGCTGTCCCACCATAGAAGCCGACATACCTTATTCGGATGTAAGCGCGGATACATGGTATTCAGAAGCTGTGCGCTGGGCTTCATTCACGGATATCATTCTTGGATACGGTGACGGCAGCTTCGGTCCGGAAGACATTCTCACCCGCGAACAGCTTGCGGTGATCCTATACCGTTACGAACAGCACAACGGCGGCGGCTTCAAGGGAATGTGGATGTTCCGCTTGGATTATTCCGATGTGTCGGATGTGTCCGATTGGGCATATGAGGCATTTTGCTTTATGACGATGCACGATATTTACGTTGTGCGCGAAAATGAACAGCTTGCTCCAAGGGAAAATGCGCTTCGCGCAGAAACAGCGGCTGTCCTGCACAGATATGCGTTGAACGGCAAAACAGAATAATGTATAAAAAAGACGGTCATATCGCAATATATGACCGTCTTTTTTATTGCCGTTTGAGGGTATTAAGCCCCTCGCCGCAGTTTAGACTCTATAAAAAGGTGTAGATAAACCGAATACCGAAAACAAGGCGAATATCGAAAAACGTAGAGGCGAGCTTCGCTCGCCCGCCTAACGACAACGATAATCGTTAGAGCGGGCGACCAAAGGTCGCCCCTACGAATTTTTGCGGTATTGTTATTTATTCCTTTGTGGATTATCGGTAAGTCCGAGCAGATAATCCACAGAGACGCCGTAGAAATCGGAAATTTTTATAATGCACTCGATGGAAGGGGTACGCGCGCCGGTTTCGTACTGCGAATAGGCATTCTGCGTCATGTGCAGAAATTCGGCGAGGTCAGACTGCGTCTTATCCGAATCTTCGCGCAAATTCCTTAATCTCTCCAGTTTCATACGTTTATCTCCGTTGCTACATGATAGTGTAATTATTATACACTATCACATATTGAGATATTGACAAATATCACAACATGTGATATAATTGATTCAAAACTATGGAAAGAATTAATATTTCCGGACTCTTACACGGAGAAATTTATTTTATTGAGGTGTTTGGTGTGTTAAAAATTTCTGATGCCGAAGAATGGAATATGTTGTGTAATGTTAAAAACGATGAAGATAGAAATCGATTGTATGAATACTACAGAGAGGGAATGCTGGATTGGTGTGAGCTTGTTGATGCTGCGGTGTTTTTACGAGAGCGAATGGGACTTACCGTAGAAAAAGTGGCGGAAATGAGCTGTATAAATCAGGAAATCATTAGAAGAATGGAAGAGTATCATTATTTACCGTATATCAATGTTTTTTTACAGGTATTACATGTTTACGGTAAAAGGTTAAGTCTGGTCGATAAAATCGGTTCCAGTGATATTTAATAGGGAAATCAAAAAAATGGGACTGCAGTATTGTATGCAGTCCCACGCTTTATCTGAAATCAAACCTCTCGCCCAGCATCTCGGCAGAGACCTTGCCCGCAAACATTTCAGCCAGCTTTTTTTCAAAATCCGCGAAAAGTGCCGCTTTTACGGCAAGCTTCAGCGTGATGCTGCCGCCGAAATCGCTGGCATCTACGATGATGCCGTATTTCGGAAACTCGTAGCTCAGCCTCTGATACGCGCTATAGTCGCAGACGAGGCGAAATTCGGTGTAGCTCTCGTAGGTGACGATATGCGCCGCGTCAAGGGCGATCTTCGCACCGTTCGCGTACGCGCGCACCAGTCCCCCCGCGCCCAGTAAAATACCGCCGAAATAGCGGGTCACCACTACACAGCAGTCGGTAGCGCCGCTTTTTTTGATCACATCAAGTATCGGGACGCCCGCCGTGCCCTGGGGCTCGCCGTCATCCGAATAACGGGCGATGCCGCCTCCGTTTAGCTCGTAGGCGTAGCAGTTATGGGTGGCGTCACCGTGCTTGTGGCGGATCTTTTTAATAAACTCCAGCGCTTCCTCCTCGCTTTTTACGGGAGTCGCGTAGCCGATAAATACCGATTTTTTCTCGATAAATTCAGCAGACGCTTCACGCTCCAAGGTCGTGTGTGTTTTGGGAGCGGATGGTGCAGGAGTATCAATATTCTTCGTCTTCTTCGCCATTTTGCTCCCCCTCTTTTTTTACACGGTAGCGGTCATACTGACCGCGGGTCTTTGCATCCACTGTGGCGCGGACGGTGACGGCATCGCTTCCGTAGTCGATGTCGATGATCTCCGCCGAGGCATAGAGACGGTTGACCACACCCGCATCGCGGTTGGGGATGATGAAGGTCTCCTCACTCTTGCCGTCCTGCACCATGACCTCTAATTTAGCAACTAGCTCGTATATGCCCTCGCCGGTCAGCGCCGACACCGCTACCGAGTTTTTGCTTGGGTCAATTGCGAGATGACCGAAGCCCAGCTCCGCGCGGTCACATTTGTTGTAGACGTACAGCGTGGGTTTGCCCGACGCACCAAGCTCGGACAGTAGCTTTTCCGTGACCTCAAGCTGACTCATGGCTTCGGGGTCAGAGGCGTCGATGAGGATGAGGATAATATCCGCGAAAGCCGCCTCGTCAAGAGTGGATTTGAACGCCTTGATGAGGTGGTGCGGTAGATTGCGGATGAAGCCGACCGTGACGGTGAGCAGAATATCGACTCCGCAGGGAAGGGTAAATTTGCGTGTGGTGGGGTCGAGGGTCGCAAATAGCTTGTCCTCGGCAAGAATGCCTGCATCGGTGAGACGGTTGAGCAGGGTAGATTTGCCCGCGTTGGTGTACCCGACGATGGACACTTTGGCAATACCAGAACGCTCACGGGATTTTCTTTTGGTAAGCCGACCGCGCTCAAGGTCTTCGAGCTCTGACAACAACTGCTCCTCGCGGCGCTTTAAGTGACGGCGGTCGGTCTCCAATTTAGATTCACCGGGACCGCGCGTGCCGATACCGCCGCCAAGACGCGACAGCTCGATTCCCTTACCTGCAAGGCGGGGGGCGGTGTATTTAAGCTGTGCCAGCTCAACCTGCAGTTTACCCTCGCGGGATGTGGCATGGAGCGCGAATATATCAAGAATGAGCATGGAGCGGTCAAGCACGCGCACCTCGCAGTCGATGCCGTCCTCAATGTTGCGTATCTGCATCGGCGATAGCTCCAGGTCGAAAATGACAAGCTTGATATCGTTGTTTTTACAAAGATCGGACAGTTCCTGGAGCTTGCCGCTTCCGATGCAGGTGCGGCGGTTTGGCGCGTCAAGGGATTGCACCATTTTGGCAAATACGCTTCCGCCTGCGGTGTCGAGAAGCCTTTCAAGCTCCGCCAGCGAGACCTCGCATTCGCCATCCTTCATTTTATCGGTATTGACCGCGACCAGCACGGCTCGCTCAAAATCTTCCATAGGTATGACCATTCCTTTCCAAACGAATACAAAGTTTTGTGACGGTTTCCGTTAGAAAATTCGCATCGGAGATGCAAAAGGCACAAAACTTAATTGTCTGAAAAATGATCCATTTTTCAGACTTCAGACAGAAAAAAGGGCTTGAAGCCTCAAAAAAGACGCTTCAAACCCCCGATAGGCAAATAATTATTTAGCCTGTTCAAGACGCTTCTTGAACTTATCTACACGACCGCCTGCATCGACGAGCTTCTGCTTGCCAGTGAAGAAGGGATGACACTTGGAGCAAATTTCAACCTTCATGTCACCTTTGGTAGAACGGGTTACAACGGTTTCGCCGCAAGCGCACTTAATTGTAACTTCCTTGTATTCGGGATGGAGTTCTTCCTTCATGTTTTTACACCTCATTTGTCATTATTTGCATGGATTTTGCCATGCCGCAAATATCATACACCATAGTATAACATATTTTTTCTTGAAATGCAATAGGTTTTGAGAAAAAATATAAAAAATATTTATTATTTTCGAATTACGGGCGACCGCGGCGTCGCGCCGCTGTCGGTAAGGGGAGGAGCTGCGCTCAGGCGCCGCTGCGCCCCTCCCCCGACACCCCCTCCTGCCTCGGCTGGATGTCTTGCAAAACTCTCAAAGTTTCGCACAAGGATATATTAGTTAGTCCGAATTTATGTCATCGTAGGCGTTGGTGTAGATTCTCGGGATGCGGACGGAGATGCCGCAAATGAGCTCGTATGGTATGGTTCCGATCATGGCGGCGAGTTTGTCGGCGCGCACACGCTCATCGGCACCGAGGAGAGTTGCGATGGAATCCGGCTTCGCTGATGGGATGTCGGTGACATCCACCATGAGTTGATCCATGCAGACCCGTCCGAGAATGGGCGCGGGAGAGTCGTCGATGATCACGCTTGCCTTACCCGAAAGCAGACGTGGATAACCGTCGGCGTAGCCTACGGATATGGTGGCGACGCGAGTCTCGCGGTCGGTCACGAACGTATGACCGTAGCTGATGCCGACACCCGCTTCCACGGTCTTGACTGCGGTAACACGGGCACGCAGTGCCATGGCGGGCTTCAAATCAAGCACTCGCGCGGTCGTATCGGAGGGATTCAGACCATAGAGACATATTCCCTCGCGCACTAAATCGTATTTGTCAGTGAATGCCGCCTCGGTGAGCGCCGCGCTGTTACACATACTCTTGAAGGTCGGCTCAATGCCGCGCTCCGCAAGACGTGAAACGAACTCGTTGAAGCGCTCGGTCTGCAAAAGCGCCGAGGATTTATCCTCCTCATCCGCACAGGCGTAGTGGCTGAAAATGCCCGTAAGCTCGATATTGTCAAGTGAAGCGATCTGCTCCGCCTGCTCAACCCCTGCCCGAAGCTTTTCGGGTGAGGTACATTCGATACCTATACGCGACATTCCCGTATCAAGGATAAGGAAGCAGGAGATTGCGGTGCCGCGCTTTTTTGCGGCGTCGGATAGTGCCTTGGCGCTCTCATAATTAAAAATGCTGGGAATAATAGTCTCATGACGGACCAGCTCGTCGTAGAGCGACGGATGAACCTCGCTGAGCAGTATAATATTCGATTTTATGCCGGATTCAATAAGCTCCAGCGCTTCATAAAGCGTGGCAACGGCGAAATATTTCGCGCCACATCGCCTCTCAAGCTCAGCTGCGACTCTTTTTGCGCCGTGACCGTATGCGTCTGCCTTGACGACGGCGATTATCTGTGCGCCGTACACTCCTGCGTGTGCCTTTGCGGCGTTGAAATTCTGCCGTATTGCGGCAAGATCGATCTCCGCCCAGGCGCGGGTCATGTTTGTGTTTATTTCCATAGTGGCTGACCTTTTCGGTCAAGACCCCCTTTGTGTTTGTTGTTGAAAAATATAATTTAATTATCGCCGCACTGTGTACGGTTTATTCGCCGCCGAAAACATCCTTCCACTGAATATCAGCAAAAAAGCGGTGTGCTTCGGAGGTGTAGTGTACTCCGTCGGGCTTAAAGATGCCGTGCAGCTTCGGCTCGTCGGTGTAGTGTCCGCTCTCACGCAGATCGATAATGCGGCAGTCGGCATATGTTTTTGCAAACTCGTCGAAAATACCGTTCATGCGCTCCACGCGGGACGCCTCAAAATTCTCGGACAGCGCTCTGTATAGGTACAGCGGAACATTTTTGCCGGTCTTATCGCTTCCCAGGGCGGTGAAGAAGCCCCAGAAGAGATTCTCGAAATTAGCTTTGGCTTCGTTCATGGCTCTTGAACCTGTAAAGCACTCTTTCTCCCACTGATTCCAGTGGAGTCCGATTACCTGCGGTTTTTTGCCGGAGGTCATAAGATTCATGTAAGCAAGGGAGAGTATCTCCACGGTCAGCGGATAGAGGGAGATGTCACACTCGCCGAGCTTGCCGGGCTTCAATCTTGGGTCGCGCATGGCGTACCACATATTATCGCCGTGTGATTCAAATTCCGCAACACCCTGAGCGCCGACGGAGATCTGAATAACGTACAGATCGGGAAGCTCCGCACCGCCGTCGATGGCGTCCTGCCATCTTTTTGCGAACACATTGGCAAGACAGCAGGTGTCATCCTGCGTTTCGCCGAGGTTCATACCGCCGGTGGTAAAGCCGGTCCAGGTAACGTCGTCAAGACCGTACGCCTGATTGTATTCGCGGGAAAGTCCGTGGACATTTTTGAGCGGCGTGCGTATGATCTCATCCTCGGGAAGCGTTGTTCCGTGGGCGTGGGCATTTGACTGGCCGAGCACGATAAGTATCGGCGCGGCGTTTTTTGCAAATTCCATGGTTGTGACCATTCCTTTCTAACGACTACGAAGTTTTGTGACGGTTTCCGTTAGGAAATTCGCATCGAAGATGCGAAAGGCACAAAACTTTATTGTCTGAAAAATGACCCATTTTTCAGACTTTACCCTCTTTTATTACTTCTGCGCGTCGTTCTGACGGATCTCAACTCTGCGGATCTTACCGCTGGTGGTCTTGGGAAGCTCGTCGACGAACTCCACAACGCGGGGATACTTGTAGGGGGCGGTAGTCACCTTGACGTGATTCTGAAGTTCCTTCTTTAAGTCGTCACCCGCTTTATCTCGCCATCCCTTGGTAAGTACGATGGTCGCCTTTACAACCTGACCTCGTACGGGGTCGGGAACTGCAGTGACCGCACATTCGAGAACCGACGGATGGGTGAGCAGTGCGCTTTCTACCTCGAACGGACCGATACGGTATCCGGAGCATTTGATAACGTCGTCGTTTCTGCCCTCAAACCAGAAGTAGCCGTCGGAATCGCGCCACGCCATATCGCCGGTGTTGTATGTACCGTTCTTGAAGGCACGCTGATTTGCCGCGTCATCGTTCTCGTATTCAAGAAACAGACCGGTGGGATGATCCTTGGCGTTTCTTATTACAATGGAGCCAACGATACCGTCCTCGCAGTGATTGCCCATCTCGTCAACGATATCGATGTCGTATATGGGCGAAGGCTTGCCTGTGGAGCCCTGCTTGATGGGATCCCAGCCGAAGTTTGCAAGGAGAACGGTAGTCTCAGTCTGACCGAAGCCCTCGAAGATGGTATGTCCTGTAGCTTCCTTGAAGCGTTTGACGACCTCGGGATTCAGCGGCTCGCCCGCTGTACCGCAGTGATGGAGGGTCGACCAGTCACAGCCGGACAGGTCCTCCTTAATAAGGAAGCGGTAGATGGTGGGCGGTGCGCAGAATGTGGTGAGCTTCAAGTGATCGATCGCCGCGAGAAGCTTTGCGGGTACGAATTTGTCGGTATCGTACGCCACGTTGACCGCGCCGCATATCCACTGACCGAAGATCTTGCCCCAGGCGAATTTTGCCCAGCCGGAATCGGAAACGGTGAGGTGTCTGCCCTCATCCTCAACCTTCTGCCAATAGTGGGCAGTGGTGATGTGTCCCAGAGGATAGAGGAAGTTGTGGGTGATCATCTTGGGCATACCGGTAGTGCCGGAGGAGAAGTACATCAGCATAGTGTCCATGTTGGAGGACGCCGCTTCGCCCGTGGGGCGTATGTAGTCGGCAGATGCCGCCGCGGTAAGCTTTCTCATATCGAGAAATTCGTCGCCGTAGCGCTCTGAGATGCCGTCGCCCACAATGCCCACATTCATAAGCGTGGGACATTTTTCGCGAGAGTTTCTTATGTGGTTTATGATCACGTCATCCTCTGCCGCGATGATCATGCGGACGTTTGCCGCCTCACAGCGGTAGATGATATCCTTTTCGGTGAGCTGGAAGGAGGCGGGAATGGAGGTGGCGCCCATCTTGCACAGTGCCACGAGGGTGAACCATACCTCGGGGCGCTGCTTTAATATAAGCATCACGCGGTCGCCCTTACCTATTCCGAGAGATGTGAGCACATTGGCGATACGGTCGGACTGCTCCTTGACGTCGCCGAATGTAAAATGCGCCTCGCCGCCGTCATCGTTGAGCCAGATCAGCGCGGGCTTGGTGGGCTCAAGGCGTGCGTATTCGTCGATTATATCGTAGCCGAAGTTGAAGCATTCGGGGATGTTTAATTTATAATTCTTTTTGAAATCCTCGTAGGACTCAAAGTCGATGCGAGGCAGGTATTTTGATAAAAAGTTCATTTTTGACGGTTCCTTTGTTTTAGCGGTTCATATTTTCGTTGATAACGGTAAGGAATTTCGATACCGTACCTACGGCTCTCTGTCCGTGGGGGATCGCAGGATTGAAATAGATGGAATCTCCCGCACGAAGGATGTGCTCTCTGTCGCCGAGATGCACCGCCACGGTACCCTCAAGCACCATGTTGAATTCCTGACCCGCATGAGTAACAAGATCGGGGACCTTATCATCGGGATCGAGGGTGACGATCATAGGCTCCATTTCGCGGTTAATATAATTATATGCGAGGGAGGTGAATTTGTAGCCTGCATAGCGCTCCACTTCAAGACCGTTGCCCTGACGGATGAGGGTGTAGTCTACCATTCGGGGCTGATCGCCGAGTAAGAGCACGGTAGGATCGACGCCCATTTCGGAGGCGATAAGGTAGAGCTTGCCAACGGGGATGTCGGTCTTGGCGTTTTCGTATGCGTCGTAGGTTTCGCGGGAGACGCCAATCTTTTCGGCAATCACGCTTGCGTCAATGTCAAGAATATCGCGGAGCTCACGTACTCGCGCAGCTATCTGTTCAACCTGAGGGATCATGATTCTTATTCCTTTCGAAAAATATAACTTTTCATTATATTATATCATAAAACACAGACTATTGCAAGTGCTAATTTCAACAAATGCGCGATTTTGATGATAATTCTTTTCTATGGTCACATGGGGCGAATAACAAGGGCGCGTTTTTTATATTAAATCGCGGCGATGCCCTTGATTATTTGCCGGCTGTGGTACTTATGGATACAGATAAATAATTAACCGAGGGTATAATCTATGAAAACCGTAAAAAAGCAAATTAAAGTCACAGTTTCACCTCATCTCACGCAGAACGGGGCGATAAACAGGCACAAAAATAACGCCGCAATGCGGCGGGATTTTCTATGTTCTGAAATTATTCTGCCTTGGGAGCGTCAACAGGGCAAACGCCTGCGCAAGCACCGCACTCAATGCACTCATCTGCGTTGATCACATACTTGCCGTCTGCTTCTGCAATGCAGCTTACAGGGCACTCGTCAGCGCAAGCGCCGCAAGCGATGCAATCGTCGTTAATCTTGTATGCCATTTCAAATACACCTCCGTGTTACAAATTTTGTTTACGTATATATTGTATCATAAAATTTCAAAATTGCAAGAGGTAAAAATGCAAATTCACAGTCTATTCATAAAAAGCGTATGCTAACTGAAAAACTTCCGTAAATTTGGCGTCCTTACGCATTATCCTTGGGCTTCACACCCTTGCCGCCGATGACCGTGACATCGTCGCGGTGGTATACCTTCGGCGGGATCATATCCGCCTTTGAACCGAAGCGGACGCGGACGAGACCTGCAAGGGGCTGAACCTCGATGACGGTGCCGTCACCGTCGGTAGTGGAGACGATCTGATCGACCTTGGGGGTCTTTTTTATCTCCTCCTGATAGGTATCGTACTCGTAGCGCAGACAGCACATAAGTCTGCCGCAGGCGCCTGAGATCTTGGCTGAATTGAGGGAAAGATTCTGCTCCTTCGCCATCTTGATGGAGACCTGCACAAAGTCGGAGAGGAAGGTCTTACAGCAGAAGGGTCTGCCGCAGATACCGATACCGCCCAGCAGCTTGGTCTCATCGCGGATGCCGATCTGGCGGAGCTCGATACGGGTACGGAACACAGCCGCCAGGTCCTTTACCAGCTCGCGGAAGTCTACGCGTCCCTCGGCGGTGAAATAGAACAACAGCTTGGAGCCGTCAAAGGCGTATTCAACGTCAATGAGCTTCATGCCGAGCTTGTGATCGAGAATCTTCTGCGAACAGACGGCGAAGGCTTCCTGCTCCTTAGCCACGTTTGCGGTGTGGCGTGCCGTATCCTCGGCGGTGGCGGGGCGGGAGACAGTGCGAAGCGGGAGCACCACCTCGCGCTCGGTGACGATCTTGTTGGAAATATCACAGATGCCATATTCGAGACCGCGTGCGGTTTCGACGATTACGGGCTCGTTTTTTGCGATCTGCATACCGTTTGGATCAAAATAATATATCTTGCCGCCTGCCTTAAAGCGTATGCCGACGATCTCGTATTTTGCAAGCTCCACATCGGGCTCCGGCTCGGAGTCCTCTATAAGCGCTGCCTCACTCTCTGTAACGGAGTTGAGCTCGTCCACAACCTCAGAATCCAAGCTTCCGGCGGTGGTGATGTATTCGCTGACCTCTGCCGGCTCGTCGACGTTGTATTCGCTGTCGGCTGTGTCCTCGGTCTCCGTTTGGTCGGCACCGTTGCCGATGATGGCATCAATGGCGGAATCAAACTCCTTCTTGCGGTCGGAGTGGCGGCGTCCGCCTCTCGGACGGCGGCGACGGCGGGATTCGCCCATCTTCGCGTTATCCGACGCTTCGGGTGCTGTATTATCGCTTACTGCGGCATCCTCATGCACCGTTTCGGGGGTGATGTCGGAGTTTTCCGCATTCTGCGGCTTGTTATAGCCGCGGCGGTCATTTTTGTGGCGGTGATGGCGCGGCGGACGGCGATTTTCGCTGCCGGCACCGTTTTCCGATTCACCGCGGTCGGCATTTGCGAAAGAAACAGGTGTGGCATCGGTCTGCGCCTGATAGGGCGGAAGATCGTAGCGTCCGGGACGGACGGTGATATTATCGCCGCCGTTCTCCAAGGGACGGTTTTCATTCGGCTTGCCACCGCCCCTGCGGCGGCGGTGCTTATGATGCGGCTTCTTGCTGCCACTCTGCTCAGCGGAGCTTCCTCCGTCGCGAGCGGTCTTTTCGTTGTTATCCATTGGTTTATCCTACAGCACCGCGAAAATATGCGGAGCTTCCTTTCTGTTGTTTGTTTCTTTATTTTGCTTTGCAGGCGGCGGATGCCGCGCGCACCTGAGAGAGCGCGATGTTTGCATTACGATCCAGGCTGTTTTGCGCTTCGCAAAAGATATCCGTCAGTCGGAGTAGCTTTCCGAGGGCAAATTTATCTGCCGCTTCCCGCGCTTTTTCGGGCGTGGTATAAAAGATCGGCTGAGGGTTGCGGGCGAGCTTAACGTTGACAAGATCACGCGCCGCATCGGCAAGCAGGGAATAGATTCTAGAGAGCGCATCGCGCTCCTTGGTGCCTGCAAGCTTTGTGGCAAATTCGTAAAACGCCAGCTCGTTTGCCGCATTGCGGCGGTTGGCAAGCAGCTCCATGTAGCGCTCGGCTTTTTTGTAGTATTCAAGACACTCAGCGGCATTTTTTTCGTCAATGAGCCGCATTGCCATTCCCAGGCTTCCGTGAGAGAGCCTGATGGCGGCAAGAAACGCATCGGGATCGCGCTCCGAGAGCGCTTTTGCCTGCTCGCTGTTAGCCTTTAAATATTCGCAGACCGTATCGTCGGGCAGTGCCTCAAGTCGAAGGATCGGCGCACGACTGCGTATCGTCGGAAGCAGGTCGTCGGCGTTTTCGCAAAGGAGCAAAAACATCACATGAGGTGGCGGCTCCTCCAATATTTTTAGGAGTGCATTCTGCGCCTGCGTATTCATAGTATCCGCACGTGGGATAATATAGAATTTGCGCGGCAGGTCGTTTGGCGCATACACCGCGTCCTCGCGAAGTCTGCGTATCACGTCCACGCCGAGCTGTACGCGGTCCTTGTCCGCCTCTACCGTGATGACATCGGGCGACTGAGCCCGCGCGATCTTATCGCATCGGATACATTTCATGCAGGGACGAGCCTCGGCGGTACAGGAGATGGCGGAGCAGATGAGCCTTGCAAGCGTGCGCTTGCCGCAGCCCTCGCCACCCTCAATGATATAGGCATGGGAAAACCTTCCTGCGGCGACATCCCGAGAAATGCGGGCTATAAGCTTTTTATTACCGAGAAAATCGTCAAGTCCCGACACCTTTTGCCTCCTGTTTGCACGCAGAACTGCATACGAATACTTATACAGAATATATTATAGCAGATATTTATTTGATTGTCAAGGGGGGCGTTTGCGGGTGAGACCCGCTTGTGTATGGGATCGGCACCGACCTCCGCCCGCGTTGCTGGCTACGGGGAGACTCGCCCCCTGCGGGGACTCGCGACCTACGCCCGCTTCGCGGTCTACGGGGACGCGAAGGGAGGAGTGAAAACCGCCGCTGCGCTCTTAAAGGTTCAGCACATCGCTAAAGGCGATGTGCGACCCCTCCCTTAGACCCTCCCCCTTTCCTCCGCTATGGCGGTTATGGGGAGATTGCGGCGCGCGATCGCGCGATTCAAGCTGCCGTTTGGGTGCGCGGAATCGCTTCGCTCTCCGCTGGGGTGGTGGCACTGCCGCGACGTCCAATAACTTCGAGCGGATGGGCTTGTGCGCGTCCGGCTTTTCGGCTTCGCTCGTTTATCTTGTAATTCGCGGCAGTGCGTGAAGATGTTCGCTCAACCGTAATCGCTTGTGAAACGCCCACTGCCGCGAAAACAAACGATCACTCGCACCACTGCGAAACGCCCATCGCCGCGAATACAAACGGTCACACGCACCAATGAAACACCGCTGTCGCATACACAAACACTCACCCGCAACCAAACTAAACGCCCACTGCCGCGAATCCAGCCTGAATGGAACGACGCTGTAAAGTCACCTTCGCACAAGCCCATCCCATCGAAGGTACCGCGCAGTCGCGGCGGTGACCGCAATCCGCGCGAGAGCGTAGCGATTCGCGCCCCCTAGCGGCTTAATCGTTAGAGCAGTAAAAGCTACGATAACGGGAACAGAGCCAAAAGGAAAGGGGGAGGGTCTAAGGGAGGGGCGGAAACCTTTCCGGCGACAGAGGTATGGTTTCCGCCCCTCCCTTCGCGTCCCCGGAGCCCGCGAAGCGGGCGGAGGACGTCAGCGCAACGCAACGGAGCTGCGCCTCAAACGATAATCGCCCTTGCGCGAACAAGATTATCGCAGCTCCCCGTGGAGTGAAATTCGAGAATATTACCCACCGTGGTCGCCGCAATAGCCTCAAGTGCATCCTCTGTGAGAAATGCCTGGTGGGAGGTTATAAGCACGTTGGGCATGAATATCAGCCGCGCCAGCGTATCGTCCTCTACGATGTGTCCCGAACGATCCTCGAAGAAAATGTCCGACTCCTCCTCGTAAACATCAAGGCACGCGCCGCCGATGTGACGGGATTTTATGGCCTCAAGAAGCGCTTCCGCATCGATCAGCGCACCGCGGGAGGTGTTGATGACATATGCCCCCTTTTTCATTTTGGCAAAGCCATCACCGTCGAGTATATGATAGGTCTCCTCCGTCAGCGGACAGTGGAGTGAGACAATATCGGATTTTCGCAGAAGTCTGTCAAGGTCGGTGTATTCGAAGTCCGCCCCCCTGGCGGGATATTTGTCGTATGCCAACACATTCATCCCAAAGCCGCAGCAAATGTCGATAAACACCCGTCCGATACGGCCCGTTCCGATCACACCCACGGTCCTGCCGTGCAGATCGAATCCCGTAAGCCCATTCAGGCTGAAATTGAAGTCGCGTGTGCGGATATACGCCTTGTGGGTACGGCGAACCAGCGTCAGAAGCATCGCCATTGCGTGCTCGGCAACGGCATAGGGGGAATATGCGGGCACACGGAACACCGCAAGCTTTCCGTTGGCGTGACGCAGATCAACATTGTTGAAGCCCGCGCACCGTAAAGCGATGGCCTTGATTCCAAGCGAGCACAGCTCGTCGATAACCTCCGCGTTTGCGGTATCGTTGACAAAAATGCAGACGCCGTCACAGCCGCGGGCGAGATTTACAGTATCGGTATCAAGCTTTGATTCGTAGTATTTGAAATTGATCCCCGCCGCCTCACCGTGAGCGTCGAAGGATGGCTTGTCATAGGGTTTTGCGTCGAAAAATGCATATTTCATGGTACACCTCATGCTTATAGTCCCGCAAATCGCGAAACTTTTTTATATAAGTGTGCCACAGCAATAAAAAGTCATTCATAGCGGGAAATTTTACTTGACAATCGCATATCTTTATGATAAAATTAGTCTTATGCTGAATCTCCCATAGCCTTTGGGACAAAACAATTGGAGAATAACATGGATATTACATTTTCGCTCATTACGATGAGTATAATGCTGGGACTGGGACTTGCTATGGACGCGTTTTCGGTGTCCCTTGCCAACGGTCTTTCCGAGCCGTGCATGAAGCCCGCGAAGCTGTTCGGTATCGCGGCAACATACGCCATCTTCCAGGCAGCAATGCCTATGATCGGCTGGGTGTGCGTACACACGGTCGTACAGTATTTTAACTCTTTTGAAAAATTCATCCCCTGGATCGCACTGGTTCTGTTATGCTACATAGGCGGCAAGATGCTGCTGGACAGCATACGCTGTAAGGATGAGGAGCAGTGCTGTACCCGCCTGACGCTGGGCGCCCTTCTTGTTCAAGGTGTGGCGACCTCAATCGACGCGCTGTCGGTGGGCTTCACCATCGCCGAGTATGATCTTATGCAGGCGCTGGTTTCGGTGCTGATAATCGCGGTGGTGACATTTCTTGTCTGCACCGCAGGACTTTACCTCGGCAGAAAATTCGGTACCAAGCTCGCAGGCAAGGCGGGCATCCTCGGCGGTGTTATACTCATCGCCATCGGACTTGAGATTTTTATCTCCGGCGTGTTCTTTTAATAAATCAGCCCATCTCCGCGAAGGCTTTGGCGGAGATGGGCATTTTTATTTTTTTATTAATCAAACCGTCCCGCATATCCGCAGTGGCGGCATAGCTCCTCAACGGCACGGCGGCAGGTAAATCCTTCGCGAATACGACGTGCACGCTCACCTTCAACGATATCACGCGCCGACGCATCGCCCTCCAGCAGATTTCCGAGGGTTATGACCCCTTCTCTGTCAAGACAGCAGGGGATCACACGCCCATCGCACAACACGCCGAAGTGGTCGCCAAGACCGTAGCAGAAAACACTCTCGCCTCGATCCTCGGCACTCATATCAGGCCACTCAAAGCGGTCACCGTATTCAAGATGCAGTCCGTGACGGATGCGTATGCCGCGGGAGCCTTCCTTCCATTCACCACAAAGGCGCTCTCGCATAAGCGCCACCGTGTCGATATTACGCCCCAGATCAAAACCGCGGTTCCATAGGCGAAGTACGGTCAGCACGCCGTTTTGACTTGCATAATCCGCAAACGTGAAGCAGGTATCGAGATAGGAGAGATAGTCCTCGCGGCTTCCCTCCTCGAAGCTGTGAACGGAGATGTTCACCTTGTACACACCCGCGCCGACTATATCGGCACCTCGGCTACCCAGCAGTGTGCCGTTGGTGGTAATGGCAGCATGGAAGCCTTTTTTATTTGCAAGCACCACCATTTTATGCACATCGGGATGAGTCAGCGGCTCACCCATAACATGAAGATAGATATACTCGGTCACACCGCGAAGCTTGTCGGTGATTACATCAAACTCCTCAAGGCTCATCCGCCTTGGTTCTCTGACTGTGCCCGGGCAGAAGGAGCAGCTTCGATTGCAGATATTCGTGATTTCGACGTATACACGCGAATACAGTTTATTCTTCATCATTTACGAAAGCAGCTTGTTTGTGTCAGTTGCGGATGGGAAGTTTTCATCGCAGGACATAGTCAAACGTAACAGCGAGGTGTTACATTTTACGATAAAATTATGCATGGTGGTACCTCCGGTGTGATGCTACCCATATTATACACCATCATCTCCCCATTGTCAAGTTAAGACATATTGACGAATCCGCGATATTGCGGACATTATGACGATATGGGATCATTTGAGTCCATTGTGGAGATCACTGACCTTTGTGGTTCCCGAATATTCCCCCGCACAGTGAAAAACCGGAAGAATTAGTCCAAGTCACGCAGAAGCTCGTACATATCGGCAAGCATCTCGCGCAGTGAATGATCGTGAATCTGCAGTGGCGCATTCATAACCGGGATGTCCGTGCCTGTTGCCGGTATATTGCAGAATACCGTCAGCCTGTCACCGTCCACGCGACATCCCAGCGCAACATCAAGCCTTGAAGCCGTTTCCCTGAGCGCCGCAAGCTCAAGACTGAACTGCGGTACCGCCGCGGCAAGCTCATCAGCACCTATAACACTTGCCGACAAGCTGTGATCGGAGTGGAAACTGAAAGTAACTTCAGCTCTGCCCTTATCCTCCGCCATGATACCGTCTGAAACCTCAACCGCACCGTCGGAGCAAAGCGCCACGGCGCACATGATCAGCGTGGATACCAATATATCAAAAACATTCTTCTGAATACCTATTTTTATCACATAGGAGGGCTTTACACCGAAATGTATGTTGGCGCCCACAATCGGCATTACCTCCCGGCAGTCCTCAACCAACAGTGCAAGCCTTTCACCAAGGTCAGAAGATGCCTGTATAAACGGCGGAGTGTAATTTTCAGCCGCCGCTATGACCGTGAATAAGCGGGAAAGCTGTCTTGTGCGCTGCTTCAGCTTTGCAGAACAGTCGGAGGAGCTATTTAACAGCTCGTGTACCTCCGCGGCAACCGCTTCACATCCATCTTTAATACACTGAGCCTCATAAGACTTCCCGACAACACTGAGAAGTTCAAATATGATCACATTACAGCTCTCTCCTGAGACATCCGTCTTCACGGCAATCACCGACGTACGGTTATTGTTATGCCAAAAATCGGTGCTGAATGCACATGCCTCACATGATCTGAGACGTTCTGCGGCATCAGTGGGCAGGAAGCGGTCTATAGCCTGCTTTGGAAGCATTTCCGCATACATCTGCTCAAAACCGATGCTCTTTGTGCAAACGAAAAAATCCTCGTCGCAGACCAGCACCGGAACCGCGGACAGTCTTAGCGCCGAGCTATCCGCCAGCTTCTTTAAATTTTTATTACAGCTTCTTCCCATCAAAGCCTCCAAAAAGTAATATTCGAGCTGCCGCAAGTCGAAGGCTTGTAACAGCACAGAGCGTTTATGCGCGAAAATACAGCGATTTTTGTTTGTAAAGCACACAAAAGCGGAGCCCTCAATGGGTGAAAAGCTGTATTTTATCGGGGGGTGCTGCACCTGAGTGCAGCACCCCCATGTTATCGGAGCATTAAGACGTGAAGGTGCGCCTTATATAAGACCTCAGCGCTTCTCAACGGAAACGACTGTCAAAACTCCTTCAGATACCGAAAACTTTATCTCATACCCCGCAAATCCAAATCCGAAGATACGGTCGCTGTCCCTTTGCCTTACCGCGGGACGGGGATCCTCTGCAAGCAACGCCACTGCCGCTTCCCTTTTAGATTCGGGAAGCCGTGATTTCAGCTCGTCGGGAAAATTCACCGTTAACTTCGCGCCGAAAACCTCCTCAGCAAAACCGCCTTCGGCATCGGGATGAGCATCCGCATAGGGGAGATATGGTTTTATATCGTATATCGGAGTGCCGTCAAGCATATCGGCACCGCTGACGTACAGCACTGTCCCCTCCCCCGCTGTCTGCTCGACCCTCAGCAGCTTTACACAGGAAAGCCCGAGGGGGTTGGGGCGAAAGGGGGAGCGGGTAGCGAACACCCCGACACGGGTATTCCCCCCGAGCCGCGGCGGACGTACCGTCGGCGACCAGTCCTCGCGTACCGACTCGGAAAACTCCCAGATAAGCCATAGATGCGACCACTGCTCGATCCCACGAAGCGCTTCGGGCGAGCGGAACTCCGGCTCAAACACTATTTTCGATTCAAGCATGTTTAAAAGACCGCTCTGGCGAGGAATCCCGAATTTGTCGGGAAAATCCGTGTGTATGCGCGCAATGATCTTCATTATACGTTACGCTTACCTACTGCGGAAGCGGCGGCATAAAGTCCGAGAATATAGCTGTACCAGCCAAAGCCGCAGATCTGTCCCACGCAAACGGGAGTGATCACCGACTCATGGCGGAACGCCTCACGGGCATGGATATTCGACATATGTACCTCAACCACCGGCAATTTGATCGCCGAAATGGCATCGCGGATGGCATAGGAATAATGGGTATACGCGCCCGCATTGATAATGATCGCGTCGATACCTCCATTTACCGCCGCGCGGGAAGCATGGAGTCGGTCGATTATAGCGCCCTCATGGTTGGATTGATAAAATTCGACCTCCACACCCAGCTTGCTTGCTTCGTCGGCGATTCTGCCATTGATGACATCCAGTGTTTCGGTGCCGTAGTGTCCCTGCTCACGCTCACCGGTAAGATTAAGATTGGGACCGTTTATTACGAGAATTTTCATTTTAATTTCCCCTTATTCTGATATAATATTCCTTCATTGCCGCCGCATCCTCGGTCTGCATTCCCGCCGACTCGCTGATAATGCGCGGCGAGACGTTTTCTTTGACGATAGCTTCCATCAGCGGCTCAAACGGCGGCTCAAAGCCCTCGTCCGCAAAGTTCACATGACGCTTTTCGCCCTGCTTTGTGTATTCGATCTTGGAAAAGTGACAATGGAGCGTGTGGGCATACCTGTCACCGAGGGTGTTAGCGATCTTGTCAAACACCGCACGGTAGTCGTCTGCTGAGTTGAACACTCCGCCCGTGGGAGTCGTCTCCGCCGTTTCAAAAACTCCGCTCTCGGAGCGTCCGCGGCAGTTGAGATGACCAAAATCCACAACCGGATAGAGGCGCGGATCGATCTTACAAAGGGTCAGCACCTCTTCAAGGGTACCGAGCTGATTTAATTTGCCCATGGTTTCAAGTCCGATGCGTATATGGGTGTCCTCTATCGCCTCAAACAGCTTGTAAAGCGTATCCGAAGCATATTCCATCGCCTGCGCACGGCTTATTTTCGCCGCACTGCCCGTATGGACGACAATAGTGTCTGCGCCAAGGCAGTCAGCCGCCCACAGACTCTTTCTGATGTATTCGATGCTGCCAAGCCGCTTTTCAAGCTCAACGCTTGACAGAGAGATAAAATACGGTGCGTGAAGCGACATTAAAATGCCGTGCTTCTTAGCCTCCTCGCCCACCTTGCGAAGGGAAGCCTCGCCTGCCATAATGCCCCTGCCCGCCTGATATTCGTAGGCGTCGACACCGCGTGACGCAAGCCATGCGGGAGCTTCATGGGTGTGCTTTTTTCCGTCGGCAAAGAAGCTGTCCGAGCTTCCCGCAACGCCGAACTTTGCATTTGACATATGCTCATCTCCTCCTGTTATTTAATAAGCTCAAACGCCCTCGCGCAGGCGTCCTCATCCGGAAGCACGCCAGACCATTTTTCAAAGGCGAGGGCGCCCTGATATACGAGCATCCAAAGCCCGCTCATGGCACAAATTCCACGTGCGGCGGCTTTCTTTAAAAGTCTTGTCTCCAGCGGATCGTACACCGCGTCAATAACAAGGGCATCTGACGGAAGCTCGTCCACAAATTCAAGGGATTGGAACTCCGGCTTGCCGCTCATACCGGCGGCGGTACAGTTAATCAGTATATCGCAGTTCCGTGCCGCACCGCAAAGTGCCGCATTATCGGAAAGCGGCAGGCATTCGCAGTCCACACCGAGCATATTCCGAAGCGAATACGCCGAATCAAGTGTGCGGTTAAGGATGGTCAGCTTAGCTCCCGCATTTTTTAGCGACAGCGCCGCCGATCTTGCCGCACCGCCCGCTCCGAGCAAGGTGACGCGCTTCCCTCTCACGGACTCTGTGGGGGACTTATCAGTCTCACCGCAAGCGCGGCATATAGTCAGCAGTATACCGCCGCCGTCGGTGGTGTCCGCGTGGAATTTGCCGTCCTTCACCACCACGGTGTTGACGGAGCGCAGTATACGCGCCTCGTCTCCGAGATAATCCGCCAGTAGTGCCATATCGGTTTTCAGCGGCATGGTACAGTTGAAGCCGTCGTACCCCTCTGATCTCAGTCGGTTGACAGTAGAAAGCAAGGAAGCACAATCGGTTTCGATGCGCTCGTATGAAAAATCGGATATACCGCAGTCGTTTGCAAAGGATGTATGAAGCTGAGGTGAGCGGCTGTGTGCAATAGGCGAGCCGAGTACCGCCAGCTTTAAGCGATCTGTCATCTTATTTTCCCTCATTGTTTGCCTTTATAATATAACCGCAGAAACGGCTTTTCAAGTAGCCGCTTTGCGCGGAAAAAGAGTGTGCGCTTATCCTTTATCGGCGGCACCAGAAATGCGCGCATCCCCGCACGCTTGCCCGCAAGTACATCGGTAAAAAGCTGGTCACCGACGCAGGCGGTATCGGACACAGTCGTGCCCATGTGAGCCATCGCCTCAAAAAGGTACTTTCGCGACGGTTTTCCCGCATCGGCGTGATAGTAGCATCCAAGTCCTTGGCAGAAGCTCTCCACCCGCGGTGCATGATTGTTTGACACGAACGCAGTCGCAATACCCGCAGCGTGCATGGCATCAAGCCATGTCTTGACGGACTCGGTAGGCTTTGGGTCGTCGTATGTAACAAGGGTATTGTCTATATCAAGTATCAGCGCGCGTATTCCGGCGGCTTTAATCGCGTCGGGGGTTATTTCGTATATATCCTTGTAAATGTGAGTCGGCAGAAGCTTTGAAAACAAGATTTGTACCTCCCAAACATCGGATTACTCGCACTTTATGAGTATAACCTTTTGCATAATGTCCTCTGGTGTAAGCGAATTATCGCAAATATTTTTCGGACAGAATTATTATACCACAACAGGGGGGGCGATGACAAGTGGTTTTTGTAAATTATTATACTAAAGCGGCGGACATGGCACTGTTGACACAAAAAGCATATATTTATAATAAAAAACAGTTGACAAGAACGGGGCGATAGTATATAATATCAACATTAACCGTTAACTTTTGTTTTAGATAGATCTTATAAGAAATGCCCTCGGAGGATAGCAATGCCAATAACCGAAAATCTCACCGCCTCCGTCATTATATCCATCTCACTTATACTGATGGGCGGTTTTGCAATGACGCGCATAACCAAGCGGCTGAAGCTGCCGAATGTTACTGCGTATATAGTGGTGGGCGTACTTTTAGGTCCCGCCTGCTTTGATCTGATACCGCAGAACGTCATCGACGGCACCGATTTTATCTCGGATATTTCCCTTGCGTTTATCGCGTTTGGTGTGGGTGAATTCTTTAAGATCTCCGCCCTCAAGCGGTGTGGATTGCCGGCGGCGATAATCACGCTTGTGGAAGCGTGCGTCGTTTCGGCGGTAATGTTCTGTGTCCTGCATTTTGCACTGGGACTTGAATTCTCGCTGTCGGTGGTGCTCTCTGCTCTGGCGGCTGCCACCGCCCCCACCTCCACCATGATGACCATCCGTCAGACCCGTGCACGCGGTGCATTTGTGGATACGCTTTTGCAGGTCATGGCGTTTGACAACCTGGTGGGACTCATCGCCTACAGCGTGGCGATCTCCGTGGCGCTTTCCACACTCCACGGCGGCTTTGAAGCCACATCGGTACTCCTGCCGATCATCAAAAATATCGCTACCGCCATTATCGGTGCGGTGTTCGGCGTTATCATGAAGTTTTTCCTCGGCGGACGCTCGACGGATAACCGTCTTATCATAGTTGTCGGCTTACTCTTCGCCTTCTGCGGCATCTGCGCCCTGCTTGACGTCTCGCCGCTTCTCGGATGTATGGCGATCGGCTCGGTCTACATAAATCTCACCGGCGATAACAAGCTGTTTTTGCAGGTGGCATACTTCACACCGCCCCTGCTTCTCATCTTCTTCGTCCGCTCGGGTCTCAACTTCGATTTTTCCGCACTGACAAGCGGCGGAGCCTATGCGGGAGTTTCACTCCTTGTTATCGGCGTCGTATATTTCGCAGTTCGTCTTGTCACCAAGTTCGCAGGAGCATTCCTGGGAAGCGCGATCACACGTCAGCCCGGCGAAATACGAAATTATCTCGGCTTGGCTCTGATACCCCAAGCGGGTGTTGCGATCGGTCTTGCGGCGCTGGGAGCACGTTCTCTCGGCGGTGAAATCGGAGAAGCACTTGAAACAGTGGTGCTTTTTGCCTGCATACTGTATGAATTTGTGGGACCGCCTGTTGCAAGATGGTCGCTGTCACTCTCCCATTCCATCGGAGCCGAGGATATTCCCGAAGCACCGCCCCCCGATGCGGCGGAGCTTATCGACAGAGTGCGTAAGATCCGTGAGCAGAATGCTCATGTGATACCCCCGCAGGGCGCTGAGGAGCAAGCTTTCACCGAAGCCGCAGAGGAGCAGTTGGAAGCTCTGTCCCGACCGGGACTTTATAGAGATAAATTCAGGCGGTGACGTCTGAGTTTTCAAGCTGAGATGCGAGCTTGCGCCAAGGCGCGGGCTGTGAAAAGCACATAAGCTATGCCTATGTGCTTGAAGTTGTTTGATTGTGGAGGTATTTATGATATTTACTCAAATTGGGGATCCCATTGTTAAGCTGCTTGGGGAGTGGGCGGGTCAGCTCACCCTTGGGTCCATGCTTTTGAGACCGCTGATTGCCATATTTCTCGGCGCTTTGCTGGGCTGTGAGCGTGCCACAAAGCGTCATGCGGCGGGACTTCGTACATTCATGCTCGTTTCACTCGCCGCCTGCTGTGCGACCATGATCGACATCTATCTTATCGATATGCACGGTGTAGCATTTCCGCTTATCTCGGCGGCGGCACTTGTAGGTGCGGCTACCATCAGCTCAAGCTCCATACTTTACAGCTCCAAGAATCAGATCAAGGGTTTAACCACCTCCGCGGGACTTTGGGCATGCGCACTCATCGGAATTGCCGCAGGTGCGGGTCTTTACAGCGTCACGCTGATCGGTTTCCTTGCGCTGATCATCTGCCTGTCGCGCTTCCCCGCTTTCGAGCGCTTCCTCAAAAACCGCTCCGACCACTTTGAGATACATTTAGAGCTTTCAAGCCGTCAGGTGCTCCCCGATTTCACCGCAACGGTACGCGCTCTGGGTCTTCGTATCGATGATATCGAATCCAATCCCGCCTACCACAACTCGGGCGTGTCCGTGTACACGGTTTCCCTGACCGTGGTCGGTAAGGATCTTAAGAAATACAAGACTCACCGCGAGATAATCGAAGCTCTCGCCTCCCCCGAATATGTAGGCTATATAGAAGAGCTTATGTAATAAAAAACATCAGCGCAGGCTTTCGCCTGATATCCTTGATTATTTAACATATGCAAAAGCCCCGCTTCATCAATGCTTGTGAAGCGGAGCTTTTACTTATAGTCTTTCTTTATTCAGATAACCACAACCTTACACCAAAATCGGTTTGCTGTTTGGTGTTCCATCAAGAAGGCTGACGCCAGCGAAAATTCTTCTTTCCCGTTATCGTCAACGCAGTTACTGTGTATTCCGGGAGTTAGCCTCTCGGGCCTGCCTTAGCGATGTTTTCGGGCATATCAGGATACTTGGCAGCAAAGTTCTCCGCAAATTTCTTTGCGAGCTTCTGTGCGGACTCGGTATAAGCCGCCTGGTCTGCCCATACATCTCTCGGATTCAGCATTTCCGCAGGTACATTCGGGCAGGTCTTGGGAATATATACATTGAAGATGGGATCGAGCGTATACTCCACGTCATTCAGCTCACCCGCCAAAGCTGCAGATACCATCGCACGGGTATATTTCAGCTTCATTCTCGGAACGGTACCTGCCGCACCGCCGCACCAGCCGGTGTTAACAAGGAACACGTTTGCGCCTGTTTCTTCGAGCTTCTTTCCGAGCATTGTTGCATAGACCGATGCGTTCATCGGGAAGAAGGGAGCACCGAACAGTGTGGAGAAGGTTGTCTGCGGCTCGGTAATGCCTCTCTCCGTTCCTGCCAGCTTACTTGTGTATCCCGAAACGAAGTGGTACATAGCCATATCCTTATCCAGCTTTGCAATGGGCGGTAATACGCCAAAAGCATCTGCAGTCAGGAAGATAATTGTCTTAGGCTGACCTCCGATGCCCGGAATGGCAGCGTTAGGAATAAAGTCGATGGGATATCCTGCACGGGTGTTTTCCGTAAGCGAGCCGTCATCATAATCGGGAGTTCCGTTATCATCAAGGATCACGTTTTCAAGCAAAGTACCGAATCTGACAGCATCGAAAATCTCCGGCTCGTTTTCACGCTTAAGTCCAATGCATTTAGCATAGCAGCCACCTTCAACATTGAACACGCCATCCTCAGACCAACCGTGCTCATCATCGCCGATCAGCTTGCGGGCAGGGTCAGCAGACAGCGTTGTTTTGCCTGTGCCGGACAAACCAAAGAATACGGCACTGTCGCCGTTATCACCGATGTTTGCAGAGCAATGCATCGGTAAAACGCCCATCTGCGGCAGAACGTAGTTCATAACAGAGAACACGCTCTTTTTGATTTCGCCGCTGTACTGGCTTCCTGCGATCAGAACCTCATGGGTTTCGTAGTTAATGATAATAGCCGCTTCACTGTGTACGCCGTCAACCTCGGGAACGCACTTGAAGCCGGGAGCGGCAATAATCGTGTAGTCCGCCTCATAGTCATCGAGCTGTTTTTCATCCGGACGGATCAGAAGCTGATGGATAAACAGATTCTGGCTTGCATACTCATTGATAATGCGGAATTTTTGTGTGAACTTCGGATCTGCACCGGCAAAGCCGTCAAAAACGAACAGCTCTTTACCCTGCAGATACGCAAGCATTTTTCCTTTGATAGACGCAAAGCGTTCCTCGGAAATCGGCACATTGATCTTTCCCCATGCAATCGAATCGTGAACTGCAGGAGTATCTACGATAAATTTATCGTCGGGGCTGCGTCCGGTGTACTTTCCGGTTTCCACAACCAGGGCACCTGTATCAGACAGGACGCCTTCGTTACGTTCAAGCGCCTTTTGTACAAGAAAAGGAACAGAAGCGTTGCGGTAGACTGTACCGTTTCCGGCGATTTCAAAATCAGCGGGTGTAAATGTTTTCATTATATACCTCCAAAAAATATTTTACTTTTATTAACGAACGGTTACGGATAATATTCTCCGCACCGCTGCAAACAGTTAAGGCATCACCGCACAAGGCAATGGCTGATGGGTGCTGCGGGGATTTGCACTTAAGGATATCACCGCTGCGCCTGTTCTATTATTTATTTTACGCGGTAACTATCGACGCATCTTCCTGAAGCTTCAGATACTCCACAGCTTCCTCACGCATCTTGTACTTGAGGATCTTGCCTGCGGCATTCATGGGGAAGCCCTCAACGAAGCGGATGTAGCGGGGACACTTGTGCTTTGCCATATTGGCAAGGCAGAATTCCTTCATCTCAGTCTCGCTTGACTCCTCGCCCTCATTAAGCACGATGCAAGCCATGACCTCCTCACCGTACTGCTTGTCGGGCACGCCAATAACCTGTACGTCCTTGATTTTGGGGTTGGTATAAAGGAAGTCCTCGATCTCCTTGGGGTAGATATTCTCGCCGCCGCGGATGATCATATCCTTGATACGGCCGGTTATCTTATAGTATCCGTCGGGAGTACGTCTTGCAAGGTCGCCGGAATGGAGCCAGCCCTCGGCATCGATTGCCGCTGCGGTAGCCTCGGGCATCTTATAGTAGCCCTTCATTATATTGTATCCGCGGGCGCAGAACTCACCGTCAACGCCGTCGGGTACTTCCTCGCCCGTCTCGGGATCGATGATCTTGGTCTCCACCGCGAACATGGACTGTCCGACAGTGGTACAGCGAAGCTCCAGCGGGTCGGTGGTCTTACTCATGGTGGTAGCGGGAGATGCCTCGGTCTGACCGTAGGTGATACAGATCTCAGGCATATGCATCTTCTCAACGACCTCCTCCATGACCTTGATGGGACAGGGGGAGCCTGCCATTATACCCGTTCTCATATACGAGAAGTCGGTCTTGTCGAAGTCCTCGTGACCGAGCATTGCGATAAACATGGTGGGAACACCGTGGAACGCGGTGATCTTTTCCTTGTTGATGCACGCAAGACCCTTTCTGGGGGAGAACGCGGGAATAGGTGACATAGTAACGCCATGGGTCATGGATGCGGTCATTGCCAGCACCATGCCGAAGCAGTGGAACATGGGCACCTGGATCATCATGCGATCTGCGGTGGACAGATCCATGCAGTCGCCGATTGCCTTACCGTTGTTTACAACATTGTAGTGGGTCAGCATAACGCCCTTCGGGAAGCCCGTGGTGCCGGAGGTGTACTGCATATTGCAGACGTCGTGCTTGTTTATCATCGCCGCTCTGCGGTATACCGCATCAATGGGAGTTCTTTCAGCCATTGAAAGCGCCTGCTCCCAGGTCATACAGCCGGGCTGCTTTGACTCTACGGTAATGACGTTTCTGAGGAACGGCAGCTTGCGGGAGTGTATGGGCTTGCCTGCCTCATGAGTCGCAAGCTCGGGGATAAGTGTCTTTATGATGTTTACGTAATCGGAGTCCTTATAGCTGTCAACCATAACGAGTGTATGGGTGTCCGACTGACGGAGCAGATACTCAACCTCGTGGATCTTGTATGCAGTGTTTACGGTAACCAACACCGCGCCGATCTTGACGGTTGCCCAGAAGGTGATGTACCATGCGGGAACATTCGTCGCCCAGATTGCAACATGGTCACCCTGCTTGACGCCCATGGAAATAAGCGCACGTGCGAAGGTGTCAACATCATCGCGGAACTCGGTGTAGGTTCTGGTATAGTCGCACTCGGTGTAGCGGAATGCATACTGATCGGGAAACTCCTCGCACATACGGTCAAGCACCTGCGGGAAGGTGAGATCAATAAGCTGATTCTTGGGCCATACATACATGCCCGTGCCCGCCTTGTTGGGAATAAGGTGTCCCGCCGCATGAGCGGTGCCAAGATACTGCTCCATAAAGTGAGCAAAATGGGGGAACACGATACCCGCGTCGGAAAGCTCGGGAGCGTACTGCTTCAGCCATTCAAGGGAGATATAGCCCTCGTAGTTGAGAGAACGGAGCGCCTTCATGTAATCAGCCATTGCGGGAAGATCACCCTCGCCCACCAGCTTATAGACTACCTTGCCGTTTTCCTCCACGGAATCCTTGATATGAACGTGCTTTATGAACGCACCAAGGTTGGTGATGGTGGTTTCGGGAAGCTCACCGTTAAAGCGGTAGGGGTGGTTGAAGTCCCACAGAGCCGCAACGTTGTCGCTTGCAATCTTGGCAAGCACATCCGCAAGACGTGCTGTGTCGGAATATACGCCGTTGGTCTCGATAAGCAGAGTTACGCCCGCCTCCTCGGCAATGGGCGCAAGCAGCTTCATGGGACCGATAACATTCTCGTCATCGAAGTCGGTAGTAGGGCCTGCGGTGAGGTCGCCGAGTACGCGTATGTAAGGAGTCCCCAGCGCCTTTGCAAGGGCTATGTACTCTTTAAGCTCGGCGATAGTCTCCTCGTGCTTTTCTGCAAAACGGAGTGCACAGCCGGAGGACAGACAGCAGATCTCCAGCTTCTGCTTTTTAAGCTGTGCTATTGTCTTATCTATATTCTTTTCCGAGAAGGGAGATGCGTGTACGGAGAAGATGTCCTTGCCGAGACCGCGGAGCTCGATGCCGTGGAATCCGAAGTCCTTGGCAAGTGAGCATATATCTGTCCATGAAAAATCGGGACAGCCCAGGGTTGAGAATGAAATCTTCATTGCTTTGTTTCCTTTCATATGTGGACGGCACAAGAAAACTGTTGCAAATGTGCCGGATACTTAACACTGTATAATAATCTATAATATTATATCATATTTCAGAAAAAATTTCAATAGTTATTTTGGTACTGCATAACGTCATACAAAGTAAGTTTTTGTCAAATTTCGACGAAACCGCCATCCCTCACCTCATAAGCCTTCATATACTTCCGGTCGATGACATAGCGGCGAAGGCCTTCCCTCTCCTCCAGTGCCGGAGCGAAATATGCTATACCCTTTGCATCCGCATACTCCATGAAAGCGCGGCGAAGTCCGGTATCGCACTTTTTGAGTTCACGTCCGCCGATATGCGGCGGCGACAGCCTCTGACTTGTGAGAAAGTCAAGAATCAGCGCTTCGGAAAGCATGGTATCGCCGTCCATGTACTCGTACAACTTTTCGTAAGCCTTCGGTTGGGAGATATCGCCAACGCGCACACCGTCGGCACGAAACCTTTCGGCAATCCTGCGAAGCTGTTTGAACGGCGACTCACAGCCGTCCATAATATACGCCATGGAGCGCTTGAGGGCGCCGGTACAATATCTGTCGGCGACATCATCGATGTCGTGGAGCAGTGACAGCTCATCGTAGCTTAATTTATCGGTAGCAAGCACCTCATAAGACGGCGCGTCGGAGTAAACGCATCCGAAGCTGTCAGCCTCGCGGCGCAGCGCGGAGCCGCGCAGAAGCTTCAAAAATCCCAGCTGCAGCATATCACATTTACCGTAAAGCGCATCGTAGGAGCGGGCAAAGCTCTCCATGTCCTCCAAGGGAAGCCCCGCGATGAGGTCGGCGTGGATATGCATATTCCCCATACGGTAAAGCCGTTCGATAGCTTGAAGGAGACTATCGGTCTCAGGTCGGCGCATGACCCGTCTGAGTGTGTGGGGATTTGTGGACTGAACGCCGATCTCAAGCTGCACCTTGCCCTTCGGGAAGCGGGAAAGCAGGTGGAAGCTCTCCTCGTCAAGCAGATCTGCGCAAATCTCGAAGTGATAGTTTTTGGTGTACCGCTCCGAGAGCAGTCCGCGCCAGATTGATTTCGCCCGCTCACGGTCGAAGTTGAATGTGCGGTCAACGAACTTTATAACCTTGATATTATCGATTGCTTCAAACTCCAAAAGCTCCGAAAGCGTCACTTCCGCGCTCTTGGCGCGCACCTTGCCGCTCAGCGCGGACAGGCAGTAGGCACAGCGGTATGGACAGCCGCGTGAGGATTCATAGTAGACCACCCGCGAACCGTTTTGAAGCTCGCCTGTGGTGTACACCATTCCCTGCCGTGGGAACTCCTCGTAAATTCCACCGTCGATGACGCGGTGGATCGATTTCCCCTCCGAAACAAGCTCGGCAAGCGTACAGAATGCCCGCTCACCCTCTCCGGTGATGATACAGTCGATGTAAGGATGCGCAAGGAGTCGCTCGTCCGTGTCAAAGGAGACCTCCGGTCCGCCGAACACGATGGTCGCGCGAGGGCGAAGCTTTTTTAAGTCTGCGGCAAAGGCAAAAAGCTCCCGCACGTTCCAGATGTAGGCGGAAAATCCGTAGATGTCCGCATCGGCACAGGCAAGTGCTTCCAGCACACGGCGGCGCTTATCCTTCAGATTAAATTCGGCTATCTCGCAGGCATACCCCGCCTCGGTGAGGCTTTTTTTGATGCACCGCACCGCAAGATTTGTATGTGTGTAGGATGAATTGAGAGCAACAAGGAGTATATTTGGCATCACACTGTTCCTTTCGGCAAGCTCATTTTCGCAAAAGTCAGGCGGGATATACAAGCTCGAATTCCTCGCATACCACGGGCATATCCTCCGAAAACTCAAGTCCCGCCTCGCTCATACATTTGGTGAAAAATTCGCGGTGTACCCGCCGCCAGTATTCGAGACTGCGGTCTCCCTCGCCTTCATTATATGCCTGCTCTGTACCGATCTCGCGGAACGGAAGCGTAAACACCTTGGTAGTGCGGATGATGCACACCGCCTTGTCCCTTGAATCAAGGATCACGCTGTATTCGCCCACTGCGGGCAAGGCTTCGCCATCCACGGCATACAGCGGATACGCAGACGCGGTGGCGGTCTTTATCCCGCGAAATACAAGCTGTGCAAGACTATCGGCGTCCGCGCCGAACGCCCATGCCTCATATTCGGCGGTGACACCTGTTTTATCTATAAAGATGTTCCACAGCTCCTCTGCAGTCATAACCGCACCCCCATTTTTTACATTTACGTTAATTATACAGTAAAGCGGCAGTCTTGTCAATACCGCCGCTTTGAGGTTATACGATTATTTTTTTGTTAGCGCAAATACGCCGCGATCTGTCATCTTCATGAACAATATTCCGCAAATGTAGGACTTGATACCTGCACCCGCAATGCTCGCTCCGATCTCATAGCAGGGACAAGAACGCTTTGCGTATCTGGAAAAATCCTTTAAATAGTTATTTTTCCTTATTTCACGCAATAATACTCAGTGTTTTCTTTCCCAGTATCTGAGTTTTCCACAATGATAACTTTTGCATTTTCCTTAAGAAAGACATGATGCCATGCGCCTTTTTTCACGTTATAAAACTTGAATCTTTCAAGATTGATATATTGAAGGTCGTCTGTCTCTCCAACAACCAATGTTGCCTCTCCCTCAATTAGGATAAAGACTTCATCAGTCTTATTATGCCGTTCAACATATTCAAAATTCTTTTCATCAAACCGTGGCGCATAATTGATAAGCGCTGCTGTCCAGCTGTCATATTCAATTACACGGGAATACCCTTCTGTGTTATGCTCTCTTATTTCCACATATTTGCTTAAATCCTGCATTTTAATACCCCTTTTATTATTTATTGCCAAGTGCGGTATAAATAGCATTTGTAAATCTTGCGGCAGCTTGGTGATTATAAGGATTTCTGACGTGTTCTGCAGCAAACATCGCAAGATTTTCAGACGGGTCAATCATTACATAACTTACTGCAGCCCCCCTGCCAGCCAAACTCTCCAATATTGGAAAGCTGACCGCCCATCCATTGATGCACAAACGTCTGCACACCAAATCTGTATTCATACCCTGCAGCATCTTTTCCGCCCTGAAACAGCCTCGATAATTGCACCAAGTACGTCATGGCACAAGCTGTAACGATATTTTCCACCAGGATGAAAAGAAAGTGGATGTTTTCAAATGCTGTATCCTGATTAATGACGAAATATCTTTTTATGGTTTTGCCATATACACATATCAATGCCTGGGTAATATTCCCTCGCTATTTCATCCTCTGTCATCGGGAATTATGGGGTAAAGCTGAATTGTGTTTCCACCATCAACAACCAATTCCGCTCCTGTGGTATTTCTTGAATGCGCTACAAAATACCAGACTGCATCTGCTACATCCTCGCCTATTGCTACATCCCCGAGAGGAGTAAATCTTGACGGTATATTCTTGTAAAAATCAGGGTTATTCTCCCATCTGTCCGTTCTAATCATACCGGGAAGAACTGCATTTACACGTATATTATACTTTCCAAGGTCAAGTGCCATTGCACGCATCATTCCAAGCTGACCGCCCTTTGATGCAGAATATGCAATTCTGTTTGGAATTGCACGGTATGCAGTATTTGAATTAATAAAGATAATATTTCCTCCACCGTTTTCCTTCATCCTTTTTGCGGCGTGTTCGGAAAGACAGTAATTCCAGACCATATTCGTATTTATAACACGCATAAAATCTGTCAGCGGATTTTCAAAGATTTCAATGCCAAGACCCTGGTCTGCCGCATTAAGGATAAGCGTATCAATAAAGATGCCTTTTTCATCAAGATCAGAAAACATATCCTCGACTGCTTTTTCATCTACGGTTCTTTCATCCAGCAGAGAATCTATGTGATAGCCTATAATATCTATCTCAGGAAACTTTCCCTTATACAGTTTTTCTGCTGCATGTACTTTCTCGCAATTTCTTCCCGTAAAAACAACATTCCATCCCTCGGAAGCTAATTTTTCTACTATTGCAACGCCTGTATTAACGCATGCGCCTGTTACCAATGCATATTTACTCATATTCTCACCCTCATTAAAAATAAAATTCTGTCTTTGCAGGTCTTATGTCTGTAAGTGCACCCGTATAGTGGCGAAGTGTATGCACCTGATAGGGGTGCTTTAAGCACTCATCCTCATTAATCTCGATACCAAGACCGGGCTTATCAGGAATTGTAATATAACCATCTTTGTACTCAAGACTTTCGTTTGTAACGTCCTTTCTCCACTCAACATCACTGTACATAATTTCAAGTATTTCGAAATTCGGACACGTTGCCGCAAGCTGAAGCGTTGCCGCATTTGCAACGGGACCTGACGGATTATGCGGTGCAAAGGGAATATATCTGCTTTCCGCCTCTGCCGCAATCTTCTTAAGCTCCATTATACCGCCTGCGTGCGAAATATCGGGCTGTATGTAGTCTGCCGCCATGCGGTCAAACATTGCCCTGTAATCCCAACGCGTATAAAGTCTTTCACCTGCTGAAATTGCAACGGGTGATTTATCACGAACTTCCTTTAATGCATCAAGGTTATTCGGGGGTACCGGCTCTTCAAAGAACATCGGCTTAAACTGTTCTAATTCCTTTGCAATCTTTATACCCGTAGGAATATTAAATCTTCCGTGTCCTTCAATCAGCAAATCAACCTTATTACCTACTGCCTCTCTTACGGCCTGAACACACCTGAGTGCTTTATCAAGGTCCGCATTTGAAATATTTAGATAGTTTTTCCCAAACGGATCCCACTTCATCGCGGTAACGCCACGTTCTACAGCTATCTTTGCTTTTTCACCGAATTCCTCCGGTTCTTTTGCACCTGCAAACCAGCCGTTTACGTATATTCTTACTTTATTATTCACTTTCCCGCCCAAAAGCTGATAAACAGGAACGTTAAGGCTCTTTCCTAAAATATCCCAAAGTGCCATTTCCACAGCAGACAATGCACTCATTAAAACTGCACCGCCTCGCCAATAAGCATCGCGGTAAATATCATGAAAATGCTTTTCGATATTAAGAGGATTTTTGCCTACAAGGTATTCCTTTATATGCTCTACCGCACCTATGAGCGCTTTTTCCTTATATTCAAGAGTAGCTTCTCCCACACCGGTTATCCCTTCATCGGTATAAACCTTCACAAAAACCCAGTTTGTCCGAAAACAGTCAACGGTAAAAGTTTTTACATTCGTTACTTTCATAGTTTAATCTCCTTATATATTTCTGCAATAATCTTATTTTCACATTCAAATTCATCTGCCGAAATGTCATCAAACATTCCAATATGTATAGGTATTGTTTTTTGAGCGTTTATCCTTTTTGCAAAACGGGAAGCATCAGCCATATTCATATTATTTCCAACACCGTTAACGGGCAGGAATACAGCATAAATATCTTTTGGTATATCCTCAAAAATTTCCTCATTACAAAGGGTGTCTCCAGTTATATAATACTTTTTATTCCCGTCTTCGATGATAACACCTATTGGGGCAGGATCGCTGTGCTCTGCTTTAACAGCCGTAAATTTAATTCCCTTTTCTGTCCAAGTGGTATGACGGTTAAATAAAACATAGTTATTATTTCCGCCTAACTTTCGCACCTCATCCCAAACAGATTTTGGTGCCAGAACAGTAATATTACTATCTTCAGCAATAAAGTGTTTGACAGTTTCCGGGTCATAGTGGTCGAGGTGGTTATGGGTAAAAATCATGACATCCGGTATAATGCTTAAAAAACTTACATCAACTGCTACTCTACGATAGTTTTTTGGATTTACTTTTTCAACACTATCAGACAAATAAGGGTCAATCATTATTTTAAAACCGTTTTTTTCAAACAGTAAGCCTGCCTGACCCAAAAATGTAATTTTCATATATTCACTTTTCCTTGACAAAATTGTAATTTAATGATATCATATATATTACTGAATAAATATAAAAATTTTAGTATATTTATTAGAAATTTTATTTTTAAGGTGATTCTCATGCTTCTACCGGAAATTGTAGCGGTTGGAATTTTTAATTCTCAAATTGCACACAAAAATGTCAAGATCAGTAAAAACCGAAAAACATCTATGTTTGAAATTGAATTGCCAATAGAAGATGGCGGTATTTCCTATATTGATAAAAATTCAAAACGAATCAACTCCAATATGATTATCTGTGCAAAACCGGGACAAGAAAGACACACCAAATTTCCTTTTAAGTGCTACTATGTACATATGATTATGCACAGTGGATTTTTATACGATTCGCTAATGTGCATTCCGGATTTTCTTGAAACTGACAAAGGTGATATTTACAAAAGTATCTTTGAAAAATTGATGAAACATTACAATGCACTTTCCGATAGCGAAGAAATTATTTTACAGAGTCTTATATTAGAACTCATTTATACAATAACTAAGGATTCAACAAAAAGAATTAAAAGAATTAATTCGACTAATAGTTACTTAATAATTGAAAACTCATTGCATTACATTAAAGAGAATTTAACCGAAGATTTAACTCTCGAAAAAGTTTCAAAAGCCATGTCGCTTAGTCCTGTTCATTTCCACAACACTTTTAAGGCGGCAGTGGGAAAAACATTACGAGATTATATAGAAGAACAGCGTATAAAAAAGGCTATAAATTTGCTGCTGACAACAAACAATTCATTAACACAAATCGCTTATGAAAGTGGCTTTTCTTCTCAAAGCTATTTCAGTTATGTATTCAAGCGAAGAATGAAAATGACTCCTCGAGAATATGCACAGGAAATTTATGAGAGATATGAAATGTAAAACAAGGATAATTGAATGGAAATCATACTGCCGTCAGAGAACTTCAGCTCTACACATACGGTATCGAAGTTAAATCCGCAACTGATAAGTTTTTTCATAATCAAATCCTCCATAATCAAGATTGTTTCTTCTTTCTCGGTCCTCTTGGCTTGGAGTTCGGACGTTTGATTATGCCGTTTTTGAAATGGGTATCCTCAAACTTCTCGAAATAAACAAATAATCCGAACCCGTCTCCCACAGGGAAGATCTGGTTCGGATTATATTGCTTTGGTGCGGATAACAGGACTTGATACCTGCACCCGCAATGCTCGCTCCGCTCTCATAGCAGGGACAAGAACGCTTTGCGTTCTTGCTGTGCATTTTCGCGATCTGTCATCATCATGAACAAAAAACCGCAAGGGCTTTGCCCTCGCGGATTTTTGTTGGTGCGGATAACAGGACTTGAACCTGCACGTCGGAGACACCAGATCCTAAGTCTGGCGCGTCTGCCAATTCCGCCATATCCGCATATTTTAAAAATCACGACTGTAGAATAGTATACCACAATAAAAAGATTTTGTCAAGGTATTGATTTTTATTTTGAAATGTTGTAAAATATATTATAGTAGCAGGCTCATACTGCGGCTTTGCTGTTTTGTCATACTTATTTTTGTTATAGCCGCACCCTCATCCGCCTGCAGGCACAGCAGTATAAAGGAAACCGTTTCCCTCCCGATACTGATGTACCATCATCTTTCCGATACCGGCGACGGAAGTGTCACTGTAACACCGGAGACCTTCGAAACCCAGCTCATGCAGCTTATTGAGAAGGGCTACACCGCTGTGTCCTTTGATGAGATAATCGCTTATGCCGACGGCAGAGGTTCGCTTCCCGAAAAGCCGGTCTGCATAGTATTTGACGACGGCTATGAATCAAATCTCACGCTGGCACTGCCTATACTCGAAAAGTATAACATCCCCGCCACTATCTGCATTATCGGATCACTTGTGGGATGCGATACCTACAAGGACACGGGAAATAGTATCGTCCCCCATTTTTCATGGATGCAGGCACAAATTGCCGCAGCGGGGGGACTTATCACCTTCGGCAGTCACAGCTATGATATGCATATGTACGCACCCTATGAATCGGGGATCATCCGCGAATATGCGGCAAGGCTTGCTTCAGAGTCAGAGGCGGTATTTGGATCGGTGTTTGCCGCCGACCACGCCGCAATGTGCGCGCTTATGGAAATGCATCTCGGGTACACTCCCACGGTATTCGCCTATCCTCACGGGAAATGGGATACCACAGCGGAAGCTGTACTGCGTTCATCGGGCGTGCGCGTCACGCTGACCACGGACGCCCATATCAACACCGTGCGGTACGGTGATCAAGAAAGCCTGTACTTACTCGGACGTTTTAGTATTAACGAATTTACCCATCTTTCAGAGATGATCGATACAACATCCCACAAACCCAAGGAGAAAAAGGAATGAAGGTACTTGTTTTATCCGTAACGGCGGGACAGGGACATAACTCCACCGCCAAGGCGCTCTGCGCATACCTGGAATCCATCGGTTGTCAGGCCGAGATGCTTGACACCCTTGAATATCTGCACCATATACTCGGTGAGACCGTATCCCGCGGATATCTGCTCGCCGCCACCAACGCAAAGCTTGCCTACAAGGGCGCGTACCGTCTGGCGGAAAAGCGCAAAAAGTCCCGCTCCGAGATCTCTCCCACCCGCGCAACAGGTAATCTTATGAGCAAAAAGCTCATCAAATACATAAACACCTACGACCCCGATGTAATTATCTGCACCCATATCTTCGCAGGAATCATTCTTGACGTATTAAAGGAAAAGGATCAGCTCCGCGCCAAGACAGTGGGTATTCTTACCGACTTTATGTTCCATCCGTATTGGGAGGAGGGCATCAACCTTGATTATGTGGTGACCCCCAATGAACAGCTTCTCGTTCAGGCTAAGAAAAAGGGCTTCACCGAATCCCAGGTACTTCCCTTCGGTATACCGATACACCCCAAATTCGGCGAGGGCATCTCAAAGGAGCAGGCACGCGCTGAGTTGGGGCTTGACATAAACAAGCGCACGGTGCTCCTTATGAGCGGAAGCATGGGCTACGGTAACATCGAGGATACCGTAAACGCGCTGGATAATCTCCCCTTCGATTTTCAGATAATTACCGTCTGCGGCAACAACAGTGAAGCAAAAGCACGCATTGACGGCATGAAAACCAACAAACGCATTCTGAATCTCGGCTACGTCAACTACGTGGAAAAGCTGATGGATGCCTCCGACTGCATCATCTCAAAGCCCGGCGGACTTACCACCTCCGAGGCTATGGCAAAGGGGCTCCCCATGATCATAGTGGACCCTATTCCGGGTCAGGAGGACAGAAATACCGAATTTCTCACCAACAACGGCGTAGCAATGGCAGTATCAAGCACAAGCCCGCTTGACGAGGTAGTTTATCAGATGCTTGCAAATCCGCATCGCACCAAGGTCATGCGCGATGCTATTTCCATGATCGCAAAGCCCAACTCCACTCGTGACATCTGCGAATTTGTCAAGGGTCTGGCAGAGGATAAGGATAGCGCACAGTAAGTGCATACGATGAAATGATGCCCGACAAGATTCATCCTTTGATCTTTGAAGAATAGCGGCACACACTCGGTTAAGCACCGAGCTGCCCAACACAGGCGATCATCATGTCGGCTTGATATACAAATTTCGCGAAATTGTAAAAATTATTAAAATTTTTCATTCTTATACTTGACAAATGTACTTTTATGTATTATAATACTCGCATGAAAATTACATAAAAGGCTGTGACGAAGACGGTCTTGAGTGTTTCATTTCAGAGAGCCGATGGGTGGTGTGAATCGGCATGAAGCTGTCTTTGACCTCTCACTTCCGAGCTGGTGACCTGAACCTTTCCCACCTGAAAGTATTAGGGGATCTCGTGATTGCTGCGTAAAGGCATAGGAATTGTTTGATTCCGAAGAGGCGGCAGGTCTTGCATCTGCAATTTGAGTGGTACCGCGAGTGTAATAATCTTACACCCGTCTCAAAGCAAAAGCTTTGGGACGGTTTTTTGTTTTCCGCCTCAGAGTAAAATAAAAAATGCGCCCGAAGAGGTTGAAGTTATCGCAGAAATATGATATAATATAAGGAGAGGCCAAAATGATGGATTCAAACAAATACCGGGTGGGGTACTTCCCCGTCTCCGGAGAGTATAATAAATGGGTAGCCAAGGATCATATCGAAAAAGCACCCGTTTGGTGCTCGGTGGATATGCGCGACGGAAACCAGAGCCTTGTCATCCCCATGAGCCTTGAAGAAAAGTTAGAATACTACAAGGTCCTCCTTGAGGTCGGCTTTAAGGAGATCGAGGTGGGCTTTCCCGCCGCAAGCGAGACCGAGTACGAGTTTCTGCGAACCCTTATTGACAATAACATGATCCCCGATGACGTGACCGTTCAGGTGCTGACCCAGTGCCGCGAGCACATCATAAGAAAGACCTTCGAGGCCTGCAAGGGTGCCCCCGGCGCTATCATCCACTTCTATAACTCCGTCAGCGCGGCACAGCGCAAACAGGTATTCAAAAAATCCAAGGAAGAGATCAAGCAGATTGCCGTGGACGGTGCGAAGCTGGTGAAAAAGCTTGCCGGCGAATATGAAGGTAACTTCCGCTTCGAATATTCTCCCGAGAGCTTCACCGGCACCGAACCGGAATACGCGCTTGAGGTGTGCAATGCGGTGCTGGATATTCTTGAGCCGTCGGAGACCAATAATGTCATAATAAACCTCCCCGTTACGGTGGAAATGAGCCTGCCGCACGTCTACGCAAGCCAGGTTGAGTACATAAGCGAGAATTTGAAGTACCGCGAGCACGTCACCCTGTCGCTTCATCCCCACAATGACCGCGGTACAGGCGTTGCGGATACCGAGCTTGCATTGCTTGCAGGAGCGGAACGTGTGGAGGGCACGCTTTTCGGTAACGGTGAGCGCACGGGCAATGTGGACATCATTACCCTTGCTATGAATATGTATTCCCACGGCGTCGATCCGCGGCTTGATCTCTCAAATATACCTTATCTTGTGGAGAAATACGAAAAATGCACCCGTATGCACGTTTACGAGCGTGCACCGGATGCGGGGGCGGGGGGATTCGCCGCCTTCTCGGGCGGCCATCAGGATGCCATCGCCAAGGGCATGAAATACAGACAAAAGAAGAAGCTCCCCACCTGGAATGTACCTTACATTCCCATCGACCCCAAGGACATCGGACGCACCTACGAGGCGGATGTCATCCGCGTCAACTCACAGAGCGGCAAGGGCGGAATCGGTTATATTTTGGAGCAGAATTACGGTTACATTCTTCCGCCTGAGATGCGCGGGCATCTCGCCGATCTCTGTAAGAGTATCTCCGACCACGAGCACAGGGAGCTTAAGGTGGATGAGATATTTAACATCTTCACCGAGACCTATCTTAACAACAATTCCCCCATCAGCGTAACGGATTACGACTTCATGCGTGAAAACGATAAGGTTAAGATCAACATCACCTTCAGCCGTGACGGGGTGGAAACCGAGCTTGAAGCCGAGGGCAACGGTTCGCTCAGCGCCATAAACAACGCGCTGAAGGCATATACCGGCGAGAATTACACCCTCGAGGTGTTCACACAGCACAGTCTGCAGGGTCAGGGCTCTCAGAGCGTGGCGGCATCATATATCGGTCTTGAACGTGAGGACGGCAGAATGTTCTGGGGAGTCGGTACGGATACGGATATTATCAGAGCCAGCACCAATGCACTGCTTGCAGCATTTACAAATATGATGCGGGAGAAAGCATAAAAGCAGGCTTCGACAAAAAGGCCGCTAATGCTTTAGAAAACGCTCGGCGTATCTTTATGCAGGCTGCCGCACCGCCTATATATGCGAGATAGCATAATTAAGTTTGGATGCACGGAGTGCAGAGCACTTATTACAAAAAATCTTAAAAAGGAGGCCTTCACGGATGCTTCTTTCGGGAGCGGATATAATCATCAAAGTCTTGATCGAACAGGGATGCCGTACCGTATTCGGTTATCCCGGCGGTCAGATAGTTAATGTATATGACTCACTTTACAGGTATAGGGACGAAATAACCCACATACTCACCTCCCACGAGCAGGGCGCCGCTCACGCGGCGGACGGATACGCAAGAGTTACCGGCAAGCCCGGCGTTGTCATCGCCACCTCCGGCCCCGGTGCCACTAACCTCGTAACCGGTATCGCTACCGCCCATCTTGATTCCGTGCCGCTTATCGCCATCACGGGAAATGTGGCGACCTATCAGATCGGCTACGACAGCTTCCAGGAGTTAGACATCACGGGAGTTACGCTTCCCATAACCAAGCACAATTATTTTGTTGATAATATTGCGGAGCTGGCAGATACTCTGCGGGAGGCGTTCAGGGTCGCTATTTCGGGACGTCCCGGACCGGTGCTTATTGATGTACCCAAGGACGTGCAGACCGCTCTTTGCGAATATGAGCCACGTGATGCCGTCACGGCGGACGAGCCATTTGCCGCAAAGGATGTGCGTATTACCGCTGCGGCGAAGTGCATCAACAATTCCCGCCGCCCCTACATATACTTCGGCGGAGGTGTGGTGCGGGGCGAGGCACAGGACGAGATGCTGAAGCTGGCGGAGCTTATTGACGCACCGTTTGGATGCTCGCTCATGGGACTTTCCGCGATCCCCACCGATCATCCGCGATTCCTCGGAATGCAGGGTATGCACGGTCACTACGCCGCATCCAAAGCCATGCAGAATGCAGACCTCATCATCGCGCTGGGTGTACGCTTCAACGACCGCGTAACAGGCGACAGGCACAGATTTGCAAAGGATGCGAAGATCGTACACATCGACATTGACGGCTCGGAGCTGTCAAAGGCACTAAACGATACTCACGGACTTCGGGCAGACCTTAAATGCACTCTTACGAAGCTGCTACCGCTTATAAAAAAGAAGCGCCATCCGAAATGGCAAGAGCTGATATCCGAGATCAAGTCAGAAGCCGAAAAATTCACCGATAACCGTCCCGGTATGACGCCGAAAAATATAATTTCCACTGTTCAGGGCCACGTAGGCAAAAACACCGCCGTCGTTACGGACGTGGGACAGCATCAGATGTGGACGGCGCAGTATTTGAAGCAGCAAACCGTGCGGCGATTTGTCACCAGCGGCGGACTTGGCACCATGGGCTTCGGTTTCGGCGCGGCAATGGGAGCTTACGTCGGCACAGGCGAGCGTTCCATACTCATAACCGGTGACGGAAGCTTCGGAATGAGTATAGGCGAGCTTGCGACTGCGGTGACATACAATATCCCCGTCACCGTGCTTATCATGAACAACGGTGTGCTTGGTATGGTACATCAGTGGCAGACCTTATTCTTCGAAGGCCGCTATTCCTGCACCGAGCTTGACAGAAAAACGGACTTTGTGGCCGTAGCAAAAGGCTTCGGAGCCACGGGAGAGGCTGTATGCACGCTCCCCGAGCTTGAAGCGGCGCTTGCAAGGGCGGATGAATGTAAGGGACCTTATGTCATCGACTGCAAGGTATCGAAGGATGAGCTTGTATTCCCCATGCGCCCGCCGGAGGGCACGGAAGACGATATTATCGTAAAATGAGGTGAAAAATATGGAAAACGAAACTATGACATATACCGTTGCGGTGCTGGTATGCAACAAATTCGGTGTACTTAACCGCGTTACCAGTATGTTCCGCCGCAGACGCTTCAACATCAGCGCCCTCACCGTAAGCGAGACCGAATCTGCGGAGTATTCCCGTATAACCGTCCGCTTCGACGGCGACGAATTAAACAAGGAACAGCTCATAAATCAGCTTTACAAGCTCCCCGACGTGTGCTACATACGGGAGCTGTCGGATGACAACTCGCTAAGCTCGGAGCTGATGCTCATCAAAATGGAAAACAACGCCGCGACCCGCGATGACATCCTCACCGCCGCATCCGCATTCGATGCCAGAACCGTAGAATATTCCCGCGACGCCATGGTTTTCGAGCTTACCGGAAACAGCCGCAAAATCGACGATTTCGTCAATCTTATGCGAGACTACACCATCCTCGAGATCTGCCGCACGGGTATTGTATCCCTTGAAAAGGGCAGTTCCACCATCAGGAAGATCACGAATCTTTAAGGTCAATAAAAAACTGCGCATGGACGAACATTCCTCGTCTATGCGCAGTTTTTTCACTGAATTAACAATATCAATAAAACCTAAGCGATTTTTCTATACCGGAGTAATTATATCCTCATCGCCTTGTCAACGCCGACAGCGCAAAGGATCGCCTGAGCATCGGTGCGTATACCCAGCTCGCGGTTGACATCCTCCATCAGAGTGTCGCGGATGGTATCGGGCACCATGATAGCCACGATATCGCGCTCCTCCTCCAGGGTGATACCCAGGAGCTCGCCCGACTCATTGTCGGCAAGGTTAGCCTTGATTACAGTACCGCCCGTTGCGCCTGCCTTGCGTGCGACCTGCATAACATCGTCCGCACATCCGCGGTTGACAGCTACGAGCACCAGACTGTGCTTATATTCGTTCTTCATCGTTTTATCAGCCTCCTGTGTTGGGATCTTGCTTGCCGCGCGCGATGCAAGCACTGCGGCAAGATTGTTGATCGCTGTTAGCGGTATGACCATGATTATTCCGTGACCGCGTCCGAGAGTGGGATTTGATTCAAGCTCTCCCGTAAACGCTTCTGCGGCACGTCTTGTGGCAAGGCTTATAACAATGTCCTTGTCACGGGAGCCGATTCCGAGGATATCCATCATTTCGCTTGATGCGGTACCCTGCCCAATGGCTCTGAAATGCCACGGTACGCCGCGTGTGGTAAGCGACTCAACGATATATGAGCCCTCACCGCGGCGGGTGATGGTCAAAAGCAGCATCATACGTTCGCTCACTGTGCCACCTCCTCATGTACGTCGTCAAAGTAGATAATGCAGTCGTCCAGGTTTCCGAGTGCCGCAACAGCTTGCTTGTGCTTTGCCTTGCGCTTGATCTCGGCAAACAGACCGATGCACTGGATGGTGATAAGCGGAGTTATTGCAACCATCGCCACAATACCGAAAGCGTCGGTGAGGATGTTTCCGCCCAGCGCCTCACAGGCACCCGTTGCAAAGGGGAGAATAAAGGTTGTGGTCATAGGACCGCTGGCAACTCCGCCCGAGTCAAATGCCACGCCCGTATAAAGCGGCGGAACAAAGAAGCTTATCGCAAGTGACAGTACATATCCGCCCACCATGAAGGGATACAGCGGAATACCGGTAAGCACGCGCAGCATAGCAATACCCACCGAACACGCAACACCCACAGAAAGACCGATACCGATGGTCTTCTGTCGGATGGTACCGTTGGAGATCTCCTCGACCTGCTTTTTAAGTACATGTACCGCAGGCTCGGCGGTTACGGTAAACCAACCGATAAGCATTCCTACAGGAATAAGTATGTAAGCAAACTCGGTCTCGGCAAGCTTTGCGCCGATGAGCTGACCTGCGGGCATGAAGCCTACATTTGCCGCACAGAGGAACAGCACAAGTCCGACGTAAGTATAGACGAAGCCGATGACCGCTTTTGGAAGCTCGTTACCGTGGAATCTTCTGAATATAAGCTGGAACAGCACGAACACCGCCACAATGGGCAGGAACGCTTCCATCACCTCAAGGGCATAATGCGGAAGCTCGCGTGCAATGTGCTCGAATGCGTCCTTGGTGGTAGCAAAGGATGCCTCAAACGCCTCGTGCGCATATTCCTGCGCAGCCGAGGAGTTCTGGAACAGACTCAGCACCATTACCGACATAATAGGGCCTACGCTGCAGAGCGCAACCATACCGAAGCTCTCCTCACCGTGATGACTGCCACTCACTGAAGCCATACCGGCACCAAGTGCCATGACAAACGGAACAGTTATAGGACCTGTGGTCACTCCGCCCGAGTCAAATGCCGTGGGAACGAAGCTGTCAGGTGCAAATAAGGCGACGACCAGCACAATGGCATAGAAGATCATCAGCATATAGCTTAACTTCCAGCCAAATTTGGTGCGAAGCAATGACAACACCATAAATAAGCCGACGCCTATAGCCACAGACAGTATCAGCACCATGTTGTCAACTGCAGGCATCAGCTCCGCAAGCACCTGGAGGTCCGGCTCAGCGATAGTGATAAGCACTCCCAGCACAAAGCAGATAATAAGCTTGATCACATTTCGCTTCGAACGGCTCATCTCCACACCGATACCCTCACCCAGCGGCTGCATCGCCATGCCCGCGCCGAGAGTAAACAGACTCATACCCAAAATAAGTGCGATAGCACCGAAAATAAACAGAGTCAGCACACTGGGCGCAATAGGTACGACAGTAATGCTCAGAATCATCACTATCGCCACTATCGGAAGCACAGCGGAGACGGATTCGTTGGTTTTCTCCTTGAAAATTTTAACACACCCCCGTAGAAACTATCCTCGCACACGAAAAAGCGGTCGATGGCATACCATCGCTCCGCATTTTTGTACTATTATAATTATTGTACCATATTGCACGCAAAATTGCAAGGAATTGTTTGTTACGGAAATGTAAAAACCGCACCGGCAGTATGACCTGCGGACGTTATTGTTCAACTTGGGGGTAAAGCTTTTTTTGCGAAAATTTGGAAGTCAATAAACAGATGCTGCCTCAAATGCAATCCTCGCAGCATTTGAGGCAGCGCCTTTTTCATCATACTTTCCATTTGAATCCGCCGGCAAGCAAGACTACCTCGGACGCGCCCACATTCAGCAGACCGCCTTCAACGCTCCCTACCCGCTCGTCGCCGTCGGGGAGCAAAATCCTGCAGTCGCAAGGCTTAAGCGCTGTCATAAACGGGAGATGTCCCGCCATTACCGCAAGATCGCCCTCGATGCCGCGTACATCTAATTTTGCCGCTTCGCCTGCGAACATATTACCGTCAGGGGTGGAAATTTTCAGCTTGAACACGTTCATATCGTGTCACCCTTTACGCATTTGCCTTCGCCTTGGCAACCGCCTCGTCGATGGTTCCCACAAAGAGGAATGCCGATTCGGGAAGATCGTCATGCTTTCCGTCAACGATCTCACCGAAGCCGCGAATGGTCTCGGCAAGAGGAACATAACGTCCTGCAAAGCCTGTAAACTTCTCACCTACGGTGAAAGGCTGAGACAGGAATCTCTGAATCTTTCTTGCTCTTCCAACCAGCAGCTTATCCTCGTCGGAAAGCTCGTCCATACCCATGATAGCGATAATATCCATAAGCTCGTTGTATCGCTGGAGAATACGCTGAACCTCACGCGCCACACGGTAGTGCTCCTCACCTAAAATTTCCGCGGAGAGTATGCGGGAGGTGGATTCAAGCGGATCCACCGCGGGATAGATACCCTGGGACGCAATAGAACGGGAAAGCACCGTGGTGGCGTCAAGGTGCGCGAAGGTGGTAGCGGGCGCGGGGTCGGTAAGGTCGTCCGCCGGCACATATACCGCCTGGATCGACGTGATGGAGCCGCGCTTTGTAGAGGTGATACGCTCCTGCAGGATACCCATCTCGGTAGCAAGGGTCGGCTGATAGCCTACCGCGGACGGCATACGTCCCAGCAGAGCCGAAACCTCACTTCCTGCCTGCGTAAAGCGGAAAATGTTGTCGATGAAAAGCAGGACGTCCTGTCCCTCGGTATCGCGGAAATACTCCGCCATGGTAAGACCCGAAAGTCCAACTCTCATTCTCGCTCCGGGCGGCTCGTTCATCTGACCGTATACAAGCGCGGTCTTGTCGATAACGCCCGACTGTATCATTTCGTTGTAAAGGTCGTTGCCCTCTCGGGTACGCTCGCCGACGCCCGTAAATACGGACAGACCGCCGTGCTCCTTGGCGATGTTGTTGATAAGCTCCATGATAAGCACTGTCTTACCAACACCCGCACCTCCAAAAAGACCGATCTTGCCGCCCTTTGAGTAGGGGCAGATAAGGTCGATGACCTTGATACCCGTTTCAAGTATCTCGGTGGAGGTAGAAAGCTCCTCATAATCGGGAGCGGAGCGGTGGATATTCCAGCGCTCACAGTCCTCGGGACTTGGCTTATTATCAACCGCATCACCGAGTACATTGAATATTCGTCCCAGGGTCTCCTTACCGACAGGTACGCTGATGCCGTGTCCGGTATCGGTTACCACGGTACCGCGCTGAAGACCGTCGGTAGATGCCATTGCAATACAGCGCGCGGTGTTGTCACCTATATGCTGTGCTACCTCAACGGTAAGCGTGCGCTCACCGACGGGCATCGTCAGCGCATTGTATATAGCAGGCAGTCCGCCCTCTTCAAATCGCACGTCGACGACAGGTCCCATGACCTGCGCCACAATGCCGTTATGTGCAGAAGTCAAAGCTATTACTTCCTTTCTTACTTAAACTCGCCGCAAAGCGGCAAACATCACTTTAACCTACCGCAGGTCAATTGCCTGCTCCCGCCACGATCTCGGTGATCTCCTGCGTGATAGCACCCTGACGTGCGCGGTTGTATTTGAGCGTAAGCTCTTCGATCATTGCAGTTGCGTTCTTGCCTGCGTTATCCATCGCCATACGGCGTGCTGCCACCTCGGAGGCAAAGCTCTCGCGGATCGCCCCCATCAGCATTCCTGCCACATATTCCGGCACGACTGCGTTGAGGACAGAGATCTCGTCCGGCTCAAAAAGAATGCTGCCGGCACCCTCCGTGGCATCCGCTCCCATTGTAAGCGGCAGTACCCAGTCGATCTTTGCACTCTGTGTCATCATGGACACGTATTCGGTGGAAATTATGCCAAGGCGGTCATATACACCCGCGGCAAACTCCTCGCACTGCTCTTTTGCAACAGCTGCCGCCATATCCGAGTCAAACCGCTCGGATGAGCAGGACTCGCCGTGGAATTTTTCGCAGGCGCGCTTGCCGATGGGAATAAACTGTGCGCCCTTGTACTGCGCAGCAAGCCGCATTACGTTAGCGTTATAGCCGCCCGCAAGACCACGGTCACCCGCGATAACGATTATGCGTGTACGGGACATCTCGTCACCGCGCACCTGCATATACGGACTTTTCTTGCATTCCACGCTCTTTGTAAGCTCGCCGACGATATGGGAAAGCGCTTCGGCGTACTCACGGCTTTTTTTCATCGCGTCGTTTGCACGGCGGATTTTGGATGAAGCCACAAGTCCCATAGCTTTTGTTAAGTGCAGGGTGGAATCAACGCTTTTTATGCGTGTGCGCAGGGCTTTAGTATCTGCTCCCACGACGCTTTACCTCGTTTCCGCAAGATCGGTGCGGATTCGGTTGAGTTCGTTAATAGCGCTCACAAGCTCGTCGATGTCCGCCTGCTCCCATGAACCGCCTTCAATGCGAAGAAGAAGCTTATCGTATTTCGCCTCAAGCAGCTCGTAAAGCGCTTTTTCCCAAACGCTTACATTCTTGACAGCGATCTTGTCAAGGAAGCCGTTGATAACCGCGTAAACGACTGCCACCTGACAACCGACGCGAACAGGTGCGTTCCTGCCCTGCTTCAGCACCTCTACTATGCGCTCTCCCAAAGCAAGTCTTGCCTTGGTATCGGCATCCAGGTCGCTTCCGAACTGTGCGAATGACTGAAGCTCGCGATACTGCGAATACAGAAGCTTTAATTCACCCGAAACCTTCTTCATGGGCTTCAACTGCGCCGATCCGCCCACACGGCTGACCGATATACCCGGATTGATTGCGGGCATGATGCCGGCGTGGAACAGCTCGGTCTCGAGGAAGATCTGACCGTCGGTAATGGAAATTACGTTTGTAGGGATGTATGCCGATACGTCGCCCGCCTGTGTCTCGATGATCGGGAGTGCGGTGATGGAGCCTCCGCCGTATTCGGGAGCCACGCACGCCGCGCGTTCAAGCAGACGGGAGTGGAGGTAGAATACGTCGCCGGGATATGCCTCGCGGCCCGGAGGACGGCGGATAAGAAGCGACAGTGCGCGGTATGCAACCGCGTGCTTTGAAAGATCGTCGTAGATAATAAGCACATCTCTGCCCTGCTCACGAAAATGCTCAGCCATGGCACAGCCCGAATAGGGAGCGATATACTGAAGCGGAGCGGTCTCGGACGCGGATGCCGCAACGATGATGGTGTAATCCATTGCTCCGTGACGGGAAAGCTCGTTTGCGAGCTGTACCACGGAGGTGTTTTTCTGACCGATGGCGACATAGATGCAGATAACATCCTGTCCCTTCTGATTGATGATGGTGTCAATGGCGATCTCGGTCTTACCGGTCTGACGGTCACCGATTATAAGCTCACGCTGACCTCTGCCAATCGGAATCATAGAGTCGATAGCCTTGATGCCCGTCTGAAGCGGTACTGAAACGCTCTTTCTCTCGATTATACCGGGCGCCTCGGATTCAACGGGGCGGGTTTCGGTGTAATCGATGGGACCCTTACCGTCGATGGGCTGACCCAGCGCGTCAACGACGCGTCCCAGCATGGCGTTACCTACCGGCACGGACAGAACCTTTCCGGTACGCTTAACCACGGAGCCCTCGCGGATGCTGTTTTCGTTTGACAGAAGCGCAACGGAAACCGTCTCGTTTTCCAGATTCTGCGCCATTCCGAAACTGCCGTCATCAAATTCCAGCAGCTCGTTTGCCATGCAGTTCTTGAGTCCGTAAACGCGCGCGATACCGTCTCCGACCAGTACTACACTGCCCGTCTCGGTCATCTCAATGCGCGATTTGTAATTTTTGATCTGATCTTTGATTATATTTCCGATCTCATCGGGTCGAAGATTCATTTTAAAAAATCCTTTCTTCGAATTTTATCCGCCGATAACTTCGCCGACATCGGCAAGACGACGCTTTATGCTTCCGTCCATGACCTTGCCGTCAACAGAGACGATAAGTCCTCCGAGAAGGCTATCGTCAACAGTACAGCGCAGCTCCACACGGCGCAAAAGTCTTCCTTCAAGCTTTTCGCACAGCGCTTTTTTCTGCCCATCGGAAAGCGGCACAGCACTTATTACCTCTGCCGTGGCGACTCCATCCGATGCCTCATAAAGCTTCAAGAACTCATCCAGGCAATCGGAAAGCTCACGTATGTGTCCGCGCTCACAGAGCAGCTTTACAAAGGACACCGCATATTCGTGGAGACTGCCGCCAAAGGCTTCCTCGATAACGGCACAGCGCTCTGTGAGGGGAATGCTCGGCGTTGCAAGCAGGTCGATATACTGGGGATTTTCGGCGATGAGCGCGCGAAGCGTTTTCACGGAATCGGCGATCTCGCCCTTTACCCCTTCCTCTGCGGCAAGCGCAAACAGTGCCGCCGCGTATTCTTCACATATCTGCGTCATCACTCTTTACCTATTTCGCCGATCACCGAATCGATAAGATCGCGGTGAGTGTCGGCATTAAGCTCGCGCTCGATGAGCTTTTCGGCAAGGCGGGTCGAAACGTCAGCGATCTCTCGCTTCATTTCGGACTGCGCCTTCTTGCGGTCAAGCTCGATCTGAGCCTCTGCCGCACGAACCATACCGTCAGCCTTTTCACGGGCTTCGGCAACAAGTCTCTCCCCGTGGCGCTTAGCCTCATCAGCGGCGCTCTTTCGCATCTCATCCGCCAGGGTCTCGGCGTGGGACAGCTTTTCTTCATATTCCGCCTTGCTTGCAAGAGCTGTGCGCTTTGCTTCATCTGCGGCGGCATAGTCGCCCTCGATGTCGGCGCGGCGCTTTTCCAGTACCGATGTCACCGGCTTATACAGGAATTTCTTCATAAGGAGAAACAGTATAAGCAGGTTGGCAAGCGACACCAAAATCTGCCACAGGTTGACGGAAATTACTTCCATGTTCATTAAAATTCACCTACTGTAAAATTATGCGCCGAGGGTGCTCATGAGAATATCAACAAATCTGCCGGGCGCAAGGAATATAAGCAGGATCGCGATAACCAGCGCATAAAGACCGGTGGTCTCTGCGATCGCACAACCCATAAGCATGGTGGTGGTTACACTGCCCTTTGATTCGGGCTGACGACCGATAGCTTCGCAGGCCTTTGCTACTGCGTTGCCCTCACCGATACCGGGGCCGATACCAGCGATCATTGCCATACCTGCACCAAGTGCGCAGGAGCCTAAAATAATACCGATTGCAAGTTCTAACATTTTTGTATCCTCCAAAAAATTATTTCCTTATTTTAAAGCCGCAGTGGCTTTGCTTTTCGCGGCTCTTTGTGCCGCCTTTTTGGCTTTGAGCACTTCATAATCGTCAACTGCAAAGCCGTTCGAGACATAAAGCATTGTAAGCATCGCGAATATGAATGCCTGCAGACATCCGCTGAATACATCGAAGTATATCGACAGTATGGCGGGCAGACCTATCTGGAACAACGGGATATCCCCGAGGAATCCGGGCAGCCATCCCAGCACCATCTTCGATATTCCTTGAAGTCCCGTCGCAACAAGCACGGATATGACGCTTCCCGAAATGATATTTCCGTAATGACGGAATGCCATTGAAACGGGAGTTGCCACTTCGCTGATGATGTTGAGCGGTGCCAGCGGGGGCGGATCAAAGAAGCTTGCCGCATAATGTACGGGACCGCACTTCATCTTGTAATAGGTGATGAGCACGAACACAATAACTGCCCAGCCCGCAACCACATTCATATCCGAGGTAGGCGGATAAAGTCCCACGAGTGTGATAAGGCTAGAAAACGCCGACAGCGCCATGATCGACGCCACAAACGGCGGGAATGCACCGAAATACTTATCCTCACCCATGTTGGTGCGAACCATATTCTGAGTTTTTTCCACCACCCATTCGGCGGCAAGCTGGCGTCTTGTTTCAACACCTGCTCTGATGCCGTGGGTAAAATACAGGCAGAGCCCGAAAATCGCCGTCATAACTATCCAGGAATTCACTTGGGATTCGGTGATCGGAAAGTCCTGCAGCGGCATGGGTATCGTGAAATATATCTGTGCACCCGCAATCTGTATACCTTCGCTTGCGGGCTTTGTGAGCACCTTCAGAACCATTCCGAATACAAACGGCAGGATCATCATAAGGATAAACACGATGTCGCATATGCGGAATTTAAGATCTCTTTCTTTTCTCAATTTGAACTTTCACCTTCCTCATGCTCGTCCTTCAATCGTATCATACGGAGCTTGACCGCGATGCTGGGAAACAGCAGCGGAACAAGCATTGACACAACATTAAAGCAGCTTACAATAAAGCCTATAGCGGCTACTGCCACAAGCATAAAATGTCTCAGCGTCTGTGACAGCTTCACAAGGTTCTTAGCGTCCTTTTCTTCCTTAGCAACGGCATTCTGCACCGTAAGCCCCATAAGAAAGAAATTGAGCACCGCCGCACCACCGCCGAGAAGATTGCCTAGGAGCACCGTATAGTCCCACCTACCGATAACAAGGAACACCGCCTCCATAACCACAGAGAAAACAGCGACCCACAGGGTGATATACAGCGTTTCACGCAGGACGACCTCATCTATTTTCTTCATTTTATCTAAGTTGGCGCCCCCTTACATACAGTACTTTATCTGGTTAAAACACCTTAGAATTAATTATACCACAATTTTCCCTTTTGTGCAATAGTTTATTCGAATTTATATGGTAATTTTTGCGTAAATTTTGTGTTTGGTTTACTTCAAAATTTCTCAACATCCTAATTATTTAGGTATAAAAAAGCGACAAGCATCAAGAATGCCCGTCGCTTTTTGTGTATTGTGCACCGCGTGACACGTCACGCGTCAAATTTTCTCCCTGAACTGCCCCGAATGAAGCTTTGCATACATTCCGCCTGCCGCTACAAGCTCATCATGAGTACCCTGCTCTATTATAGTGCCCTCGGAGATAACCGCTATCTCGTCAGCATTCTTGATGGTGGAGAGTCGGTGCGCCACCACGATGGTGGTTCTGCCGCGGCACAGCTCATCCAGCGCCTGCTGTATCATTATCTCGGTGGTGTTGTCAAGCGCACTGGTTGCCTCGTCAAGAATAAGTATTGGCGGATTCTTTAAGAACACCCGCGCAATGGACAGACGCTGCTTCTGACCGCCTGAAAGACGTACACCGCGCTCACCGATGACCGTTTCGTAGCCCTCGTCAAGCGTCATGATCCATTCGTGGATGTTGGCACGCTTTGCCGCCTCCACGACCTCTTCCTCGGTGGCATCCAGTCTGCCGTAGAGGATATTTTCCCGGATGCTTGCATTGAAGAGATAAATATCCTGCTGAACTATACCGATGTTACGGCGAAGCGACTCGTTGGTGATCGTGCTTATATCCTTACCGTCAATAAGTATCTGTCCTGACTCGATATTGTAGAAGTGCGGGATAAGATGACAGATGGTGGTCTTGCCGCCGCCGGAAGGACCTACAAGTGCAAAGGTCTTACCCTTATCGATCGAAAGGCTCACACCGTGAAGCACGTCATGCTCTCCGTCGTAGGCATAGGTAACGTTTTTGAATTCGATTCTGCCCTCGGCTTTACCTATATCCACCGCATCGGGAGCATCACGCTCAGGCTCGGCATCGATTATCTCGATGAAACGCTCAAAGCCCGTAACACCGTTCTGGTACTGCTCCATGAAGTTTATCATAGTCATGACAGGGGTGATGAACACGCCTACAGACACCATAAAGGTGGTGTAGTCGCCAAGCTCAATCTGCCCCGCGTACAGGAACAGACCGCCCGCAATAAGTACGATAACATTGAAAATATCCGTGATAAACGAGGTGGTGGAGTGGAACTGTCCCATGGCCTTGTATGCCTTGCGGCGGGCTTCCACAAACTGCCCGTTGCCCACCTCGAACTTTTCCTGCTCGCGGTCGGCGTTAGTGAACGCCTTGGTGACGCGTATGCCCGAAATACTGCTTTCAAGCGCCGCATTGATCTGTGCCACAGACTTGCGGCTCTCAAGGAACGCGGCACGCATCTTTCCGCGAAGCACTGTGGCGATGATAAGAAGGAACGGTACCGCGAAGAAGATGATAAGCGTCAGCCAGAGATTGATCGTAATAAGGTAAATAAACGCTGTAATGACCGACACCGAGGAAATAAGAATATTCTCGGGGCCGTGATGTGCAAGCTCGCTTATTTCCATAAGGTCGCTTGTCATGCGGGACATGATCTTACCCGTTTCGTGATTGTCATAGTAGCTGTACGGCAGTTTTTCAAGATGTCTGAACATATCCGAGCGCATCTCCGCCTGCATCCGCACACCCATGACGTGACCGTAATACTGAATAAAATAGTTAAGCAGCATTCTGACCACATACAAAAGTAAAAGTGAGAGTCCGAATATGACTATCATGCGGTAATTCTTGTTTGGGATCAGATCGTTGAGCATCGTGCGTGTCACGATGGGATAAACGATGCCCACAAGAGCTACCGCAAGCGATGCGAGCATATCGAGTATGAAGATCTTCATATGTGGCTTGTAGTAGCCTAAAAAGCGTCTAAGCATTTGTATTTTCCTCCGTCTTTTGGTGCTGTGTGCACTCAAAGCCCTCACTCCATTTAGTAAGCAGGCGTCCGAGAAGCTCAAAAAGCTGTTCCTTTTCGGCTTCATTAAGCTCCGAGTACAGCTCCCGTGCCATCTCATCGCGCTCACGCTCGAACACCTCGGCGCGCTCACGCCCCTCTTTGGTAAGTCGAAGCTCAAAGTTGCGCTTATCGTCCTCGCAGCGCACGCGCTCGATATATCCGGCACTTTCCACCTTTGCAATGATCTCGGAAAGGCTTCCCGCCTGTATGTGCATACGTTCCATTAGATCGCGCTGCTTCATTGCACCTTCGTTTTTGAGTATAAGCAATATACGGTTCTGAGACATTCCCAGCGGATAGCGGTGGTGCAGGATATACCCGCATCTGCGCATACGTCCCATCAGCTCTGTATCTGAAAAATCCGCATGGCTAAAAATAAAGACCAGCTCCTTTTTATAAGGTACCTTATAATTATACCCCTATCGTTAAATCAATTCAAGTATGCCGTGTGATTGTATACAAATTGTTTACATCTCCGGCTTGGCATTTGCATTACGAAATATACCGCTTATCATTATATCTACGACACAAATAAAAAAAGCGCCTCCTCCGACGTCTGTCGAAGAAAGCGCTTTTGCTTGAATTCGCCGTCAAGTAAGTATTTCCGATGCCGCAAGCTCTATTGGCAGCGGAAACTCACCCGTAAACTTGTATTTCCCATCGCTATTAATGCAGGTATACTCATGCTCCACAATAACGTGGGCATCTCCGCCGTAAAATCCCGGGAAGGTCGCCCTGACCGAAAGCGTTATGCTTCCATCATCATTCCTGCGGCATTCCAGGATTTCGGTGAGCTCTGCATCAGCCCCGTACTGCGCAACATATCCGCCGAAACGGTACAAAACACCGTCACTTTCATAAAACAGCGGCATTCCGCTTGCGGTTTTGTTAAGAAACACCTGTGCAAGCTCGTCGGTGAATACGGCTTCCACCGCCTCGCGCAGTTCTGCCATAGTATCGCATACCGAAAAACGGTCATATTGCGTAGATACAGCACCTGGATATGTGCCGCCCTCCACATCTATGCTTCCCTCGGTATACATATTGCGCCCGTAACCCGAAAAATACAGTGCCACATTCTGCGCGTCAAAAAACGCCGCCGCTACATCTGCAGTCAGTTCTTCCTCAAGGTGGTTTATGACAACCCCCGTTTCGTGGTCATGCATCTCATCTACTTTGTCATCGCAGGCTGTAAGCCCTGCCAATAGTGTGGCAAGCGTCAGTATCGCGAAAAATCGCGTCAGCATTGAATCCCCCCTTTTGTGATACTTATATGACGAGTATTCCCACAAAAAAGTTCCCGTTAATATGGTGCGAAATAATTCCTATTGCGAAGTCAAATGATAAAAAATATTTCAAAAACCCCTTGACAAAAGCGTATAAAAGTGTTATAATGATATGCGTTGAATAAAGATGCTGGTGTGGCTCAATGGCAGAGCAGCTGATTTGTAATCAGCAGGTTGATGGTTCGACTCCGTTCACCAGCTCCATATATGGGAGCGTTCCCGAGCGGCCAAAGGGGGCAGACTGTAAATCTGTTGTCAGTGACTTCGGTGGTCCGAATCCACCCGCTCCCACCAAAAAACTCGTCGTAAGACGAGTTTTTTATTTAGGTGGGAGCGGCTAAAAACCGTCTTATGACGAGTTTTTTGTTGTATTTCAAAACAGTAACCGCAATGTGGTTGTTTGGTTGCTCGATTCGTAGGTAGATTGAAAAGCTCGGAGCAAGAACGCTTGCGTTCTTGCCGCTACCGGTGCGCAGCGGCATTCGCGTACAGGTCAACAAGTCGGTGGTGCAACCAATTAGTGCGACTAAAAAAGATATCTTATTCAATGCCAAATTTTTTTGGTATAGCTTTTTACATATGGCAAAAAATATGTTATAATATATCTGAGTTACATTTTTGCAAATGTTATTTGCAAGTATTATTTACTTTGGAGGATATATGAAAATTCTGGTTTGTATCAAGCAAGTGCCGGGCTCCAACAACGTTGAGGTCGATCCGATCACGGGCGTTCTTAAAAGAAGCGGCATTCGGAGTAAGATGAATCCATACGATCTGTATGGCATTGAGGCAGCTCTCTCTCTTACCGAAAAATACGGCGGAAGTGTTGAATGTATCACCATGGGACCGCCTCAGGCAAAGTCTGTTATCGAAGAGGCTGTCTGCATGGGTGCAGAGAAAGGTACAGTGCTTTCCGACCGCAAATTTGCCGGTGCTGACGTTCTTGCTACCGCATATACCATTTCTCAGGGTATACGCAAGTGCGGAGATTTTGATATGATCATTTGCGGAAAGCAGACAACCGACGGCGATACGGCTCAGGTTGGCGCAGAGTTAGCTGAAAATCTGAATATTCCAAATGTTTCAAACGTAATCTCCATCGACGAAATAAGCGACGGTAAGGCAACTGTTACTGCATCTCTTGATAATAACACAATAAAGATGAGTGTTGAGCTTCCCTGCCTTATTTCTATGGAGAATGATATAAACACCCCCAGGCTTCCTTCCTATAAGGTAAAGCAGAGCATCACGGATGACGTGGTAAAAATTCTCACCTTCGATGATTTTGACGATAGGGATCCCGGGCATTACGGTCTTTCCGGCTCTGCGACCCAGGTTGAGAGAATATTCCCGCCCGAAAAGAACACCGAAAAGCACAGCGTGACGGGTACCTCCCGTGAGCAGGCGCAATCTCTCTGCGAGCTTGTTTGCAAGCTCAAGATGATATAAGGAGGCAGCTACCATGGGAAAACTTGTTGTAAATCAAAATAAAATCACTCCTGACCTTGCCGAAAAGCTCGTTAAGGTGTGTCCATTCGGCGCTATTTCGAATGATGAAGGAAAGCTCGCTATATCCTCTGCGTGCAAGATGTGCAAGCTTTGCGTTCGCAACGGAGATGGGGCTGTCGAATTTGTTGAAGAGGAAGTAGTGACGGTTGATAAAACACTCTGGAAGGGCGTTTGCGTTTATGCCGATTGTCAGGGCGGAGAGCTTCACCGTGTTACATATGAGCTGTGCGGTAAAGCCCGCGAGCTGGCTTCGGTTATAAATCACCCGGTTTATGTTCTTCTTATTGGCAGCAATATCGGCAAGTGTGCAGAAAAGCTGCTCCATTACGGTGTAGATAAGGTTTTCGTTTATGATAACGAGGTCTATAAGAGCTTCAGAATAGAGCCATATACCGCGGCTTTCTGCGATTTCATCCACAAGGTAAAGCCATCCTCTATACTTGTGGGAGCTACGGACCTTGGCAGACAGCTTGCACCGAGAGTTGCGGCACGCTGCCATGCAGGTCTCACAGCAGACTGTACCGTTCTCGAAATGAAGGAGAACACCGACCTTGTGCAGATACGTCCCGCATTCGGCGGAAATATTATGGCACAGATCATCTCGCCCAATACACGTCCTCAGTTCTGCACCGCACGCTATAAGGTCTTTACAGAGCCTAAGCCCACGGTGGAGGCTTTCGGAGAAATCGTAAATATGGAGGCTTCCGAGGAAAAGCTGGCATCAAAGATATCGGTTCTTGAAATACAGGAAAAGCCCAAGGACATCGATATCGCAGAGGCAGACGTTATCGTTGCTGTGGGCAGAGGCGCACAGAGCGACACGCTGAGAGCACAGGCGGCAGAGCTTGCCGATCTGCTGGGCGGCGTTGTTGCCTGCACAAGACCTCTTGCCGAAAGCAATATTTTCAATGCAAAAAGACAGATAGGTCTTTCGGGAAGAACCGTAAAGCCAAAATTCATAATCTGCATCGGAATATCGGGCGCAGTTCAGTTTGCGGCGGGAATGAAGTCATCCGATTGTATCGTGGCAATAAATACAGACAAGAATGCTCCGATATTTGACGTGGCTCATTACTGCGTCGTAGGTGATGCCGCCGAGATAGTCCCCGCTCTTATTGAAAAGATAAAGGAGGTGCGCGCTGATGTATAATAAAATAACCGAAAAGGATGTGGCTGCCCTGCGCGCAATCGTCGGTGAGAGCAACGTGCTCTTCGGCGACGAAATAAGCCCCGACTATGCTCACGACGAGCTTGGCGGTATAGAAAATATGCCTGACGTGCTTGTACGGGCTTGTTCCACAGAACAGATAAGCGAGATCATGAAGCTCGCCTACAACAGATGCATTCCCGTAACCGTCAGAGGAAGCGGAACAGGTCTTGTGGGCGCGGCTGTTGCACTTGAGGGCGGCATTCTTCTTGAAACCATCAAGATGAACAAGATCTTAGAGCTTGACAAAAACAACCTCACAGTAACCGTTCAACCCGGCGTCCTTCTTATGGAGCTTGCGGCATTTGCCGAGGAAAACGATTTCCTTTATCCGCCGGATCCGGGTGAAAAATCCGCAACAATTGGCGGAAATATCTCAACAAATGCCGGCGGCATGAGAGCTGTTAAATATGGCGTAACAAGAGACTACGTACGAGCACTTACCGTCGTTATGCCGGACGGCGAGATACTGGAGCTTGGCGCAAAGGTCGCAAAAAACAGCTCGGGATATAGCCTGAAGGATCTGGTTATAGGCTCGGAGGGAACGCTGTGTATCATAACCGAGGCAGTATTGAAGCTCGTTCCTCTTCCCAAGGTTTCCGTGAGCCTTCTTGTGCCGTTCAAAGATATGAAGAGCGCCATTGAGGCTGTTCCTCAGATAATTCGCTCAAAGGTAACACCCACCGCTATCGAGTATATGTCCCGCGACACAATTCTCTTCTCCGAGAGCTATCTTGGAAAGAAATTCCCCGATACCAAAAGCGATGCATATATTCTGCTCACCTTTGACGGCAATACTGACGAGCAGGTTGAAGCGGATATGAATACCGTTGCAAATCTTTGCCTTGAGATCGGTGCAATAGATGCATATATCGTTGATACCGAGGAGAGAAAGAAATCCGTTTGGTCGGCAAGAGGAGCGTTCCTTGAGGCTATCAAGGCATCAACTACAGAAATGGACGAATGCGACGTTGTAGTTCCCAAGGATATGATAGCCGAGTTCATCAAGTTTACGCATACTCTTTCTGAGGAAATGGGTATAAGGATCCCCAGCTTCGGTCACGCAGGAGACGGAAATCTCCACATATACATATGCAGAGACGAGCTGGACGAGAAAACATGGGAAGAAAAGCTCAATATCTGCTTTGACCGTATGTACCTCAAGGCAGAGGAGCTTGGTGGACTTGTTTCGGGAGAGCACGGTATAGGATATGCAAAGAAAAACTACCTTAAGAAGCAGTATGGGCATACTCCCATCGCTCTTATGCAGGGTATAAAGAAGGTTTTTGACGAGAAGAATATCCTCAATCCGGGCAAAGTGTGCTTCTGAAAACAGTGTTCAAAAAGCCAACCCCTTTGAATGTTTTAATGTGCGATAAAAAGCATCTATTTGTTACGGAAAACTAAAAATTACTCCCAAGGCTTGCATTGCGCTTGCCTTGGGAGTTTTTCTGCTTGAATTTTCAGCTAAAACGATCGCTGTACATCCCGGGGAAATCATATTTTCGCCATCTCTACCGGCATTGATAGTCAAAAAGAGAATGAGGATTTGCATAGAAAACAGCCCTTGAATCGCCTTTTTACAGGCACTCTTCAAGGGCTTGTTTTGGCAAGTCAGTCCAAAAAGATATCAAGCAAAGCCTTACTCACAAGCAACCTTCATATCTTCCTTGTTCAAGTACATAGCGTGGTCTGCCTTAGCAAATACGTCTGCATATACACGGTCGATTGACGGATCGAATACAGAAACTCCTCGTGCTATTGAAACCGGTACGGTTTCATCGTTTACCGCTATGTAATCGGCAGAGAACGCAACATCCATTTTTTCAATGAGAACGCGGTGCCGCTCAAGATCCTTTCCTTTTAAAACAATAGCAAATTCATCACCGCCTATTCGGTATACAGCGCTTGTTTTGAATATATCGGTGAGTATTCTTGCGGAATGAACGATAAGCTCGTTTCCAACATCGTGTCCGTAGGTGTCATTTGTCTTCTTCAAATTGTTTATGTCTGCAACAATTACGCCGAAAGATGGGTTGCCGAGATTGATCTCCTTGTTGAGCTCATCAATTGCCTCAGCGTACGCCGTGCTGTTCTTGATGCCCGTCAGCGAATCTCTGTATGCAAGAGCGTTTATATATGTGGAATACTCTCGAATTTTTCCATAAGTGTCGCTGAGTACACGGGAGAGTATGCCAATCTCATCATTTGAATCGACAATGAGATTCACGTCCTGTACACCTGATGAGATGCTGCCTGCCGCGGAAGTGAGCTTTTTAAGCGGCGTAACGATCTTGTCCGTTACAAAGAAGGTATACAAAATCGCAAGCACAAGTACCACCAAAAAGGCGCCGATTATATAGCTCAGCATTGGACGTATGCCGCTTTGGATGTCCACATATGCTGCACGCAGCTCCAGGTTCATCCCGTTTTTAAGAGCTGTTGTAGCCTCGGCGTAATCCTGCGAAATATGGATATCCTCAGCAGGGTTGTAGCAGGTCTGCTTGTCGCTGCTCAGCAGTAAAGCATGACCGTTATCGTAAACAGTTATTTCGCCTACCAGACCCAGCAGGTACTCAAAATCCATGTTGAAGCCGAGGAATCCTAAAAAGGTATTTTCCTTGTATAGTGGCGTAAGGTAGGAGACAACCGTATCGTCGGGGGCAAAGGTACTCCTTCGGGGCTGCAGCCATATGTTGCCGGATCCAATCACGTCAAATCCGCTTTCCTTAATAAAGTTCGCATTAAAAAGGTCAAGCTCCGCAAACTCCTCTTTTGAAAGCTCGTACACGCCATCCTCTTTGAATTTTGAGTAAAATCCGGAAGTAACACCACCCGTCACCTCGGGTGAGAAGCAGAGATAATATGCGGTTGTTCCGGCGGTATTAAGTGCAACCTCGTCAAAAAGGTGGCATATTTCCTCTATATATTCGTCACGGTAGGATTCATTATTCAGCGCACTCACACTGCTAAGCTCATGTAGTGCGTAGTGCTCCATAATTGCCGACGACTGCATAAAATCGTTCAGCATATCATTGATATATGCGGCTTCCTTCTCGGAAACATTGTTTAAAATTCTGTCCGCATCCTTATGCATGATATTATGCGTTACACCGACTGCGATGGAGGTTACTATCGCAGTAATCACAATAAGCGCGGAAATTACAACTAACAGTATTTTGCTTTGAATAGTCCTCATTTTTTTGCTCCTTGGTATTGCTTGATTTATTGCGAGTTTATGCGCCTTCAACTCCGGTAAGTATACGATGATATCCTTCAAGCACTATCTTACCACTTTCATCCTGTGTTCGTATTCCGCTGCTGCGTACGGTCACTTGACCGACATCCGGATGATTCCAACGATAGCCCAGCTGTACTGCCTTTCCGCCATTTATCATCACGTTCACGGAGTTATCCACATATTGCTTGTCCTCGTGAGAAATGCGGCTGTACCAATAGTCGTAACACTCACTCGGAGATACCTTTTCCTTAAGTCCCAGAACGCGCTCCATTACATCATCAACGTGCAGTTCGCGTCGGTTATTTTTCTCGTCAATCCGAATGATCCACAGTCCGATATCGTTTGCACGAAGGACGTTTTTAGGATCGAAGTGTATCGTTCCGAATTGCTCTTTAAAACGGGCTATCTCCTCGATAGCCGCCATTCGCGCCTTGTACTCATCGGAGGATTTGTAAATGTACTTTCGTGCGATCTCATCGGCAGTGCAGGGCTTGTCAAAGAGATATCCCTGGAAGAAATCAGCTTGAAGTGGCTCAAGTATTGAAAGCTCTTTTGCCGTTTCGACACCCTCACAGCACGCATATATTGAGTTGGTTTTCGCAAATTCAATTACGTTACTGATAAGTCGGTAATTGTAGGTATTTTTTTCGATCTCGGACACGAAGCTTCGGTCAATTTTGATTTCGCTTACGTCAAGCTGCTTCAGATAGCCGAGATTTGAATAGCCTGTACCGAAGTCGTCGATGGAAAAACGTACTCCGTACGACTTTATATATTTGATGAGGTTGTAGTAATGCTTATTGCCGCTAAGCTGAACAGATTCAGTAAGCTCCACAGTGAGTACATTCCCGGGAAGCTCTGCGCTCTTAAGCGCATCCACAATCTTCTCACCAAGCCGGCGATCCTCAAACTGAACGGAGGAAAAGTTCACCGCCACATGAAGTGTCGGGATGCTCTCCCGCCACTTTTTGCACTGTGCAAGCGCTGTTTCAAGCACCCACATACCAACCGGCTCAATAAGTCCCGACTGCTCAAGCAGCGGAATAAACTCGTCCGGGAACACCCTACCACGTTTGGGGGAGTCATAGCGAAGCAGTGCCTCAACGCCGTGAAGCTCGTAGTTCCCGCTTTTTATCTGCGGCTGATAGTACACCTCGAAGCCTTCAAATCCGTTCTGTACGCTTTCCTTCATTTCTTCGAGAAGCATCAGCGAGGTGATTCTTTGCTGAACCTCCTCGGCGGAGAAGAACTCAATTCCACCGATAGGATTTTCGTTTGCTTTTTTCAGCGTGATGTTTGCACAGTCAACAAGCTGTGACACATCAATGAAAACACTTGTGTCTATCGGCACAACGCCGGCAAAAAGACTGCACTTATCCTGAAGTGTATCACTGATTTTCCGATAGATTGCTTCCACTGTCATTTGGGATGTATCTTCAAGAATGATGGCAAAATTATTGTGGTCAATATGATAAGATCCTTCTACTTTGTCAATCTCCTCGAGAATATCCGCAACATCGCAGAGCAACTGGTTGCCGAAGCTTCTTCCGTGGCTTAAGTTGATGTCCGCCAGCATTGGAATTTCAAGCATCATAAGCCATCCGGCACCGAGCTCAAGCCTGTTTTTTAGATCATCACGCAATTTTGTTTTATTCCACAGTCCTGTAAGAGGATTGAAAAGATGACGCAAAGCCTCCTCTGACAAACGTCCGAGCACAAGTGTGGGAGTACCGTTTTCATCGTGGAGGATCTTTCCCCTTGAGTTGACCCAAACGGTTTCACCGCGCTTATTGAACATACGGAAATTAAGGTCGTGAGAATCCTTAATGCCTTTGCATATTTCCCCGAATTCCCGTGTAACCGTTTTCCTGTCCGCCGGATGCACTATGGTAAGCAGTTCTTCAGAGGTGACGGTGTCTTTGTTAGCACTACATAAGTCAAAGACATCATTTATATAGCCAAAAAAATGATTCTGGTTGTTTTTTATATCATATACAAACAGAAAATCATCCGTCGTCTGATTGATCGCTTCAAGGTATCGTTTGATTGTGGCGAAGTCTTTTACTCCGTTTAATATTTTATCCATGATACTCTCCGTTATATTGAATTAATGTTGCATCCTCAACATCGTCAATCGCGCGGATCTTATCCATAAAGAACGTATCGTTATTTTTGCAAAATACTTCGATTGCCATTTCAGTTTTTTCTTTTCTTGCGGTTTTGGATTTAATGAAATACTTCATTTTACCAAATGCACGGATCACATTATCTCCTGCCGTATCGCCGGTATAGTGAACAACAAGTATGTAGATACGTCCCTTCTGCTGCTTATGATAAAATAGAATTATCATAAGTGTCATAACAAGTGCCGCTACTGCAACGAGCGCATACATTCCTGCACCCGCGGTGATTCCCGTTGTAATAGCCCAGAAGAGATATAGCAGGTCAAGCGGATCCTTGATGGCGGTACGGAAGCGTACGATAGACAGCGCACCGACCATACCCAGGGAGATTACGATGTTTGTACTTATAGCAAGAGTAACCATCGCGGTCAGCACCGTCATACCTACAAGCGTTATAGCAAATGAACGTGAATAAATAACACCCGTATAAAATCTTCTATACACAAAATATATCACGGCACCCATGATAAGAGCGATTAGGAGTCCGAGAGCGGCATTCGCCACGGTTACGCCGTCAAATGCGCCTGACTCAAGAATTGATTTTTTTATAAAGTCCTGTACACTCATAGTCATCCTCCATATTAATTTTCATACCAATATTTAAAGCTTCGCATATACTCTGACTTCTCATAGCAAAGCACATATTTCGACACTGCTGTAAACTCGGATGCCCTGTCCGGTAAAATGTCGCGCACAAACTTCGGCAGAAATTCGGTGTATTTTACCTCCATTACACACTTGCCCGGCTCAAGCACGGAAAGTGCGGGAAGCGTGTCGTCGAAAATATCAAAGCTTCCCACAGCGGCACGTACGTCCATATCAAAAGTGATGCGCACCGTTCCGGCATCCAAAATCCACGGCTCGCGGTCATAGTCAACGATAGTGCGCGGACGCATTACGTTACTGACACTTTCCACATAGAATTCACGGCAAAGCGGATATTTGCTGTGCAGCAAAAATTCGTAGTCGCCGTCGAGAATTTTGTAGACCTCGTCCCTCGTGAGCGTTGCCGACTCCTTGAAGATGTAGGCGCCGAATTTCTTTTTTCGCTCAAGCTTTATACTGCTGTCCGAGCAGTTGTAGATGCGTATACGGTATTTTTTTCGTTCAAGCACACCCGCATCCTTTTCCTCGTACGCGGTGTTGAAGTAATCATCAAAATACAGACTCCGTATCATGTAACCGCCTGCCTTTGCGTGCTTGTCAAGCTCGAGAAAGGGTGACAGACGCTTGCAGATAAGCTCCTTCTGCGCGGTATCAATAAGATACTTCCACTCGTGACGGTAGCGTTCAGTCTTCGACATAAACATCCTCCACGACATTGCCGCGTGCGTCAACATAGAAGCATTTTGTGCCGTATACCTTACCGCTGTCGGTTATATAGGAATCAAACGCCGTCTGTGACTGACCGCCGGCGTCATAGGCTTTTACGCGAATGAAATACTGTCCCTCTGACAGACCGTCAAACTCCGCCATAGGGATTGTGAGGTTATCAAGCTTTACTATGGGATTTTCAAAGGTGTAGTCACGCGCAAGCTCAAAGCTGTATGAGATAGCCTCGGCATCGAAGGTGTACGACGCTTCCCATATTACACTCAGCTTTTGAGCGCTGTTTTCCGGAACACCTATGTAGAACGGCATAGGCTTGCCAAATGAATCCTTGAGTCTTTGGTAGTTATCCTTAATTTCATCAACGAGTGCGGATGCGATAATATCATACTGCGGGGCTGTAACCGGCATATAGCGAGCATCACGTCCGGTGAAAACCAGCGGCTTCAGAAGATCGGCATAAGCTTTTGCATATTCCTCCACACGTCCGTCACAGAGCTTGGCATAAATATCATCCACTGCTGCAGTGAGCACACCACGGAACGTTTCCGATTTCAGGCATCTTTGGAATAAGACATTGCCCCAATAGTTACTAACTCCGGATTCCCACTCGCTGTAGTCGTTTCGTCCGAGAAGCTCGTATTCCGTCCGTTTGAAGGAGCCGTCAAGGTCCCAGGAGAGTATGTACCAACGGTTATCGTTCTGTGCGCTGTACATATAGAAGTTTCGGCTCTGGGTGTCAACATTTCCGACGAGCAGCTGAAATGCCATCCAATATGCCACGTTTTCGATGTCAAAATCCTCTTCAAGTATGGTTTCTATGGGGATTGAATAGTCGTTGATGCGATCAAGCAAACGTATAAGCTTCGTGTGATCGTCATCGCCCTTGATCTCGAGTATCTCTTCAAACTTTGTGGTATCGTATCTTGGATCGTCCTTTGCAACTATCGTGTCCTCATAACGGTAAAACTCGCAGAAGTTGATCTTGTAAAGATGCCCTTTCTTGTCAAGTCCGTGACGCTCGAGAGCAGTCTTGTTAAGCTGTTCAACCTGCGTATAGATTCCGTAATCCTCGAATTTCGCGTCGGCTCCCGAGGTCAGATCCTTCACATAAAGGCGTACAAAGGTTGTGCGAAGACTCATCAGCTGGTCGATGTCCGTGAGAAGATCAAATCCGAGCTTGTTGCGAAAGCGAAGACCGTCGCCTTGATGCTTGTTGAGTGCTATTGTCTGCTGCCCACGCCAGTCACCCTTGTTGTCTTTGATGCTGATTTTATAGTTTTTCTGCACGTTTCGGCTGGAAGACTGACCGCGTATCTGCACCGTGCAGTTGGGTGCGACCTGACCGTAGCCAAGCTCACCTGGGATCAGTCCGTTTTCGTCGCCTACCTGAATAAGTCCGGCGATTTTATACCGCTCTACACCCATTTCTTCATAATCGTAAGCCGAATAGGTGTTTATTTCCTCCCATGTGTGATCGGTATTCTCGGCGGAATTGCCCACGGAAACAGTGAGATACATCGTTACGATTTCGGTATTATTCTGCTGTTCATACAAGAGATCTTTATCACGTATGTGAATGTTTTCTTCTGTCTGTATTTCGGATTTATCAATAGTCGTGCCGAGGTTTGAGTTCACAGCTGAATCAAATGTGTCATCGCATCCGGGTATACACATGATAGCTGTCAAAAGCAGGCATGCGGCGGATAAAATCTTTTTTCTCATTTTTTTGTTTCCTCCAGCTTATCACTAAGAAATACTCCGAGTCTTGTAAACATTCCGGACCGGTCCTCTGATACAAGGGGCTGAACCGACAGAATATAGTACGGAAGCCGTTTTGTAAAATAATCAAGCCTTACGGCGCATACGGCGGCAAATATCATAGCAGCGATCAAAAAGCCGAAGCCGTAGTAGATATTCGAAAATAACAGCGATAACACCGAAAAACCAACTGTCGCCGCGGCAAAGACTGCTGTTGTGATAAGTGCGCCCTTATAATCCGTAAAATAGAGTAATATAAGCATAAGCATATTTCCGATGGCATAAACGCCGTATCCCACACAAAGGGTACGGAAATATCCACGCATGACCTCGTTAAATCCCAGCGGAAGCAGATCTAGAAGATATCCGCCCAGTGCAATAACGGCTGCGGTGAACAAAAGCTGCTTGAGTGCCGTATAGAACAGCTCGGTTTTCAACGTGCCGATCATTTCCTTTTCGGCTTGCTTTATGTTGTCGATGGTGCCCTTGTCGTTATAAAGGCTGTAATGATTGCGGTATTTGGGGTAAAAGTTTACTTCAACCGACACTACGAAATTGACGGTAGTCATAAGTGCGGTCATGAACGCAAGCAGTGCGGGAACGTCGTACCACGGCGCACCGTAAAATAAGCCGTGTACCCTGACTCCGATATCTGAAAACCACATTATCACAAGATGCGAAAACATACCGATGTTCATAAAAAATCCCGAGAGGGCAAGCGGCAGAAAGGCATCTATCCATTTAAGGAAGGTGAAAGCCCCGAGCGTTGTATGGGGAAAATAGCGGTGAAGCAGAATAACGTCCCATATAAGCATAACTCCGTATCCGACACTCACCGAGAACAGAAGCGATTCGATAATGGGAAGCTTCAGCCACAAGAGAAATGCACCCAGGAGTATGCTTACCGCAACAGACGCAAGAAATGATAGGAATATTCCCTTATAGTCCTTGATCGCCGACAGAAAGCTCATGGCGTTCCATACGATAATAAGCTCACCAAAAAGTGTGAAGCAAAGTATTCCCTGAAGAAGCGTTGCTCCTGAAAAAACGAGAAAAACACCGTACAGAATACCGCCGATTCCCAACATAATAACGGTAGAACCCCAAAATGCGGGCAGAACCGCTTGATTTTTTTCTTCAAAGAGCATATCCGCCACGTATCTTGTTACCACCATCGAAAAGAAGGAAGATACCGTGACCGACGCGAGGAGAGTGTAGGTGATCATACATATAAGCAGTTCCCTGGTGGGTAGTCCAACTTCGAAAAAGGTGCAGAGCGCCATTATACCAAGCAGCAATAAAACGCCGAGAAGCATAGGTCCTGTGCATATTACCGCCGCGTAGCCGTATGCTTTGGCGGAATTCAGCACGCCTTTTTTTGCAAAAAGCTTTTTTAGTTCGAAGCCAATTCCGGCCATTCCTTTTCCACCTCTTTGTAAAGATCACGGTATTTCGTGAGCATAATAATGTATCTGAAATTTTCGTATACGCGCTTCTGACCAATCTCGCCCATCTTAAGACGAAGCTCTCTTGATTCACAAAGCGGCTCCATGGCGTCAGCAAGCTTTGAACGCTGCATAGGAGGAGCGAAATATCCCGCCTTGCCCAGCGTGTCCCCGGGCCCTCCGTTAAGAAGCTCGCTGCAGCAGCCGACATCCGTTGTTACCGCAGGACGTCTTGCGGCAAAGGATTCAAGCACGGACAGCGGCTGTCCCTCGGAAATGCTTGTAAGCAAAGTGAAATCCAGCTTTTCAAAATATTCGATGATGTTAACTCGTCCCGTGAAAATGATCTTATCCTCAAGTCCGAGCTGTTTTACGAGCGCATAGCATTCGTCAGCGTATTCCTGATCGTCAACGCCTCCCATAATATGAAGGCGCACGTTGTCACGTCTGGCGCAAAGCTCGAAAAAGGCATATATCATAGTTTTGATATCCTTGATAGGCGCAAGACGCACGACCGCACCGATATCCACCATGCCGTCGTCCTCTTTAAGAGGAATATCACAAAGCCGCTCATAGCTGATGCCGTTTTCGATAACCCTGCATTTTGTGGCATCGCATCCCATATCGATCTGGGTATGCATGGCACGGGTGAAAAGAGATGTTACGCGAAACGCGCGCTCGTATGTAAGATCGGAGAGCATATAAAAGAAATCTATCCAGTGAGGCTTAAAAGCTCTCGCTACCCATTTTGCGCGGATGATCTCCTCTTCGCGTTCTCTTGTGTAGATACCGTGCTCGGTAAGGAGCATGGGCTTTTTGGTTATATAAGCCGCCATTGAAGCGAGAAGTCCTCCGTATCCCGTGCAGATGGCGTGATAACAGTCCGCCTGCGGGATCCTTGAACCCATCAGGTAAAGCACGGGCAAAAGGCGTGAGCGCACCGAATGAAATGTATCGGAAAACGCAGTAAACGGAAACTCACGACGGCAGGTCTCGGTGAGCGTTTCAAGAAAGCTTTCGCTTTTCAGATAGGACATAGGATTGATACGTCGTACCTGATACATCTCAAAAAGCAAATCCCAGTTTGGTTTATCGGAAGATACAAGACGTCTGAGTGCTTCCTTTTCATCGTCTGTGAAGCGATGATTGAATATGCCCGTATCTTTAACACGCAGAGCATCATCGAGAAACACTTGCTCAACCTCTACTACATTATCGGGCAAGGTGTAGACAAACTTGTCCCTATCCTCGGCTTTCGCGCCGATAACCCACAGCACAAACTCATGCTCGGGCATTTCGTTTATGTATTGATGCATCCAAGTGGAAACGCCGCCGTTGATAAACGGATAGCATCCTTCCAAAACCAAACAGATCCTCACAGCTTACTCCTATTTAAGTGTAATGTCAACGGTATCCGCTGTTGCACGAAGCAGATAAAGACCACCCGTCAGATGGGTGAGTTCACCACCGGTAACACTTTCCGGTGATTTTTCGTTAAATCGGACGAGAAACTGTGCCTCGTCGCAGAAATTGCCAATAGTTATTTTCACGCCGCTATCGGTATACTCTGTTTTCGGCGCCACTGCCGCATATCGCTGTACAGCAGCAGACGCCTCGGTGCCGGTAAGATTACGAAGCCCCGGCGCTGATTCATAGAGCCACGACAGAAAAACATCAAAACGTCGCTTCATCTCACCCCAGCCAAGCTCCGCACCACGCTCGGGGTCAAGCGCATCATCGGGGTGGGTAAAATGGCTGTTTATAAAATGCAGATTCAGCTCAGATACAGCGGCTAAATTTTGGAAGTCATCCAAAATAAAACCGGATATAACGCGCGGCTGATCGACGATGCCGTTTTCATCCACCGAAAACTCCTGCATACATCCAAAATCAAGCTCCGCATCAGCAATATCCTCAAAATAAATTCCGGAAATGGTTTTTATGTGCGGATATTCCTTTATCAAAAACTGTCTGCCCTCGTCTGACAAAAGGTTTGAGGGCGGAACGTACAGCGAAAACTCAGCATCGGGGAAAAGTGTGTCGCAAAGCTCGATAAGCTCGTCAAACGCCGCCTTCATTGCGGACTCAGACTGCCAGGTTTTGTAGTCGTAATGATCCTTGTAATCTCTGTTCGACAAAACGAGCGGCTGATGGTTATAACCGTGGTATCCAAGCTCGCCGCCTTTTCGCAGGAGCATATTTCCAAAATTAAGGAATGTACCCGTGTCGGGTGCAGCATCTGCTGTTCCGTCAACGTTATTGTCATAGGATTCGATGGCAAGTCCGGTATATTTTAAGCCGTATTCGTCGGCGAAATTCATCATGTCCGGCCACCAGATGTTTATGTAGAAATCACGGATGGTCGTGTGATAGTCGCGCTGTATGTATTCACTGTTGCCGCTCGGTATCTGCGAGGGAAAGTCGTCAAGATAAAACGTGGACGAGTTGATAACAGGATACACGCACACATCCGAAAGCAAGCTATAAGATGCCGCATAAAATCCGCGCATCGCTTTGTCGTAAATACCGATATTGTCCACTACAAAAACACCGCTTCCGTACTCTTTTTTCCAAACAAGCGGCACACCGTCGGGGCCATCTGCGCTGGCATACACCTTTGCATCATCCGAGAGTACAACAGTAAGCGAGGATTCAAAGGGATCGGGAACGGCAAACGCACGTCCTCCGCCTATCATAAACTCCTCTCCGGGATAAATGCTCTCTACCGTATAGTAGTCGGGCGAAAGATCGTCAATTCCGATTATCTGTGAGATCGCGGAGGAATATACGTTGGTTTCAAGCACCAGCGGAAACCATGCGGCACCACCGTCATGTACAAAGTCGCAAAGATCGGCAACCGACTGTCCAAGAGGAGTAAGATCGGACAAAAGTACGATGACCTGCGCAAATCCGTCAAAGGGTGGCAGTATATCCTGTGCAAGGTCTACCGAAGCATACCCGACCTTCATGTCGGCAAGGATTACAGTAAACTGCTCATACGCTGTGCACGAGGATTCATCGCCGCTATGGTGCAATAAAAGTGCGTTTTTATCTAAAGAGTCACAGGCAACATCCTTTGTGACTATCTTATCCTGCGGCATTAGTTCAAGTTTTCTGTCATAACGGTTTGCCCGTATTCCGCTCAGCTCCACGAGGAGAACCGCCGAAATGAGCGAAAACACCAGTAGGATAACGAGTATTCCCCTAAAGCTGAATCTGCGAATGCCGTTTATCAGCTCGCCCAAAACGCAAGCGCCTCCTTCGTTTTTGATGACATATAAGTGTGACTGTTTTCGGTTTCTTTGACGAAGTCCTGTATCTCATGTCCTCTGCCAAGGGATGCGAGATACTGTATCCTAAGCAGGATATATTCCTCCGCATCCGGCCATTTTTCGCCAATTCTATCTATAACTTCCCCTGCGGTATCGTAGTTTTTGCGCTTCAGCTCATTTTCAGCAAGGCGTGAGTAATCGTTGATATTCCCGTCTGCGGCTATTTTTTTGTTCATGAGCTGTGCGAAAAGCTCGCGGTTCATAACCTCCACCTGACCTTGCATAAGGTTCTGAGTGAGGCAACTCCATAAAAAATCTATGTAGTTTGAAAGAATACCTATATCGTCCGGATTGGCGGCGTGCTCCGCATCCAGCTTTTGAAGCATATAGTCGTTTTCCTTGGATATCTCCACCATTGCGGTTACGGCGTAGTGTACAACCTCGGTATCGTCATTGTTTCCTGCTTTTTGCAGGAATTCCACGTAGTCGCCGGGGTTATCGTTAAGAACATCCATTATGATTGAGCGGCGTTCTCTCGCCGAGTTGATAAGCAGAGCCTCTTCGATGGGAACCGCTGTGTCAGCTTTCTTTTCGTCTACGGTAACACTTTTGTAAAGCTCGGATTCGAGCTTTAATTTTTCGACTCCGATCTCAGCAGAATCGGTGGCATCAAATGCTATCTGAAAATGCAGGATGAGCACGATCAGCACTCCCCAAAGCGGAAGCAACAGCGCCACGAAAAACATATATTTATGTACCGAAAGCAATCCGGTTTTAATTCCGATAAACACAAGCAGGCATACAAGAAGATGCATGGCTGCAGCTATGATATAAAGCATATATCGCCTTTCTTATTTCACGACGGTGACAGTAATATCAAGCTCCTCAAATCGCGGCAAAATAAACTGGATGTCTTTTTCGGTTGCCTGAGAGAGAATGAGGCGCAGTTTGCCGTCGTTTGTGATTCCAAGAATATCGTTAAGCCTTATCTTACCCGTAAGCATATCGTTTGCTTCTTTCAGGGAGTGACCGTTAAGGTCAAATTCCAGCACAACGAAGGTTGACACCTTCTTTTCCGCCAGTGCGGCAAAATTCTGTACGCACTCCTCAAAGTTCTCGGCGTTCATTATGTGTGTACCCGAGATATACTGCTTTTCAATAAGTGCATTGCCGTAGTCGTAAGCGCGAAGAAGAGACATCTGTACGAGGTCACGCAAAATCTTGAAAAGGTTCACGTAGTAAAGCGAGCGCTGTCCCATATCCGCATGCCACAGGAATATCATAAGCACAAGCTCATCACCGCGGCAAACTCCTGCCGCATACATGGGATATTCGCTTTTAAGCTCGGTGTTTTTCCATATACCGCCCTCACGAAGCTGTTCGACAACAGGAGCGTAGGTCTGCAGAGAAACGGAGCGTGCGGCAATGTCAAGAAGATCTCTGGAGGCAACTTCAAGGCGTCCGAAAGCGTTCTTTGAGTTTACGGAATACACCGCGATGCTCTTGTTTTCGAGTATCTCCTCAAATGTTTCTATTGTACGAAGATAGAGCTGCTGTGGAGCAACGGTGTTTAGCTTTCGAGTGATGTCGAAAATCTTGCCAAAGCTGTCCTTTGAGCTGATGATCTGCTTTTTGAGGTCCTTTTTCTCACGAAGGGTATCCTCGTATATCTCTCCGGTGAAGATAAGCTTGTTTTCTAACAGTTTGTTCTGCTCCTCGAGGTATTTGCCGTGCTCCTCTTTTTTCAGATTGACGTAGCCGCAAAGCCCACCCACCAGGAAAAAGAACACAAATGCAAGCCAATTTGTGGGCTCGTAAAATATGGTCAACGGATCTGTTCCCGCCATGACCTTTGCGATGAAATATGAAACGCTGGCAAGTGCCGATGCGGCGATACCGAAGGACAAGCCATACAGCGTTGCCATGATCACGATAAAGATCGTTCTGAAATCAACGATGGAAAAGATAACGGCGGAGTCGGTTATATGTATAAACAGTTCAGACAGGAAAAACAGCAGAAACAGCTCTATGATCTTTATGGCAAAGGAATGCTTTGAAAGCCATCTCCTGATTGCGTCAAATAATGTTTCTGTTTCGTCCTTTTTTGCGTTAAGGTAGAGCGCGTACTGATCCTCGAGATCCTCGAGAACGGATATTTTCGCAAACCAACCGTACTCGTTTCTCAGAGCCATGTTAGTGGTTTTGGTAATGCCGGCGGTATGACTCTCGGTAAATTCCGTCGTTACACCCGGAGCGATTGTTTTAAGCCTCTCGGCAAAATCAGCGAAAGTGAGGTGAAATTCATCGCCAACGCTTAGAACTCCGCTGCCTGCTTTCCAGTTATCAACGATACGGATAAGCAGATCCGACAAATCAAAGAGAGAGAGGAAATGCATCCTTGCAGTGGACGCTTCCGGAATACACACAGTTTTGCCCGAATATACCTGCTCGAACACATCGTAAAGGAAATCGCCTTTATATAGGGCACTGTATAGATACGGAATCTGTACGGTTTTAATATCGAGCGAATAGCGCTTTGCGTAAAACTCGCAAAGCTTTTCGTTAGCGGATGCCATTATAGCTTTGTCAGTTCGCTCGCTGAACGAGGAATCGAGTGGCGAAAGATAAAGAATTTTGATTCCTTTCTGCATCTCTGCGGAGAACTGCAGGACTTCACGAAGCTCCTCTGCATCGTTTTGATCGGTAGAGTGGAATTTCAGTCCCGTCGAGAAGAAGACGATGAGGTCAAATTCGTAGGTTTCAAGAATAGACTTGACAGACGGTTTACGCACGCGGAAGAGCTTTATTCGATCTGAGCCGCCGAGATCTGTATTTCCCACCACCATGACCTTACTTTGCGGGAAGGTTGTATGAACAAACTCCTCGGTAAGGTATTCGGTATTTCCGATAAGCAGGACTCGCTTTAAGCGGATATCGCTGTACTCCCCGACAACACTGCGTTTTTTCTGTAGATTTTCTCTGAAGGTGACCAATGTGCGGTGATTAACCACTCGCATAAGACATTCAACGAGTCCCGCGTCAAAAACGCCGCACATTCCGCTTGAAATCATCTGAAGCGCGACGTCCTGAGAAAATGCCTCCTTATAGCTGCGAGAGCTTGTGAGCGCATCGTAGGAATCCGCAAGGGCGACGACCTGCGCGCACAGCGGAATGGCGTCACCTCGAAGTCCCTCGGGATATCCGGTGCCGTCAATGCGCTCATGGTGGTATCTGGCAATTTGCGCGGCATACTCCACCGTTTTGGGAGAGATGTCCCCGCAATCAGCTTCACGGTTTGTCTGCTCGCCGAACACATAGTGTTTTTTAATTATATCGTATTCAACTGCAGACAATGTTCCCGGATAATTGAGGATACTTTGAGGGACTTGCAGTTTACCTATATCGTGCAGCGCGGATGCCATCGCTATGGCGACTATATCTTCTTCGGAAAGAGTGTTCTCGAGCTTGTACGAATTTAACTCTCGAAGGAGAAATTCCGTGAGCATTCTTACATGATAAATGTGATAGCCGTGCTCTCCATTCAGCACATTATCAAGGGCATCATCGGAAACGTATTCAATTTTTAACTTGTGCAAATCGTTTTCCGAATAATCAATGAGAATCGGCTTACCTTGCATTGTCAACATCTCCTTACCACCCTATTAATTGCAAATACCATCGGCAGAGTATAAAACGCCTATTATATTGATAATTTTATCATCAAAATGTTAATTACATATTAACAAATAGGATGATATTTATCAATAATTGAAATAAGTGAAAATACTGCCCTATTGTTTTTTATTTAAATAATCTCTCATAATCTGTGAAAATCTAAAAAAGTATTGACAAGCTTTTATTTGTATGATATAATAATTGTATTACAAAAGGGAGTAGCTGAATGCTTTGCATTTCCGATAGCCGTCACCTCGACTTTTAGTCCGGTTATGCGGATCTTTTTTGATGGCAAGACTTTTGTGGCGAAGCGTCACAAAAGTCTTTTTTGTATATTTCTGTCCATAATTAAATAACATAAATATATAAGGGGGATAACATGAAACATTATTTAAGCAACGCCGATGACGTAATTCAAGCCGTCGACGGCAGCAAAGACGGCTTAAGTGCCGCCAATGCGCAGGAAAGGCTTGAGCGAAACGGCAAAAACAAATTGATGGAAGCGAAGAAAGAGTCGTTAATTCACCGCTTCTTCAAGCAGCTTTGCGAGCCGATGACAATCATCCTGCTTGTTGCTGCGGCAATTTCGGCAGGCGTGGAAATCTACGAGGGCGTTCATTCGGGACATATGGGCTTCCCGTCTGACGTGGTTATTATCCTTGCCGTTGTCCTTATCAATGCCATTTTAGGCGTTTTTCAGGAAAGCAAAGCGGAAAAGGCAATCGAAGCATTGCAGGAAATGTCAAAAGCCCAGAGCAAGGTCATTCGTGACGGAAAACAGATCACCGTTTCCAGCGAAGATCTTGTTGTCGGCGATATCATAGTTCTGGAAGCCGGCGACTCGGTTCCGGCGGACGCACGAATTATCGAATGTGCTTCTATGAAGATTGAAGAAGCGGCACTTACCGGCGAATCGGTTCCTGTTGACAAAAAGGTTGAAGCACTTACGGCGGATGCAAGCGGTGACGTTGCCCTCGGTGACAGAAAGAATATGGTATTTATGGGCTCCACCGTAGTTTACGGACGCGGTAAAGCTGTTGTAACTGCCACTGGCATGGAAACCGAAATGGGTAAGATTGCGAACGCTCTTGCACAAGCGGAAGAAGGCAAAACACCTCTCCAGATTAAGCTTGCAGGTCTTTCCAAGGTTCTCACCTATCTCGTTATCGGTATTTGTGTGGTCATTTTCGCAATTCAGCTCATTCGTGACGGTATCGGTTTTGAGCCTATCCTCAATTCCTTTATGATCGCCATTTCTCTTGCGGTTGCGGCAATTCCGGAAGGTCTTGCCACGGTTGTAACCATCGTTCTTTCGATTGGCGTCACCAACATGTCAAAGCGCAACGCCATCATACGCAAGCTTACCGCCGTTGAAACGCTGGGCTGTACGCAGATTATCTGCTCGGATAAAACAGGTACGCTTACCCAGAATAAGATGACCGTCGTTGACCACTTCGGTGATGACGAAAACCTTCTTGCAAATGCTATGTCCCTCTGCTCCGACGCAGAATTTGACACCGAAGCAAAAACTGCCGTAGGTGAGCCTACCGAGTGTGCGCTTGTCAACTATGCCGAAAACATAGGTCTTTCCAAGAACACTCAAAAGAACGTATTTGTCAGAATCGGGGAGGTTCCCTTTGATTCCGGCAGAAAGATGATGTCAACGATTCACAGAACCGCCGACGGTTCTCTGATTCAGTTTACAAAAGGCGCCCCCGATGAGCTTTTGAAGAGATGCACGAAAGCTTTGATTGGCGGTGAAATCGTAGAAATGACCGAGGAGATCCGCACGAACATCCTCACTGCAAACAAGGGTATGGCTGACCGTGCGCTTCGCGTACTTGCGGCAGCTAAGAAGGAGCTTACAGACGAGCCTTCCGTATATGACTCGGAGCACGTTGAGTGTGACCTTTGCTTTATCGGTCTTGCGGGTATGATCGACCCTGTGCGTCCCGAGGTTAAGGATGCGATCAACGAGTGTCGAAATGCTGGTATTCGTCCCATCATGATCACCGGTGACCACAAGGATACTGCTGTTGCTATCGCAATAGAGCTGGGAATCATTACGGATGCTTCAGGGGCTATCACGGGTGCTGAGCTTGATAATATTTCTGATGAAGACTTCGAGTCGGCAGTTGAAAAATACAGCGTTTATGCCCGTGTTCAGCCGGAACACAAAACAAGGATTGTAAACGCATGGAGAGGCAAAGGCATGGTTACCGCTATGACGGGCGACGGCGTTAACGATGCGCCCTCGATCAAGAACGCGGATATCGGTGTCGGTATGGGTATTACCGGAACGGACGTTACCAAAAACGTAGCGGATATGATTCTTGCCGATGACAACTTTGCAACTATCGTTTCCGCCGCAGGTGAAGGACGCAGAATTTACGATAATATCAGAAAAGCGATTCAGTTCCTTCTTGCCTCCAATTTGTCGGAAGTGCTGACGATCTTCTTCGCTACACTCTTCGGATTTACGATTTTTGCTCCCGTTCATCTGCTTTGGATCAACCTTATCACAGACTGTTTCCCCGCACTTGCTCTCGGTATGGAAAAGCCCGAAGCAAGCATTATGAAGCGTAAGCCCCGCGACAGCAAAGAAGGCATCTTTGCCGGCGGGCTTGGCTTTGCGGTTGCATATCAAGGTGTACTTGTTACTGCCATTACGATGGTATCTTACCTTATAGGCAGATATTATCTCGCAGACCTTCACCACGCAGAGGCTATTGCACAGGGAACATACTCCGCAGAAATGCTCGGTACGTCTATGGCGTTCCTTACGCTTTCCCTTTGCGAGATATGCCACGCGTTTAATATGAGATCGCTCCATGGTTCGATTTTCAAAATGAAAGGACAGAACTGGTGGCTCTGGGGTGCAGGAATACTCTCTCTCCTGCTCACGACGCTCGTAATCGAGGTTGACTTCTTAGCAAAAGCATTTGAGCTCGCACATCTGGACCTTATGGAGTACGGCATCGCATTCGGTCTTGCTATTCTCATTATCCCGATCGTTGAAATAATCAAAGTTATCCACAGAGCGATAGATAATAGAAAAACGAGATAAAAAGAGGCTATCTCACCAAGAAGTATTCAAATATAAAAAAGCGGATGCTCTTTACCGAAAGGTATTGAGCATCCGTTTATTTTGATATATAATTAAATCGCCTCAGAAATTGTGCATTATTTGTCTCCGTCCATTCGGTATCCCGCGCCAAGCTCCTTTACGATATAACTGCTCTCGATGGGCTGTGCGCCGAATATTTTGCGGATGTGCGCCACATTGACCTGCAGCTTCTTGATGCTGCCCTCGTGGGGATATTCTCCCCATACGGCTTTTATAATCGCGGCATAGGTCATCCTCCTTTCCGCAATGCTCCGGGAGAAAGGCCAGAATATTAAACCTCAAAAAGAACTTGATAATGTAAGACGAACACGCGAAAAAACAGAACACACACCCACAAGGGTGTGTGTTCCTTTTTCGTCATTTGACTGTTGGGAAATTGTCGTTGCTTATATTTCCGGGAATTCTTCCGCCTCAACAGTAAGTGTACACTCGCCATCACCCATATTTACTACCTCGGCAAGGTACACGATTACATCTACCGTTGCGTCGGGATCATGAGTATATTTGTAACGAGAGTAATTGAGCAGGTCATAAACGAATTTGTTAAGAGCTTCATCCCAGTGTCCGCCGTTTTCAACGTAAACATATTCGGTACCGTCATCGTAGTTGGTATAATCATCGCCGAGTGATGCGTATATCACACCTTCGCCGCTGATTACACCGGTATTGATGAGCTTAGTTCCGCTTGTGGAAATGGAGCAGCCTTCTGCAACGGTAATTGTTCCCATATTGTAGTTTACAAATCCGTTATTCATTATTACGGCAGCCGCCTTACTCTTTATCTCAATAGTACCTTTGTTAGTCAACGGACCGTAGATTTCAAGATTCATATAGGTGCGGTCAGCCGTAGAAGTGTTGTTAACGGTAATCGAACCGGTTTCAAGTACGTTTACAGTTCCGTACAGTTCAAGATAACCATATCCGTTTACGGTATGTTTAACGACTCCGCCGATATTTGTTTCATCGTTATAGAGGTATGTGTAGTTCGCGGAGTTGAATGTGCCGTTCAGGTTTAAAACATCAAAGTTCTGAATGTTAAGATTGCCTGAGCTATTTACGGTTGAGCCCTTTTCAAAGGTACAAACGCCGTCTTCCGCACCGGTGTAACCGTGGGTGCTGTTCATATACAGCAGGGTGTCTTCGGGAAGAGTTAAGCTTGCGCCCGACTTGAATGTAATGTTGTACGCATCAAGCATCGGATACCAACGTCCACCTTCATTATCTCCAACATACGATGATGTAACAACACCGCCGTTCTCAACAATAAAATCGCCTTTGACCAACAAGAGAATAGATGCGCACTCCTTGTTGCTGTCATCCGTAAGGGTAAGTGTTGCGCCTCTTGCAACCGTAAAGCTGGGTACATTAGGCAAACCAACGTCAACATTTGCAGGAATCTTCAGAGAGCTTGTAAGAGTAACTGCGGAACTATCAGTGCAGTTTATACTGTACTGCTTCTCCTCGGAAGCATTCTTAATTGCAGTAAGAGCTTCTGCCCAGGTTTCACACTCGACCTCTACTACGTCTTCCTGGGTATAAGCTTCTTCGCCGTGATCCCAATGAATGTATATATCCTGAGTAACATCATTAACCGATATTATTACATCGGCGCCGTCATCGGTCATATTTAACACGTTGAAAGGATATGTAACGATTAACTTTCCGTCTTCGATCGCATATGTTCCGGTCCAGTTATCGTTCCATTCATTCTCGCCATAATATTCACCCGCTGCCGTAATAGTGTCCGTATTATCAAAGGTTTCCCCCTCAAAAGGAGTGAACACAAGCTTTAAGGCGTCATAGGCAGAGAAGTCGTAATCCACTTCGTAGCCGTCAAAAGAGACGCTGTTTCGTAAAGTGTAGCCGTACATGTCTCCCATTAAATTGTTATTGATATACGCTACATAGTCCTTGGTGCGATCATCACTGTCAATGAGGTATGCCTCAAACGTACCGATACCGCGGTTTACATCAACGGTATATGTCTTGGAGGTTGCAGTGTCAGAGCCGTTTGCAACCTGCGCCTTAACTTCCTGAAGCGCAATTACTTCGCCGTTCTCGTCAACCCACTTATAATAGTATGTGGTGGAGAGGGCAAGCACGAGTCCGTCATCATCGGTTACGTCAACGGTAAAGCCGATTGCCTCATCGGATACAGCAGTATAGCCGTCCGCGTCGTTGAATACAGCAACTTCAGCTGCGTCTGTGCCTACATAATATTTAACCGCATTTTCGGGTGCATTTACGGTAATTTCTGCCGAAAGACCTGCAGGAACGATTTCGCCGTTTTTGCCGTCAATGCTTACAAGACCGTCGCTGATTTCAACTGACACCGCTTCCGTAGCCTCGCTGAGTTCAGCGGCGATATTGTCCGCGGGCATTTTTACGCCCTCGACCCAAAGTGCGTGAACTTCGAGGTTGGTGATTATGGGGGTGCGGGTCATATCATAATTCCAGCCGCAGAACAGGTAACCTGCACGGGAAGGAGTAGGTATCTGCAAGGTAGGTGTAAAATCGCCGAACTTAACGATAACCGAGCCGATACTGTTCACCTTATTGTCTGCATCAGCTTCCGTATTGTAGAAGCTTACCGTTCTCGGGGGTACGTTACCGATCCAGATTGTGCTGAGACCGTTAAGTTCAAAACGGACATACTGAACACCGTCGATTTCAACAACGACACCGTCGACATATTCTTCCGTGTTCTCTTTATTAGTGTGCTTTGCCTTGAATACGTAATTTGAGAGGTCTGTTCCCTCTTCAAGACCTAATTGGTTTGCAGAAAGAGTTACTGTAACCTCACCTACGGGATGCACAGGGGTATCGTCAAGGTGGAGATCAACGTCAACTGCTACAGCTGTTACGTCGGAAAGCGCACTGGCATCTGCATCAGTACCCTCTATGATCTTCTCTACAACCAAAGTGGTAGCTTCGGTTACTTCTTCTTCGTCCTTTTCCGAATTTTCGATTGTGAGCGTAAGAGTCGATGAAGCATCAACGGTCACCTCATCGCCGTTATCGTCTAAGAACTTAGTATCATCTGCATTGGTAAGTACAACAGGGCTGCTGCCAACCTCATCGCTCATAATATCTTCGGCAGTTACCGTGGTAGTGCTTGCAACTGTACATTCGGCGGATGCAGTTCCCTCATATGAACCGGTTCCCACCATCTGAGCTTTAATGGTCTTGCCCATATCAAGAGCGGTAACGGTATATGTTTTGGAGTCAGCGTTGCTTTCTATTTCCGCACCGCCCACATACCATGTAATTGTTCCTGTTGCATCTTCAGGAACTGTTACAAGTGTAACGGTATCGCCAACTTTTGCAACGGAAACGGCAGCTTCATTCACCCAAAGCTCCGCAGATTCAATGGGAGTTTCAGGCGCTTCTAAATCTTTACTTGACATCATAGAAGCTATCAAACAAAGAAGCAGCTTCAGGTATCCTGTATTCAAGGTGTAGGAAACGCTCATCACGTCACCTAAAATCTCACCGTCTTTTACAGCAATCGCTTTCAGAGTAGTAGTTCTGAAAATTCTGAATTCGCCCGTGTATTTCTTGCTTTCCACGGTAGGCTCGCTTCCGTCGGTGGTGTAATAAATCTCTGCACCCGGAACAGCCGATGACAGAGCCACCTTCTGGGACTCATCGTATGTACCCTCTTTAAGAGAAGCAACCGGAGTACCTGTTACGACAGGCTCGGCTTCTTCCATCTCGGTATTAACTACTGTTTCTTCAGTTTCAACAACAGACACTTCAGTGTCTGCCGCAAAAACGGTCATAGGTGCAAATGTTAAAAACATTGCAAGAGCTAGAAACATACTAGTAAATTTCTTCATTTTAATTAAAAGTCCTTTCATAAAATTGAATTTACCCTTTTGCTGACAGTTAGAACTCCTTACGAATATTTGAAAAATTTCGCCTCCCTTGGTGATTTTGTAAGACGCTTATTTAATCAGCAACCCGGCAACAAATTCATATAAAAATGTAATTAGAGGGACTACCCCAAATGCAATTAAACTCGCATTTGACATAGTCCCTCCTGCTTTGGTTGCGCGGGCAGGACTTGAACCTGCGGCCTCCGGGTTATGAGCCCGACGAGCTACCAACTGCTCTACCGCGCGATATATAAGGTTTTTGGTGCCGGAAACCGGGCTCGAACCGGTACGGGATATAGTCCCACGGGATTTTAAGTCCCGGGCGTCTGCCAATTCCGCCACTCCGGCATTTTCCGTTACCTTTTTGTACGCTCTCGCTCGAGCGCCTATACATTATATCACATAGCATTACATTTGTCAATAGGTTTTGTCAAATTTGCAAAAATAAATTTCCCTCGGCGGAATTCTTCAAAAAATATATTGCAATAGCATAAAAAAGGTGGTATAATTATAATGAATAATTATGTGCTATTGAAAGACTGTTATTATTATATTCCAAATAATTGTTTTTATGAGGTTTTCATGGTATTTTCATCAACCGTTTTTCTGTTTATTTTTCTGCCCGCGGTATGGCTTATTTATACGCTGATTCCGCCGCGCTTCCTGGGAGCAAGAAATCTCCTTCTCGCGGTCGTCAGCCTGCTGTTTTATGCCTACGGCGAGCCGGTATACATAATAATCATGTTAAGCTCCGTCATGTTCAACTGGTCTATGACCCTGCTCATGACCAAATGCAAACCGAAAGCACAGTCGGTCATCTGTACCGCCTGCGTCGTTGTCGACCTTGCCGTACTTGGCTTCTTCAAATATGTACCGTGGCTCGTTTCACTCATCAACACGGCGCTGGCTGTTGATATCCCGATACCCCAGCTTACCATCCCCGTCGGCATTTCATTTTACACCTTCCAGGTGCTCTCCTACGTCGTAGACGTACGCCGCGGCAAGACCGAGGCTCAGCGTTCCTTCGGCGACCTGCTTCTGTACATCTCCTTCTTTCCCCAGCTCATCGCAGGTCCCATCGTCAAATACGGCGACATCAAGGAGCAGATTGCCGCACGCACCGTCACCGTTGAGCAGACCGCACTCGGTATCCGCCGCTTTATTTACGGCCTTTCCAAGAAGGTACTGGTATCCAACACCGCCGCTATCATCGCCGAAGCGGCGTTTGGTGCGGATTCCCCCTCCTCGCTCCTCGCCTGGTCGGGCGCGATCTGCTACTGCATTCAGCTTTATTTCGACTTCTCCGGCTACTCCGATATGGCGATCGGTCTTGCTCATATGTTCGGCTTTGATCTGCTTGAAAACTTCAACTATCCATACTCTGCCGTATCCATCCGCGACTTCTGGAAGCGTTGGCACATTTCGCTTACCTCCTGGTTCCGCGAATACGTCTACTTCTCCCTGGGCGGAAACCGCTGCGGCAAGGTACGCACCGCGTGCAACCGACTCATCGTGTTCTTCCTGACCGGACTCTGGCACGGCGCTAACTTCACCTATATTATCTGGGGTATGTGGCACGGACTCCTCATGATGTTCGAGCAGGTGACAAATATTGAAAAATGGGCAAAAAAGCCTCTGCTTAAGCCTATCTTCCATATTTACACTCTTCTTGCAGTCTGCCTTGGCTTTGTAGTGTTCAACTCGCCGAGCATGAATTTCGCGCTTGACTATATCGGAGCCATGTTCTCCTTCTCGGGCGCTCCCGGTGATGCCACTGCACTCTTTACGCCTTACACCTGCATGATGATTATCTTCGGCATAATCTTCTCACTGCCGATTCTTCCCATGCTGAAAAAATACATTTCACGCACCGAAAAGCTCACTCTTGTCGGCGAGAGCATCGGCTATGTTATCAGTCTGCCGCTGTTTATCCTGTGCGTGATGACCCTCGCTTCCACCTCGTTCAATCCGTTTATCTACTATATTTTCTAAAGGAGGGTGCCGCGATGAAAAAAATACTGCTTATCATATACTGCGCGCTCTTCCTTATCCCATGCGCGTTTTTCTCGGCAGGAATGGTTATCCCCGGTGCCGCTGAGGCGGCTGAGGGCGGTACCGCAATGCCGTCGCTTCTGACCTCAGGGCAAGTGATCACCATAAACTCCGATTTCGGCGATCAGTTTGAGGAATATTTCTCCAAGAGCTTTGCATACAGAAATAAGGTGGTAGATGTTTTTGCCGCCATGAAAGCCGATTTTTTCTCCGAGGGCAACGAGCAGGTAATTCTCGGACGCGATGACTTTCTGTTCTTCGCTGACACCCTGCCCGACTATATGGGAAGCGCACTCATGACCGATGAGGAGATCTCCGCCGCCGCGGATGCACTCCTTTATATGTATGAATACTCCACCGCCCACGGTGCCGAGTTCCTCTTTGTCTGCGCCCCCAACAAAAACAGTATCTACCCCGAGATGATGCCCTCCCGCTATATCATGAACACCGAGGGCAGAGATTTTGACCGTCTTATTGAAGCGCTGGATGCTCGCGGAGTGCCTTACATTGATCTGCGCGGCATACTGACGGATGCCAAGACCCAGCGTCTTGTATACCACAAGCGCGACACCCACTGGAACAACGAGGGCGCACATATCGCATTTGAGGCGATCGCAGACAAGCTCTCCTTTGATATACCCGATTTTGACAGTTATTCTCCCACACCCACGCGCGACCACATCGGCGACCTGGACACACTGCTCTTCCCCGACCGCCAGGTTTTCGACGATAATATAAGCTACGACTTCACCGATCGCTACATCTACACCACCGCTTACTCCACTCCCATGGATCTGCGTATTGCCACCAGAGGCGGCGGTAACGGTAAGCTTTTAATGTTCCGCGACTCCTTTGCCAACGCGATGATCCCCTTTGCGGCATCATCTGTGTCCGAGGCACGATTTGAGCGTGCCACGCCATACTGCGACAACCTCGGACTTATTGACAGCTTCTCCCCCGACTATGTAGTCGCAATGATAGCGGAGCGCAATCTGCGAAATCTGATCGGCAGCACAACTGCTGATACAACCCATGAAGGAGCACCTGAATGAAAACTCTCAAACGACCGCTAAATCTTGTGCTGTTGACGTCACTGATATTGAATCTCGGCAGCACACTCACCTCCTGTGCGGTCTCACCCGAAGCAAAAAATCATATATACGAGGATTTTGACCTTAAAGAGCATCTCGGTCTCGAATTTCCCGACGAGGCATTCGATTTCGGTAAGCTGGGCACCACATCCCTGACAAGACCCGGGCAAGCTTTGCCCAACTCCTCACTGGACGGGCCCCGGAGCTTCCCTATGACGGTCTACGGCAAAATGGATATTTATGAATCCACGACCTCACAGTACCCCTATAATACGTTGAAGGAAGGCACCAAGATCATCCTTACCGAGCCGGAGGACAACAGCATTTGGGCAAAGGTGTACGATATTGACGGCACCCCGCTGGGCTTTACCAAGGAAGGCTTTCTCCATGCACTCAGCGACAACACCCAGCTGTACGCCGAGGTTCCCGTAGAGTCGGGAATGGCGCCCAACGCCGCCGGAACAAAGATTCCGGCGTACTCACATCTCGTGGATGTTCGGAAATATCTGAGGGTATATGAAACCACCGAGCCCATACCCGAGGGCTTTGACCTGTCGCAGTACGATGTGGTGGTATCCATGAAGCTCTCCACCTCCGACACCTCTATCGGCGAGCCGTTTTACAAAAAGAATCTCTGCCTTCTGCAGTACGACACCCTGCAAAAGCTGATGAACGCCATCGAGGTATTCCGAAACGACGGATACACTGTTGTGATCTATGACGCATACCGTCCCACCTCGGTACAGCAGCGTTGGTTTGACGTGGTGCGTGTACACAAATGGGTCGCAGACCCCTCTCGAGGAATGGGCGGCATTCATGACCGCGGCACAGCTATAGATATGTCACTGTGCGATGCAGGCGGCGTCGAGCTTGAAATGCCGACTCCCATGCATTCCTTCACCGAAGAATCTGCGCGAAACAGCGAAATCATGACCGAAACAGCCCGTAACAACATGGACTATATGACCCGCGTGATGGTTGGCTGCGGTTTTACCTACATAAACTCCGAATGGTGGCATTTCCAGTGTGTCAACACCAAGGATTATCTGCCCACCGACCACCCCATAGACGATATCCCGCTCGTCCCTGCTGAGGATGAGCTGGGAAATCAGGGAGGAGGTCAATATGAATAACATCGATAATAATTCCGTTTCTGCAGGCGAGAGCATCGTTTATATGTCGGTGCCGACCCTGCCGCCGAACACCACGCCTCCCGCGTCGATACACGCCATCTCTATAATCAACAAACCCGCAGGCGCTGACGTTATGCGTGTCATAGTGCGGCGCGACCTGTCAATGGCAATACGGAGCTTCACCTTCAGATACCGCTTCTCCTCCATGCCGATATACGCCCCGGACAACGAGCATCCGTTCAACACCTTCGAATACTCTCTTTCGGATATCAACGCCTCCGAATATATCACCGTCAGCGGTAATATCCCTGAGGGACTCAAATACAATGGCTGTTCCGCATATATAAGCGAGATTCTGCTGGAAAACGGTCAGGTGCTCACATTTAAAGCCGCGGAGTACAAATACGTCCGCCGCCCCATCAAGAAGCAGATATCATCCGATAATACTGCAAAAGAGGCAAATACTGATGTTCCGAACACCGACGATATAATCAAAAAAGCAATGGAGGAAACCGAAAAGCAGAAGCGCAAGCATCTGCGCCGCTCGGTAATTCTGACCGTACTCATTCTTATGCTGATTGCCGAAGCCATCGGCGGAGTTTTCCTTTATAAATATCTTGGTGTACGCAGTTCGGTGGAATTCCTCATGAAGGATGGGCGTTTCAACGAAGCCTATAAGATCGCGTCTGAGTCTAGTTACACGGGACTTTTTCAGCGGGTATGTGAAAAAGCTTCGCTTCACTACTTCTCCGAGGGCGATCTTGAGTCATCCTATGTTTATGCTTACGGAGCACCGAAGCCGTTCTGCGAAAGAATCATAGACTATGCCGCTCAGAGCGTGATCGACAGCGATTCGGGCAAGATCAACGAAAACGCATACCGCGTGGCAAAAATGTCCGAGAGCGACGAAAAATTCGACTCTATCATCCACACCATCGTAAGTATGCTGGAATCGAAAGGAGATTTCCCCAATGCTCTGCGTGTGGTGAGCGAGATTAGAAGTGCGGAGGATCGCCTTGCCTCTGAGAAAACCGTCTTCAAAAATGCATTCAACTATTTTTCAAGCTCCCATCGCTACTATGAGGCGGCATCATTTATTGATGACATTGAGAATATTAAAACCGTAAAGCGCTCCAAGGCGGAGATCATCGCTCTGGCACTGGAATGCTTTTCAAGCGCAAATGACAATGCGGGCATTATTTATTTCGCTCACCGTTATCCATTAAATGCCGACGCAAATCTTGCACAGACAGTTGAACCCGAGGACGCAGGTGTGCGCGCAGAGCTTGAGATAGTTTATCCTATGCTTTCCGCCGCACAGAAGCGATCCTATCACGCCAAACCGCTTGCAGTCTGGAACGGTGAAATAAAGCGTATAAAGGACGGCACGCTGGCAGGCACCAAAACGGGCAACGCAGTATCGGTTGAGACCAACGCCGATGTCACCGTGGTGCTTCACACCAACGGAAGCGTCAGCACGATTGCAAATCAAGGCAAACTTAACACCTATTGGATCCCGCAGTATACCGATGTTGTGGCAATAGCAGTCGGCGACAGACATATCGTACTGCTTCATGACAACGGTACGGTCAGCGTACATGGCGATAACACCTACGGTCAGGCAAATACCGCCGAATGGACGAATATCGCCGCCATTGCCGCAGGGCAGCGCTTCACCGTGGGACTCAAAACCGACGGTACAGTCGTGGCGGTGGGATCAAATACCGCAGGTCAGTGCGATGTGTCCCATTTTCGAAATGTAGTTGACGTAGCGGCGTGCAATCAGAGCACAGTCCTGCTCTTTGCGGACGGCTCGGTTGAGGTTCAGGGATACCGTTCACTGGGTCTTGCCGATGTGGAGACACTTTGCGATGTCAAACGCATCGAAGCAGGCGGCGTCTCTATAATTGCAGAACGCGCCGACGGCACCTATGCGCTTTATTCGGGTCAAGTCGGAGGCAATCCGGGCGATCCATACAACTGGCGCAAGATGGAGTTCTTTGATGTGGGACTTATGTGCATTGCAGGCACCGATAAGTCGGATGTGCTGTACACTAACGGCGACGGACTGCCGAAATAAGATAGGAATTAACAATATGGATGAAAAAACAATAACCGGCGCCGAGGAAGTGACCGAGACGCCTGCCGAAGCCTTAAACGAGGAAGCCGTCGCGGAAAATGCGGTGGTCGATGAAACTTCCCCTGCGGCAACAGAAAGCACCGAATCAGATGAAAGCAGTGATGAAACCGAGTCTTGTGAAACAGATGAAACAAAAGAAAACGCAAAAAGGCGTTTCCCCGTTCTGTCTGTCATACTTGCCGCCGTGCTGCTCATTATATCTGTTGGAGTAGTTCTCGCCGTAGCGCTTCCGCAAAAATTCGGATTCGGCGATCCAAGCAATAACACCCCTGTGCCAACACTGGTACCAAGGGATATCATCGTCCCCCGAGGCGGAAGCCTTGAGCCCACAGATTTTCTTTCGGAGCCGATTGACATATCTGAGGGCACAGTGGAATTTGTGATGTCTCCTGACACCTCTGCCGACGGAAGCGTAACACTTCGCCTCACCGACAGAAAAGGAAACATCTCCGAAGCCTCCGCCGCTTACACCGTAAGCGATACGATCAAGGATCGTGAGTTTGAGTTTGGAATTACCCGCGAGTTTATAGAGTCGCGGTTAATCGTCGAATACGGGCTTGACCTGGTTGAGCTTTCCTCCGTTGACACAAGCGCATGCGGTACATACCGCGTATCCGGTGAGCTTGATGGCGTGATCTGTGTGTTCGCGGTGAAAATTTCCGACACTACCGCTCCCTTTGCCTTTGTATATTCACTCGACCTGCTTCTCGGTCAGACGGTGGATATTAACGATATTGTAACCGATATCTCCGACACCTCCGAGGTTTCAATGACTTATACTCCCGAGATTGACTTGGGTAAGCCGGGCAAGCAGGAGATAAGCATTACGCTGACGGATGAAAGCGGCAACTTTACCGAATACACTGCGTTTGTGAATATCTACACGCTCCCCTCCTCCATCGTTATCGAGGCGGGAACACCCTACGAGGAGTTTTCTTCTAATATAAGTATGATGCTGGGCATCGACAACGAGTTCCCAAGGTTTCCCGACGATTTTGATACTCTTAATCTTGAAGTCGGCACTTATGAGGTAGAGCTTACAGGAGAATATTCCGAAATTCCCCTTGAAATTATAGTCGAGGACACCGTGGCACCGGAATTTACGGTTCGACCTATAAGCGTTTACACCGGAACCGAGCTGACTGCCAGCGTTTTTGTGACCGGCTATACGGATTTTTCCGAGGTGGACTTCAAATTCGCCTATGAGCCTAACTTTGAAGCGGAAGGCAACTACATCGTAACAATTATAGGTACGGATAAGGCAGGCAACACTGCCGAGAAATCCACAACTCTTAAGATATCCCGTGACAATGCACCGCCCACCATCTACGGCATCAAGAATATTACCGCCTACGAGGGCGATACCGTCTCCTACAGAAGCGGCGTATATGCCATGGACGAAAAGGACGGTAAAGTAACGGTCAAAGCTAACGCCTCCCTTGTCAACACCTCCAAGCCGGGCACATATACCGTGACCTACACCGCCGCCGACGCAGAAGGAAACACCGCAACGGCAACTGCCACGGTTACCATCAATGCTATCACAGCTTCGGCAGTCAACGAAAAGGCGGACGAGGTGCTTGCGGTGATTGTAAATGACTCCATGTCCGACCGACAAAAGGCGCGCGCAATCTATGACTGGTGCACAGTCAACATCAAATATTCCACCAGCACCAGCCATTTAATGGGCTACTTTGACAAGGCGGCATATTCCGGCTTTACACGTCACTACGGAAACTGCTACACATACTATGCCGTGGCAAGCGCTCTGCTCACCCGTGCAGGCATTACCAACGTAGAGATTCAGCGAAACAACCCGAAAAATCCCCATTATTGGAACCTTGTAAGTATCGACGGCAATTGGTATCATTTTGACACCTGCCCTCAGCCAGCGCCGCACAAGCTTGCGGTATTCCTGCTGACTGATGCCGAGTTGAAGGCGTTCCCTCTCGATTATTACTACAGCTTCAGCGCGGGCGTATACCCCGCAACACCGTAAAAGAAAGGAATGGTCATAATAATGAAAAAGTTTGCTCTACTCCTCACACTTGCACTCACCCTCTCTCTTGCGGCATGCGGTGAGACCACACCACAGAATGTTGACAGTGGCGATACTGATACAAACAGCGCCGTTGAATCCGAGGTGTCCGATTCAACCGAGGACACCGAAGATAAAGCAGTACGCTCCACATATACCGTAAATCTCGACAACGGAGTCACGGTAGTGATCGGAGGCGAATCCGACAGCCTGATTGACACCTTAGGAGAGCCTATCGGGCTTTTGGAGGCTCCCAGCTGCATACACGAAGGCTACGACCGTATTTACTCCTTCGACGGCTTCAGCATCACCACCTCACCTGCGGCTGACAAAACTCAATATGTTGCTGAACTTGCATTTCTCTCGGATGCCGTAGCACTGGATAACGGCCTTACCGTGGGATGTGAAGCTTCCCTGCTGGATTCGGTGCTTGGCACGGAATATGAGGAGCAGTTCGGTATTCGCAGATACACTCCCGTTCCGGGAATTACGGTTACCGTTGTGCTGGACGGCGATATTGTAAGCGGTCTCTCCTTCTCTCCTGCAGGGGAATAAATTTCAAAGGCAGTAACAAGCACAAAGAATCATACCGATAAACAGAAATACAACACCTACTAAAAGCGTGCGGTGATATTCCGCACGCTTTTTTTCCTGCCTCGTGCGGTATTCGTAGAATCCTTCCCGCCTCTTGCCGGCAACCAGACTTGCCGCACCGTAGAAAAGCATATCGAAGCCGCCGCGTCCCGAGATCCACAAAAGCCCGCCCACACCCGACAGCAGCGTCCCCGAAACCACAAAGCAGTCGGAGAGCCCTCCCACAACCTCACGCGCCGTGGAAGCCCAAAAAAGACCGCCGCTGTACGCCGTGAGAGCGGATATTATTAACCCGATCACAACGCAGGAAAGATATTTTCGTCCCGGCTTACTCACCTGTCATCCTCCGATATTCCTCGTATTCCGCCTTATCGCACATCACAAAATGTCCCTCGGTAATCTCCCGCAGTATTGGCAGCTCATCGCCCAAGCGGTGGGCGGTGTCGGGGTCATAGATTATCCGCCTGCGCCGACGCTCATAGATCGGATCCGGCAGCGGAATGGCAGACAAAAGCGAGCGCGTATACGGATGAAGCGGATTTCGGAACAGCTCATCCGAGCTTGCGGTCTCCACAAGCCGTCCGAAGTACATCACTCCGATACGGTCGGAGAAATACTTTACCACCGACAGATCATGTGCAATAAACAGTATCGCCATTCCAAAGCGTCGGCGCAGATCGTTCAGAAGATTTATGACCTGCGCCTGGATGGACACGTCCAGCGCCGAGATGGGTTCATCGGCTATTATAAGCTCCGGCTCCATGATTATGGCACGGGCGATGCCGATACGCTGCCTTTGACCGCCCGAAAACTCGTGGGGATACCGTGCGGCGTGCTCTGGAAGCAGACCCACAAGAGCAAGTGTCTCTTGTACCTTTTGCTCGATCACCCTGCGGTCACGTTCACCCTTTATAATAAGCCCTTCGGAAATAATCTCGCGTACCGTCATGCGCGGGTCAAGGGAGGCGACGGGGTCCTGGAATATCATCTGTATACGTGATGTATCACGCTTTTGCCGACGCAGACGTCGGGTCTCACGTATGGCTCTGTTATTTTCTTCAAGCGTAAGCCGATGCCGCTCCTTAAGTCTTGTACGCTCGGCATCACTTGCCGCATTTGCCAGGTCCTCGCGATAATTCACCCGCGCCTGCTTTATGGCTTCCCTGTGGGTGCGGCTTCCTGCGGCAATACATTCCCCGCTAAAGTATATTTCTCCTGCCGTCGGCTCATAAAGCCCGATTATCGTCCGCCCAACAGTGGTTTTACCGCACCCTGACTCACCCACAAGCCCGAATACCTCGCCTCGCTTTATATAAAAGCTAACATCATCCACCGCCCGAAGCTCGCCTTTCCCCGATTTGAAGTATCTTGAAAGATGATCGACCTTTAACAAAATATCGTCATTTATCATCCACATCACCTCGGCTTTTTCTCATTCGCTCGATACGTAAAACCACCGCCCGCGGAGGCGAGACCTTCGGCGCATCGGGATGCAGCAGCCAGGTCGCCGCACTGTGTGTATCGGATATTCTGAACATAGGCGGTTTGTCTTCATAGTCGATTTTCATTGCATAGCGGTTTCTCGGTGCGAAGGCGTCACCGATAGGAGGGCTTATCATATCGGGCGGTGTACCGGGTATCGCTTCAAGCGTGTCGCTGGTGTCAAGGTCGGGCATAGAGGCAAGCAGTGCCCAGGTATAAGGATGGGCGGCGCGGTAGAAAATGTCCTCCGCCGTGCCGATCTCTACAATCTTTCCCGCATACATAACCGCCACACGGTCGGCAACATTTGCCACAACACCAAGGTCGTGGGTTATAAAGATTACAGATAACTGCCGCTCACGCTTAAGACGGTCGATGAGCTCCAAAATCTGCGCCTGAATAGTCACATCAAGCGCCGTGGTAGGTTCATCGCAGATAAGCACCTCGGGATCTGCCGCCAGTGCAATGGCAATCACTATCCTCTGCCGCATACCGCCGGAAAATTCGAATGGGTACTGCTCAAACCGCCGCTTCGGGTCGGGGATACCCACCTCCTCCATAAGCGCAAGCGCACGGGACTTGGCATCCTTCTTTGAAAGTCCGTTTTTTATTGTCATCGCTTCGGTAAGCTGTTTTCCTACCTTTACTATGGGATCAAGGCTGGACATGGGATCCTGAAATACCATGGCGAGCTTGCTTCCGCGAAGACGGCACAGCTCCCGCTCGGACAGGCGAAGGAGATCCCTGCCGTCGCAGATGATCTCCCCGCGCTCTACCACAGCGTTTCCTGAAAGGATCCCCATTATCGCCTTGGAGGTTACGGATTTTCCCGATCCCGATTCGCCCACAATGGCAAGCGTCTCCCCACGCGCTACGGTAAAGCTGACTCCGCGTACCGCCTGCACCATACCTGCATCGGTGCGGAAGGATACACACAGATCGTTAACCGAAAGCTTCGGCTCCATCACCCATCAGCCCCCTTCACACGCGGATTGAAGGCATCCCGCAAACCGTTTCCAAACAGATTGAAGGAGATAAGCAAAAGCGAAAAGTACAGCGCGGGAAACAGCATAGTATGAGGGGATGTGGTCATGGAGGTCTGCCCCTGAGCCATAAGCGTACCGAGGCTGGTTCCCGCAAATTCGCTGAGACTTATGATGCCAAGATAAGAAAATGTGGTCTCCGAGCTGATAACACCGGGGATGATAAGCGCACAGCTTGTTACAAGCGTACCAAGGGAGTTTGGGAATATGTGCCGCGCTATCAGCCGAGCGTCCGACGCGCCGAGAGTGCGTGCGGCAAGTACAAACTCCTGCCCCTTGAAGCGGTAGAACTGCTTTCGGGTCAGCGCCGCCATACCGATCCATCCCGTCAGCACAAACGCAAACAAAAACGAACCCACAACGCCCACATCATTTGCAAGATGAAGCTGAAACAGCGTCGCCACCACGATAAACGGCATTCCCGACAGAATATCGGCAAATCTGTCAAGCACAAGATCAGTGGTGCCGCCGTAGTAGCCCTGCACCGCTCCGTAAATCATGCCGACAGTGAGATTTATCGCGGACACGATCAGCGCGAACAGCAGTGAAAATCGCGCGCCGAGTCCAATAGCCGAGAACAGATCCTGCCCGAGGGAATTTGTGCCAAGCGCAAACATCGGTGCATGACCGTTTGCATAGATATAATAATTATAGTAGCAGATGCGGCATTCCAGCGCACCCGCTTTTTTAATGCTGTAGATATAGCTTCCGTCATCGCCCACGACGCGCAGACTGTCATAGGTTGCACCCTCGGAGGCTTTGTCGGTGGAATATGCGGGAATAAGCGACCCGTCGGCATCATAGAGCGGCGTGCCCTTTGAATCCGCCACCCTATACCAGATATTCGGTGCCGCGGCAATACCGCCAATATCCTCTTTTTTGACGTAGGGGTAGATTATCTGCAGTCCCGTGCGGTTTTGGTATTCCTGTATTTTGTTAAACTCCGATGGCGACATGACTCTGAACACCACACCCGTTTCGTAGTATTTGTTGACCCTGAGCTTATAGGTGACATTACGCCTTTCCTCGCCGCGGAATTTGGTAACCGTTTCTTCCGTATCTATGATGCGGATAACGGGGTCCATCCCGGTCTCCGCCCCGATGGCACGCAGTGCCGCAAGCTGTGTCTCGTTCTGACCCGTACGCACGCCTCCGCCGTCGAAAACGCCGATACCCAGCCGCGATACCGATTCAATAAACGGGGGATAGCCCGTGTATACCGTATCCTTATCGGTAATTTTGTACGGCGAGATCATGGGCGCTGTCACCGCATATAAAACGAGGAACAGAATAATATACGCCGCCGCAACGGAGGACTTGTTTTTTCGAAATCTTGACAGAGCATCAAAAAAATATCCTCGCCCATGACTCTCCTGATTCTCCACGATCTCCTTCGCCACGATTCCGACGAGGGTGAATTTTTCTTTTGGAATTTTTCGTGTGTCCATACTTGCCCGACCTCACTTTTTTGAACCGATTCGTATGCGGGGATCCACAAAGCCGTAGCTTATATCCACCACGATGCTCGCCGCAAGTCCGATGGCAGTATAAAACACCGTCAGCATAATAAACATGGGATAATCTCTGCCGTTTATAGAGTTGATATACAGACTTCCCACCCCCGGTACGGCGAAGATCTTCTCGATTATGAACGAACCGCTCATAATGCCGATAAAGTTACCAAAGATCGCAGGAAGCACCACCACCATGCAGTTTCTAAGTCCGTGACGCATAGTCGCCTGCGCACGAGTTAGTCCTTTGGTACGTGCCAGCAGCATGAAATCACCGGTCAACACCTCGCAAAGCTCCGCGCGGGTGGTACGGGTAAAGCTTGCGATCACGCCAAGCGACAGCGACAGCACCACGGGAAGCATACTAACAAACATTTCAAAGGAAAAGTAATCCGTCCCCGATTTCACAAGAAACGGCAGGAGCCCCCATTTATAGGACAGAAAATACTGAATCAGGAACGCATAAACAAAGGAAGGCACGGATATGCACACCATGGTGAGGGTGGATATGGTGTGATCGATGAAATTGTTTTTGTTGACGGCTGCAACGACGCCGAGCAGTATGCCCACGGGGATGCTGAGGAGTATGGAGTACAGATTGACTATCATCGTCGCAGGCAGCTTACTTGCGAATATAGCCGACACCTCCTGCCCCATATACAGCTTATCGCTGACACCCCAGTCCCATTTGGTCAGTACATTTTTAAGAAATATCCCGAACTGTACAAGATAGGGCTTATTATACCCCTGCGCCTCCCGACGCGCCTCTATGACCTGCGTGTGGATATCCCCAGGCGGAAGCTCGGCGGGCGGAAGCATCCGCACCAAAATAAAGCACATTCCCGTGATGATAAACAGCGTTAAAAACATCAAAAGCAGTCGCCAAAGCACGTATTTTACCATGACCGACCGTCCTTAATACCTGATCTCTCCGCCCGCTGATGACACGTACTCCGCCCACTCATCGTCGGTGTAGTTATAGCCGAGATAAGCGATTCCGCCCCGTCCCAGCACGGGATTATATTCGTCCACCACGTAATATGCCTGCTGTGACAGAAGTGTCACCGCAGCGTCCTGAAGCATGGGGATATAGTCATAGGTTCGAAGCACCGCTCCCTCGATCGCCGCAAGTATAAAAAGCCTCGTTTCCACATCCGCTATACCTTCGCCGAAGTTATACGCCGCATCACCCACAGTGATATACTCACCGTTCAGTGCGTCCGACCATTCATGAAGGCTCATTGTCACGTCCTGCATAACCTCATCTTCACCAATGGGCGCCGTATTTACTCTGAGCGTAAGGCTCACGGAGTCGGAGTTAAACCACAGTGCATCGTATTGATAGGTGGGATTTACATACAGATCGGTCAGCGAAAACGGATCGAGCACCGAGCCGCTCCAGCCGCCGAGCACGGTATCCGAAAGGCCGCTCTTTATCTTATTTGACCATTCGGTGCCATATGGCGCGGATTTTTGGAATCTTATGCGGTTTTCAAAGGGTGTTCCGGCAGTGACCTGCGCCATTTTTTCGTTTAAATAGTCCACCGTGCGTGTCATAAAGTCGTTGTCCGCGGACATACAGTATTCTATTGTCACCGTCTGATCGGAGATACCGTCGCGATTCGCATCGGTGATATATCCCGCCGCCACCGCCTGATCAAACGCTTCGCCGAAGTATCCCCGCGCCATTTCGGGATCGTAGCCTGTGATGGACGACACCGCCGCATCAAGGCTCGCATAGTCCGACACATCTACGCTGTAAAAATCGCACAACACTGCTTTTGCCGCCTCGGTGTCGCGATATCGGAGCTGTGACTCGGGATCATAGAGATAGGATGTGCCGATAAGTCCGTATGCACCGGATCTGGCAGGTGAAACAGAGGCGGCGAACTGTTCTCTGTCGTAAGTCAGCGCTACCGCACGGCGGAATGTTTCAAGCGTCATTGTCTCAAGATCATACTTCGACGTATCAAAGCTGCCGCTTGCCTCACGGCTTCGGATCGTATCTATGCTGCCGTTAAGAATCAGGAAGAATACCGTCTCACCGGGGGTTTCGTGGGCGTATTCACTGTTTTTGTAGGAAGCAAAATCGTCCGCCTGCAGGGTATAGGTCATAAGCTCGCCCTTTAAAAACATCAGCTTGGCGGTTGCCGCCTCAGCGACTACCTGAGTATTAACAGCCGTAGTCTGATACATCGGGCGCTCATTGCCGCTTACGGGATCAATAAAGCTGTGGTTTCCGTCGGTGTAGCCGTACCATTTAGTATTTCGCTCAAAACGCATGGATTTGTCCTTCTGATAAGAGACGAGCTTGTACGGTCCGTAGGATAACGTGGTATCGGCGCTTGTATTGTAGCTTGAAAACCACGCGCCGCCTTCTTTTCGAAGACAGCGCTCGTACAATTCCTCGTGCACGATAAAATTGCTTGTCAGATTATATAAAAGCCCGAAGCCCCCAAGAGATTTTGACAGCACCAGGGTTATCTGATACTCCCCGGACTTGTAAAGTCCCACGGTTTCAAATCCTATACCGCCCTCTGCTCCCTGGGTAGCGTACGCCTCCGCTCCAGCAATGCTGAAATTTCCCGCATAATAATCGGATGCACGGTAATTGAGCAGCTCCGGATCAAGCAGACGCTTCATGGAATAAACATAGGTATCGGCATTTATCGGGGTCCCGTCCTCCCATTTTGCATCGGGATTCAGATCGATGGTATACGCATATCCGCTCACCGCTGATTCGGGAATGCCGAATTCGGGATGCTCGGCTTTGACGCGCTCTGTCACATCCGCAGGCTCACTCGCCGCCATTTCCGGTATTACTTTATAGCTTGTAAACGGCTCTCTTCCCTCTACAAAATGCTTTCCGTCGTTGAATACTAACGAATACAGTCCCACACGCAGATAGTCCGCAGGATAGCTGTCGGACTCGGTCTCATAGGTGTGGGGATTCCAGTTTGATGCCATGGTGGTGACATAGTCGTTGTAGGTATAGCTTTCGCCGTCACCGATGTCGCCGTCCTTGCCGCAGCCTGCTGTAGAGAAGCCTATACTGAGTGCGAGTATTAGAGAAATATATCTTTTCATTCGGTTTCCTCCGATAAAAATCGTGTTATCGGTATTTATTCTGTCCCGAAAATCGAGTATAATACCAAATGTGAGATATAATTGACATTGCGGCAATAATGGTGTATAATATTATATATAAGGCAAAATATCGAAAGAAGTGATAGAATAAATGAAAATAACAGTTATAGGATGCGGAAGATGGGGAAGCTGTATCGCTTGGTACCTCCACAGCCTCGGACACAAGGTCTCGCTGTACGGAAGAAGCAGCTCGGAAAATATGAAACAGCTTATGTCCGAGCGGAGGAACGAATACATTCCGATTCCCGATTCTCTGACGCTTACAACCGATCTTTATGACGTTAAGTCTTCCGAAATCATTGTAATATCCGTAAATTCGCAGGGGCTTCGCTCGCTCTGCGGCGAACTTAAAGCGTTGGATCTTGATGCCAAGACCTTTGTTCTCTGCATGAAGGGAATCGAAAACAATACCTGCAAACGGTTATCTGAGGTTATGGAGGAAGAGCTTCCGGGCAACCGCGTCGCAGTATGGCTTGGTCCCGGCCACGTGGAGGAATTTTACAGGGGAATACCGAACTGCATGGTCATAGACAGTAATGATGACGATGTGAAATCCCAGCTTATCGAGGCTTTCTCGGGCGGAATAATTCGCTTTTATTATGGAACGGATTTTATCGGAAGCGAGATCGGAGCTGCAGCAAAAAATGTTATCGGTGTAGCTGCCGGTATGCTTGACGGACTGCATATGACTTCCCTCAAAGGCGCGCTCATGTCAAGAGGAGCACGTGAGATCGCAAGACTGATCAAAGTCTGCGGCGGCAATGAGCGCTCAGCTTACGGTCTTTGCCATCTCGGCGATTATCAGGCAACGGTATTTTCCGAATACAGCCACAACCGTGCGTTTGGTGAATACTATGTTGGCGGTAAGGACTTCGGAAAGCTGGCGGAAGGCTATTATACTGTGCCTGCTCTTATCAAGATGGCAGACGACAATTCCGTAGAGCTTCCCATATGCAGTGCGGTATATGACGTACTGTATCGCGGCGTGGAGCCCAAAACTGCACTTATGCGTCTTTTCGACAGGTCACAAAAAATAGAATTTTAATGTAAATACGACGGTTTTTCTGACAAAATTACATATTTATATTGACAATTCGACGTTTTTATCGTATAATATTAATGTAATATTTTATCAAAATATCGCTTATGCGAAATAATGGAGGAAAAATATCATGGGAAAGTTTGTTGTTAAAGAAACCACATCCGGCGTAAAGTTCGATCTCGTTGCTGGCAACGGACAGGTTATCGCTACCAGCGAGGTTTACAGCGCTGAGGCATCCTGCAATAAGGGCATTGAGAGCGTTAAGAACAATGCTCCCATCGCGAATGTTGAGGATCAGACCGTTGATCCCGTTGTTGCTGCAACCTGCCCCAAGTTTGAAATGTACACCGATAAGGCAGGCGAGTATCGCTTCCGCCTGAAGGCTCGCAACGGTGAGATCATCGCTACAAGTGAGGGCTACACCTCCAAGGCAAGCTGTGAGAACGGTATCGAGAGCGTAAAAAAGAATGCTCCCGACGCTGAGATCGTAAAGGCATAAGTTTAATTAAAACATTTATACAAGGGTAGGCATCTTCCGCACACGTCCGGCACCGCGTTTCTACGGTGATATGGTTATGACCGTATCCGTCTGGGGTATGGAATCCGTCACTGTTGTGGTTCAGTCGGTTAAGTAAAAATGTTCACGCACACCGCAAGGTGTGCGTGATGTTTTTATGTGTTATTTGAAGCCATGCCGCTTATTATGGTAAGAAGCGCTTCTTTCTGTATGTCATTTAGTTTAGCAATATCAACTATAATATTCCTTATCATAATCGGATCACTGCAATCATAGTCGAAAAACTCACTAACAGTTACACCAAGCCGGTTGGCTATACTTACGGCAGTACTAAGTGTAGGTAAATATTCCCCTCTCTCAATTTTATCAATAAACTGCATACTGCATCCTACATATTCTGACATTTCTTTCACTGTTATGCCGTAAAGCGTTCTGAGACTTTTCATCCGCTCTCCAAATGCTAATTTATCCATGTTTTCCTCCGTGATTTTCTAAATAATGCATATATTATAACACGTACTTGCGGCAATGTGTCATTTCACACTACAAGTGGTGTAGGACTTTTTTGTGAGTATGTTGAATGCATAGATCACTACTTTCGGTATATTTTCCTCTTCCGTCGCACTTTGCCCAGAGCCTTACCTGCAATATTTCAATAACACACAAAACAATTTGAAAAAAATTACAAAAAGCTATTGACAAACGCACTTTAGTATGCTATAATACTAAACGTAATAAAAAAGGCTGTGACGAAGACGGTCAGAATATTTCTTCTCCAGAGAGTCGGCGGGTGGTGTGAGCCGATGAAGTGTTATTCAATCGACCAATCGCTTCCGAGCTTGGGACCGAAAGGGAAACCGAGTAGACTTCCACGTTATGCCGCGTAAAGGCAAAGGACTTGTCAGAGTCCGTAAAGAGGCGTATTTTACGCAATTTGAGTGGTACCGCGGAATATTTAAACATTCCGTCTCAAAGTAAGGGTTTTGACCCGCTTTGAGGCGCTTTTTGTTTTATTCCGAGCAAATTGCGGTCTTGCCGAAGCCTTCTAAAATAAAATTACCACAATTTTTGGAGGAACTTATCATGGAAAACAAATTAAAGGAAATTGCCGAGCGTTTACACGCCCTGCGTGAGATCATGGGTCTCAGCGCTTCCGATATGGCGAAGCGTACAGGTGTCACAGAGGAGGAGTACCTCGCCGTTGAATCAGGTGAATCCGATTTCAGCTTTACATTTATTCATAAGTGCGCCCAGACCTTCGGCGTTGACGCTACCGATATTTTAAAGGGCTCCAGCCCTACACTTACCTCCTTTGCAGTCACCAAGGCAGGCGAAGGTCTGCCGATCGTACGCCGCAAGGGCTTCAACTATAACAATCTCGCGCCGCTTTTCAAGAATAAGGTCGCCGAGCCCTTCGTTGTAACCGCACGCTACAGTGAAGAGGAGCAGAATAAGCCCATAAAGCTGGCAACTCATGAGGGTCAGGAGTTTGACTATGTGCTGGAAGGTCAGCTCAAGGTGCAGATCGATGACCACATCGAGGTTATTGGCGCGGGCGATTCCATCTACTACAACAGCGGCACCCCTCACGGTATGATCGCATATGAGGGCGATTGTAAATTCATCGCCGTAGTAATCGACGCCGAGGGTAAGGCTTACGACTACGAAGCCCCTACAATCGAGAAGAAGCCCACCGTGGTTCCCGATGTCAAGACCGGCGCGGTTTGGGAGAACTTCATCGAAACCACTCTTGACGACAAGGGTGTACTTAATTCCATCAAATTCAAGAATGACGACAAGTTCAACTTCGGCTTCGACTGTGTTGACGAGATCGCCAAAAAGAATCCCGACAAGCTGGCAATGCTCCACCTGTCCGCTGACAAGACCGAGTCCCGTATCACCTTCGGTGATATGATGCGTGAGTCCAACAAGGTTGCAAACTACCTCACATCCCTCGGCATTAAGAAGGGCGACCGCGTGCTGGTCGTTCTCAAGCGTCACAAGCATTTCTGGTATACCATCGTTGCTCTTCACAAGATGGGCGCAATCATAATCCCCGCCACCAATCTGCTTGTGGAACACGATTTTGAATACCGCTTCAACGCGGCAGAGGTCTCTGCTGTGATCTGCACCGCTGACGGCGATGTGGCGCATCAGGCAGATCTCGCCTGCGCTAAGTGCCCCACCGTCAAGACAAAGATCCTTGCCTGCGGCAACGAGGTCAAGTCTATGGACGGCTGGCTCGACTTCGACAACTACAAGACCTGCTCCGATGTTTACGAGCGTACCGAGGATACCGCCTGCGGTGACGACACCATGCTGTTTATGTTCACCTCCGGCACCACCGGCTATCCGAGAATCGCGGCTCACAGCTACAAGTATGCCCTCGGTCATTTTATCACCGCCAAGTATTGGCACAATGTTGACCCAAGCGGCATCCACTTCACCATCTCCGATACAGGTTGGGGTAAGTCTCTCTGGGGCAAGCTCTACGGTCAGTGGCTTTGCGAGGCGGCAGTGTTCACCTATGACTTCAACAAGTTTGATGCGCATGACATTCTCCCGCTGTTTGCAAAATACAACATCACCACCTTCTGTGCACCGCCTACCATGTACCGCTTCTTTATCAAAGAGGATCTGTCAAAGTATGATCTCTCCAGCATCAAGTATTCCTGCACCGCAGGTGAGGCGTTAAACCCTGAAGTATATCAGCAGTGGGTAAATAAGACCAAGGTTCCGCTTATGGAGGGCTTCGGTCAGACCGAGACCACGCTGGTGCTTGCAAATCTCGTAAACAGCGTTCCGAAACCCGGCTCAATGGGTAAACCCAGTCCGCTTTATACTGTCGAGATCCTCAACGGCGAGGATAAGCCCTGTGCGGTTGGTGAAACGGGCGAGATCTGCATCAAAACCGCGGATGAAGTCCCCTGCGGACTTTATAAGGGATATCACAACAATGAAGAAAAGACCCGCGACGCATGGCATGACGGCTACTATCACACCGGTGATACCGCATGGATGGACGAGGACGGCTACTTCTGGTATGTAGGACGTACAGACGATCTTATCAAGTCCAGCGGCTACCGCATCGGTCCGTTCGAGATCGAATCCGTTATAATGGAGCTGCCCTATGTCCTCGAGTGCGCGATCACCGCAGCACCCGACGAGATCCGCGGTCAGGTTGTCAAGGCGACCATCGTGCTTGTGAAGGGTAAGGAGGGTAGTGACGAGCTTAAGAAGGAAATTCAGAACTACGTCAAGACTCACACCGCGCCCTACAAGTATCCGAGAATCGTTGAATTTGTAGAGGAGCTTCCCAAGACCATCAGCGGCAAGATCAGACGCGTTGAAATCAGATCTAACGATAAGAAATAATCAGCACTTATGGCTGCCGCGGTCCGCGGCGGCCATATTTGCAATAGGGAGTTAACATGACCTACAACAAAATTGTTCCCGCCGAATTTATTGACCGCCCCAATCGCTTTATCGCTCATGTGCGCCTTTGTGACGGCACCGTGGAAACGGTTCACGTCAAAAATACGGGGCGATGCCGTGAGCTGCTGGTTCCGGGATGCCGCGTGATACTTGCCGACGGCGAAAATCCGGCACGAAAAACAAAATACGATCTCGTGAAGGTTTACAAGCCCGGGATCGGACTCATAAACATGGATTCCCAGGCGCCCAACGCCATGGCATACGAATGGCTGCGCAATAATCTGCCGGGTGCCGATATCCGCCGTGAGGTCACATACGGCTCGTCCAGATTTGATCTGTGCGCCATTATAAACGGTGAGACTACATTTATTGAAGTCAAAGGCGTTACATTAGAGCGAGATGGCACGGCGATGTTTCCCGATGCCCCCACCGAGCGCGGCATTAAACATATCCGCGAGCTGATCGAATGCAAAAAAGCAGGCTTCGGGGCGAAGATCATGTTTGTGATACAGATGAAGGGCGTAAAATGCTTTGTGCCCAATGACAATACCCATCCCGCATTCGGTGCGGCACTGCGCGAAGCCGCGGCGGCGGGCGTTGAGGTGCTGGCGTTCGACTGTATTATCACAGAAACCGCCGCCGTGATCGATAAGCCGGTGAATGTATGTTTGCAATGATCCTCGCAAATTACGCATTGGTTTACTAATAATCAAAAAATCGGATTGGCATAAGCCAATCCGATTTTTATGTTGTGGTTAAATATCAGCCGATATTCGGCAGCTTTGCAAGCGCCGCATTGATCTCATCGTCGGTAGGAATGTAGTCCGTCATAACACCGTTATGGAACTTCTCATAGGACATCATGTCGAAGTAGCCCGTGCCTGTGAGACCGAAGAATATAGTCTTTTCCTCGCCGGTTTCCTTGCACTTCAGTGCCTCGTCGATGGCAACCTTGATAGCATGGCTGGATTCGGGCGCGGGGAGCGTACCCTCAACGCGAGCGAACAGCTCTGCCGCCGCGAATACATCAGTCTGCTTTACGGAGACAGCTTCCATGAGCTTGTCATCGTAAAGCTGGGAAAGCAGCGAGCTCATGCCGTGGTAGCGGAGACCGCCTGCGTGAGTTGCGGCGGGCATAAATCCGCTTCCCAGGGTGTACATCTTCTGAAGCGGGCAGACCGCACCCGTGTCGCAGAAGTCGTAAGCGTATTTTCCGCGTGTTAAGCTGGGGCAGGAAATCGGCTCGACAGCGATAAAACGGTAATCAGCTTCGCCGCGGAGCTTTTCGCCCATGAAGGGAGAGATAAGACCGCCGAGGTTGGATCCACCGCCCGCGCATCCGATGATGATGTCGGGTTTGATTCCGAATTTGTCCATTGCCAGCTTTGATTCGAGACCGATGATGGTCTGATGCAGGAGTACCTGATTAAGTACACTACCCAGCACATAGCGGTAGCCCTCCATAGAGGTCGCCGCTTCCACAGCCTCGGAGATCGCACATCCAAGGCTTCCTCCGGTACCGGGGAACTGCTCGTTGATCTTGCGTCCCACCGCCGTTTCCATAGAGGGAGAAGGGGTAACTGATGCGCCGTAGACCTTCATTACCTCTCGGCGGAAGGGCTTCTGATCATAGGAGCACTTTACCATGTAGACCTTGCAGTCAAGTCCGAAGTAGGAGCACGCCATGGCAAGTGCAGTACCCCACTGCCCTGCACCGGTCTCGGTAGTGACGCCCTTGAGTCCCTGCTTTTTCGCATAGTATGCCTGTGCGATAGCGGTGTTTAATTTATGGGAGCCGCTGGTGTTGTTGCCCTCGAACTTATAGTAGATCTTCGCGGGTGTTCCGAGCTTCTTTTCAAGGAAGTACGCACGTGTCAGCGGTGCGGGACGGTACATCTTGTAGAAATTGAGGATCTCCTCGGGAATATCAAAATAGGGGGTAGTATCGTCAAGCTCCTGCTTTACAAGCTCCTCACAGAATACCTCGGAGAGCTTTTCTGCGGTAATGGGCTTCATTGTGGCAGGATCAAGCAGGGGCGCGGGCTTATTCTTCATATCCGCGCGGACATTGTACCACTGCTTTGGAAGCTCATCCTCGGCAAGATAAATCTTATATGGAATATTATCGTTGATCATTATTGTATTCTTCCTTAGTAATAATATTTATACAGTTTAAAGTATACCACCAAATGAACGTTTTGTCAAGTGTCCGGCGGGAATTTGCTTTTTTGTTCTGCCTTAATAAGAGTTCTTTTATCTTGACTTACGGCGATGTTTGTGGTATCATTATATTAAGGTTTTAATACACACTTGAAAGGTGAAAGTATATGAATACACCGAACAATAAGCTCAAATGGAAGGGCGGCACACTGCTGGCACCGCTCCCCGCAGTTATGGTAAGCTGCGGCACTATGGAAAAGCCCAACATCATCACCATCGGCTGGACGGGAATCCTCAATTCCGACTCGCCCAAGACCTATGTTTCTATCCGTCCGTCCCGTTATTCACACGGACTCATTAAAGAAAGCGGAAAATTTGTGATAAACCTGACCACGGAATCACTCGCCCGTGCCACCGACTACTGCGGTGTGCGTTCCGGACGTGACAAGAATAAATTCGCCGACTGCAAGCTCACCGCCGTCTCCGCCTACGAGCTTGATGACACTCCGGTGATCGCGGAAAGCCCGATCAGCCTCGAATGCCGCGTGACCGATATAATTTCACTCGGCACCCACGATATGTTCGTGGCGGACATCGTCAGTGTAGATATTGATCCCGCGCTGGTGGACGAAAAAGGTGCGCTCCATATGGACGCAGCCAAGCTGATCGCATACGCTCACGGCGAATACTTTGCCCTTGGCAAAAGGCTGGGCGATTTCGGCTATTCTGTACGCAAAAAAAGCACCGTTAAACGCCGCGCCGCCGCGAAGCGTTCGTCCGGTGCCGGAAAAAAGCATAAGAGATAAGCTTTTGCAAAATATGATATACTAGTCTCAAAGATATACAATCATCTCATAAGGATGGATGCGTATGAAACGTACACTTATAACTCCCGATCTTTTGGAGTTTCCCGATATTTTCCGCCCGCTGCTTGACGGTGCAAAATTATATGACAGCAGCTGCTCAAATGCCGCAAGAGTAATATTTATCGACAAAGACGGTGGATACTATCTTAAATCCGCCGCAAGCGGAACGCTTGCCCGAGAGGCGGAATTGACCCGCTTTTTCCATGAAAAAGCCCTTGCCGCCGAGGTGGTGGAATACTACAGCGACGACAAGGATTGGCTACTCACCACCAAGGTCTCGGGCGAGGACTGCACTTATAAAAAGTATCTGGATGACCCAAACCGCCTATGCGATGTACTCGCAAAAACACTTCGCAGTCTCCACAGCCTTGACACCAAGGACTGCCCCGTTCCAAACAGAACCGCGGATTATCTCAGAGAAGCCGAGAAGAATTACCGTTCAGGCAAATACGACGCCTCTCTTTTCCCCGGCGATTGGGGGTTCACCTCTGCAAGTGAGGCTTGGTCTGTGATAAGCGCATACGGGGGCGAGCTTAAGACCGACACTCTGCTCCACGGAGACTACTGCCTTCCAAATATTATGCTGGATGATTGGCACTTTTCGGGATTCATCGACCTTGACTGTGCAGGTGTCGGTGACCGCCATGTAGATCTGTTCTGGGGCGCATGGACGCTGTTTTTCAATCTAAAAACCGACCGCTACACTGAGCGCTTCCTCGACGCTTACGGCAAAGACCGCATTGAGTCAGAGCTTTTACGTCTCGTGGCAGCAGTGGAGGTATTTGCGTAAGCTCACTATACCTTGCTTTTCAGATCCTCGCCAAGTCTGGCGAGGATCTTTTTTTCCAGCCGTGAGATGTAGGATTGAGATATGCCCATCATATCTGCAACCTCCTTCTGAGTCAGCTCACGGCTTCCGTTAAGTCCGTAGCGCATAGTGATTATCACCTGCTCGCGCTCATCAAGCCTATTTAATGCTTCACGGATGGTCTTTTTTTCCTCGATGGCTTCAAGCCCCCGCGATACATCGTCCTCGTCGCTTCCAAGTACGTCCGACAAGAGAAGCTCGTTGCCGTCCCAATCCACGCTCAGCGGCTCGTCGATGGAAACATCGTGCCTCCCCGACCATTTGCGTATGTACATGAGAATTTCATTCTCGATACAGCGAGACGCATAGGTTGCAAGCTTGATATTCTTGTCCGCGCGGAAGGTATTCACCGCCTTTATGAGTCCGATGGTACCGATGGAGATAAGATCCTCCAGTCCGGCGCCGGTGTTTTCAAATTTTTTGGCAATGTAGACCACAAGCCTTAGATTGTGCTCGATCAGCCGTGTGCGCGCACCCGCCGACACAGCACTGTCCGGCGATTCAAGAGCGCCGATGGATAAAAGCTCCTCCTCTGCCGACAGAGGAGGCGGCAATGACGCCGCACCGTTGATGTAATATACTCCCTTGGGTGTCAATCGCAAAGAAAACAGGCGCGACAGTCCGCGGGATATCCACTCGATAAAGCCGCCGCCAATGGGTGTGAATATGTTAATTGCTTTCAAATGTGTTTCCACTCCCTCCACTATTATATTGTTATAAGTGTCTGCGGAATTATTCCGTCAGAGCCGCCGTAATCGGTTATATCGGTGCCTATCGCAACCACGGCATCCGTCTCCCGCCCCTCTATACAAAGCCGCTCGGGCGTAAATCCAAGCAGCATACCTTGCCCCGTTACACTTCCTGCAGGTATTAACCGCACACGCAGCGCCGCAGCTTCGGACAGCGACGTGATACGTTCAGGCATTCGCGCCGCCTGGATTATCTCCGTGGGGAGTATTCCCTGAAGGGAAGCGCAGGAAATAATCACCACAGGCTTGCCGCTGTAGGGATCACAGAGCAGATTGCCGCTGTCACATAACAGCTCCGCACTAAACTCGCATCCGAATGCCCAGACCGTTACATTTATGCGGCGTTTTGCACCACTTCGCCAACGGAATTTTCCGTAAAGCAGGCTTACAGCGCCGCTTACAAGGGCGATTACACCAAAAAGCGGCGGCGAAGCACTTGGGCTCGTGCTTACCGGAACTGCCCCAAGCGTGTCCGATATACGTCCGACAAAGCTGTAAAGCGCGGTCATTATTCCGCCAAGTCCAATGTTTACCGCACCGTATGTAAGTGCCGTCCCGAATACTCGTTTGTGCCCAAAGGCGCAGGCGCACATGATCACCGCGAATATGCCGCTTAATACAAGCTCCGCCGCCATCCATGCACTGCCGTATATGTAAGCCTCCGTCACTACTGCTGCAAGCGCGAACACGGCGCCAATAAGTGCTCCCGCCGCAAGTCTCAGTGGCCGCAGAGGTGCATGAAGAAGCCTTGCGGCGATATACAATGCCAAAAAATCCATTGAAAAGTTGACAGCTAAAAGTGAATCCGCATATATGACCGTCCCCAACACGCAAACCTCCGTTCCTAAAAAAACCGATACTACCACTAAAAATCGGTGCGTACAGCTATTATACACCCAAATCGGTGCAGTTTTTGTCACATTTTTTGATGAAAACAAAAAAATCCATTCGGTGCGATGAATACATCTGCATTTTGTGGGACACACTGTTCATGTACAAAAACACTTACATGAAAGGATCAAAAAATTATGATCGACAAAATTGCGCTTATACTTGCCATTATCGGAGGACTCAACTGGGGAAGCATCGGTATTTTCAAATTCGACCTCGTTGCATGGATCTGCGGCGGACAGGGCTCGCTTGTTGCACGCATAATCTACACGCTGGTGGGACTTGCAGCGATCTGGTGCATTTCCCTGCTCTTCCGTGAAACCGATGCCGCCATCGAAGACGATGTGTCAATGAGACGGTAAAGCATTATTTTCTAACAAAAAATGTGGCTGTCATCACCTTCAGGTGAGACAGCCACATTGCTGTATTAAATAAACAATATGCGGTTACGAAATAACTTCAAGGGCGTTTCGCTGCAGATCTTGCCGCTATATGTAATGCTTCCTTTAATTTAAAGCTCGGCAAGGATCTCTGCGGCATTGGTGTCGGGCTTGACCTTCGGCATGATCTTTTCGATGTTGCCGTCCTCGTCGATTATAAAGGTGGTACGGACCACACCCATTCCCACCTTGCCGCACATCTTCTTCTCCTGCCATACACCGTATGCCTCGATAGCGACACGCTCAGGGTCGGAAAGCAGTACAAACGGCAGATTGTATTTTTCGGCAAATTTCACGTGAGACGCCACGCTGTCTTTACTGATACCGATGACCTCGACGCCCTTTGCACTGAATTCGCCATATGCGCCTGCAAACGCGCACGCCTGACGTGTGCATCCGGGTGTGTTATCCTTGGGATAAAAGTAGAGGACAACCTTTTTTCCAAGAAAATCAGATAATGAGACGTTTTTGCCATCCTTGTCCGGAAGAGTAAATTCGGGGGCTTTCATTCCGATGGTAAGCATGATATTTTCTCCTTTATTCCTGTATTTTATGATTCCTTAACGAGCTTTCCGCAGATATGCTCGGGGGTCAGCTTTAAAATCAGCGTTTCGTGCGCGTACAGCTCGATTTCTTTTTTGATATATTCCTCGTCGCTTGTAAATTTACGGCTCAGCTCTGTCGCTATATCGGTAACTGTACGGCCATCAGCGATGATCTCGATACGACCGAACACGATCACGCTTTTTACATTAAACGCCCAGTCATCACCTTCCCGGTATCCGCCATCATACAAGCAGTACGAGACCTTATCACAGCGCTTCAGCGCATCGTAACGATGACCTCCCCTGCCGCAGTGGAAATAGATACACCCGTCGGCTTGATTATAAAAGTGATTCATCGGCATTCCGTATGGATAACCGTCATCACCCAGCACGGACAGCACGCCCCGCGTTTCGCGTATCAGTACACCCACGCAGTCATCATACGGGAGCTGTTTGTTCTTTCTTGTGAGTTCTCTGAACATATTAACCTCGCATCAGATAGCTTTTATTTAATTATAGCACGATACCCATGCTATGTCAATCCGCAGAGGTTGCAATTTTTGTAAAGATAATGATTTTATTACCCGATTTTACTTGACAGATGACACACCACATAGTAAAATGAGATGAGCTTCATTCTTACCATAATGGAGGTACATATTATGAGTACAACCGGTATGGCACACTACATCAACTTAACATAGACACGTATCAGGCTTGTCGGTGCACTCAGTGCACCGACATTTTAGCAGTTGCAACAGTCGGAAACATCAGAAAAATATTTTGAAAAATTATCGAAAAACCCTTGACAAAACTATCCCATTATGATATAATATTATCCGTTGGATATCTGGGTGTGGCGCAGTTGGTAGCGAGCTACCTTGGGGTGGTAGAGGCCGCAAGTTCAAGCCTTGTCACACAGACCAACATTAAGGAGATTCGCAAGAATCTCCTTTTTGCTTTATGTGATGGGAGTTTTTGGGGATGGCGGTGATTGCAGCGGCTCGAAAATGGGCGATGTTTTTGGGCGCGAAAGTGGTCTCAAAGCGGGCTTGACCACATGTTTGACCACTTTTGTGAAAAAAGTATATATACCACCAGGCTTTTTGACACTTTGCGATTTTTATTTTATACAAAATGACGGCGGTTCTCTGCTTCGAGACCCTCCGTTTTAAGTTTTCGTTGGCTTTTTCTTTGTTTATGCGATGCAAATTTTGAGGGCTGACGATATTTTTTATTCTTCTGCATCTCGCCCTGCTCGCCGGTATTTTGGTTCAACTTGGCGACACACTCGCAACGGTTGCCGCAAGGCAAGCTTTGTGCGAGGAACAAGCAGAAATAGCCGATGAGTTTTTTGATTCCTCATCGGCATTTTTATATAATTTCGCATAAACTCTTGACAAATAGCAAAAAATATATTATACTGAATATAGTTTCACTGAAATTAAATTCAGTATCAAACTCTGGGAGGTAACAATATGTTTGTTGGTCGTTCAGAAGAATTAGAAATACTTCACCGCTTACTCAAAAAGCCCTCAGCAAGTGCAATGATCTATGGCAAACGAAAGGTCGGCAAAACAACCTTAATTGACAAAGCTTTGGAAGCATCTGCTGACAAAAAAATATATTATGAATGCTTAAAAGCTCCAATGCAAGAAAATGTTGACGGATTTGTTGCCATGCTTGTGCGCGAGAAGGTTCTCCCTGTACAGCTTGCCTTCAAGTCTTTTACCGATGTTTTCGCATATATGAATACAATCGATGCTACTTTCAATGTTGTTATAGACGAATATCCGTATTTGAAGGCATTTACTAAGCCTGAAACCGTTGACTCTATCTTTCAGTCGATCATCGATAATAATCTTAAAAACATAAGGCTCTTCATCTCCGGCTCTCATATCGGCATGATGAAGGATTTGCTTGAAGAGAAGAATGCCTTGTACGGTAGGTTTTCTAACACTCTCTGCTTGAAGGAACTTGATTATATTACCGCTGCCGAGTTTTATAAAAGCAAATCGATATATGATAGGATCGCAATGTATGCCGTGTTTGGCGGTTCGCCTTATGTCAATCGCGCCTTGGATGAAACAAAGAGCTTGAAGGAAAATATTATCGCAACACTTTTGAATCCTACCAGTTATATCTACAGTTATGCAGAGCATCTCCTGATCTCCGATTATACCAATACAATAAATGCCGAGCGCATATTCTACGCTATTTCTAACGGAAAAAGAAAATACTCTGAAATCGAAGAACGCCTTGGCATGAAAGCGAACGGTAACCTGTCCAAGCAACTAATCGCCTTGGAAGAAATGGATATTATCTCGAAGACATATCCGATCAACAAGCCTGATGATAAGAAAAAGGTATCTTATGAGGTTCGAGACAATCTTCTTCGTTTCTATTACGCATTCATCTACAAAAACAAGAGCGCATTACAAATGCTTGGAGCTGAGGCTTTTTACGAGGAATACATTGAGGAAGCTATCATAACCTTCATTTCACATCGTTTTGAGGAGATTACAAGAACGTATTTCTCTCTTTGTGTTCAAAAAGGAAAGCTTCGCGGCATATCTAACATCGGAACATTTTACTATGACGATAGCGCAACACGCTCAAACGGAGAATTTGATGTTGTGCTCGAGCACAAAGATATCTATGACATTTACGAAGTAAAATACTATTCCGAGCCCATGCAGCTTCGTGAGATTCATAAGGAAGTTTCTCAAATCCATGCCATCAAAGGCTTAAAGATCGGAAAAATCGGATTTATTGCTACTGCCGGCTACGAAGACACACCTGACAGCTATGATTTCATTGACATAAATACTTTATATACCGTCTGAAAATTGCCGATGAGGTTTCATTTGATTCCTCATCGGTTTTTCTTACATCAATATAATTGATCCTATATCTCCACCGCAACCTTAATAACTCCATCGCGCTTATTCTCAAACAGTTCATACGCCTCATCAATCTTGGCAAGCGGAAACGTATGCGTGATCAGCGGCTCGGTATCGAGCTTGCCCTCGGCAATGAGCTTCAGCGTTTCCTCGCAATCGCAACCGTCAACACCGCCGGTCTTGAAGGTCAGATTCTTTCCGTACATATCGGGCAGAGGCAGAGTCTGCGCCTTGTCGTAAAGCGCCACCACCGTCACGATCGCATTCGGTCGAGCACACTCCCACGCGAGACGAAAAGTGGAGTCCGCTCCGGCTACCTCAAGCACTATATCTGCCCCACCATGATCGCTGTTCTTACGAACGAAATCAAGGCATTCTTCAGGCGTGACCGTCATCACATCGGGATAGTGCTCATTCACAAATTTGATGCGATTCTCGTCCTTCTCACACACGATGATGCGCTTGGGATTTTTCAGCATCACGCAAAGGAGCGTACAGATTCCCGTGGGCCCTGCTCCGATGATGAGAACGGTATCGTCCTCGGTAATTTCCGAGATCTTCGCCGCCCAATAACCCGTAGCAAGAACGTCGCCAACGAGCAGAGCTTGTCTGTCGGTTACGGTCTCGGGAATCTTATTCAGCCCCTGATCCGCAAACGGTACGCGAACGTACTCTGCCTGACCGCCGTCGATGCGGCATCCCAGCGCCCAACCGCCGTTTTTGTCGGTGCAATTGTTGGCGAAGCCCTTCTTGCAGAAGAAGCACTCGCCGCAGAAGGTCTCCACGTTCACCGTGACCCTGTCGCCTGGCTTTACGTGTGTCACAGCCGCCCCGATGTCTTCCACGATGCCGACCATCTCGTGACCGACTGTGATTCCCTCCACCGCTCTCGGCACGCTACCGTGTTTGATGTGCAAGTCGCTGGAGCAGATGCTGGCGAGTGTGATCTTAACGATGGCATCGCGTTCATTCTGTATTGTAGGCTTTGGTTTCTCAACCAAGCCGAATTTTCCTTTTGAAATATATGTGTAGGTTAGCATGATTGTTTCATCCTTTTTTATTTGTTTACTGCGGTGTAAATACCGCTCATGATATAATTATACCACAAATTGCCTATTCATTCAACAGGATTCTGCAAACAATAAGGCAGCAATCGCGAATTGCGATTGCTGCCTGTGATTATTTTTCGAACAACTCTTTAAAGGCGCTCTTAAAGTCATCATAGACTACACTTGTTAATGGCATGGGTTCACCACTAGTTCTAGATGTTAACGTCATATCAAATCCAGTTGTTGAAATAGTCATATGATCACCTTCTCTGCCATTTGAATAAAAGCTTTCTGATATTAGATTAAATACACCATCATTGTGTCCCGGCAGATCATCGCATATTATAACTTCCGGCATATTAGATTCGCCATCTCTAATAGACAAATAATAATAAGTTATACTTGGATGCGAAGAAAAGCCCTCTCCTTCATTAAATTTGAGATGTATTCTATATCTGTAGGGACTGTCTTTGGAACGTGAAAAGTACTCTTTCATTCTTGGGAAATTATACTCTACCATTTCTTCAAAGGATTTCTGTCTCCATAAGAAAAACATTTGAAGCCTTTCAACCGTTCGTTCAGTAGAGTAAGCTTCCCAAATCCATCCCTGCTTAAATGGTTGATCCCCCTGAGGAAGTTCTAAAGCTTTTTCTGACTTTCCTCTGTCTACCAACACCTGTGCAATCCACAAAATATCAAACAACTCGACTCCGTTATAACTATATCCTTGTAAGTTCGTATATCTTCCTTGCGCTTCTTCTATTAGTCCGAGACACCACTGCGCAATTTCTTCGATTGATTTATCCTTCAACTCTTTTATACGCCTTGTTTTGCTGCGTAGTTTTTCGTACAAGATATAATCACTATCATACAATTGGAAATTCTTTGTTATATCTTCCAAATTGTTTTCAATTAAATCTAGCACTACTTTTCTGGCACTATCACCCATCAGATTTGATAAATCAAGATTGACTCCGTGCGTGATTATTCGTCTTTCTTCCCTAATTGCACGCATTTCCAAATCCCTGTGAGATTCGGGCATATCGCTTTCATTGATGAATTGAACAGTATCTTCGGTTTGATCTTTCCAATCAAACCAATAATGCAAATATTTTCTATCTGGTGATAAAGAGCCCGTCAAACAAACCTTTTTGCCTTTCAAAGCTTCTAAATCTCTGCTTGAAAAAGGTTCAAATTTTTCTTTAATATCAGGAAAGTACGATTCCAGTAATCCAATATAACTCTGATACAGCACCTCTAAATACTTTTTTGAATATTCTTCGTATGAAAGCTCTTGATAAAGATAAGACAAATCATTTTTATACTTTACACACGAAATATACGTTTTTAAATTAATTTTTAAGATCATATCCAAAAACGCATTTTGTTCATCAATATCACTTATCAAGCCAGCAGCAAATATCATAACTTCTTGCCAATTTAGGTCACTCATTAACGATAAGTATAATTCACTATTTTGGGTGACTACATATTTTTTTGTTAGATAGTATGCCGCCAAAAATTCTTTAAACTGCTTATGAGAAAAGGATATATTATTGCTTACTCTAAAAATATCAATTCTAAAAACATCGCAAATGTTATCTACTGTATAGTCCTTTCCTTCAACTCCAAAGAATTCATCAAACTCTGCTATCGATAAGAACGGCTTTTCAAATTTTTCAAAAGCTAAATGTCCTACGGACATTAAAATATTATGGTAATTCTTTTGAATATCAGCAACTAATAATTTAGTTTTATCCCTCTTATAACATACCTCTTCTAAATAAGCGTTGAACAAATGACTTTTATTGTATAGTTTGCTTCGTCCAGAATTTGCTAAAACACGTTTCCCAATATTCAAAAACAATGGATTTGCAAACAATTCATAATACTGACGAGAAATGGAGAAGTAAACTCCACTATCTTGAAGTTCTTTGCGTACTTGCTCTTGAGTTAAGTCGTTGATACGATATTCTTTTATTCCATTGATATTTCCATGGTAAGGATTCGTTCTAGATGTCACAAAAAATAAAGAATTCGAAAAAGATAACAATGAATTAATTTCAGAGAAAAACTTGATTCTATATTCTGAGTTTGTTATCTCATCAACGCCATCCAATATCAGAGCAAATCGATTAGTTTTCAATTCTTCCGTTACTTTTTCATCGGTAACGTTTCCCCAATATGGTTCGATTTGTTTTTCAATATACTCACACAGCGTTTTATAAACCGTTCCGTACTCCCTCAATTTCATATAAACAGGGATATACTGTGCAAGAGTTTCACAGGCACAAAATTCACGCAATACGTTGATCGATTCATATGTTTTTCCGCAGCCTGGATTGCCCAACAATATTATCCGTTTATCTCTCAAAAGACACGTTACAGAAGATTTGGCATCATCGTTTCCTGTATAAATATTTCTTGAAATATATTCATCCTCAAATATATATTGTACAAGCATAGAGGATTTATATATTTTTATTTTGCTTTCATCATCAAAATCGATTGGTTTGCCGTCTTGACATGTAGGAGAGGTAAATTTTTCTATAGTTCTTTCAAGAGACTCTACGCTTTCTTGCAATGGGACGATGCTTTCGCCTAACGTTTCTTTAAATTGAGAAATTACAAGTCTTGCAGTTTCGTCTTTTGAATAATCATTAATAATATCAAATATTATTTTGGAGAATGTGTTCAAATCGAAATATATTCTGCTTTTTTCATACAAAAACGAAGGGTTGTTTTGAATAAATTTTTCAGCCAAATACTTTATATATTCTTTTAAAGTGCTTATTGGCATGGAACTTGGTTCAAAACTATATTTTACAATTTTGGTTGCAAAATCCTCTTTGGATAGAAACTTATCCAACGCATTATAATATGTAGCTAAAGCACACTTACTCAAAATATCAGAATTGATTCTTTCAGCAAGCGCTTTCTTTATCCTGTATTTTTTAATAAACATACAGGCTCTTGCAAAGATGCTTTTTCCGCATTCTAAAGTCAAACCTTCCGCAACAGCAATAATTATTGCTTCAAACATGTTATCCCCTTTTCTTTTCACTTATTCGAAGTACCCCCACGACACTTCCATAACTTATATATTATACCACAAATTTCGTCCTTTTTCAACCGTATTATATGAACACGACGACAGATCGCTCTGCCGCCCCTTTTCTTTGTCTACTGCAACTCAAATTTTGAGGGCTGACCGCAACTTCGGTCAGCCCTCGCCGTTTCAGTTATGGAGTTGTTTCTTCTGCTTATATAATAAATACATAAAGAATGCCACGCAAAGCATAATCTGCACGGCAGTCGAGGACGGCGTTGCAAGACCCATACGAAAGAGCGACACGGGTTCGATCTTGCTGAATATCCAAGACAGTGGCAGACGGATGCCGATACCGCCGATGATGCCCTGTATCATAACAAAGGTGGTGTTTCCGCAACCGTTGAAGTATCCCATGAACGAGAAAAGGAAGGACACGAGAATGCAGTCAATGGCGTAAGCCTTGAGATAATCCCAAGCGAGTGCAATGATGGGCGCATCCTTGGCGAAAATTCCCGCAAGCAGATTTCCGTGGAAGAATGTAAAATAACACATCGCAACACCCACGACAAGTGAAGAAATGATGCCGTACTTCAGAGCCTTTCTTGCTCTGTCGAGCCTGCGTGCACCGTAGTTCTGCGCCACAAACGCCGACATCGACTGCATAAACGCAGACGGTACAAGCATAATGAAGGCGGAGACCTTCTCTGCAACTCCGATACCTGCCGACTCGGTCAAGCCGATGTTGTTGACAAGGGCGATGATCACAAGAAAGGAGATGCTCACGAGCAGATCCTGAAAGGCAATGGGAGCGCCGAGCTTCAATATCTTTCTGATATGGTCACCGACGGGGCGAATCTCTTTTATGTTCAAACGGAACGGCAATTCTCTTTTGCGAAGAATGATAAGGGAAAGCACTACGCTGACCGCCTGTGCGAACACCGTTGCGATTGCCGCGCCGTTTGCGCCCATACCAAATACCGCCACGAACAAGAGGTCACCGAGAATATTCATCACGCAGGCGATTGATACCGTAATGAGCGGCATTTTGGAATCGCCGATGCCTCTGAAAATACTGCCGAGCAGATTATAGGCAACGATAAACACCATACCTGTCGAGCAGATGACAACGTAAGACACCGTTTCGTTAAAAGCTTCCGCGGGGGCGTGCATCAAGCGAGAGAGCGCAGGAGCGGCTACGATCATAAGGGCAGTCAACACCACCGCAAGACCGCCAAAAAAGCAGATTCCGCTTCCGACGATTCTTCCTGCCTCATCCGGTTCCTTCGCGCCGATCTTCTCGCCGACAAAAACCGTAAGTCCCATAGCAAACCCTGTCACAACAAGCGTCAGCGTCTGCATAACCATACTTCCCGTAGACACGGCTGACACGTACACGTCCGCAAGGTCACCGCCGAACTGACCTACGATCAGCAGATCGACCGCGCCGTACATTGCCTGCAAAAAGAGCGCCAATAGCACGGGTAAGGCAAAGCGTATCAATGGCGAAAATATTTTTCCTTCTGTAAAATTCTCTGACTGTTTCATTTTCTCCTCCTGCTGACAAACAAAAAACGCCGATAAGACTAACCGCGAAAGCCATTGTCTTAATCCGGCATCACCACTACGCTGTGCTTGCCCTCCGACAAAGATCCCCCGCGACATCTTATCCGGCGCTGTACATACGATTTACAACATCCTCCGATGAACTCTGCTATTATACCATATTTTTCGATGAATGTCAATGAATATGCTGTGAATTTCTCGCCCGACAAATTGGAATTTATCTATCGGTAGCCATCAATATTGCTCTGCACGGCGAACCGTCCGCGCCCGATAAATTCAGTGGTGCGGCATTTAAAAAATAAACACCTTCCGACACCTCTGATAAACGAATTCCTTCAAGCAAGATAACATTGGCACCCAAGAGTACAAGATGGACTGCCATTGGAGCACTTTGTGGCCCGATTGTCTGGGGCTCATTTCCCAGAAGTAAAATATTTGAAGCGGCAAATACCTTTGCAGCCTCTAATGATACTTCTACGTCTCCTTTAATGAGAATTCTCTTTGCCGCTTCTGGGTTCTGTTTTTTCGCTTTTTCAAGTATCTGGGCAGCATCATCACCCGTGACAATCCCATGATGCTCTGCCACATATGCCATTCCCACAACTGACTCTAAATATATCTCGTCCACAGTTTTTCCATCTTTAATAAAATGAAACGGTGCGTCTATATGTGTGCCGTTGTGTGCACACATATTAAATGACGTCAAATTATATACTTCCCCCTTTGCCATTGATTTAAGAATCTTTTTCTCTGGTTTCGGGTCACCAGGATACACTTGACAACTAAAAACCTCTTGGGATATATCATAGATTTTCATTATTTAATTCTCCACTACAAATTCTTATTTGTCGCTTTGATCATACAAAGTTTTCATAAACACAATTCTCGATTCAATTGCTTCTCGCGTCGTCTTTGCCTTTTGCACAATATCAAACCCATGCATCGTGCCGTTTGTTTCATTAAGCACTACATCAACACCTGCCGCGCGTAGCTTTTCGGCGTACAAAATACCGTCATCATGCAGGCAATCGAACTCCGCCGTTTCAATATACGCAGGCGGCAAGCCTTCAAAGTTCTCGACTTCCACGGGAGAATAATAAACATAGTTCGGGGTATTTTGGTCAACCTTCGTCATAGGTCCGATGCGATCCGACAGCGTAGAATTCCACATCGGCGTATCTGTATACTTTTCGCAGGACTCACTGTTGCCGCGCGCGTCAAGATATGGATACGGCAGCATCTGAAACAGGAATCTCACGGGATGCGCCCGATCCTTCGCCATCATACAAACGCCCACCGCAAGCGTAGAACCTGCGCTGTCACCGCCGATGCCGATGCGCGAGGTATCAATGCCAAGCGCTTCGGCGTTATCATATACCCAGCACATAGCCGAATAACAGTCCTCATAAAATACGGGATACGGATGCTTTGGCGCGAGTCTGTAATTGATAAAAATGACCTTACAGCCTGCCTCTTTGGCATACCGCATGGCGTTTTTGTAATGATATCCCGCCGCAGGAAGCACGAATCCGCCGCCGTGGATATAGATAAGGCACGGCGCTTTCCCCTCAACGCTTTTCGGCGACATGAGAAAGCACTCGATCTTCTCGCCGTCATAGCTTTCGACCTCGTGGCGGTTCACGTCAAGCTCCTTGTCCTTATAGATGAATTTCGGCACTTTCATATGCGGCACAGCCATAGCGAGGAACTTCTCGCTGATGGGCGGCGTGAAGCACGAAAACGGAAAGAATTCTCTGTTGATTTTGTATTTTGCCATAGGCTTATCTCTCCCCTGCGCCCAGCACCTTATACAGCAGTCGGTAAAGCTGAAGCGCTTCTTCGCCATCCAGTCCCACGCATCCGGCAACCTTTGCGGGAATGTCCACCGCCTTTTCCTTCAGCGCCTCACCGCTATCGGTAAGGAAAACGCTGACCGAACGTTCATCAATGGTGCTTCTTTTACGGGTAACATATCCTTTTGCTTCAAGACTTTTAAGCACGGGG
>JAZNAL010000052.1:0-19303 GCA_045586505.1 Candidatus Flemingiibacterium sp. | reverse complement strand
TTCTTTGTACTTCTTTTCCATCTCTTGTTGTTCAATTTTCAAGGACCAATCCGCTGTCTCCTGCTTTTTCAGGCGACTCGATTATTATATCACATCTTATCGCTTTTGTCAAGAGGTTTTCTAAAGTTTTTTAAAACTTTTTCCTCCCGAGCGACCTTCCGGTCCCTCGCGGACAGCTTTATCATTATACCACATCCCTCCCCCTTTGTCAATACCTTTCTTAAACTTTTTTTGATTTGGCGATTCTGTACATTTTCGACCTGCAAACCGCCAACCTCGAGTGCATATTTCACATATCGTCTTAAAAACCAAGAATTTCTCCCGAAACTATTTATTTTCCACAAAGTTTCTGCTATAATATATATTGAAAGGATCAAAGCTATGACTTATCTATCGCTTGTAAAATGCCTTACCGATCTCGGAGTATCATCGCCCTCACATGAAGCCGCTGAGCTTGTACGCGTCCTCGCGGGCAAAACGCGCGAATGGTGCCTGCTACACAGAGACGACGAGCTGCCTGATTCCATCGACAAAGCCGTCGCCGACCGTCGACAAGGCGTTCCGCTTCAATACATCCTCGGGGAGGTCTATTTTTACGGTCACCGATTCGTGGTATCACCCGATTGCCTTATTCCTCAGCCCGACACCGAACACCTTGTCATGCTTGCACTGAAGCATATCGGCAACGGCACCAGAATTCTAGATCTCTGCACCGGAAGCGGATGTATCGCTATTTCTATATTGAAGGAAAATGCAAGACTTACTGCAACAGCCGTGGATATATCTCCGAAGGCACTGCAGATAGCAAAGCAAAACGCAGATCTCCATCGCGTAAGTGATCGACTGAACTTCATTGAATCCGATGTGCTGACCTCCGATTTTGTCGAGCTTATCCGAAGTGCTGATCTGATCGTCTCGAATCCGCCTTACATCAACACCGATGTAATCCCGACACTCTCCGGCGAAGTACAGCACGAGCCACATATCGCTCTTGACGGCGGTTCCGACGGTATGATCTTCTACCGTCATTTCATTTTGAATCTGGCTCAGTTTATGAAGCCGGAAGCAATGATGCTGCTCGAGATCGGGTACGATCAATCCGACAGAATCGCTGAATTGTGCAAGTCACAAGCCCTTGCCTGCACTTTTCATAAGGATTTTGGCGGAAACATCCGAGTTGCACAAATCTCACGCAAATAATCCGGCGCACACGAATAAAATATTACTACAATACAACAATAACCGGGAGTAACACTGCAATGAACAAAACATCGCTTCTCTGCCTTTTCGGCGGAAAATCCTCGGAATACGAGGTATCGCTCATATCCGCGCACTCCATTTTATCAAATATCGACCGCCAAAAATACGACATCACCACCGTTGGTATAACCAAAAACGGCGACTGGTATCTTTTCACCGGTGACATAGCCGCCATTAAGGACGGTACCTGGTGTGAAAACCCTGCCGTACTGGAAAAAGTAGCGCTCTCACCATCCCCCTCGGACTCTGCGCTTCTTGTGTTCTCCAACACAACAGAAACCGTGCGCCGCATACATATCGACGTGATTTTCCCCATAATGCACGGCGCAAACGCCGAGGACGGCACTCTGCAGGGACTTATGAAGCTTTCCGGAATTCCATTCGTCGGATGCGGATGCGTGGCATCGGCTATCGGTATGGATAAGGGCTTCACCAAGCTCGTTCTCTACCATTATGATATCCCTCAGGCAAAATGCGAAGTAATCCCCAGCTTCCGTCTTGAAAAAGATTTAGCCGGCACAATCGAAGCATGCGAGTCCATAAGCACATACCCCCTTTTCGTGAAGCCGGCAAACGCAGGCTCATCGGTAGGTGCTTCCAAGGCGGCTGACCGCGACGGACTGATAGCAGCACTTAATCTTGCGGCAGCGCATGACAGCAAGATAATCGTAGAAGAATATATTAAAGGAAAAGAAGTCGAAGTCGCTGTCATGGGCAACGCTCCAATGGGCAAAGGTGCATATGTTGCTTCAACCTGCGGTCAGATCAATCCCGGCGCGGAATTTTATGATTACGACGCGAAATACAGCGCTGACAGCAACTCCTCAGCTATAATTCCCGCCGACATTAAGCCTGAAACCACCGAGAAAATTCGCAGATACGCAAAAATTATCTGCGGTGCTCTCGGTGTTACCGGACTGTCACGCGTTGACTTCTTTGTGTACGAGAAAGATGGCGAGGAGAAAATAATTTTCAATGAAATCAACACTCTCCCCGGATTTACACAGATAAGCATGTACCCTAAGCTGTTCATGCATGACGGCATGACCTATTCCGAGATCATCGACAAACTTATCGCGCTTGCCATAGAGAAGGGGGCGTAATCTTTGATTGGAATTTTCGACAGCGGCCTCGGTGGACTCAGCGCCCTCAAGGAAGTACGCCGACTGCTCCCCTCGGAGGATATCATCTATTTCGGTGACACGGGACGTGTTCCTTACGGAACCCGTTCCAGAGAAACAATCATTAAATATTCCCTCCAGGATATGAATTTTCTCGCATCGCATAACATCGATGCGGTGCTCGTTGCCTGCGGAACCGCCAGCTCCAACGCGCTCGGTTTGCTCAGCGAAAGATACCCCGACATCCCGATAATAGGTGTAATAGACGCGGGAGTCCGCGCCGCAGCATCCGCCACAAAAAACAAAATCATCGGTATCGCGGGCACTCCGTCAACCGTCGGAAGCGGCGCATTTGACGCGGGACTGCGTTTGGTTGACCCCGATTTCAAAATAATCTCCGCCGCCTGCCCGCTATTTGTGCCGCTGGTGGAAAATGGCTTTGTCGGCGAGGATGAGGAGATTACGAGACTTGCCGCCAAGATACACTTGAAGCCAATCATCGAAATGGGTGCGGATACGTTGATACTCGGATGCACCCATTATCCGATCATCGCACCTTCCATTGCCAAGGTGATTCCGAATGCGACGCTTATAAATGTAGGGGCTGCCGCCGCGAGGGAGCTATACGACATCATATCCGCACAAAAGACGCCGGATAACCAGCGTCAAGGAAAGGTGGAATACTATGTAAGCGATGAACCCCAGGGCTTTGAGCGCATCGCCTCCATATTTCTTGGCGAGGAGATCACCGACAAGGTAACTCGTATAGATATTGACAAGTATTGAAAATAACATCTGTAAATAAACTGCGGCAGTGGTACGCTGAAGTCGTACCACTGCCGATTTTTATGTGTTGACCGCCTTGTAAACCTCGTTTTTTGCGATCCCGCGATCCTTGGCGCAGGCTTTGATGGCATCCATCTTCGACTTGCCCTCGTTAACGTAATACGCCACGTGCTCCTCGACGGTCATGTCGCTCCAGAAAGCGCCCGCAAGCACTTCCTCGTCGCTCGCCCCCTCGATTATGAGCACATACTCCCCCCGCGGCTCACGCTCACCGTACAGCTTGACCGCTTCGGAAAGCGTGGTGCGCATTATCTCCTCATTGAGCTTGGTAAGCTCACGGCAGAGCGAGATCTTACGGTTGCCTAGCGCATTATGGAGGTCGGAAAGCGTCGCTTTCAACTTATGCGGAGCTTCGTAGAAGATGAGCGTATGTCTGTCGTGCTTTATCTCGTCAAGATGACGCCGCCGCTCACCTTTGTTGGTGGAAAGAAAGCCCTCGAAGGCAAATCTGGAGGTAAACAGCCCCGACAGCGTGAGCGCCGTCATTGCGGCGCACGGCCCGGGAACCGCAGTCACGGGAATATTTCGCTCGGCGCACAGCTTCACTATATCCTCACCGGGGTCACTGATACCGGGCATTCCCGCATCGGTAACCAGCGCGCAGGATTCCCCCGCCGCAAGACGCTCGCAGATAATCTCGCCGCGCTCGCGCTTGTTATGCTCGTAGTAGCTGACCATCGGCTTTTTGATACCAAATAAGGAAAGCAGCTTTGCGGAGTTCCGCGTATCCTCGGCGGCGACAAAATCCACTCCCGCCAACACCTTTTTCGCCCGCTCGGACAGATCGGCAAGATTGCCGATAGGGGTAGTGACAAGATACAGCGTACCGCCGCTTATTTTATTCTTTTCCTCGCCGGTATCGGCGTAATATACATCAGGGTCTTTTGTAAGGCTCATCGAATTCACCCGTTTCATAAATTTTGGTAAGTGCTTCCGTGTAAACACTGCCGTGGGTATACATTATCAACGGTGGTGTCACATAAACTCCCGCCGACGCCCCCTTCTTTGACTCACACAACACAAGACAAGGCGGAAGCTCGGCTCTTGCGTGTACAAAGGTCATGCGTTTAACCTCAAGCCTTGCGGCAGACAGCGCTTTTGTAAGCTCGCAAAGTCTGTCGGGACGCCAAACGGTGTAAAACAACCCGCCGTGCTTTAACACACGGTAAGCGGCACCGCAGAAATCATTGATACCGCCTGCGATCTCATGCCGCGCGATATTTTTACGCTCACTTTCATTCGGCTTACCCGACACCTTCATATAGGGCGGATTGGACACCGCAATGTCTACGGTTCCGCCAAACATATCGGCATGGATGTCGCGTACATCCATGCAGTGCGGCAAAAGCGTGTCGCCAAATCCGTTGAGCTCGGCGTTGCGTCCGATAAGCTCCGCGAAGTCGCTTTGCAGTTCAACTGCGTGCACCTGCGCGCACTTTTTATTTGCCAGCAGAAGCAACGGTATTATCCCCGTCCCACTTCCGAGATCCACGCACCGCGCCCTGCTCTGCCGTCTGACATAAGCGGAGAGCAGATACGCATCCGTCCCGAAGGTCAGCCCATCATTCTTTTCGATAAGCCGCAGTCCGTCATTTATAAGAGTAAGATTCTCGTCCTTCAAAAGTTCCATATCATAAACCAAAAGGGTGTCGCTGGGACACCCTTTAACCTCAGTTTGCTTTTTCGTACTGTGCCGCATCGGGAACAATGACCTTCTTAATGTCAGCTCCGACTGCACGGAGTTTGCCTACGACATCGTCATAGCCGCGCTCAATATAGTGAATATCCTCGATTTCGGTTTTGCCCTTAATGGCAAGGCCCGCAATGATCATCGCAACTCCTGCACGCAGATCCACCGCTTTTACGGGAGCGCCGGACATAGTCTGACCGCCTTCAATGATAGCTGTAGAGCCATCCACCTTAATGGACGCACCCATACGCTTGAGCTCCTCGACATATCTGAAACGGTTGTTGAATATGCTCTCCGTAAGACAGGACACTCCGTTTGCAAGGCAAAGCAGTGCACCAAACTGCGGATTCATATCCGTGGGGAAGCCGGGATAAGGAGCGGTCTTGACGTTCACACGGTTTAATTCACCGGTGCTGATAACTTCTATGGAATCGTCATTTTCAATGATCTTGACACCCATTTCCTCAAGCTTTGCGGAAACGGAATCCATATGCTTCGGAATAACATTAGTCACCTTGAGATGACCTCCCGTCGCCGCCGCCGCACACATATATGTGCCCGCTTCGATCATATCGGGAATTATTGCATAGGTGCTTCCGTAAAGACGGTCAACACCCTTTATCTTTATGGTATCGGTACCTGCGCCGCTAATCTTCGCACCGCAGGAATTGAGGAAGTTTGCAAGGTCAACGACGTGCGGCTCACGGGCAGCATTCTCGATCACAGTAGTGCCGTTTGCACGGGTCGCGGCGATCATCACATTGATAGTACCGCCAACGGTCTCCACGTCGAAATAGATTGAAGCTCCCTTCATCTCCTCGACTTTTGCATCGATATAACCGCTCTCAACGTTTATTTGCGCGCCCAGCGCCTTGAAGCCCTTTATATGCTGGTCAATGGGACGCACACCGAAGTCACAGCCGCCGGGAAGTCCAACGTATGCCTTGCCCCAGCGCGCAAGCTCAGCACCCACAAGGTAGTAGGAGCCGCGCATTTGGCGAACCAGCTCGTAAGGGGATATTCCGCCCACAGCCCCGCGGGAATCCACCTCAATGGTGTTCTTCGCCAGCATGCGTACACGGCAACCCATTGCTGAAAGTATTTCCAGCGACAAGCTTATATCGCTGATGGACGGGACGTTTTCGATAACGCAGACATCGCCCACCATAAGTGTCGCAAGTATTATCGGGATCGCAGCGTTTTTGGAGCCGCTCACTTCAACGGAGCCGTTAAGAGGTCTTCCGCCGTTTATGATTATTTTTTCCATATCTCAGTCTCGTTTCCCGGCATAAGATAGTGCGCGCAGTACATATCGGCACGCTATATAAATCGGCAATGACCCGCCGTGGTCATCCCGTGGGAAATATAAAATACATAAAACTCCAAATTCACTTAACAATTTGTTAATAAATTTGGTCTCACCTTTATACTATTATAACACTTTTTCATCTAAAATGGAAGCCCTGTTTACAAAAGATTTACAATTGACTGAAATGTTTACTATTTGCTCGAATATACTGTGCCATTTGTTGCATTATACACGATGATACCGCCATCCGTATGGTCAATTTGCCAAGCAGGAATGAAATATAAGGCAGTTTTGTCGGCATTCCAGTATATTACATAGCACGCATTGAGTGATTTTACAGCAGGCAGCACAGCGTCGTCGGACACATTTGGGGAATCCTGCCACTGCAAATACTCCGAATCCTCCGAAACATCTGCAAGTGTAAACTGTGTGGAAACAAACGAGCGCAGAGTTGTGAGATCTGTAAACAGTATGTTTACCTGGTCTATAAGCTCGGTGTTGTATTCCTTGTCAAAGGGCGCAAAATACCACCGTCCGGCAGAATACACCAACGTATCCCCTTCAAATACACATACTGCATTGTGCGAATAGATCGGATATCCGTCAAGCATCTGTTGCGCCAGAAGATAGGTAAGTCCACTTCCCGAATCGTGGTAGCTGTCGATTATCCTCGCAGACAACACATAATCATCGCCGACCGCAATCTCCAAAAAACCCTCGGCAAGCGATATCAGTGTATTAAGGCGAGATGTTCCAATCTCATCCCTAAGTGCCGCCTCAGATGCGAAGTTTTCGGCTGTAATCTCAGTATATGCCGTACCGTCGAAATTGTCATATTTCATATAAGCAAAGCCAAATTCTGCGTCAAACTCGGTTATGGCGCCGTTTTCCGCGATTATGCTGAACCCGCCGTTGGGAAGCGAAAGAAGCACCTCTCGCGGTGATGCACTGAGCGCCTGTGCGGCTTCGGTATAATATTCGTCGCTGTACAGGCTTTCGTATACGGGCGCCTTGAATTTTTCAAGTGGAACAGTGTTCGCATCCACCTCAAGTCCGCGCTCCGAAAGTAGCTCTACGGCTCCTTGGACCTCCCCTGCGTCGATATATCCGCGGGTGCGGTCCTGGCGCGCGATATTGTATAACAGGAACAGATTCGCCGCTACAAGTATGGCGATAAGTAGATTCTTTACAGTAGACCAATTCATGGGCGAGTCCTCCCTTCGTGTTATTATCAGTTATCCGTAGCTACCATCCATTCCACCTTATTCCCGGTATAGCTGAGACTTACGGAAGCAATGCGAGTTTTTGCATCAATTGTACCGATCACCTCAAGATTCCGCAGAATATACGTGGGCGGAGGCGCCAGCGTGGTTTTTCCGGTTGTTCCTATTACCATCGGATACAGCTCCAATCCGCAGATGGTACTGTCGGTCAGCGATGCACGCAGATACGGCTTGGTGCCGATACGAATGTTATTGTAGGTCAGAAAGTATTCTATAACCAAAAGTGAGCCTTCAGTGTACACATCCCCGAGACATGGGATCGCCGAGCCGCCCGAAAGGAACGAGGACACCTCGTCGATCTTTCCGATGAGATTATCGACCGCGGTCAGTTTATCAAACAAGTTCGGCACTCCGTCTACAGTGTAACCGAGAAGCGTTTCGATTCCAATACCGCTGGGTGTCCCGCCGGAGTTTTCAGAAGCGTCAGAGACAGAAAACAGTATACTTCCCTCACCGATCCTGAGCTGGCTGTGCAAGTCAATGTATACCTGTTCTCCCTCATCGGTATATCCGTCGAGCTTGTTGGGATTGTAGCCAAACAGTCTGAGAAGGCGGTTCAAGGCAGCTTCATCCTCAATTTCGGCTGCGTATGACGTAATTACATCGCATTCAAGCTCGCTGTCAATAACGGCGGTCTGCGATCCGCCTGCAAACTCGAATTTGAAGGTGTCTGTGTTTCCGCCGCCGTCAGCCAATTTTGAAATATAGAAGCTTGATGTCACAATATGCTGAGCAGGACGGAATTCGAAGTAGGCGCCGTTTCCGTCATAAGCGTAAGCAACAAAACGGTGAGCGGCAAAATCCTTGTCGGGAACTATTATAAGCTCACTTACATACGCGCCGATATTTCCCGTATGACCCGGCGCAACATCAGCTTCGGAAACTGTCAGCGCGTCTGAAGCATACGCATAAATAAGCTGATACAGCACGGGTAGATGATAGCGAAGATAGATAAACTCGTCGCTTTTTTTTGCCTCGTCAAAGGCTGTACTACCCTGATCCGCCGTCAGTTCGCGGCATACCGCATCGCTTCCGAACAATTCGAGTATACAGGGTTTTATCAGCTCATACAGCTCTGACACCGAATCTCTGCTGCCGGTACTTGCGCGCGCCTCTGTCAGCGTTGTCTGCTTGTAGCCGACAAATTCGGGGATAAGATGTGAACCCTCAAGTCCTTCCGGCTCAGCACCGCCCTGAACGCTCCACAGCTTATCAAAGCTCTGCCCCGAGCTTTTCTTCATGACCATGCTTTCGTATACGCGCATTCCGCCAATGTATACCACAACGAGCAGAATGAGACTTATCACAAGCGCCGCCAGAAGAAATGTTTTGAATGTCTCCACGGCGCCGACAAGACGTCGCTTTGCAGTAGTTTTCATAGTTATGACCATGGCTTTTGCGTAGCAAAAGCTTCCTTATCAGAGAAATTGGGGACGGTTTGCGCAGCAAAATCTTTCACGGGGTGAAAGGTAAGCCACGGCAGATATGCGCAGCATTTCTGCTACCCGGCTCTGAATTTTTTAATCTTCCACGGATTTCAGTTTTGTCTCAAGCGGAAGCACCAGCGTAACTTTCGTTCCCTTACCCTGCACACTCTCAATGGAGATAGTGCCGCCGTGGGCTTCAATGATCTCCTTTGCAATGGCAAGTCCGAGTCCGGTGCCGCCCGTTTCACTGGTACGGGACTTTTCAACACGGTAAAAGCGCTCGAACAGATGAGGCAGATCCTCTTCGGGAATACCGATACCGGTATCCTTCACATAGATCTCAAGCCCGTCACCGATCCCTCTTGCGCCCACCGTTATCGTACCGCCGTCGGGGGTGTATTTAATAGCATTGGAGATCACATTTATGATGACCTGCTCAATGCGCTCCTTGTCAGCAGAAACCTCGGGAAGCACACCTTCCGGGGAATAGCTGAGTGTATGCGAATGCGACTCCGCATCCACACGCATGACGTCACAGATATGTGTGAGCGTTTTGTTGGGATCAAAGCGCTCGATCGACCACTGAGTACGCTTGTTGTCAAGACGGGAAAGCACAAGCAGATCGGATACGATACGCGTCATTCGGTCACATTCGTCCACCGCCATGTGAAGGAAGAAATCCTCCATATCCGGCTCCATCTCGGGATCGGACAAAATAGTCTCACAGGCGCCCTTGATGCTCGTCAGCGGTGTGCGCATCTCATGGGATACATTCGCCACAAACTCTCGACGGGATTTATCCAGCTCATAACGTCCCGTCTCGTCGTGTATAACGGCAAGCACGCCGCGATGGGTGGTATTGTCCGCCATGTAGTTGATATCGCCGAAGTTTACATCCAGCACCTTGCCGTCGAACATGACATCGCTGACATTGTAGCCGTCACCCTCAACGCCATCCTTCATGTCCACATATTCCACGCTGAAATTGGGGTTATATTCGATGTCGAGCAGCTCAATGAAGCGTGAAAAGTTGAAATTCTCATCGTAATTTGAGCCAAGCAACTCCTTGATGCTTTCATTGATATGCATCACCTTTCCGTCTTCGGTAAAAGCAATGACGCCGTCATGCAGATAGGTAAATACCGTTTCCAGCTTCTGATGCTCACCCGAAACCTCTTCAAGGGTGTTTTTCAGTGTCTTTTTCATGTAATTGAAGGTGTCTGTCAGCTTACCGATCTCGTCGTTGGCGTGAATATCAAGCTCATGGGAGAATTCACCAGCCGCAATGAGCTTTGCGCCGCGGGTAAGGCTCTGAATCGGCGAGGTGATCGCCTTCGAGAGGAAGAATGCCAATATGATCGCAAAGATAAGACCGAACATCAGCGCCTGCAGGATGATCGAAAACAGTATCCAGGTAAACTGTTGCATCTCCTCCATGGAATCCCGCACATAGATAATACATTCGGTGTCATCATTGGTGAGCTTCAGCGCATAGTCGGCGAAATCCGCACCGAGAGGCTGGGTGTTGTCGAGCTTTCCGCGCATGGCGGCAATAAGGTTGGTGGTTTTTTGAAGCGTCGTGCCAAGTTCAGAGTCCGAGCCTTCAAGAAATGTACCGTCGCCGTCAAGAATGTAAAAGTTGCGGTAATCGTCTATTCCCAGCACACCGCGGTAGCTGTTCAGTATTTTTAACTGCTCCAAGGCAAAATCCTCAACCTCAAGTGCCCCTTGAAGTTCTTCCGTAAGTGGACTTTTTTCGGAAAGATTCTTTTCCATCTGCTCCGTAAACTCATCCATATAGAAGCTGTTTACGTTGTTGATAAGCACCGTACCGATAACGCACATTACGGTTATCATAAAGATAACGAGGATCAGTATGATTTTAAAATATAAACTGTTATACATAGCTTACTTTATATAGTACCCCATACCGCGCTTGGTAAACAGATACTCGGGCTTGCCCGCATCGGCTTCCAGCTTGGCACGCAGACGGCTGACGGTAACATCGACGCTGGAGGTATCACCGTAGAACCCGTCGTAGCCCCACACCTCGGTAAGAAGCTGCTCGCGCGAGTATACGGTGCCCTGATTCTTCGCCATAAAGGTGAGCAGCTCATATTCCTTTTTGGTAAGCTCGATGGATGTACCGTCACGGGTCACCTGATATTTGACGGTATCGATTACAAGCCCTCGTATGGTGAGCGTGGTGTCAGCCGACTCAGATGCGGATGCGACCATCTCATTTGACGAGCGGCGGATATTTGCCTTGATGCGTGCAAGCAGCTCGTTCATGGAAAAGGGCTTTGTCACATAGTCATCTGCGCCGATGTCAAGACCCATGATCTTGTCTACCTCTTCTACACGCGCAGTGGCAATAATAATGGGCGTCGACAGCTTTTCACGGACACGGCGGCAGACCTCAAATCCGTCCATTTTCGGGAGCATGAGGTCAAGCAGAATAAGATCAAATGTGCCGCTGAGCGCCTTTTTAAGGCCGTCCTCACCATCAAAAGCGAGATCGTATGCATAGCCCGCCTTCATGAGGTTATACGCAAGAGTCATTGCGATGTTCTTTTCGTCCTCGACCACGAGGACCTTCTTTTTCTTGGTCGATTCGGGCATTTTCATCATCCTTTCAAAGAGGTATATTTAAGCCGCGCTGTTCTTCGCAGCGGAATATTCGTCATATGCCGGAGAGATGGTGCGAACTTCACAGGCTTCGCCGTTGTTTTTTATGAAATCAAGCACAATTCTTAATGTTTCTGCAGCATTTGAGCTTTCTGTGAATCGCAGGACGACCGATTCACTACTGTATATTCCGCGAATCGCGATGCTCGCGGCGGCTTCGACAGTGTATGTTGTGGGGATATCCACATTTCCGTCCCAGATGATATATCCCTCCGAGGAGAGCATATCACGCACCTCCGCGGTCAGCGCCAACATATTGTCCGAGCCATCGGGTGCCCGCCATATACGGGACTTCTGCTTGACAGTCTTTGATAACAGCTCGTTTTCCGCTTCAATATCGGCAAGGATCGCCTCACCGCTTGTAAGCTCCGAAATGTCATGGTTCATAGTATGAAGCCCTATGGCATGGCCGCCTGCGGCTATCCTCGACAGCGTTTCAATATTATTCTCCATCATGCTTCCCACAACAAAGAATGTGGCTTTGACTCCGTAGTCATCCAGTACGTCAAGTATGCCCTCTGTGTACATACCCGGTGAATCTTCGATTGTAATGTATACCGTACGCTCGGTGAGTGGGGTAGGAACGATGATCGGAGGCGTGATCGGTGTTGTATCAGACAAATCAGTGGCATCCTCGGGAAAAAATTCGGGGTATTTGCGTTTAAGAAGCGAGCTGAAGGAGTATTCCTCGTTTCCGTCGGTTATACGGATCGCAACGTCACCGCTTACCGGACTTACCTCTTTTTCAAAGCTAAGTTCAAGATAAGCGCAGATAATCTCGGCAGGAACATACCTCTCGCCGTGCCGCTCGTAGGTGGAGATCGGTGTACGTATCTTATCCTGATTCGCGGCAAAATTGCTGGCGGTATCAAATGACAGGTACAGTTCCCCGTGCGTGATAATGAAGGTTTGAAGCGTATCGTTTATACGCACATTGACATCCGGAAGCTGTACAAACAGCGTCAGCGGGACGTAATAAACTCCGCTGGCATTCACCTCCACCGGATATCTTCCGGAAAGTGACCACGCTCGGTCGTTATAGTAACATATAATCGATGAGGATGAGCCGGAAAGCTCGGTGCGCACCAGCATAAACGCCGTAATCACTACCGTAAAGCACATAATTGCGGCAAGCAGCTTTACATATTTTGACTTCACACGATCAGTCCCTTCGTTTAATTTTCAGACAATGTGTTCACATACGCTACGGCAAGGTCGACCACCATTCCATAGCTCTTTTCGCCCGCCGCCTGCCCCTGTGACTTAAGATAGCTGTCATTGAGGGCACTGCTTACATTGGCGGCAGTATTGTCGCGGTATTTTTCAAAAAATTTGTTATACGAAGCAATTTCACCTTTGACCCGTCCGTCAAGGCTGACATAAAGCGCGGCAAAGGACTCATAATCGGCGGAATAAAGCGCCGAGTTAAGATATTCGTACATATTCAGATACGCGCTGTAGCGTATATACGGATCGTCCGACTGGATGCAGACAAGAAACGCCATGAAGTTAGCTTCGTTCTCGGGCATGATCCCGCGCTGATGTGCAAGCTCATGAGCGGCGGTAAACGGCAAATTGTAGTCGGGGAAATTGACATTAAGATTTGCCTCGCCGGTGTAGTAGGTGTACATACCCGAAATATGCGTATATGTCATTGGCTCCGACAGCGCTATCTGCTTGATGCGTGAGCGCAGACGTGGGATAAACGGATACTTGTCCGAGGCTTTGTCATAAGCGTCCAGCAAAAGCTCGTTCATCTCGTCTACCGAATAAGGCATCACCGAGCTTCCGCCGTAACGGAAATCCACCTCGTCAAGCTCTTTATTGAGATTTTCGATCATGTATTCCGCAGTGTTTTTAAGCTCAGCGGCAGTGACGGGCTTTTGTGTTAGCCCCAGCTTAAGAGAAAGCGGCGTACCGTTGTACGCAACGGTTGAGCATAAAACAAATAGCGTATACAAAAGCGAAAGCACCGAGGCAAGTCCGATCACATACCGTATTCCTTCACGGTTTGCGCGGCCTGTCGCCTTTACACAGCACACCAGCGCCAAAATAAACAAAACGGGGATAAAAAGTATCAGCGCCTCCGCCAGTGAAAACGGAAGGATACCGCTTACAGTGGCAAATACTCCGCGGATGGCCGAGCTTATATAGCGGTTAAAAAAGTCGGAAAATCCCGCAGAAATCTCGCTTATTATATTTATAACACCGGCAAATAGTGCAATGATAAACAAAACTATCGAGGGAGTCGGGCAGTATTCCTTTATAAGATATTTCAGCTTTTGAGGGCTCATGTACGGTTTATACTCCTTCAATATAGCTTTTCAGCTTTTCCATATCGGAAGGCAGAGCCGCACGCAATGTAACGGTGCGATTCTCAAATTCTATTTCAAGCGACGAGGCGTGAAGCGCCTGACGCGTCATAAGTCCGTCGTATTCGGTGGGCGTTGTCTCCGCGCTTCCGTAAAACCCATCGCCCACGATAGGACAGCCAAGATGCGCGAAATGAACGCGAAGCTGATGCGTGCGTCCCGTAATCGGCTCGGCTTGTACGATTGAAGCCGAATCCGAGGCATACAGTGTTGAATATTCGGTAAGGGCGGCTCTTGCGCCCTCGGCACCGTCATCGCAGGTTTCACGGAGCATGATACTCGCCTCACGCCGACGGATGGCGGCATTTATCCTACCCGATGCGGGAGATATTCTGCCGTTTAAGATCGCAATATAAGTCTTGCGGATCCGTCCCGACTGCATGAGCGCGGTAAGACGCGCGGCTGAGATGCGGTTCTTGGCAACGAGCACCGCACCGCTCGTATCTCGGTCCAGGCGGTTGACAGCACGAAACACAAACGGCTTACCCTGCGTGGCAAAGTAATACGCAAGCCCATTGGCAAGTGTATCGTCAAAATGTCCCAGCGACGGATGAGTCGCCATATCCGGCGGTTTATTGACGGCGATCATATCGTCGTCCTCATAGATTATATCAAGCGACATTTCCGCCTTGACCAGCAACTCATTTTCATCCTCCGTGCGGTCATGGGCGGCAATGGATAAAACATCCCCCACCGAGAGTACGCGTCGCACAGTAGCGTGCTCACCGTTCACGGTGATACCGTCCGCGCGTTTTTTCAGCGCGGTTATAAGACTCCGCGATATCCCGTTTCTGTAAAGCCAGTCCTTGACGGTAAGTCCGGCATAATCATTACCTATTGTTATATCCAAAAGTGCCGTCCTCCGAAATCGCATACTGATCTACTATATATTATATCACCTGTTTGTAACAATATCAAGTAATTTTCGCAAATTGGCACAAAAAAAGTTAAAGGCGAGACCGCTTTTCGCAGTCCCGCCAAAGTCTATTTAACAACTCTCACATGGGTTATACCGTAATACTCAAACGCCCGAAGCGCATCGACACCGATGCGCTCGCCGCACATCACGATCGGGATTGCGGGCGGACAGGAGACGTTGACATCAGCGAGCACTCGTCCCGACGCTTCGCTTGTCGGTATAACCTCCGAAGGCGACAGCATAGCTTCACGCGGCGTCATGACTGCCTCCGATATAACGGCACGCGGCGCCGGAATCCCGATTGTCGGCTTTGTGGGTATTTCCATTATCACCCGCCAAAGCTGTGGGATCACCTCATTACCAAGCTCAGGTGTAAACATGAGCACACAGAAATCGGGGTCGGCAAACTCGCATACGGTGTTGTATTCAAGCAATTTTCGCGCATATTCATCGCCTGTATATCCCACAGATTTCGTAAGAACGGTAAGCTTCAGCGCCTCGCCGTGATACACACGGTAGCCGCGGCACACCATGCTATCCCTAAGTCCCACAATACCGCGCTCAAGCTCGCACAGCCGTTCACGGTAGCCTTCGGATAAATACCGATTGACCGCGTCCAGCGACTGCAGAATCAAATACGACGGACTTGTGGACGCAAACAGCGACATGGCACGCTCGCACTGCTCTGCAAGCATAGGCGGGGTATTTTTCGAAATATGCAGATACGCGCCTCCCGTCAGTACGGGGAGCGTCTTATGGGCAGAATCGGCGCACATATCGGCACCGAGCGCCATCGGATGCCGAGAGCTTTCCAGAAAATTGAGATACGCACCATGGGCATTGTCCACGAGCAGGAGAACGCCGTGCTCATGACAAACACGCGCAAGCGCTGCAATGTCCGCAGTACCGCCAAGATAATCGGGGGAGGTGACATACACCGCGCAGGGCGGCTCATCCATCGAGGCAAATGTATTCTCAAGCAGATCGGCTGTGATATCACAGGAGATCATGCTCTCACTTTCGTCGGAATAAAGCCAGACGATTTCAAAATCGATAAGAACCGCCGCACTTAAAAATGTCTTATGCGCGTTGCGTCCCGCCGCAATTACGGGACGTTTTCCGGTTTCTCTTGCATAAAGTGTCGCCAGATACAGCATCGCCCGTATGGACAGCGACGATCCTTCGGTTGAATAAGCCGTTCTTCCGGCACCAAACAGCGCGGCAGCGTTATTCTCGCTCTCGCGGATGATGCCGTCCGAGTTATAAAGCACGTCCGCACCGTCGATCTCGGTTATGTCAAGCGGTTCCGCGCCGAGCACGGGCACCCCCTTGTGCCCCGGCATATGCAAACGCACCGCCTTACTGTCGGCGTATTTTTTTACAAAATCACAGATTGGCGTTTTCATCATTCTTCAAGCGTTTTTGCAGCTTCCAGCATGATTGCGCACTCCATGCGCTTGCGGAACAGCTCACAGCCGTATTTGTAGATGCCGTTTACCGAGCCGGTAGCGTGATATGCGTTCGCCGCACAGCCGCCGGAGCAGTAAAGCTTAGCCCAGCAGTCGCGGCACTCGGGACGGGTGTAAACATTGCACGCCGCAAATTCACACTGGCATTCGGTGTTGGTGACACCGTTCCAGACGTCGCCGAGCTTGAACTTTTCCTCACCCACAAACTGGTGGCATGGATACAGATCGCCCCAAGGGGTGACTGCCATATATTCTGTTCCCGAGCCGCAACCGGAAATTCGCTTGTAGATGCAAGGACCGCCCTTCAGATCGATCATATAGTGATAGAAGGTGAACGAATTGCCCTCGCGATGACGCTCCAGCATCAGCTCGGCGAGCTTTTCGTACTGCTCGAGCACAATGGGCAGATCCTCCATTGTGAGTGCTGACGGATCGTTTTCCGGGCAAACCACAGGCTCCATTGACAGTTCGTTGAAGCCAAGCTCAAGCATGGTCTTGATATCCTCCAAAAAGTCGGGGTTGGCGTGTGTAAAGGTGCCGCGCATATAGTAGTTCTTGCCGCCGCGTGCCTCCACCAGCTTTTGGAACTTGGGAACGATCTTCTCCCAGCTTCCGTTGCCGGCATAGTCAACGCGGAAGCGGTCGTGTACTTCCTTTCGACCGTCAAGGGAGAGCACCACATTGGAGCATTCGCGGTTGGCAAAATCGATCACATCATCGTCAATAAGCAGACCGTTCGTGGTCAGCGTGAAGCGGAAATTCTTCCCTGCCGCCTTTTCAACCGAGCGAGCATATGCCACAAGCTGCTTTACCACATCGAAGTTCATAAGCGGCTCACCGCCAAAGAAGTCCACTTCAAGATTTCGGCGTGTGCCGGAGTTGGCGATGAGGAAATCCAGCGCCTGCTTGCCGACCTCAAAGCTCATCACCGCGCGCTCACCGTGATATTTACCCTGGCTTGCGAAGCAGTACGAGCAGTTTAAGTTACAGGTGTGAGCGATATGTAAGCACAGCGCTTTTACAACGCCCTTGGACTTTTCCTTCAGATCACCCGCAAGCGGTTCAAATGTATCCTCGGCGAAAAGCTGTCCCGCCGCGCGAAGCTCCTCGATCTGCTCACAGCATTCGTCAAACTCCGCCTCGGAAATTCCGTATTTTTTAGTAATGTCGGCACTAAGAACGGCTTTATCCGTGCCCTCGTAGTTTTCGATGATATCATACGCGACCTCGTCCACCACATGAACAGATCCGGAATAGATATCCAGCACAATATTAAGCCCGCCGAGCTTATAGCAATGTATCATTATAGTCTCCCTATATATTACTTTTATATTACATGTTTTGTGCTTGCCTTCAGCCGAGCCGAGTGGGGGTGGAGGGGGAGGCTCAGATCGGCGTTTGAGAGCACAGCCTCCCCCTCCCGAGCCGCCGTATTGCGGCGGCGAGCTTCTCCCCGAAGCAGGCTTTGGGCATAAATCAAAACAGCCGCCTCACGGCGGCTATATTTGACTTATTTCTCGCAAGCCTGGTTTGCGATGCCGCAGCTGGTCTTGCAGGCGGACTGGCAAGAGGTCTGGCACTCGCCGCAGCCGCCGTTCTTTGCGCTGTCGCAAAGGCTCTTTGTTGCAAGAGTCTTAATGCGAGTGGTCTTGTTCTCGCAAGCCTGGTTAGCAATACCGCAGCTGGTCTTGCAGGCGGACTGGCAAGAGGTCTGGCACTCACCGCAGCCGCCGTTCTTTGCACTGTCGCAAAGGCTCTTGGTATTTAAAGTAGTAATATGTTTCATTTCTGTATGCTCCTTATGTAATAGTTTTGCATTATTACATATATTATATCACGCAAGACGCCCGATGTCAACGGGATAAGGGAAATTTTTAAAAAATTATTTATCCGATTCGCAACGGACTTTGTCAGACATAACAGTGCCGCTGTCAGGTATACCTGGCAGCGGCATGATTATTAAAACAGATCGCTTGTATCGGACACTACCGAGTGCTTGACTCGATCGTCCACCTCAGCGCGCTTTGCATCGTTGAAGCTGTCGAGAGTTCCTACGAGATAGCCGGTGATGCGGCGGATACGCTCAAACTTACCCTTTCCGTCATCCTCGGTACGGTGACAGCAGGGGCACTCATTGCCGATGATGCCGGTGTATCCGCAGACAGGGTCGCGGTCAACGGGATGGTTGATGGAGCCGTAGCCGACGCCCGATTCCTTCATGCAGCGGATGACTGCCTCGAATGCATCAAGGTTTTCCATCGGGTCTCCGTCAAGCTCAACGTAGGTGATATGACCGCCGTTTGTAAGCTCGTGATAGGGAGCTTCCAGCTTGATCTTATCAGCTGCGGAGATCGGGTAATATACCGGCACGTGGAAGGAGTTGGTGTAGTATTCACGGTCGGTGATACCGTCCAGCTTACCGAATTTCTTCTTATCAATGCGGACAAATCTGCCCGAAAGTCCCTCGGCGGGAGTACCGATAAGCGAGAAGTTGAGACCGTATTTCTTGCTTGCCTCGTCGGTGCGCTTTCTGATAAAGCCGACGATCTCAAGGCCGAGATTCTGTGCATCTGCAGATTCACCGTGATGCTTGCCGATGAGCGCCTTCAGACACTCTGCAAGACCGATGAAGCCCACGGTAAGCGTACCGTGCTTCAAAACCTCTCCGACACAGTCGTCAACCGAGAGCTTGTCCGAATCCATCCAGATGCCCTGTCCCATAAGGAAGGGGTAATTGCGGACGGTCTTTTCCGACTGGATCTTGAAGCGGTCAAGAAGCTGATCGATAACGGTGGCTACCTTGCGGTCAAGCTCCTCGAAGAACCAGTCCACATTTCCCTTTGCATCGATAGCGATGCGGGGGAGGTTGATGGATGTAAAGCTGAGGTTTCCGCGTCCGTTTACGATCTCGTTTGTGGG
>JAZNAL010000051.1:0-46003 GCA_045586505.1 Candidatus Flemingiibacterium sp. | reverse complement strand
CCCTACGAGCTTCACGATTTCGTGATGTACTATTTCCTGCGTTATGGTTTTTCACCCGAAAAGATCGAGCGTATGGCAAACTACGCCTTTTCCGGCGTTTACGATGCGGACACAGTTCACAAAAGGCTGTCCACGTTTATGCGGCGGTTTATGAATCAGCAGTTCAAGCGTTCCTGCTTACCCGATGGACCGAAGGTCGGCTCGGTGGGTGTCTCACCGCGCGGCGACCTGCATATGCCCAGCGATGCGGAATGTATACTTTGGAATATATAAATTTAGGGGCTGTTGCAAGTTGAAAACTTGTAACAGCCCTTATCGCGTGTGCGGCTAAATGCATTTTTTTTATGATTGAAAAAGCCATGGACCATTTGCAGAGCGCGCCGAAAAAATGTTCGAAAAATATTTCAAAATACTATTGACAAAACCGAACAAATGTGCTATAATGTTCTCACAAAGAAAAACCGAACAAATATTCGCATAGTGCGGAGGGTAAAATAATGACTGCTGCAATGAAACAAACGGTTAGAGTATATATAGCAAATTTCGAGGGCTGTACGGGACGCGCAAGCTTTCTTATGCGCCTTGCCCGCGCTTTTTCAATAGATGCGGTGAGAATCCTGAAAGGTGAGATGTGGCGCGCACTTTGTGAGCGTATTGCACTCCTTGGATCAAGCGGTATTCCGGTGCGTGTACGAGTGGTTGGGCTTGATGATGCCTATCCGTCGCTGTCCCGCGAATGCGAGGCGCTCCTGCGTATTTTGAGAGCAGCAGGGGAGAATAATCAAGCATTCCGAGCAGAGGCTGTTATCGGTGATATGAAGTGGAAGATATGAACGGGTGTTCTATACTTTTATAGAAAGAACGGGATGCGTCATTTGACGCATCCCGTTTGTTTTTAGTGGTGGAACAAACGAATTCCGCACATTGCCATGGCGATGTTATACTTGTTGCAGGTCTCGATGACGTTGTCGTCGCGGACTGAACCGCCAGCTTCAACGATGTAGTCAACGCCGCTGCGGTGAGCACGCTCGATGTTGTCGCCGAAGGGGAAGAATGCGTCCGATCCCAGTGAAACGCCGTGTACGTTATCAAGCCAAGCTCGCTTTTCCTCGCGAGTCAGGGGAGCAGGCTGCTCGGTGAACATATTCTGCCAGACACCGTCGCCGATCACGTCGTTGTAGTCATCGGAAATATATACGTCGATGGTGTTGTCGCGGTCGGGACGGCGGATGTCGTCCTTGAAGGGAAGCGCAAGTACCTTCGGATGAGAGCGGAGGAACCATACGTCAGCCTTATTGCCTGCGAGGCGTGTGCAGTGGATACGGGACTGCTGACCTGCGCCGATACCGATCGCCTGACCCTTGTATGCGTAGCATACGGAGTTGGACTGAGTATATTTAAGAGTGATCATTGCGATGAGCAGGTCACGCTTTGCATCATCGGGGATGCACTTGTTATCGGTGACAACATTGTCGAAAAGGGAATTGTCAAGCTTTATATTGTTGCGACCCTGTTCGAAGGTGATGCCGAATACCTGCTTGGTTTCAAGCTCCTCGGGAACGTAGTTTGTGTCCATTTTAATTACGCAGTAGGTGCCCTTGCGCTTGGTCTTTAAGATCTCAAGCGCTTTTTCGGAGTAGGACGGTGCGATAATGCCGTCGGAAACCTCGCGCGCGAGGAATGCGGCAGTTTGCTCGTCGCACTCATCGGAGAGTGCCACGAAATCGCCGTAGCTGGACATTCTGTCAGCGCCTCTCGCGCGGATATAAGCAGTGCAGATGGGGGAGAGCTCCACGCCCTCAACGAAGTACATTTTTTGAAGCGTCGAATCCAGAGGAACGGCTACAGCCGCACCTGCAGGGGAAACGTGCTTGAATGATGCCGCCGCGGGAAGTCCGGTGGCTTCCTTAAGCTCGCACACCAACTGCCAGGAGTTGAATGCGTCCAGCAGATTTATGAATCCGGGGCGTCCGTTTAAAACCTCAAAGGGAAGCTCGCCGTCCTTCATGTAGACTCGAGCAGGCTTCTGATTGGGATTACGGCCGTATTTGAGTTCAAGTTCTTTCATAATGTTCCTCCAAAAAATAAATTTTTAAAAGAAAAATGCCCACAATCCGAGCATTTCGCCCAGACGGTCGGCACACTACGGTCATGCTCCCCGTGGTTTATTCCACTTCCGTCAGTCACATGACATGTATATTATAGCAAATCCTTGCGGATTTGTCAAGAGTTTTTTGGAAGGGCATCCCTCAATAAACACACTCTCTGTACTCGTCTGTGACAGAAATAATACAAGAATTGATTATGCATTATTCTAAATAATTCGATTACAGTCCAACCCCACATAAAACGTACTGTAAAAATAACTTTAACGGTATTTTTTTCTTGTTAAGGTATTGAAAAATTCACGAAAGTGTAGTATAATATATACTGTATGCGAATGCCTACATTAAATTGAAAGGAAAACGAGGGCTATATGCTCTTGATGTTATGACATGGCTGACATTTATACCGTTGAACTTTCGAAAATAATAAATGAATTTTCCCTTGAGAAGATCTATCTTCCCGATGAGGGCGAAAGGATCACCATCAATCTGATGGACGTCAACCGCCCCGGTCTGCAGCTTGCGGGATTCTTTGACCACTATGAGCCGCAGAGAATTCAGATCATCGGTAAGGTTGAGCATAGATACCTGGAAAGCATGAATGCCGACGACCGCCGCAGTTCAATCTTCGGCTTCCTTGAAAGCAAGCCTGTTGCGGTGGTTATCACCTCCGGTCAGGAAGTTTTCCCCGAGTTTATCGAGCTTGGCGAATATTTTGAAGTTCCGATCCTCCGTACCGCGGATACCACAAGCTCATTTATGGCTGCGCTGATTGCTTTCCTCAATGTACAGTTAGCGCCCCGCATAACAAGGCACGGTGTGCTTGTTGAGGTATACGGTGAAGGTATTCTCATTCTCGGTGATTCGGGTGTGGGTAAATCCGAGACCGCAATCGAGCTTGTAAAGCGCGGTCATCGTCTCATCGCGGACGATGCCGTTGAGATCAAGCGCGTATCCGCAAAAACTCTCGTCGGAAGCGCGCCCGAGATCATCCGTCATTATGTCGAGCTTCGCGGAATCGGTATTGTCGACGTGCGTCGCATCTTCGGTATGGGCGCTGTCAAGCTGACCGAAAAGATCGACCTTATCATCAACCTTGAGCCTTGGGTGCAGGGAAAGATGTACGATCGCTTTGGACTTGATTCCGAGTACACCGACATTCTCGGCATCAAGATCCCCACCACCACCATTCCCGTTAAGCCAGGTCGAAATCTTGCAATTATCCTCGAGATCGCGGCAATGAACAACCGTCAGAAGAAGATGGGCTTCAACACCGCGGAGGAGTTCAACAAGAAGCTCATGGGACAGATGGGTATCGAAATGAACGAATAGGATCTGTTCATACAGAAGAGATGTGTTCGAGCTTTTTGTGAATGTTTTGAAAATTCAATTTTGGAGGAGTTAGTATGACACTTGTTATTATGGCGGCAGGCATGGGCAGCCGTTACGGCGGTCTTAAGCAGATAGATCCCGTTACGCCTCACGGTGAGTTTATTGTGGATTATTCGATATATGACGCCATCAAGGCGGGATTTGACAAGGTGGTTTTCATCATCAAGGAGGAGAACTACGATATCTTCCGCGAGACTGTCGGAAGCCGCATCGAAGGCTCGGTCAAGGTGGAATATGTGTTCCAATCCCTTGACAAGATCCCCGAGGGCTACAAAATTCCAGAGGGCAGAACAAAGCCATGGGGTACCGCACACGCGGCACTTATGGCGGCTGATGTTGTAAACGAGCCTTTTGCCATAATAAATTCCGACGATTTCTACGGCAGAGACGCTTACGTTCAGCTTTACAACTACATGAGCGGCATTTCGGGCAAAGGCAAGTTTGCCATGGCGGGCTATGTTCTCGAAAACACCATTACCGAAAACGGTACCGTTTCCCGCGGTATCTGCACAGCTGAAAACGGCGTGCTCAAGAATATTGTGGAGCGTACGAAGATCGCCGAAAATGACGGCAAGGTGCAGTATCTCGAGGACGATGTGTGGCATGATATTGACCGCCGCGCAATCGCCTCCATGAACTGCTTTGCGTTTACTCCCGACTTCTTTGATATGTTAAAGAGCGGATTTGCTCTGTTCCTTGATAATCTCCCGAATACTCCCGATCCGACGAAGACCGAATATTTCCTGCCCTTCAGAGTTCAGGCGGGCATCGAGCGCGGCGAATGTGAAGTTCGGGTGCTTGAAACCAAAGCAAAGTGGTACGGTGTTACCTATGCCGAGGATAAGCCGAAGCTTGTTGAATTTTTGAAGTCCCAGACCGAAGCGGGCGTATATCCCGACGGACTGTGGAAATAAAAAGTAATGCACAACATTTAAGGAGATATAATAATGTCCATTCTTGTAACCGGCGGCGCCGGATTTATCGGCTCACACACCGTAGTTGAGCTTCTTTCAATCGGCAAGGAAGTGGTCATTGCCGACAACTTCTGCAACTCCAAGCCCGTAGTGCTTGACCGTATCCGCGAGATTACAGGCAAGGATTTCAAGTTCTACAATGTTGATCTCTGCGACAAGTCTGCTCTTGAGGTGGTATTTGCTTCCGAAAAGATCGAGTCCGCAATCCATTTCGCAGGACTCAAGGCGGTGGGTGAATCCTGCGCGATTCCGCTTCGCTACTATCAGAACAATCTCATCAGCACGCTGAATCTCTGCGAGCTTATGGCAAAGTATAACTGCAAGAACCTGGTATTTTCCTCCTCTGCTACCGTTTACGGCAAACCCGCAAGCGTACCCATCAGAGAGGATTTCCCCAACTCCACCACCAACCCATACGGCGAGACCAAGCTCCAGATCGAGCACATTTTAAAGGATCTCAACAAGGCGGACGCGGGGTGGAACATCGCGATCCTGCGCTACTTCAATCCCATCGGTGCACACGCTTCGGGTATGATTGGCGAGGATCCCTCGGGTATTCCCAACAATCTGATGCCTTACATCACCCAGGTTGCCATCGGTAAGCGCGAGTGCCTGTCCGTTTTCGGCAACGACTACGACACTCATGATGGCACCGGCGTGCGCGACTATATACACGTAGTTGACCTTGCAAAGGCTCACCTTGCGGCGCTTGACTGGCTTGAAAACAAGCCCGGCTGTGATGTTTTTAACATCGGCACCGGTCACGGATACTCCGTGCTTGATATAGTCAAGGCATATGAGTCCGCCACCGGTAATAAGATCAACTACAAGATCGTAGAACGCCGTCCCGGTGACATCGACGAATGCTACGCCGACCCCTCCAAGGCGCGTGATATCCTTGGCTGGCAGTCTGAATACGGTATCGAGCAGATGTGCCGCGATAGTGCTAACTGGCAGAGCAAGAACCCGGACGGGTACGGCGAATAAGCAGTCTTGTTTGCTGAATCAAGCTGTATCTCATGGCGTCTATATTGTGTCGCAAGCGGCAGATTTACTTTGAATGGTGTTACTCCTGTCTGTATTGAGATGCAGCTCGCTTTCAACAACACAAATCACCACAATTTCCCATACGGTAAGCCTTGCGTGAGTGAAAAGTACGACACCACCACGGTATACGCGTTTGGCGTTAGATAAATTATGTCAGAATTACTTCATTTACTCAGCCACGAACTGCTTCACACGCTGGAGCATACCTGGTATATGCTGCCTGTGCTATTTCTTGTCTACCTCGTTATCGAGGTGCTGGAGCACAAAGCAATGGACAAGGTAAGAGGCGTGCTTGCCAACCGAAGCTTCGGAATTGTGGGCGCGTCACTTCTTGGTCTGTTCCCGCAGTGCGGATTTTCCGTTGCGGCGGCTAATCTTTATTCCGAGCGTCTTATTACCGCAGGTGCGGTGGCGGCGGTATTTGTGGCAACCTCAGACGAGGCGTTTCCCATACTTATATCAAATCCCGAGAGCACAAAGTGGTTTTTACCTCTGATTGCCCTCAAATTTGTCTATGCTATTATCGTTGGCGTGATGGTTAACATTTTGTTCAGGCTCACAAGGCTAGACCGTGCCGAATCTCACGCGACCCATCATCACGGTGAGCACACCCACGGGGGCGGTGAGCATCATCACTGCAGTCATTGCGACTCGAATCGCGGAATCTTTTCTGCGGCCATACGCAGAACGGTTTCCATATTTGCATTCGTGTTTGTGACGAGCCTTGTGCTTCACATCGTGATAGAACTGGTCGGCGAAGCACAGCTTCAAGCCGTTTTGATGACGGACAGCCTGCTTCAGCCCTTTATTGCGGCGCTGATCGGTCTTATACCGAGCTGCACAGCAAGCGTGGTGACCACGGAGCTATTCGTTTCGGGCGTGCTTGGCTTCGGGTCACTTGCGGCGGCACTTTGTGCAGGCGCAGGTGTGGGAATGCTGGTGCTGTTTCGTGTAAACCGTAACTTAAAGCAAAATCTTGCGATCATGGGCAGCGTCTATGTGATGTCCGCGCTGCTTGGCATGATTTTGGAGCTGATAATTTAAAAATCAATGTACAGCCCACCCGCACGCATACCGTGCCCCAAAGCTGTTTTGACTAATAACGAAGGAATCCGAAGTATGTTTGAAAAACTAAAAATTACCGAAGAAAATTACAACAAAATGTCCGAGGAGCTGATGCTCCCCGAGGTGGTCTGCGACAATGAGCGATACACAAGGCTCATGAAGGAGCACAAGCGTCTCACGCCCATCATCGAAAAGTATCGCGAATACTGCGAGGTGGAGGAGCAGATCGGAGATGCCGAGGAGATGCTCTCCGAGAAGCTGGATGCCGACATGGAGGAGCTTGTGCGTACCGAGCTTAACGAGCTTAAGGTGAAGCTTCCGATCATTGAGCGTGAGCTTCAGGTGCTCCTGCTCCCACGGGACCCTAACGACGACAAAAACGTCATCATCGAGATCCGCGGCGGAGCGGGCGGTGAAGAGGCGGCGCTGTTTGCTTATGTGCTGTACCGTATGTACAATATGTACGCGGCGGCGGTGGGTTGGAAAACCGAGCTTCTGTCCGCCAACGAGACCGAGCTTGGCGGCTTCAAGGAGGTTTCCTTCATGGTAGAGGGCGACGGCGCGTATTCCAAGCTGAAATTCGAGTCGGGCGTTCACCGCGTACAGCGCGTTCCCGTCACCGAGTCCCAGGGACGCATTCAGACCTCCACCGCCACAGTAGCGGTGCTTCCCGAAGCTGAGGATGTGGAGATTGAGATCAATCAGTCTGATCTTGAGATCGAGACCATCAAATCCAGCGGCGCGGGCGGACAGCACGTCAACAAGACCGAATCCGCCATACGCCTTTTACACAAGCCCACGGGCATTGTCATCGAGTGTCAGGACGAGCGCTCACAGTTCAAGAACCGTGACAAGGCTATGAAGCTCCTTCGCACAAAACTCTTTGATATGAAGCAGGCGGAGCAGGATGCCAAGATAGCGTCAGAGCGCAAGAGCCAGGTTGGCACCGGCGACCGCAGTGAGCGAATCCGCACCTACAACTATCCTCAGAGCCGCGTGACCGATCACCGCATCGGACTGACGCTTCATTCGCTGGAGCAGTTCTTAAACGGCGATATTGAGGATATGCTGACAGCCCTTGCTACCGCCGATACTGCGGCAAAGCTGGCAAGCGCGGAGTAAGTCATGGATACTGTTATAAAAAAAATACCCGCCGATGAGGCGGCAAATGACCGCATATTCGAAGTAGGCGGAACGATACTGCGGGCGGGCGGACTTGTGGCGTTTCCTACCGAGACCGTGTACGGACTCGGTGCTAATGCCCTTGATCCCGAAGCGGCGGCGAAGATCTACGCTGCGAAGGGAAGACCCTCCGACAATCCGCTGATCGTGCATCTTGCCAAGGTCGAGGAAGCGGAAAAATACTGCATGACAAGCCATATCTTTTATAGGCTTGCAGAGGCGTTCATGCCCGGACCGCTGACTGTGGTCATGCCGAAGCGTGACTGCATTCCCACCACCGTCACGGGCGGACTTGACACAGTGGCGATCCGTGTGCCATCAAATCAATATGCCCGTCGGCTTATTGATGCGGCGGGAGTGCCTATAGCGGCACCAAGCGCCAATATTTCCGGCAGACCCAGTCCCACCTGTGCGGCTCACGTCATCGAAGATATGAGCGGCAGGGCGGATATGATAATCGACGGCGGCGACTGTGACATCGGCGTGGAATCCACCATCGTTAAGTTGACAGACGATGGAATGGTACTGCTTCGTCCAGGTGGGATCACCCTGGAAATGCTTACCGCCATCGGGGATGTGACGCTTGACAAAGCCATCACGGGAAAGCTCGCCGAGGGTGAGCTTCCTATGGCGCCAGGAATGAAATATCGCCACTACGCCCCAAGCACACGCGTTGTGATGCTGGACGGCTCAAATGATGCGATTTATGAATATCTTGCAAAGAGGAAGGCTAACGAAAAGGTCGGCGCGCTGTTATTCGATGACGAGCTTGCCGCGTTTGCGGGACTTAATATCACGCTGGTTTCCCTTGGCGCACACACTCCCGAAGCAGAGGCGCACAGTCTGTTTGCCAAGCTCCGCGAGGTGGATAAATACGGGTGCGATACCTTTTATATCAAGGTGCCCGACCGCACGGGCATCGGTCTTGCGATTTACAACCGCATGCTGAAAGCGGCGGGGCATGAGATCGTAACATTGTGATGCCCATACATACATAACGTAAGAAACGGAGAAGTCAAATGGCAAAGAAATCAAAAGAGATCGAACGTCAGATAAGCGGAGTGACCGCTGAAATAACCGACCAGGCGATAACTGATACCATACGCACAAACTTCATGCCCTACGCGATGTATGTCATCCGCGATCGCGCAATTCCCGAGATCGACGGCTTCAAGCCTTCACACAGAAAATTGCTCTACACGATGTACAAAATGGGACTTTTAACCGGTCCCCGTACCAAGAGCGCAAATGTGGTGGGACAGACCATGCGTCTTAATCCTCACGGCGACGCGGCGATATACGAAACAATGGTGCGTCTCACCCGCGGCAACGAGTCGCTCCTACATCCGTTTGTTGATTCGAAGGGAAGCTTCGGTAAGCAGTACAGCCGCGATATGGCGTATGCGGCGTCCCGTTACACCGAGGTAAAGCTGGACCCCTTCTGCGCGGAGCTGTTCCGCGGCATCGACAAGAATGCGGTCGATATGGTAGATAACTATGACGCTACCATGAAGGAACCAGTGCTTCTTCCAACCACCTTCCCGAATGTGTTGGTTTCCCCAAACCTCGGTATCGCGGTAGGTATGACTAGTAATATCTGCTCCTTTAACCTTGCAGAGATCTGTGACGGCGCCATTCAGCTTCTGCGCCGTCCCGATACGCCGCTTGATCGTATGCTTGATATAATCAAGGCGCCCGATTTCCCCGGCGGCGCGTATTTGATTTACGATCGCGACAAAATGCGGAGTATTATGGCTACGGGACGCGGCGGCTTCACACTTCGCTCCCGCTACACATATGAAAAGAAGGATAACTGCATCGACATCACGCAGATCCCTTATTCCACCTCAATCGAGCTGATAATGAACCGTATCACCGACCTCGTGAAGGAAGGGAAATTAAAGGAGATTACCGATTTCCGCGACGAGATTGACCTTTCGGGCTTCAAGCTGACCCTTGATTTGCGGCGCGGTGTTGACCCGGACAAGCTGATGACCAAGCTCTTCAAGCTGACGCCGCTTGAGGACAACTTCAACTGCAATTTCAACGTGCTGATCGACGGCACTCCGAGACAGATGGGCGTTGTGGAGATATTAAAGGAATGGATCCGTTTCCGTATGGATTGCGTCCGCCGCGAGCTTTCCTTTGAGCTTAAAAAGAAGCAGGACAAGCTTCATCTGCTCATAGGACTCGGAAAGATACTGCTTGATATCGACAAAGCCATCAAGATTGTCCGCGAGACCGAGCTTGAATCGGATGTTGTGCCTAACTTAATGGAGGGCTTCGGCATCGACGAGATTCAAGCGGAATATATAGCTGAAATTAGGCTTCGTAACCTCAATAGAGAGTATATAATCAATCGCATCAAGGAGATCGAATCGCTTCAGGGTGAGATCGCCGAGCTGCAGGATAAGATCGGTGATGATATCAAGGTGCGCGAGCACATTGCCGCCGAGCTTCGCGAGATCAAGAAAAAATACGCAAAGCCGCGTATGACACAGCTTATCTATCCCGAGGAGCTTGAGGTTTACGAGCCGGAAAGCGAAGTAGAAAACTATAACGTCCGCGTATATCTTACCCGCGATGGGTATTTCAAGAAGATCACCCCGCAGTCACTGCGCGGAAACGACGAGCAGAAGCTTAAGGACGGCGACTACATTGTCCACGAGCAGGATGCCGAGAATATTTCGGAGCTGTTATTCTTCTCCGACAAGGCGCAGTGCTACAAGGCAAAGCTTGACGATTTCGACACGGGCAAGGCGTCCCAGCTCGGCGACTATATTCCGGCAAAGTTAGGCTTTGACGCGGGCGAAAAGGTGGCGGCGATGGCGGTTCTTACCGAGTATCGCAACGATGCCTTCATGATCTTCGTGTTTGAAAACGGCAAGGGCGTGCGCGTACCTATTATGCAGTACGCTACCAAGACCAACCGCAAGCGTATTACCGCCGCTTACTCCGATTCCTCGCCTCTGGCGGGCGCACACTATGCCGTCCAGCCCTGCGACGTGCTCATTTACAATGATGCGCACCGAGCTATCGCATTAAAGAGCGATCTGATTCCCGAAAAGGCGACCCGCAGTTCGGTAGGCGTTCAGCTTATGCAGATGAAGAAGAATCAGAAGGTTGCAGGCATCATGACAGATTTCGCCAACAAGATCGAGAACCCTCAAAAATATAACAAGATCAAGATACCTGCGGCATCCGTACTTATGGATGAATATGATATTGAAAAACAACAACTCAGATTTACGGAGGAATAAATTATGACTGAATTCAAGCTTTGGGAAAACGAGATCCCATTCTATAAGGAGGATGCTGATACACCCAACTATATGACATTCTATAGCGCTGAAACACATTATCCGTCTCCTTGCGTAATAATATATCCGGGCGGTGGATATGCCAATCACGCAAGCCACGAGGGGGAGCCTGTAGCGAGATTCTTTAACTCACGCGGAATTCATGCGGCAGTGGTAAAATATCGTATTAAGCCAAACTGCCATCCTGCGCCTCTTGCCGACGCTCAGCGCGCAATAAAGATAATCCGCTCCAAGGCAAAAGAATTGTATATTAACCCCGATCAGATTGTTACCATGGGCTTTTCCGCAGGCGGACATCTTGCGGCGTCCACTGTTACGCTTCCTGAGGTGCAGACCTGCGTTGACGATGAGATCTCAAAGGAGAACTACCTGCCAAACGGCGCTATTCTGTGTTATCCTGTAATCGATATGACAGAACCCATCGGCAATGTTACATGCGGATACAATCTGCTTGGTGACGACTATGAGGCGAAAAAGCATGAGGTCTCACTTCAGAACTATGTAAGCGAAAAGACCCCCCAGGTATTTATTTGGCACACATCAGTGGATCGTGCCGCTAATGTAAAGAACTCCCTCGTATTCGCAGAAAAGCTCCGCGATTTCGGCATACCCTTCGAGATGCACATTTTCCCCCGCGGAAGACACGGTCTCGGTCTTGCAAAGACGTTCTTTGACGTATCCAAGTGGGCTGATCTTGCGGCTGACTGGATAATCAGAAACATTATTTAGAAATCTACTTAATTAAATTAGCAAAAATCAAGCTGTGAGTTGGGAACGCAGGAGTTTGCTACTCTATCCCGCCGCGCGGTGGAATTTATAAAGTCACATTTTAAATGAAACAGATCGATGTAACAGAAGAAAAAGGCGCGCTTTTCACAAAACACGACTTAAACAAGCTCATAAGACCGCTGATAATCGAACAGCTTCTTGCGATCTCTATGGGTATGTTCGACACTATGATGATATCCTCTCTAGGTGATAACGCCGTTTCGGGCGTATCTCTTGTGGATATGCTCAACATAGTGATGATCAACTTTTTCTCGGCACTTGGCACGGGCGGTGCGGTACTGTGCTCCCACGCCCTGGGACTTGCCAGAGTCTCTGATGATCAGGTGGAATACAGAAAGGCTCGGAGCTTCGCAAAACAGCTGCTTATCGTACTGCTTGCGGTGTCCATCTGCATCGCTGTGCTTTGCTATATACTCCGTGCGCAGCTACTCACGCTTATCTTCGGAAACGAACAGCAGGCGGTTATAGACCACGCGCTGGTGTATTTTGCGGTGTCGACAGTATCCTATCCATTTATCGCCATATACAACGGATGTGCGGCGCTGTTTCGCACCATGGGCAACTCTCGGGTTACTATGATCATCTCCGCTGTGGTAAACGCGGCAAACATTTGCGGAAATGCGCTGTTTATATATGTTTTTAAGTGGGGCGTTGCCGGCGCCGCATGGTCGACCACAGTGTCGCGAGCTGTGGGGATGGTTGTATTACTCATTCTTATAATGAATAAGTCACGACCGATCTACATAGACTTTTGTGAGAAGTTCACCCTCGAAACCGGCACAATCAAGCGTATTCTTCGCATCGGTGTGCCCAGCGGCTTTGAAAACAGCATCTTCAATCTCGGACGCATACTTACAATTTCCATGATGACCAGCTTTGGAGCTGAACAGCTTGCGGCTAACGCGGTGGCGAACAATATCGACTCGCTGAGCGTCGTTCCCGGCGCGGCTGTAGGACTTGCAATGGTTACCGTTGTGGGTCAGTGCATCGGTGCGGGCGATTTTGAAGCGGCGCACAGATACGAAAAGAAGCTGTTAAAGAAAAGCTATATCTATCTTGCGATCATGAGTACGGGTCTGCTTTTGGCGCTTCCGCTGATTCTCAGGCTTTACAGCGCATCGGACGAAGCGCTCCGCATTGCCTCCATCCTTATCTGGATCCATCTGGGCGTCGGAATGCTTCTGTGGCCTCTGTCGTTTACCACGCCCAACGCTCTGCGCGCGGCGAAGGATGTAAAATTTACACTGATCGTTGCCATCTTCTCAATGGTGACCTTCCGCATCGTTCTGTCATATATCATCGGCGTAAGGCTCGGAATGGGCATCATCGGTGTTTGGATGGCGATGCTGGTAGACTGGGTATTCCGCGCGATCATGTTCAACACACGCATACATACGGGCAAATGGCTCAAATTTGTTAAACGGAGTGAGTGATATTGGCAGGTATATTCGATTATTTAAAATGGCGCGGTGATATCACCATGGATGCAGTGCCGCTTACTGATGCCGACAGGCTGATATTTTCGGAGCTTGCGTATATCGACTTCGGCAATGACGGACCGAAGCCGCTTCATATATTATGCGGCGAGATGCTTCGCAAGATCGATGCAATACGAAATAGCGGCGCAAAATTAAAGCTGCTTCACCATAAGCAGGATGAGGAGCTGCTCTCTGTGCTCGCAGAAACTCCCCGTTTTCGCGATCTTATGATTGCTCACTGTGAGAGCCGCACCAGTCGCACAAGGGAAGAGCAATTCGCCGCCATGACGGTGTATCTGCCCGACGATTCCGCCGCCTGCGTCTTTCGCGGGACGGACTGGTCGCTTGTGGGATGGAAGGAGGACTTCAATATGTCCTACAGCGATGCACTGCCCGCACAACTTAGCGCCGTAAAGTATCTTTCCCGTATAGGAAATCTTCACGGCGGAAAGCTTCGGGTAATGGGACATTCCAAGGGCGGAAATCTTGCGGTTTATGCCGCGGCGTTTGCCCCTGAGGAGGTTTCACGGCGGGTTTGCGAAATCACAAGCCTCGACGGTCCCGGATTCTGCGAAAAGGTGATGGAATCCGTGGAATACGGATTTATCAAGGATAAAGTGCGCACATTTATGCCCAAGGCATCCATTGTCGGCGTGCTGTTTTCACGAACGGGACGGTTTACGGTCATCGAAAGCCGTGCGTCGGGGCTGATGCAGCACATACCCTATAATTGGGAGATCATGGGCGCGGGATTTGTCACCGCATCCGAGCAGGACGGCTCAAGTCAGCTGGTGGAGGACGCTCTCAACGAATGGATCCGCGGGATGACTCCCGAGGAGCGCAAGAAGTTTGTAGATACCGTGTGGTCGGTGCTGGCTGATCTGAAGATCGATGAGTTCGACGACCTGCTTGACGGAAAGAATGCACGCGCGATCATTAAAAATTACGCCGCGCTTGACGATGAAGCGCGCACTCTTATCTCGGAGACACTTGCAAAGCTCAGAAGCTGCACCAAGGCTTCGCTTCGGGATTTGTACGCGCAGGCGAGACGGAAATAAAAACTGCCGCTTTCGGAGTATCTCCGATAGCGGCAATTATTTTATTTTAATTTCCGTCCTTTGCATCGTCAAGCATGAACAGCTTGTATTCAAGGGCGTCCGCAAGAGCTAAGAAGCTGGCTTCGATTATGTCCTCCGAAACGCCTACGGTAGTCCAGACGCGGCGGGAGTCGGTGGATTCGATCAGTACGCGAACCTTCGCGGCGGTGGTGGAGTTGGATTCAAGCACACGCACCTTGAAGTCGGTCAGAGTTACCTCGGAAAGTACCGGATAGAATGCGGTCAGCGCACGCTTCAGCGCCATATCAAGAGCGTTTACGGGACCGTTTCCGAGGGACGCGGCGGTTTCGGTAAGACCGCCTACCTCCACCTGTACCATGGCGGATGCCTGCAGCTTGCCGTCCGTTGACGGGAAGTCGTCTGTGGTCTTGTACAGAACTACATTGAAGTGGGGTTTATAATCGCCTACGAGCTTGCGTATAAGCAGCTCAAAGCCTGCGTCGGCGGCTTCGAATTGATAGCCGTGGTGCTCCATGTCCTTGAGCTTTTCTGTAATAAGCTTGGTTTCGGGAGAGGAGCGAGTGAGATCAGGGAATACCTGACGGGCAAGCTCGGCAACTGACGCTCTGCCCGAGACCTCGGACAAAAGCAGTCTTCGCTTATTTCCCACAAGAGATGGGGAAATGTGCTCATATGCTCCGTCCAGCTTCTCCATGGCGTCAATATGCATCCCGCCCTTGTGTGCGAATGCGGATTTACCGGTGTAGGGCTTTGTGGGACGGGTAACTACGTTTGAAATATCCGAAATGCGGCGGGCGGTCTCCATGAGGGAGGACAGCTTTACCGATTCGCCTTTTCCGCATCGGATGCCGCATTTGAAGGTGAGGTTGGGTATAAGCACGCTGAGGTCGCAGTTGCCGCATCGCTCACCGATGCCCGTAAACGTGCCCTGCACAAGACTTGCGCCCACATCAACCGCAGACATTGCACAGGCAACCGCAAGTCCCGCATCATCGTGGGTATGTATACCGATGCGCTTGTTTGGGAACCTGTTGCAGACTTCCTTTGTAAGCTCGGCGATACGATGGGGAAGGGTGCCGCCGTTGGTGTCGCAGAGGGTGACACAGTCCGCCCCGCCATCAAACGCCGCGGAAATTACCGCCATTGCATGCTCGGCGTTGTAAGAGTAACCGTCAAAAAAGTGTTCGGCATCGAAAATGACCTCGCCCATGCGCGCTTTGAGATACTTCACAGTGGAATAAACAAGCTCGAGATTCTCCTCTTTGGATACGCCCAAAACACGCTCTGAGTGAAGGAGATGGGCTTTCCCGAAAAGCGCGGCACATTCAGCACCCGAATCAAGAATCGCACGAAGGGAAGGATCGTCAGCAGGATTCATCCCTTTATGATGGGTCGCACCGAAGGCGCAAAGCTTCGCATTGTTTATGGAAACCTCGCGGGCACGCTCAAAAAACTCGGCATCCTTAGGATTGGAGCCGGGATTACCCGCTTCAATATAATCAACGCCAAATTCGTCCAGTGCTTTTAAAATATACAGCTTGTCCCTTACAGAATAAGATATTCCTTCTCCCTGCGCCCCATCGCGCAGAGTAGAATCAAATATTTCCACGATACGTTTTGTGCTATCCATCGTTGTCCTCTCTCTGTTTATTATATTACATATATTATAATATACAAACTAAAAAAAGTCAAGTATCGCGTAAATTTACGAAAATTTTACACAGAAACGCTGGCGGAAGTTACAGAAAATAGGTATCATAATATTATATGGGAAATATTTAGGGTAGAAATGCTTTTAGAAGGATGTAGAAAGCAACAGCACGGAGGAAGAATATGATCTTCATTGTAGAGGACGACGAGAACATTCGTGAAATGGAGGGTTATGCCCTCAAAAACAGCGGATACGAGGTCATGGGCTTTGCTGATGGTGACGCTATGATGGCGGCGCTGGAAACTACGCTTCCAAGACTCATTCTGCTTGACATCATGCTCCCGGGCGATGACGGGCTTACCTTGCTTCGCAAGCTGCGTGAGAGCGAAAAAACTAAAAAGGTGCCGATAATGATGGTGACCGCCAAGACTACCGAGCTTGATAAGGTTCGCGGACTTGATATGGGTGCGGACGATTATCTTGCAAAGCCATTCGGCATTATGGAGCTCGTGTCGAGAGTAAAGGCGATACTCAGACGAAGCGGTGATGTTAACCGCGAGAAGAGCGTTGAGCGCTCGTATTATGAATACGGCGTTATCAAAATGGATGATTCATCCCGCCGCGTCACTTGCGATGGCGAGGAGATCGATCTTACTTATAAGGAGTATGAGCTTCTTAAATTTCTGCTTGTAAACCGCGACATAGTAATGAGCCGCGACCGCATCCTTTCGGAGGTTTGGGGCTTCGACTACGAGGGTGAATCACGGACTGTGGACATGCACATTAAAACCCTGCGTCAGAAGCTTGGGGAAGCCGGAAGTGCAATCAAGACCGTGAGAAGTGTTGGCTATAAGATCGGTGACTGACGAGTTATGAAAAAAACTTACAAAGCGGGACTTATCTTAACGGCTGTAGCTTCGTGCCTTATCGGAATCCCTCTCGGCATGGCGCTTATCATTATTATGAGCGAATGGGTGCATAGAGGCAGCAGTAATATTTTTTGGCTGTTATTTATGTGTCTTGTGCCTGTATTGGCGGCTGTAGGCATATCTTCGGTGCTGGCGCTTTGTGTGAGTGCGTATGTCAGCCACCGAATGAAGCAGAGCTATTACAGCGCAGCCGTTCCAGGTGCCATCGAAATAAAAAAATATCCCGAGCTTGAGCCGTTTTTTGAAATGATGAATGCACAGCAGCAGGAGATCGAGCATCAGCTGGGGCGGGTTGCCAAGGAGAAAAACCGACTCTCAACCATAATCAACAACATGGACGAGGGACTTATTATTCTTGACAATGACCTTAAAGTCATAATGCTTAACGACAGCGCCTATTCGTGGCTGGGAACTTCCATACCGCGTGCCGAATGTGCAGGCAGGGCGGTGTCGGAGATATGCAATTCCTCGGAAATATGCGATTGCATAGAGCGGGCGGATTCGGCTAATCTGACCCTTGACGGTCGTCATCTTCAGCTTCATGTGAACCACGTCGTCTCAAGTGCGGTTCAGGTGGGACGCATCGGACTGATGTTGGACGTTACCGAGCGTTCTGAGATTGACCGAATCAAGCAGGAATTCACCGCCAACGTTTCCCACGAGTTAAAAACTCCGCTCACCTCAATATCGGGTTACGCGGAGCTTATCGAATCGGGCATGGCACACGGTGACGATTCCCAGGTATTTGCGGGACGTATTCGCCGCGAGAGTCAGCGTATGCTTGCGCTTATCTCGGATATAATCAAGCTCTCGAAGCTTGACGAAGCCTCCGATTGTGCAAATTATGAGTCTGTAGATTTGCTTCGTGTGGCAAACGAATGCCGCGACATGCTTGAAATGAGCGCAAGTAAGAACGATATTACCGTCAATGTTACGGGTGAGCGCAGTGTGATTTTGGGCGTTCCCAGCGAGCTTACCGAGCTTGTGTACAACCTTATCGACAACGGTATTCGTTATAATCGCCGCGGCGGTGAGGTCAACGTGAAGGTGACAGCTCCCGCTTACGGTCCCGGTGATCCGATTGTTATTCTAACGGTAAGCGATACGGGTATCGGTATTGCCAAGGAGCATCAGCCACGTGTTTTCGAGCGCTTTTACCGCGTTGACAAATCCCGTTCAAAGGATACGGGCGGTACAGGTCTCGGACTTGCTATTGTTAAGCACGTTGCCGAGCGGCACGGCGCTAAGATAGAGATCGACAGCAGAGTTGGCGAGGGAACTACCATTCGCGTAGAATTTTTTGAATCCAAGCCTTCAGAGGTTTAAGTATAATTTTAAGGAGACAGTAAATGGATTTATTTGATTTCTTATCACTTTTCGGAGGAGTAGCGCTGTTCCTCTTCGGTATGGATTATATGGGAAAGGGACTTGAAAAGAGTGCCGGAGGTTCCCTTGAACGTATTCTCGAAAAGATGACCAATAATCCCATAAAGGGCGTTATACTCGGTGCGATAGTCACCGCTGTTATACAGTCGTCCGGTGCTACTACAGTCATGGTTGTCGGTTTTGTAAACTCAGGTATTATGAAGCTGACACAGGCAATAGGTATTATCATGGGCGCGAATATTGGTACAACAGCTACCGCATGGATACTTACTCTGTCAGGTCTTGGCGGAGATGAATGGTATATTCAAATTTTCAAGTCAACAAGTCTTGCTGCCATTTCTGCTGTTATTGGTATTCTTATGATAATGACCTGCAAAAACAGCAAAAAAAAGGACATTGGAACAATCTTCATCGGCTTTGCTATTCTGATGTTCGGTATGTCGATGATGTCTGAGGCGGCATCTCCCTTGAAGGAAAGCGAAGCCTTCAGAGAGTTCCTGCTTCTGTTCACCAATCCTGTGCTGGGTGTTATTGCCGGTGCTGTGCTCACAACTATCATGCAGTCCTCTTCTGCTTCTGTGGGTATCATGCAGGCGATCTCTCAGACAGGTGCGCTTCCGTATTCGGCGGCACTTCCTATGATAATGGGTCAAAATATAGGTAGTACCACCACAGCAATGATTTCTTCGCTCGGCGCGGGTAAAAATGCTCGCCGCACAGCTTTTGTTCATTTATATTTCAATGTTATTGGAACGTCAATATTCCTTGTTGGATATTATACCATAGATCATTTTGTGCATTTTTCATTTGCCGATGGCATGGTTACCTCCATGGGAATTGCCGTAACCCATACGATCTTTAATATTGTCACAACAGTTATTCTTCTTCCTTTCTATAAGCTTCTCGGAAAGCTTGCAGAGCTTACCGTCCGCGATTCCGGAAAGAAGGCGGTCAACATTTCCGCTGAACAGCCTCTGCTCGACGACCGTTTCCTTGCAACTCCGGCGTTTGCGCTTGAACAGTGCGTTACGGTTATGGGTAAGATGGCTGAGCTTTCCATCGACAGCATAAATCGCTCAATGGATCTTGTTGAAAAGTATACAGATGCGGAAGCCGAAGCTATACGCGAGATTGAAAATGTGGTGGATAAGTACGAGGACAGACTCGGCACTTATCTTGTCAAGCTGTCCTCAAAGGATCTTTCTATCGAGGATTCCAAGACCGCGACCCGTCTGCTTCACAACATCGGAGACCTTGAGCGAATTTCCGACCACGCCGTGAATATTCAGGAAGCGGCTAAGGAAATGAGTGAGAAGGGTATCGCCTTCTCCCCCGAAGCCCAGCGTGAGCTTAGGACCATCTCCCGCGCTGTCTCCGAGATCCTGACGTTGACCTATGACTCGCTGATCGCGAAGGATCTGCACGCCGCAACTCACGTCGAGCCGCTGGAGCAGGTTATTGATGATCTTAAGGATAAGATCAGAGAAAAGCACATCGACCGTCTCCAGGGCGGCAAGTGCACCATTGAGCTGGGCTTTATACTCTCCGACCTGCGCAATAACTGCGAGCGCGTGTCCGACCATTGCACAAACATCGCCGCGTGTATGATTAAGGCGGCAGAGCAGTCATACGATATGCACAAGTATCTGGCTGATCTCAAAAACGAGCACCAGTTCATGGACGAATACCGCGCCTGCGCCGCAAAATATGCCATCGACTGAGGCTATTCACTGTCAAATATCAACTCCGAAACGGTTACGAATTCGTAACCGTTTCTTTTTAGCTCGGGAATGAAGCGTTTTAGCGCATCGGGTGTCGGACTTACGCCGCCTACGAAGTCGTGGCATAGTATGATCGAGCCTGATTCGGTGTTACCAAGTACAGTTTCCACGATCTTATCAGTAGGCGTATGCGCCCAGTCGCGGGTATCGACAGTCCATAAAACCACCTCATAATCAAGCTCTGCCGCCACTCTGCGCACGCTGTCGCTGTACTTTCCCTCGGGGGGGCGGAACAGTCGCGGACGGTATTCTGCAAGCTCATATAAAAGCTCCTCCGTAGATGAAAGCTCACTTGTCAGAACGGATGGTGACAGCCCAGACAGATGAGGATGAGACCATGTGTGACTTGCCACCTCATGCCCCTCGGAAATTTCGCGCAGTATCAGCTCGGGATAACGCTCAGCAAGCTGTCCCACCACGAAGAAGGTGGCTTTAATGTCGTATTCGGAAAGTATGTCAAGTATCTCCGCGGTGTATTTGTAGTGCGGACCGTCATCAAAGGTAAGTGCAATGCGCTTATCTTCGTTGTCACAGGAAAAATATACGTTGGCGAGTCTGTCCTCTGGGGCTGTAGCGGCAATGGGATGAGCTAACAAACAGAAAAGCAGAATAATTACACTCAGGCGCCGCATAACTCCTCTATCGAGCCTATCCTATAGCCCTGCGATTCAAGGTGGCATAAAAATTCATCAAGTATCGCCGCATTGGTGGAGGAGGTGGGATGAAGCAGAAGAATTTCGCCGTTATGCAGTCGGGTGGTCAGCTTTTTCAGTGCGGATTCGGGAGAGGGCTGATTATTATTGTCCCAATCGGCATAGGCACAGCTCCAGAATACTGTCTTGTAGCCCATATCCGAAAGTATCTTCATGTTATTTTCCGAAAAGCATCCCTCCGGTGGACGGTACAGCTTTGACATGGTGCCGCCTGTCAGCTCTGTGCATAATTTTTCAAGCCCGTACAGCTCGGACTCGAAGGTTTTACGGTCCGCGTAGGTCATGTTTTTATGGGACATAGTGTGATTTGCCACAGTGTGACCCTCGGCAAACATCCGCTTGACAAGCTCGGTGTCACGGCGGATCACGTTTTCTAAAATAAAGAAGGTACCCTTGGCATTGTGCTTTTTGAGGATGTCCAGGATTTTTGCCACATTACCGTTTTCGTATCCTACATCGAAGGTGAGGTAGATCACCTTGTCGGCACAGTCGTCACCGTGCTCGCGGTCGATAAAAACGCCGCCGTACTGTTCAACAAAAGCAAACTCAGTGGGAATGGGCGGCTGGGTATGATTATCGTTAGGCTTACAGTACCAGCGCATCTCCCCGTCCCGCGCATACGCGGTGCATGGAATCAATGCGATAACCGCCGCCATGACAGCGGCGAGAAGCTTTTTTGTTTTTTGCAATGGTTTCACCCTTTCTGAAATAATGTTTTTACAATAAATTATCGTTTAGCCGAGCCGAGCAGGGGGTGCAGGGGGGCGGATTGGATCGGCGTCTGAGAGCAAAGTAGTCCCCCTGCCCGCAGCGATGCGAAGCATCGCGAGGATAGATAAATGATAATTTACCGCAAATATAATTTTCCCGTTTATTTTATAAAATAACCTTGATTTTTACGGCAAAATAGGCTATAATATAAGGTGTTGCAAATTCTTCGGAAACACCGACGGATTTATGCATAAAAGACACGGTATTCATTCGGTTTATACATATTTATTACATTTGTATAAAAACATTGGATGAATAATTATACATTGTTATGCCATAATTATCTTGAAATTATGCATGGAATGGTGTATAATATATGCATAATCAAAATCTACAAAAAGAGGTTACATATCATGGACAAGAAAAACATCAAAAAAGTAGTACTTGCTTATTCGGGCGGACTTGATACTTCCATTATCATTCCGTGGCTGAAGGAAAATTACAATAACTGCGAAGTTATCGCCGTTTCCGGTGACGTCGGTCAGGGAACCGAGCTTGACGGTCTCGAGGAGAAGGCTATCAAGACCGGTGCGTCCAAGCTCTATATCGAGGACTTAAAGCAGGATTACATCGAAAACTACATCTGGCCCTGTCTCAAGGCAGACGCTAAGTACGAGGATTACCTCCTTGGTACCTCCCACGCTCGCCCCTGCATCGCAAAGCGTCTCGTTGAGATCGCTCTCGCAGAGGGTGCTGACGCTATCTGCCACGGCTGTACCGGTAAGGGTAACGACCAGGTTCGCTTCGAGCTGACCATCAAGGCATTCGCTCCCGATATGGCTATCATCGCTCCCTGGCGCGAGTGGGATATCAAGTCCCGCGACGAGGAGATCGACTATGCAGAAGCACATAACATTCCCTTAAAGATCAACCGCGAGACCAACTATTCTAAGGACAAGAACCTCTGGCATCTGTCCCACGAGGGTATGGATCTCGAATCTCCCGCAAACGAGCCTCAGTACAACAAGCCCGGCTTCCTTGAGCTTGGCGTATCCCCCGAGCAGGCTCCCGACAAGCCCACCTATGTTAAGATCCATTTTGAAAAGGGTATTCCCACAGCTGTTGACGGCAAGGAAATGGGCGCAGTTGAGCTTGTTACCTACTTGAACGAGATCGGCGGAGCAAACGGCATCGGTCTTCTCGATATCGTTGAAAACCGTCTTGTGGGCATGAAGAGCCGCGGCGTATACGAGACTCCCGCAGGCACCATCCTCTACAAGGCTCACAACGTGCTTGAGACCATTACTCTTGACAAGGAGACCTTCCACTTCATGCAGGCTCAGGTCGCTCCCAAGATGGCTGATCTCTGCTACAACGGTCAGTGGTTCACACCTCTTCGCGAGGCTCTCTGCACCTTCGTTGACAAGGTAAACGAGACCGTTACCGGTGACGTAACCCTCAAGCTCTACAAGGGCAACATCATAAACGCGGGCGTTACCTCTCCCTACACCCTCTACGATGAGCAGACCGCTTCCTTCGGCGAGGACGAGGACTACAACCAGGCTGATTCCAGAGGCTTTATCAACCTCTTTGGTCTGCCGATCAAGGTTAAGGCAAAGCTTGACGCAAAGCGCGGAAAATAAGCGTTCCGCCAAGCCGTACTTTTCGGGGAGCTCAGCTCCCCACGCGCACTCCGTGCGCTCCCCTCGGCAGGGGGGAACCAGCTGCTCTCAGGCGCCGATCCGCAGGTCCCCCCCTGCACTCCCTTCCTTGGCTCGGCTGTCGTGGCAACATATTTTCATAACAGATTAAAGCATACTTGGGGGATTTATAATCTCCCAAGCATAGCTTTTTATAAAGAAAAACGAAAGGATGCGGATCATTCCGCTTTAGCATACAATGAAACTCTGGCAGGGACGTTTTAAAAAGGATGTTGACTCTCGTGTAAACGATTTCAACTCCTCAATTTCCTTTGACGGTCGTATGTACCGTCAGGATATCACAGGCTCCATCGCTCACGCTACCATGCTCGGCGAATGCGGTATTATCGAGAAAAGCGAGTCCGAAAAGATAGTGGCATCGCTTCGCGAGATACTTGCCGACATTGAAGCGGGCAAGCAGGAGTTTTCCATCGACGCCGAGGATATCCATATGAACATCGAGACCATTCTGACGAGCCGTATCGGTGACACGGGCAAGCGTCTGCACACCGCCCGTAGTCGCAACGACCAGGTGGCGCTGGATATTCGTATGTATCTGCTCGACGAGATTGCTGAGATAAAGTCACGCGTGCTGTCGCTTCTTGAAGCGATAAGCGATAAGGCTAAGCTGCACACCGATACAGTTATGGCGGGCTACACCCACCTTCAGCGTGCTCAGCCTGTGACCTTTGCTCACTATATTCTTGCTTATGCGCAGATGCTCATGCGCGACTATGATCGCCTGTGCGACACCGAGCGCAGAACACGCGTTATGCCTCTCGGCTCGGGAGCGCTGGCATCCACCACATATCCCATCAACCGTGAACGAGTTGCCGAGCTGCTCGGCTTCCCGAAGGTAACCGAAAACTCCATCGACGGCGTTTCCGACCGCGATTTTGTATTGGAGCTTGCATCTGATCTGTCCCTGCTTATGATGCACATGAGCCGCTTCTCCGAGGAGATCATCCTCTGGTGCTCTTCCGAGTTCGGCTTTATCGAGCTTGATGACGCATTTTCAACCGGCTCGTCCATTATGCCGCAGAAGAAGAATCCTGATGTTGCGGAATTGGTACGCGGCAAGACCGGCAGAGTTTACGGCGATATGATGGCGCTGTATTCCATGATGAAATCCCTCCCGCTTGCATACAACAAGGATATGCAGGAGGATAAGGAAGCCATCTTCGATGCCATCGACAATACACTTATCTCCATTGAGGTATTTACCTCGATGTTCGCTACCATGACTGTCCGCGCAGACAGGTTAAGACGTGCGGCGGCGCAGGGCTTCATCAACGCCACCGACCTTGCGGATTACCTCGTTAAGAAGGGAATGCCCTTCCGGGATGCCTACAAGGTATCGGGCACGCTTGTTGCATACTGCATCGACAACGGTAAGACACTTGAGGAGCTGACTCTCGACGAATACAAGGCGGTCTGCCACATATTCGAGAACGATGTTTACAAAGCCATCGATCTTACAAACTGCGTCAACGGAAGAAATGTTCGCGGAGGTCCCGCAAAGGAGTCTGTAATTTATCAGATCTCGCTTGTTGACAAATTCCTGGAGGAAAATAAATGATTAAAGTCGGAATTATAGGCGCTACTGGCTACGCGGGAGCGGAGCTTGCACGCATACTTATAAATCATCCCGAGGTTAAGATCGAAGCGGTGGTTTCCGTTTCCAACACGGGACAGCAGATCGACGATATTTATCCCAACTTAAAGGAAATTCTCCCCATGACCCTTGAGGGTGTGGATGAGATCATCCCCCGCTGTGACGTGGTATTTGCATCCGTGCCGCACGGAGTTTCCGAGGAAATGGCGGTCAAGTGCAAGGCTGCGGGAGCGGTGCTCATTGACCTTGGTGCAGACTTCCGTCTACACAACGAAGCCGACTACAACAAGTGGTACGGCAAGGAGTACAAGCATCCCGAGCTTCATAAAGAAGCTGTATACTGCATCCCCGAGCTTCACAGAAGCGAGATCAAGGATGCTCCCATCATCGGCAATCCTGGCTGCTATCCCACCTCCATCTCACTTGCTTTGATGCCTGCCATCAAAGCGGGAATTATCGAGATCGATCACATCATCATCGACTCAAAATCCGGTGTAACCGGTGCGGGTAGAGGACTTACACAAGGCACACACTATCCCGACACAAACGAGGCTTTTGCCGCTTATAAGGCTGGCGCTCACCGTCACACTCCCGAGATCGAGCAGACGCTCAGCTATCTTGCAGGCTCGCCTGTAAAGGTGACCTTCGTGCCCCACCTGCTTCCCGTAAATCGCGGCATCGAGTCCACGCTTTACTGCAGACTTTCAAAGAAGGGTACTGCGATGTCGGCGGAGGAGCTTCACGCGGTATGGTGTGACGCGTACAAGAACGAAAAGTTCGTCCGCGTTGAAAAGCTCGGAAATTATGCCAATATCAAGAACGTAAAAATGTCCAATTACTGCGATATCTCCATTCATGTGGACGCACATGCAGGTACGCTTATCATCTCGTCGGTCATCGACAACATGGTCAAGGGTGCGGCAGGTCAGGCGATCCAGAACATGAACATTCGCTTCGGACTTGACGAGACTACCGGACTTTTAATGGTCCCGCCCGCTTTTTAAAGATGAAAACAGTACTTATAACCGGCGCGTCCCGCGGAATAGGACGTGCCTGCGCAGAATATTTCGCGTCCCGAGGATACAGAGTGATAATCAACTACAACTCCTCCGAAGCCGCGGCAAGGACACTTGCTGACAATATAAACAGTTGTGGCGGAGAAGCTCATATATTCAAGGCTGATGTTGGAATCGCCGAAGAGTGCAGGGCACTTGTTGAATTCGCGGCGAGCTTTGATAATAGGATCGATACGCTTGTAAATAATGCGGCTATCGATGAGATGATACCATTTGATATGCTCCCCATTGACCGCGAGCGGCGGCTGTTTGACGTCAATCTGTTCGGCGCCATGAACTGTACGCGATATGCACTACCGTACATGGTGCACGAGAAACGGGGCAGTATCATCAATGTTGCTTCGATCTGGGGACAGGTTGGTGCATCCTGCGAGGTGCAGTATTCCACCGCCAAGGCGGCACTTATCGGTTTTACCAAGGCGCTCTCAAAAGAGGTGGCACCGTCTGGCATACGCGTTAACTGCGTGTCGCCTGGGGTTATTGATACCGATATGAATAAAAATTTGCCGGCGGACGAGCTTGCCGAATTCTGCGAGGAAGTTCCGATGTGCCGTATGGGCACACCCGCTGAGGTTGCTGAATGCGTATATTTCCTCAGCACCGCATCGTATGTCACCGGGCAGGTGCTCGGAGTCAACGGCGGGTTTATTTAATACGAAAGGACAAAAATCATGACCGATTACAAAATCACAGCCTGTGAGGGCGGTATATGTGCCGCGGCGGGCTTTCGTGCGGCGGGAATCCATGCAGGTTTTCGCAAAAATAAGCAGAGGCGAGACCTCGCGCTGATCGTTGCTGACGATATATGCAACGCGGCGGGCGTTTACACCACCAACAAGGTTTTCGCGGCGCCTGTAGGCGTTACCCGCGCACATCTTGCAAACGGTAAGGCGAGAGCCGTAATCTGCAACAGCGGCAACGCAAACACCTGCAACACTGACGGCTATGATAAAGCAAACGCCACCTGCGATATGCTGGCAAAGGCACTGAATATTTCGGCTGACGATATCATCGTCGCATCCACCGGTGTTATCGGTGTACCGCTTCCCATCGAGCCTATAGAAAACGGCATTCCTACGCTTATTTCCGAGCTTGCTTACGGTGCTGAGGCATCTGATAAGGCGGCTTGTGCTATCATGACCACCGACGTCAAGAAGAAGGAATACGCGTTTGAGACTACGATTGGCGGAAAGACCGTACACATTGGCGGTATCTGCAAGGGTTCGGGTATGATCCGCCCCAACATGGCAACTATGCTGTGCTTTATTACTACAGACGCGGCTATTTCTTCCGAGATGCTCCAGAAGGCACTTTCTGCGGTAATTAAGGACACCTTCAACATGGTTTCCGTGGACGGTGATACATCCACAAACGATACCGTAACCGTTATGGCTTCCGGTAAGGCAGGCAACGCTGAGATCACCGCTGAGGGCGAGGATTTCGAAGCATTCAAGGCTTGCCTTGATACGATCTGCCGCAGACTTTCAATCGCTATAGCATCCGACGGTGAGGGTGCGACCAAGCTTATCCAGTGCAACGTGCACGGCTTCACCGACGTGGAAGGTGCGCGTGTGCTGGCAAAGTCCGTTATCAGCTCATCCCTTGTCAAGACCGCTATGTTCGGCGCGGACGCTAACTGGGGACGCATCCTCTGCGCGATCGGTTACGCGGGGGTTGATATTGACACCGATAAGATCGACGTCAGATTTGTCTCCCATGCGGGTGAAATACTCGTCTGCGAGAACGGCAGAGGTGTTGCTTTCTCTGAGGAGCAGGCAAAGGACATCCTCCTGCGCCGTCATATCACCATCGACATCGACATGAAGTGCGGCGACGCCGGCGCTATCGCTTATGGCTGCGATCTGTCCTACGAGTATGTTCGTATAAACGGAGATTATAGGTCATAATCGCTTTGCGATTATGACCCTTAGAGTTTTCTTCTTTGATGCGCATCGCATCAATTTGCTTCGCAAACCGAAGAAAACTCCGCCTCCCGATCCCAATGATTATTTGAGCTAATAACAAAGCGATTATGACCCTTGGAGTTTTCTTCTTTGATGCGCATCGCATCAATTTGCTTCGCAGACCGAAGAAATCTCCGCTCTCGATCCCAATAAACAAATGAGGTAACAAAAAATGAATTTTCTTTCTAATCAAGAGAAAGCGACTATACTCACACAGGCGCTTCCTTATATTCAGAAATATACCGGCAAGACCGTCGTCGTAAAGTACGGCGGAAATGCTATGATCAATGAAGGTCTAAAGGATGCAGTCATCTCGGACCTGGTGCTTCTTACTCTGGTCGGTATCAACGTCGTGCTGGTTCACGGCGGCGGACCCGAGATCTCCGAGATGTTAAAGCGCGTGGGCAAGGAGTCCAAGTTTATTAACGGTCTGCGCTATACCGACGACGAGACTATCGAGATCGTTCAGATGGTTCTTGCTGGCAAGACCAATAAGGATCTCGTCAACAAGATCGAGCGCATCGGCGGCAAGGCTGTAGGTCTCTGTGGTATCGACGGCGGCATGATCAAGGCGCACAAGTTAGAGGGCGACGCCGATTACGGTAATGTAGGCGAGATCTTCGAGGTGAACACCTCCATTATAAAGGATAATATCGAAAAGGGCTACATACCCGTTGTTTCCACGGTAGCGCTGGGTGACGATGACGCTTCCGTTTACAACATCAACGCGGACACCGCGGCGTGCAAGATCGCCATAGCGCTGGGTGCATCCAACCTGCTTCTGCTTACCGACATCCGCGGTGTTATGCGTGATGTCAAGGATGAGGACACCCTCATTCCCGAGATCAGACTTGATGAGGTTGACGGTCTTATTGAGGAGGGCGTAATCAGCGGCGGCATGATTCCGAAGGTTCAGTGCTGTGTTGATGCAGTCAAGGGCGGCATCAGTCACACCGTTATCCTTGATGGCCGCATTTCTCACTCTATCCTCATAGAAATGCTGTCCGATGAAGGTATCGGTACGCTGTTTAAGAAATAATTCTTCAAATATCGAGGACACAGGTTATGAATACAGAGAAGATCATGGCGCTTGACCATGAAAATATTATGCAGACCTACGGAAGACTGCATATCGCGCCCGTTTCGGGAAAAAATGCGACTATGACGGATGCAGATGGCAAAACATACATAGACTTTACCAGCGGCATCGGTGTAAACGCACTTGGCTGGTGCGACGAGGGCTGGATCTCGGCGGTGGAAGCACAGCTTCATAAGATTCAGCATTTTTCAAACTACTTTTACTGCGAATCCGCAGGCAAGCTTGCCGAAAGACTTGTTAAGCTGTCCGGTCTTAAGCGCGTATTCTTCGGCAACTCCGGTGCGGAGGCAAACGAGGGTGCAATCAAGCTTGCGAGAAAGTATTCCTTCGACAAATACGGTGAGGGAAGATCAACTATTATCACTCTTCAGAACTCCTTCCACGGACGTACCGTGACAACTCTTGCGGCCACGGGTCAGGATGTGTTCCATCAGTATTTCTACCCCTTTACCGAGGGCTTCAAGTATGTGCCTGCCAACGATATTGACGCAATGCGTGAGGCGATGAGCGGCGATGTTTGCGCAGTTATAGCGGAGCCTATCCAGGGCGAGGGCGGTGTGAATCCGCTGTGTCCCGACTATGTAAAGGCACTGCGTGCGCTGTGCGATGATCGTGATGTGCTGCTCATTTTCGATGAGGTTCAGACGGGTATCGGCAGAACCGGAAAGCTGTTCGGCTTCCAGCATTTTGACGTGAAGCCCGATATACTGACACTTGCAAAGGGACTTGGCGGAGGACTTCCCATCGGTGCATTTATAGCAGGCGAAAAGGCAGAAAATACCCTCACTGCAGGAATGCACGGCTCTACCTTCGGCGCAAATCCCGTAGTCACCGCAGGCGCGTGCGAGATCATCGACCGTGTAAGCTCTCCCGAATTTTTGGCTGAGGTCGAAAAGAAGGCGCAGTACCTTATAAATAAGGTTATGGAATCAAAGCCTTCCAAGGTAAAAGAGGTTCGCGGGCGCGGACTCATGATCGGCTTTGCTGTTGAGGGAAATCCCAAGGATTACCTCCACGACTGTGCCGACGCGGGACTCCTAGTGCTTACTGCAGGAAAGGATGTCATCCGCTTGCTTCCACCGCTGACCATCTCCTACGATGAGATCGACAAGGGCGCGGCGATCCTTGCAGATATTCTTAAGTAATTCATTTTGCAGAAAGGGGAAATACCATGTTTAACGATCTTTTAAAAATGGCAGACCTTAACAAAGAGGAAATAAACGATATACTCAATCTTGCGCTCCAGCTTAAGTATGAGACCAAAAACGGTATTGCGCATCATCATCTCAAGGGTCAGACCCTGGGTATGATCTTCCAGAAGGCTTCAACAAGAACACGCGTTTCCTTCGAGACCGGTATGTACCAGCTGGGCGGTCAGGCGTTGTTCCTCTCCTCCCGCGACCTTCAGATAGGACGCGGTGAGCCTATTGAGGATACCGCGCGCGTGCTGTCACGTTACCTTGACGGTATCATGATCCGTACCTTCGCTCAGAAGGAGGTGGAGGATCTTGCCGAGTACGCAAGTATTCCGATAATCAACGGTCTTACCGACTACTGCCATCCTTGTCAGGTTCTTGCTGACCTTCAGACCATCCGCGAGTTTAAGGGCGGATTTGAGGGTCTTAAGATGTGCTATATCGGCGACGGCAACAACATGGCAAACTCCCTCATCGGCGGCGGTCTGACCGTGGGAATGAAGGTTGCGGCGGCTTGTCCGAAGACATACAGCCCCGACGCACAGGTGCTTGATTTTGCCAAGCCTTACGGCGATATGTTTACGCTTACCGACAATGTGCTTGAAGCGGCACAGGGAGCGGACGTTATCTTCACCGATGTATGGGCATCCATGGGTCAGGAGGACGAAGCAGAGAAGCGTCGCATCGCATTCAAGGGCTACCAAATCAACGACGAGGTTATGGATGTTGCCGCAAAAGACGCAATGGTACAGCACTGTCTGCCCGCACACCGCGAGGAGGAGATCACCGCGAAGGTATTTGAAGCTCACGCAAACGAAATCTTCGAAGAAGCGGAGAATAGACTGCATGCACAAAAAGCCGTTATGGTAACATTGATGGCGAAAAAATAAACGGTAAGAATTTGCCATCGATACCGCACAAAGAATCGAGGCTTTTTGTGTCGCGTAAGCGCAGCGTCGCGTACAGAACAGCCGTTATGGTTACATTGATGGCGAAAAAATAAGCGGTAAAAAAATCCCTCACGCTTGTGAGGGATTTTTTGGATTCAAATACTGTATACCCCCCGTATTACAGAAAATTATTAGCGATAACCTGAACGCCTCGTGATTTTTATGTTTTTACAAAGTTTTTTTCGAAAAACTATTGCAATATAATAAAAAGTATGGTATAATAACATTGTCAATAAAATAACAAACACCGAGTGGGAGGTAAGTCCGACCGCAAGGTGAATAACTACACTGTATCTGCCGCGAAGGGTGTGCCCGACGCAAAAGATGGACAGGAATTGCGACCATACTGGGTCGAGCTGTGTCTGTTTATGCGTTCTCCGGCAGAAATGTCGGGGATTTTTCATTTTCCCGAAATATTTGGAGGTAATAATGAACACACGTGTGGCACTTATAGGTGTTGTAGTGGAGAATCCCGATTCGGTGGCAAGACTTAACGAGCTTCTTCACAAATACGGAGATTTTATCATCGGACGGATGGGCATACCCCATAAAGAACGGGGAATCTCGATCATCAGCGTCGCAATTGACGCTCCCGGCGATGTAATATCCGCACTTTCGGGTAAGCTCGGAAGTCTTCCGGGCGTAACCTCCAAAACGATCTATTCCAAGGTAGGTGATGCCAGTGAATAAAACGCTGGAACTTATTATAAACGGCGGTGTACCGTCAAAAAAAGAGCTCACGGAGCTTATTGAGCTGTTTTCCGCGGGCGGCGATACAGCCGCAGAGTTATATGAAGCCGCACGCTCACGGGCGGAGTCACTTCGCGATGAGCATTACGGTAGAAGAGTTTATCTGCGGGGACTTATCGAGTTCACGTCATACTGTAAAAACAACTGCTATTACTGCGGACTTCGCCGCGATAATCATAACGCCGAGCGCTACAGACTCACAGAGGAGCAGATCCTCGAATGTGCCGACTATGGCGCGGGCATCGGATTTAAAACCTTCGTTCTGCAGGGCGGTGAGGACGGGTATTTCACGGATGAGCGTCTTTGTGACATCGTGTCCTCCATCAAGTCGGCGCATCCCGACTGCGCGGTTACGCTTTCGGTGGGAGAACGCTCATACGAGTCCTACAAGGCGCTTAGAAGCGCCGGTGCGGACAGATTCCTGCTCAGACACGAATCCGCTACCGCAGAGCACTATGCAAGGCTTCATCCCGAGGCTTTGACACTTGATAATCGCAAGCGCTGTCTTTATGACCTCAAGACGTTAGGATATCAGGTCGGCGCGGGATTTATGGTTGGATCACCCTATCAGAGCTGTGAAAACTTAGCCGCGGATCTGCTGTTTCTCCGTGAGCTTCAGCCGCAGATGGTAGGCATCGGACCTTTTGTCCCCCACAGGGATACACCGTTCCGTGATCATAGCGCAGGCACGCTTGAAATGACGCTTTTCATGCTGGCGCTGACAAGACTTATGCTCCCGAAGGTACTCCTTCCCGCTACAACGGCGCTTGGTACAATCGCCCCCGACGGACGGGAGCGCGGAGTGCTGGCGGGCGCAAACGTAGTTATGCCGAACCTTTCGCCGGTGGACGTGCGAAGGAAGTATTTACTCTACAACGACAAGCTTTGCTCGGGAGATGAGACCGCAGAGCATATAAAGGAGCTTGCAGAACGGTTTGCAAAGATAGGATGCGTTCTTGATATGTCACGTGGAGATTCCAAAAATATTTAAAGTGACAACATTATAAAAATCTATCATATCATATAAACATTAACGAAAGGATATTTACCATGTACGACGTAAAATCACTTAAAGCCGAAGAATTTATCTCCGATGAAGAAATAAGAGCCACCCTTGCTTATGCAGACGAGCATAAGAATGATATGGCGCTGATCGACGAAATACTTAACAAGGCCCGAGAGCTTAAGGGTCTTAACCATCGGGAAGCATCCGTTCTGCTTGCCTGCGAGGATGAAGAAAAGATCGCCGAAATGTACGCACTTGCCGAGCAGATCAAGAAGGACTTCTACGGAAACCGTATCGTAATGTTCGCGCCGCTGTATCTTTCCAACTACTGCGTCAACGGATGTGTATACTGCCCGTATCACGTGAAGAACAAGTGCATTACGAGAAAAAAACTGACCCAGGAGGAGATCGAGCGCGAGGTCATCGCACTGCAGGATATGGGTCACAAGCGCCTTGCTATCGAAGCAGGTGAGGATCCCGTAAACAATCCCATCGAATACATTCTGGAATCTATCAAGACCATCTATAACATCAAACACAAGAACGGTGCTATCCGCCGCGTAAACGTCAACATCGCGGCAACCACCGTTGAAAACTATAGGAAGCTTGCCGAGGCTGGAATCGGAACCTACATTCTGTTCCAGGAGACCTATCACAAGGAAAGCTACGAAAAGCTCCATCCCACCGGACCAAAGCACAACTACGCATACCACACCGAAGCTATGGACAGAGCTATGGAGGGCGGCATTGACGATGTAGGTCTGGGTGTACTGTTCGGACTGGAGCTGTACCGTTACGAGTTTGCAGGTATTCTTATGCACGCCGAGCATCTTGAAGCTGTTCACGGTGTGGGCCCCCACACTATCTCCGTGCCCCGTATCAAGAAGGCACAGGACATCGACCCCTCGGCTTTCGACAACTCCATCTCCGATGAGATCTTCGCAAAGATCTGCGCACTCATCCGCATCTCCGTACCTTACACGGGCATGATCATCTCCACCCGCGAATCCAAGGAAGTCCGCGAGAAGGTGCTCCGCCTGGGCGTTTCTCAGATCTCCGGCGCGTCCAAGACCAGTGTGGGCGGCTACGCTGACGGTGAGGCTGAAGAGGAAGAGAACACCGAGCAGTTTGACGTTTCTGACAACAGAACTCTTGATGAGGTTGTAAACTGGCTTATGCGTATGGGTTACATCCCCAGCTTCTGCACTGCGTGCTACAGAGAGGGCAGAACAGGTGACCGCTTCATGGATCTGTGCAAATCCAAGCAGATTGCAAACTGCTGTCATCCCAACGCGCTTATGACCCTCAAAGAGTACCTTATGGACTACGCATCCCTTGACACCAAGGTCATCGGTACCGATCTTATTCTGCGCGAGCTTGCGAATATTCCAAACGAAAAGGTAAGAAAGCTGGTCATCCAGCATCTTAAGGATATCCGCAACGGTCAGCGCGACTTCAGATTCTAAGGAGCGATTATTACAATGGCTGAACTAAACCAAACACCCTCCGGTGAGCGTACACATATCGGCATCTTCGGCAGACGCAACGCAGGCAAGTCGGCGCTCATAAACGCGCTGACGGGTCAAAATCTTGCCATTGTCTCGGATGTGGCGGGAACTACCACAGACCCCGTTTCGAAGGCGATGGAGCTGCTTCCTCTTGGACCTGTTGTCATAACCGACACCCCCGGCCTTGACGATGTGGGCGAGCTTGGTGAGATGCGCGTTGAAAAGACCCGTCAGACCCTTGCCAAGACTGACATCGCCGTGATTGTCGCCGACGCTTCACGGGGAATCAGTGAGTATGAGACCTCTCTTATCGAGGACGTAAAGTCCCGCGGTGTTCCTTATATTGTAGTGTACAACAAATGCGATCTCGGAAAGCCGGCGGTTACTGACGGCATTATGTGCGTTAGCGCCGCTACGGGAGAGGGAATTAACGAGCTTAAAGAAAAGTTAGCCTCCTTTGCGCAAAGGGAGCCTGAGCGAAAGCTGATAGGCGATCTTGTTTCGCGCGGGGAAGTGGTGATACTTGTCACCCCCATTGACGCATCCGCGCCTAAGGGACGGCTAATTCTCCCTCAGCAGCAGGTCATCCGCGATCTTTTGGATGCGGGCGCTATGCCGCTTGTCTGCCGCGAGACCGAGCTTGGTGAAGCGCTTGCAAACGTAAAGCCGAAAATGGTGGTCACCGACTCGCAGGTGTTCGGGGTGGTATCGGGGATGCTTCCCGAGGACATACCGCTGACCTCGTTCTCCATGCTTATGGCGCGCTATAAGGGTAACTTCACCGAGTCCGTAAAGGGTGCGGTGGCGCTTGATACAATAAAAGCGGGTGATCGCATACTCATCTCCGAGGGCTGTACACATCACCGTCAGTGTGAGGATATAGGCACAGTCAAGCTACCCGCATGGATACGCAAGCATACGGGCGTTGAGCCTGAGTTTGCATTCACCTCGGGCGGTGAATTTCCCGTCGACTTGTCGGAATACAAACTGGTCATCCACTGCGGAGGGTGCACGCTGAATCCCCGCGAGCTCCGTCATCGCTACGAGCTTGCAAAAAAGGCGGGTGTGCCCATCACCAATTACGGCGTTGCTATCGCCCATATGCACGGAATTCTTGACCGTGCCGCAAAACCGCTTATGTGATATAATCATGCTTTTGAAGGAGGTGAAAATATGCGATTCTGCGACCTGCATCCTGCGGTGAATATACTCTGGTTCGCATCTGTTGGAGCCATCACTATGCTGTATATGAATCCGCTGACCTTGGCGGTGACGCTGGTGGCGGCTTGTGTGCTCATACATCGGCTGGGCGGCAGAAGATACGGCGTGCTGCTTGTTCCGTTGATGCTTCTTACGGCGATTATCAACCCGTTATTCTCCCATAAGGGTGCCACCATACTTGCATATTTTCCCTCCGGTAACCCTTTGACCCTTGAGAGTATCGTCTACGGCGTATCCGCGTCGCTGATGATCGGTGCGGCAGTGATATTATGTCTTGCCTTCGGTACGGTTGTGACCTCGGACAAACTTTTATGGGTAGTGGGGCGTGTGGTTCCGTCGGCGGCGATGCTTATAACCATGACGCTGCGCTTTATCCCGCGTTTCACCTTACAGCTTAAGACTGCCTATCGGGCAAGATGTGCGCTGATAGGCGAGCCCCAAGTCAGACTTCAAAAGCTTAGCCTTGCGGCATCGGTTATGTCGAATACTGTGTCGCGGGCGCTTGAAGGCTCAATCGACAGTGCCGACTCTATGAAAAGCCGTGGATGGGGACTTCACCCACGCACCAGCTTTTCGATTTACAGAATCGAATCCCGTGACAAAGTCGCACTTACTGTGATTTTGATACTTGTTTTTTACTTTGTTTGCGGAATTATGACGGGAGCGCTTGATCTACGATTCTATCCAACAATAAAATTCACCCAGGCGACGCCCTTTGGCGTGAGTTTTTTGGCGGCGCACGCTACACTTTGCTTTTACCCCTTGCTTATGGAGGTGCCACGTGGAATTTATCGAGATTAAAGACGTCCGCTTTACATATCCCGGACGGGAAGTCCCCGCGCTTGACGGAATAAATCTGACAATTAAAAAGGGCGAATTTATCACCCTCTGCGGTGTTAGCGGATGCGGAAAATCCACGCTCCTTCGCCGATTTAAGCCCTCTCTTACACAAGGCGGGCGACAGGAAGGATCGATTTTCCTTGACGGCCGCGACATAACTACGCTATCAAGGCGGGAGGAATGCGCCCTTATCGGTTTTGCCATGCAGTCGCCCGACGATCAGCTTGTGTGTGACAAGGTGTGGCACGAGCTGGCATTTGGGCTTGAAAGTCTTGGGCTGTCAACTTCTGAAATACGCGCAAGAGTCGCCGAAACTGCGGAATATTTTGGTATTGCTGACAAGTTTGATGCAAAGGTGTCCGAGCTTTCAGGCGGTCAGAAGCAGCTCGTGAATCTTGCCGCTGTAATGGTGATGCGGCCGGAGGTGCTGATCCTTGACGAGCCTACATCACAGCTTGACCCCATAGCCACTGCCGAGTATATTGCCGCCATCGGACGGCTCAACCGCGAGCTTGGCGTGACGGTGATCCTCGCAGAGCACCGGCTTTGTGATGCATTAGAGTTATCAAGCCGCGTTTTAGTGATGGATGAAGGCAAAATAGTAGTCGACTGCCCGCCCCGTGACCTTGGTGTCAAGCTTCCGACAAACTTATACAGCCTTATGCCAACTCCCTCCCGCGTATGGCGTGCGATGCCCGATCGTATGGGCGAGTTACCCATCAGCGTGCGTGACGGAAGAAGCTGGCTTTTGGAATATACGATCAACCATCCCCCGCGTGATGTGGCAAAGACCCAGCAGCGGGGCGGGGACGTGATACTTTCGGCGAAGGAGCTTCACTACCGATACGACGGCGAGCCGCAGGAAGCGGTACGCGGACTGTCGCTGACACTCCGACGCGGCGAGATCTACTGTATCCTCGGCGGAAACGGAAGCGGTAAAAGTACGGCACTTTCGCTGTTTTGCGGTGTTATTAAGCCCTCGGAGGGTGAGGTCATCTGCAGCGCTAAGCGAGCGCTTCTGCCGCAGGATCCCACTGCGCTGTTTTGCCGCTCCACGGTAAGAGAGGAGCTTGCCGAAATTTCAGAGAATTATGCTGAGATCGCCCATCGGCTCGGGCTGACTTCACTGTATGATGCCCACCCCTACGACCTTTCTGGCGGTGAGCGTCAGCGACTGGCACTTGCTAAGGTGATGCTCTGCGAGCCGGATATCATCCTTGCGGACGAGCCCACAAAGGGTATGGACAGCGGATTAAAGCATGAGCTTGGAAAACTGCTCCGCAGGCTTTCAGATGACGGTAAGACCATCGTTATCGTCAGTCACGACGCAGATTTTTGTGCAGAGGTAGGCGACAGATGTGCGTTGTTCTTTGACGGCGGGATCGTTGCCGAAGCCGCGCCCCGTGACTTTTTTACTGCCGCTGGCCATTACACCACCGACGCCGCCCGAATGTCCCGTGGGATATGTGATGCGGTGACAGCAGATGAGCTCATCCGCCGTCTTGACGGTGAGGTGACCGATGAAGCTGTGCAGACTAAAAATGAACGTGCAATCGTCCGAAAAAGCGCATACGAGCAAAAGCAGCCGCTTTGGCGGAGGGTCACTGCGGGAGTTGCGGCGATCATCGCCGTTATATGTGCAGTCATTGCCGCATCGGTTACAGACCTTACCACCATATCAAGCGGTATGACGAATGCGGCTGACATACCGTGGGTGCTTTACGGCGTTCTGACAGCGGCGCTTATAGTGCTTGCCGCAAGCCTTTATGAAAAGCGGGAGGCAGATGTATCATCGACCCGCCGAAAGCTGCCTCCGCTTTCACTTGCCGCGTTACTTGTGATGTTTATTATCATACCGCTGACAGTATATTTTGGCGGAACTATGCTTGGCTCAAGACGGTATTACATCACCTCGCTGCTTGTCGCCATCGAAACGCTGGGCGCGTTTACCATGATGTTTGAAGCGGGCAAGCCCAAAGCACGGGAGCTTGCAATGATCGCATCCCTGTGCGCCATCGGTACAGCAGGAAGGGCGCTCATGTTCATGCTTCCCGAATGTAAGCCCGTGGTGGCGCTTACAGTGATCGCAGGTGCAGCGCTGGGCGGTGGACGTGGCTTTACGGTAGGTGCTATGACCATGCTTGTATCAAATCTACTGTTCGGTCAGGGTCCGTGGACACCATGGCAGATGCTTGCAATGGGTCTTGTGGGACTCATCGCCGGCGCGGTGTTCCGTTTCGCCCGTCCCACACGCGTAAGGCTGTGCATCTACGGTGCGATTTCCGCTGTAGTGATCTACGGTGGCATCATGAATCCCGCTTCTGCGCTTATGTGGGCGGAGGACCCAACACTTGAGCTTATTCTAACATATTACCTCACCGGACTGCCAATTGACATGGTGCGCGGTGTATCCACAGCGATATTCTTGTGGTTTGCAGGTGTGCCGATGCTCGATAAGCTTTCGCGTGTAAGGGAAAAATACGGATTATAATTAGCCGCTTTATAATGTAAATAAGCGAGGCTGTCGCATTTGCGACAGCCTCGCTGTTCTATTAAGTTTTAGCTTATTTGAGCATTCCCTCAACGATGCCGGGAACTGCCGCAACAGCGTCAGCCAGCTTTGATACGTCGCCGACACCTGCCATTGCGTTGTCAGGACGTCCGCCGCCCTTACCGCCGGTTACAGCCGCCGCCGCACCGACTATCTTGCCTGCCATCGCACCTGCCGCTACAGCTGCCTTACCGCATCCGCAGACGAGATTAGCCTTGCCGTCAACAACGGTGGCAAGCAGAGCAACGATGGAGTCATCCTTTGCCTTGAGGTCATCTATAACGCCGCGAGCCGCATCGGGAGCCATGCCCTCGGTAACAGCCGCAACTACGGTTACAGCACCAACCTTGATGGCGCCGTTCATAATATCCGCAGTCTTGGAGGATGCGATCTTTGCATTGAGTGCTTCGATCTCATGCTTAGCTGCTTTAAGCTCCTCAGAGAGCTGAGCCGCACGCTTAGCAAGCTCGGCGGGATTTGTCTTCATTTCATGAGCCGCATCTGCGATGAGGGTTTCCTGCTCCTTGATGAAGCCGAGTACGCCGAGACCGGTAATTGCCTCGATACGGCGTACACCCGCCGCAACGGAGGATTCGCCCACGATCTTGAAAAGACCTGCCTTTGCGGTGTTATCAAGGTGAGTACCGCCGCAAAGCTCGGTACTGAAGGTGCCCATCTTGACCATTCGTACAACATCGCCGTACTTCTCGCCGAACAGTGCCATTGCACCCTCAGCACGTGCGGTCTCAATGTCGGTTTCCTTTGTGATAATCTCCTCACCGAGAAGAATGTGAGCGTTTACAAGTGCTTCAACCTTGAAAAGCTCCTCGGGAGTGAGCGCCGCGAAGTGAGTGAAGTCGAAGCGGCATCTCTGCGCGTCAACATAAGAGCCTGCCTGCTCAACGTGAGAGCCGAGAACGGTACGGAGTGCCGCCTGGAGCATATGAGCCGCCGAATGGTTGCGCATGATTGCTGTACGGCGAGCGGAATCAACCTCAGCGCGAACGGTATCGCCTACTTTGACATCACCGTTGGCGATGGTGCAGAGGTGGATGTATACGCCGTCGGTTTTCTTGGCGTCGGTGACAGAGATCATGGTGTCGTGATCGTAGATCGTACCTGAATCGCCTACCTGTCCGCCGCCCTCGCCGTAGAAGGGAGTCTTGTCAAGAACAAGGCTGAAATCGCCCTCGGAAACGCTGTCAACGGGGTTATCATCCACGATGATCGCCAGAACCTTAGCGCCGTCGGTGACGGTGCTTTCGTAGCCGGTGAATTCGGTCTTTGCAAGCTCACCGAGGAATGCCTTGCTGGAATCGCTCCAGCCGCTGATATTGGCACGAGCGTTTCTTGCGCGGGTCTTCTGATCATTCATCAGTCTTGCGAAGGTCTCCTCGTCGATCTCGATATTCTGCTCAGCCGCGATCTCGCGGGTGAGGTCGATGGGGAAGCCGAAGGTGTCGTAGAGCTTGAATACTTCCTCGCCGGAGATGGTATGAGCACCGTCGGTGAGGGCACGCTTAATGAGGTTAGAAAGGATGGAGAGATTTGCGTCGATGGTAGCATCGAAGCGCTCCTCCTCCATGGAGATCACCTTGATGATGTAATCGTGCTTTTCAACCAGCTCGGGATAGCCTGCCTTGTTGGTCTCAACAACGACATCGCAAAGCTCAGTTAAGAATGGACGGTTGATGCCAAGAAGCTTTCCGTGACGTGCGGCACGGCGAAGAATTCTGCGAAGAACGTAGCCGCGGCCCTCGTTAGAGGGAATAACACCGTCGGAGATCATGAAGGTTGCGGAACGAATATGGTCGGTTACAACACGGATAGAAACATCGTTGTCACCGCCGTTACCGTAAGTCTTGCCTGCGATCTTGCAGACAGTATCAAGTACGCTTCTTACGGTGTCAACCTCAAAGAGGTTGTCAACGCCCTGCATTACGCAGGCGAGGCGCACGAGACCCATACCGGTATCGATATTTTTCTGAGCAAGCTCGGTGTAGTTGCCGTTACCATCGTTGTTGAACTGGGAGAATACGTTGTTCCAGATCTCCATGTAGCGGTCACAGTCACAGCCGGGCTTACAGTCGGGAGAGCCACAGCCGTACTTTTCGCCGCGGTCAAAGTAGATCTCGGAGCAGGGGCCGCAAGGACCTGAGCCGTGCTCCCAGAAGTTGTCGGCTTTACCCAGGCGGACAACGTGAGCGGGATTAACACCGATCTCGTTTACCCAGATATCATATGCTTCATCATCGTTTTCGTAAATGGAGGGCCACAGAAGGTCGCCCGGAATCTCGAGAGTTTCTGTGAGGAACTCCCATGCCCAAGCGATAGCTTCGCGCTTGAAGTAATCACCGAAGGAGAAGTTGCCGAGCATCTCGAAGTATGTGCCGTGACGTGCGGTCTTGCCTACACGCTCAAGGTCGGGGGTACGGATGCACTTCTGGCAGGTAGTTACACGGCGGCGGGGAGGCTCTACCTCACCTGTGAAGAACTTCTTCATAGGAGCCATGCCCGAGTTTATAAGTAGAAGTGATTTGTCATTGTTAGGAACGAGCGAGTAGCTGGGAAGTCTCAGATGACCCTTCGACTCAAAGAAGGAGAGATACTTCTCACGAAGCTCGTTTAAGCCTGTCCATTTCATTGTTATTTCCTCCAAAGTATTGGTAAATTTACATCATTAAATAATTATATCACAGTGCGGGAAGATTGTCAATACCTAACCACCGTAGAAAGGGCTTTCTCCACCGCCTTGCCGATGACATCCGCCATTCGCACCATACCCAAATCATTGGGATGAACGAGGTCAACGGTACATTCCTCACGATCCTCGCCCGCAAAAAGTGCGTAGCCGTCGATGTAGAACACATTCTCGCCTCGTGCGAGGGCGTTGTGATAGGTATTCATCAGCACCGAGCGGCGCTCCTCATCCTTACGGTAGAGCCTGAAATCGCTGTAGAAATCAGGTCTGCCGACGATGATAACGGGGGTATCGGGATGGGTCTTTCTGAATTTAAGGTAAAGCTCCTCGTGACGCTCGGCAAGCTGTACCGGATTTGAGTTATGGTCGTAGTCGTAAACGAAAACCGAGCAGTCGATGGTGGAGATATAGTCAGCCATGGTCGGCTCTGCGCGGCAATTGCCCGCAAAACCGAGGTTTATGAAGTTTGTATCAAGACGGCGGGAAATCATCGACTCATAGCCCATTCCCGGGCGGGACGCGCAAAGTCCCTGGGTGATGGAAGAGCCGTAAAAGAGCACCGGCTTCTCAAAGCGGTAGTCAGCTCTTTTTGAAAGCTCTGAGGTCTCATCAAGTCCGATATAGACCTCATAAAGGCTCTGTTGGAGCGGGAAATTGATCGTTATCTCCTTCCTGCCCATCGGAAGCTTATGTACATCGCACATTCCGTCACTTTTTTGCATTGGATTGTGGGGTGTCATCGAAAACGCGTAGGTGTCGCGAACTCCGTTGTTTATGTATACGTCGAATCCGGCGGTGGCAATACTGTTTGTTAAGTAATACGTCGTGATATCCGGACATTTTGTCTTAATTGCGATATAATCGGAGGTAGTGACGAATCTTAAGCGCGCGCCTGCGGTGCAGTAGATACGGTCATATACGCCCTGACTTACGGTCTCTGCCACGCCTTCGGGCATACGAAGAAAGCGCTCAGAATTCTTATAATCAAAGAGTCCGTAAACGCGGAAATCCTCAACCTCGCGAATACTGTAGAAGCGGATATTTTCGTATTGTGTAACAGTATCAGCCGTAATATCAAGCTCGGCGCAAGTAAGTCCTTTGTGGTTAATCATATTAAGTCCTCCTTACATCGAAAGCGCGAAATGTACGGCTTTGCCGATAACATCCGCCATGCGGGTCATACCGAGATCGTTTGGGTGAATACCGTCAACAGTGCATTCTTCCCGAAGCTCGCCGCCGAACAGCGCATAGCCGTCAACAAATACGACTTTTTCGCCGCGCAGACGGGCGTTATTGAAGGTATTAAAGATGATCTCGCGTCGCAAGGGTGACTCACTATTTGCCTCACAGTCGGGGCTGCCCACAATTACTACCGGAGTATCTGGGTGAGTATCACGGAAGTGGAGATACAGCTTCTCGTGAGTCTCGCGTAGCTCTTCGAGGGTTGCATTGTGGTCGTACTCCATGACAAGCACCGAGCAGTCAAGAGAGGAGATGTACTTAATAAACGCTTCTTTAGCGCAGAATCCATCCGAGAAACCGAGATTTAAAAAATTGAGGTCATAGTGTCGGGAGATGATGCAGCTGTAAGCCATACCAGGCCTCGAAGCGCATCCGCCCTGTGTGATGGAAGAGCCGCAGAATACTATCGGCTTTTCTACGGTATAGTCACTGTGGCGGGATATGGATGAGTTCTTATCGAGTCCGATGTAAAGATCGGAGGTTTCACAGCAAGGAGGGAAGTTTATCGTAACCTCCTTTTCACCCTCGGGGAGCATTATAACGCTCACGTATCCGCCAGGTGCAATCTCCGGAGAGGAGATTGATCCGGCGAAAACATCCCGTCCGCCGCGCTTTATGTAAAGATCAAAGCCTGACGTTCCCATTGCAGAGCCATTAGCTCTATGATGGGAATTACCGCACAATGTCTTGATGGCAACATAGCCTGAGGTTGTGACAAATCGAAGCCTTCCGCCTGCGGTCTGATAATTTAGAGCGCGTATTGCAACGTCCTTGGATTCGTTTGCGGCAGACTCTGCCACATCCTCCGGTATACGACAAAAGCGATGACCGTCCTCGGCTGTGAGCAGACCGTAGATGCGCATTTCGGGAAGCCTTCTGACGTCCCAGAAATGCACGTTTTCAAGAGCGGTGACCTTTTCTTTGGTGATTTGAAGCTCCTCCAAGGTGTAGCCCTGATGTTCGATCATGAATGAGTTCCTTTCTGTAATTGAGTCCCGTTTGCGCTATTTATCACGCTGCGTAATATGCTTATGGATCTCGTTAAGCGAAAGCGTAATGGCGGATGCAACAGCGCAGGCGATGATCGCCGGAATGCCCAGCGGGATCACACCAAACACCTTGCCAACCGCGGGGATAAGTACTGCCGCCGCGATAAACGCAATCACACCCAATGCAAAAAGCAGATAGCTTACAGACAAGCGAATACCGGATCTGAACACACTTTTATCGGAAGCAAGCTCAGCAAAGGTGATGAGCTGACATACGGTGAAGGTGATAAACGCCGCAGAGGTAAATTCCGCGCCCGATGGCGGGAAGCCGATAAGCGACAGAACGGGATGTATCGCAAGCACACAAATCGCCTGGAAAAGTGCAAACAGCGTTGCTCGTATATTCATAAAGAGCGGCTTTTTAAGGGAATCCTCCGCGTTATCACGGAGAGTCAGAGCGTTGTAAGGCGGCTTTGCGAATGCAGAGGCAAGTATTGCCGCAAGGTCTACGATAAGTCCGCCGAAAATAAGCTGGATGGGAGTCAGCGTTGTTACGCCGAGTATCATCGAGCCGAAAATGATAAAGATACGCGAAAGCTGAGATGTGGTAAGGTATCTGACCATTCTAAGAAGATTCTTATAAATGGTGCGCGAATATTCAAGAGCTGATACCACCGCCGAAAAGCCGCCGTTTCCGTTCTCGTCTGCATCGGAGATGACAACGTCCGAGATGAATTTCAGCGCTTCGGTCTCGAACACGCTTCCGCCTGCGATGCTTGAATAAGCGGAGTTGCGTCTTGAGCGCAGGTCGATGCCTTTGTGGCGCGCCTTAGGTGAGATGGTAACGCTCTGAGTAAAGCCCACATCTGCCCTCTTCAAGAGTAGTGCACCGTTCATACCGCCTGTGAGCAGTCCGACACGCTCGCCGTCTGCACGCATCATCTTGACAATCTCAGCGAGCTGATTTGTGGAAACGCCTGCATACATATTATACAGTGGTAGATTTGTGCGGAGAAGGTCGCGGTGCATGGACTCGGCGCCGACACCGGTAAGAATGCCGCGCTCGTTCTCGATTATACCGATGGACATAGCGAGATATTTATCGTTCTCGGCATATCGGTCGGTGTTAAGAATAACGCGGATGCCCGCCGCCTTACAGCGAGCTATAGTCTGAGCGATGCCAGGCTGAAGCGGTTCACGGATGGCGATAAGACCTTCGAAGGTAAGATCGCTCTGGATGGAGCCTATACGCTGAAGATTATTGTAACCGGTAACACCTGTGGCTACCGCACAAACACGGTAGGAGCTTTTCGTAAGGCTCTGTGCCGCGCCGAGAAATTCCAGCCTGTCCTCGGTAGTCATGCGGTAAATTCTACCGTTTTCGGTGTAGTATTCGCAGGAGTTCAGAATGGTTTCTGTGTCTCCGCGGCAGACCGCCATGTAGTGGTGATCCGAGTCCACGGTGAGGGTGGTCTCAAACTTTGATGCACCGCCCGCGCCCATATGCTCAAGAATGGGATGCATACGGTCGATCTGCGAATTGTACAGTGACAGAGATTCTGCGGCGGCGATAATGGCTTCCTCCTCGGGAGTGATCTTGCGGGAGGAATTGTTAAGTGTAGCCAGTCCCGCGCCGTAGATGCCGGTGGAGATAACGCCTGACAGCACAGTTGCGCGAAGTTTGTCCACACGGTCAACATCGCCGGCACTGTAAAGGGTGCGGGAGGTGTAGATCTTGTCAACCATGCAATTTGAGCTGGTTATGACACCGTCCTTGGGGACGATCAGCGTGGTGAGATTCTTAAGCCCCTCAAGCTTTTCCGCGTTTTTGATAAGCGCGCCCTCGTTTATATCATGGCGGCGCTTCATGGCGCTGAAAATTCCGCATCCCACGATTATGTAGCCGAATGCAACGTAAAACTCCGACATTGCCGCGGCGGCAAGTGAGATTCCAGTCAGGAACACGTCAAATATGCTGTTAGTGCTGGGTACA
>JAZNAL010000050.1:0-50589 GCA_045586505.1 Candidatus Flemingiibacterium sp. | reverse complement strand
CTTCGATATTGTCGCTCAACAGATTGGTGCTTGCGCCTGCTTTGTAAACGCCAACAGCTGTAATATCATACGGATGTATGTGCGCTTCCTTTTTACCACCACGGAAGGCTGGTGCGAAATTCGTCGCATCCTCTGCAAGCCTAAACGGAAGTTCGTACTCTTGCCATTCGTATGAGGGAACGATGGAGTTATCGTCCTCTGCAAGAACTATAATATTCGGAGCACTACGTATTGTGCCTGTGAAGTAACCCACTCGCATCTGCTTTGTAACTCCGTATGTGTCGGAGTCGTCAACCCATCCATCCGCAGGCAGGTGGGCGATGGATGAAAGGGGTGAAAGCGAATTAGACGCGAGACTCGCTATCTCAACCTTGTCCTCTTCCGTGAGAACGTAGTCTGCACCGTCCGCACCCTTGTCGCCTCGGTCGCCCTGCGGACCTTTCAGCGCGGCGAGCTGCTCTGCTGTGAAATCTGCATAGGTGAACGGGTCGCCCTTGTCGCCCTTGTCGCCTTGTTCTCCCGGATCGCCCTTCTCGCCTTTATCACCCTTGTCACCCTGCGGACCTTTCAGCGCGGCGAGCTGCTCTGCCGTGAAATCTGCATAGGTGAACGGATCACCCTTGTCACCCTTGTCGCCTTGTTCTCCCGGATCGCCCTTCTCGCCTTTGGGTCCTTGGGCACCGGAGTCGCCTCGGTCGCCCTTGTCGCCCTTCGGACCTTTCAGCTCAGCGAGCTGCTCTGCCGTGAAATCTGCATAGGTGAATGGATCGCCCTGCGGACCTTTCAGCGTTTCAAGCCATTGTTTCTCGGTTCCCGCAAACCCATGCGCCACGGCTATGGAATATGCCGAGAGATAATACCCATACTGTACAGCACCGCCGTCCGCAGGATGGAAGTGCTCAGCATACCACGCGGAATATTCATCAATGTAGGTGTTGTACAAATCAATCGTTGTCGCATACTTGTTGTACTCCCGCTCCGCGAAATCATACATTGCGGTAAGATACGCCACATATAGCCTGTCATACGGAGGCTTCACAAGAAGCTCACACTCCATATCAGCTTCAGTGTATACGATAATGTCGCTTGGCGAAAGGTGCATGACCTCCGACTGTATCACGCCCTCCACTTCGTTTATATACTGGAGCTTCAACTCAGGCGACAGCGCATTCGGCGCAAGTTCGTCCGCAAGCCTTATTGCTTTTTCTATCTGCATAGAGATTCTCCTTTATAAACTTTGCGGCGGGTGCGGAATATCCGCTCCCGCCGCCTGGCTTTTATGTATGCTGTAGTGATCAGGAAACAAGCGTATTACCGCCGGTAACACCGCCCACTGCAAAAGGTCTCCAATCGTTGAAGCCTGCGCCGAAGCGTGCGTAACCGTCCCACTTGTTGCCCTTGGTCGCCTTATCAATGTAAGAATCGATCTCCAGCTTCACGCGGTCGCCCCATACAGCACCGTCGTATGCCTTGTTCGCCTTGGAGTCAAGAAGCACCCAAGGAGAAGTGCCGGCTTTAATAAACTGATTGAGGTAAGGATGGACAATAATGTTCCATCTGCCGTAGTGATAGTTGAAGCCGTTGTTGGAGGTTTCGGGATCCTTGTCCGAACCGATCGCCGCGAATACAGCCTTCTTAAGCTTGTAGTCGTTGGGGATGAGAATGGTGTCGGGGGAAATATCAAGGATCTCACCGTTATCGCCTGCAAAATTCTGCATTGCGGTCTCCATAGCACCCAGCGCATCCTCGGAGAACGCATCGGCAAAGAGATTGCACTGTGTCTTTTTGCCAAGCACAGAAGGATGATCCTTAGCAAACAGAGGCTTCTTGTCCGCGCAGGTGACATCAAAGGTCATCTTGCGGAAGGTGTGGGAAGAAAGTCCCTGAATTGCCGCGCCGAAGGTTGCCGCCGCGAACATTTCACGGGTACGGTAATAACCGGTGATAAAAGCGAGCGGACGCTTCTTAAGATCGATCACGTTGCCGTCATCCGCAGCCTTGCGGGTAACGGAGAAGGAATCGCGCCACTCCATATATTCGATAATCTTGGAGAAGCCCTCCTGCATATGGTCTGTGGGGAACTCCTCATTTTCACCGCCGGGAGCGAAGCCTTCCATGCCGGTCATGCCGCCGAACTTGTCGCCCCAATTCTTGGTAGAGTATACGTTAAAGAGAGCGTTTACAAGCGATGCCTGCTCAAAAGCCTCGCCGCGCTTCTCAAGAAATGTTTTGATCGGTGCCTGGCTCTTGCCGAATACGGAATCATTAAGACCGGAACCGAAAGAAAATGTAATGCCTGCCATTGTAATTTCACCTTTTCCTTTCTTTGGTTACTTAAATAAACTTGACATACTGAATGTCGCCTGCCGCAGTACCGTCCTTGCCGACGATAGTTGCTACACCGCCCTCGGTGGTGGCAGTTACGTTGAGACCGTCGGTGCTGATGGTCACCTTGTTGCCTACTGCAACAGTGTTTGCAACAGATGCGGGAACAGCGAAGGTAATGCCGTCTGTTACAGCTACGACGGGAATAAGCTCGCCGCCTGCACAGGCCGCGTCCTTCTTGCACATACAGATGTGCGTGGGGCTCTGCGTGCCGGCAGCCTTTGTAAGCTTGCCTGCGGAAAGCACAAGTGCCATACCTACCTCGGGGGTAAGACCGTCGGCAGGAAGATGTTCAAAAGAGGGAATGTGACCGCCCTCCACGGTGTGAATGTAGAAACCGTTCATGTGGTTACTCCTTTTCTGTTATTTGTTTTTGGTCTGCTTCTGATATTTCGCCCATTCCTTGGCAATTTCTGCATCCGACATTTCGGGATTGAAGTCACGGTACTGCGCCCTGACCTCTGCAGGAACAGATTCGATGCCGCTGCCGCGGCTCTCGCTCTGTGTGAGATGTGCCTTTCCGGATTGTGCATTTAATACCTGCTGACGCGCTGATGCGGAAGCAGCTCCTGTCAGCTTGTCATAGTTTGCGATCTTGTAAGCATCGGAAATCGAATATCCGCGCTTTACATACGGGAGCATTTTCTCATAAGACTCATGGGCGACAAGATCGTCCACGCTCTTTATGTCGGGATTCAGTTTTCCGATGATGCCGATCTCGGCATCAACTATGCTCTTGGTTCTTTCGGATCTCGCCTGTGCCTCTGCGGCTTCCGCTTGGGCTTTGGCACGTCTTGCGGCGGCAACCTCGGGAAGCTTGGAGGTAAACTCCTCGTACTCCGCCTCCGTCATGCCGTTTTTTTCCATAAAGGACTTCTTGTGCTGGTCGCCCTTGGCTTTGTTATATTCCGCAAGCTCCGCCATGTTTGTAACAGGCTTTCCGGTGTAAGGGTTTACAAGGCCAACAGCCGCAAACACCTCCGAAAGCTCCCTCTCGTGACGTGTATTGGCCTCGTTTACAGCCTCGTCACGCTGACGCTCCGCTTCACGTCTTGCGGCGGCAAATCGGGAATTGTCCTCAGCCGACTGTGTGCCTCTCGCATGAGTGTCATTCTCCTGCGCAGGCGTTTTTTCGTCATTATTGGACACTGTCTCTGTGCTGCCGTCATTTTCGGATGAGTCGGCGCTCTCATCCGCGTCCGCTTCGGCTTCTGCCTCTGCAGTACTGTTTTCGCCGACCGATGTATCGTCTGCCTCGGTCATTCCTGCTATATCCTCACCGAAAACCTCGGCATAGTCGATATTATCGTTGTTTTCGTACATGGTGTACCTCCTGCGGCTTACGCCCCGCGCGGCGAATTCTTTTTTAAGGTGCGGTATACGCCCCGCACTCGGCGAATGTGTAAGCGTTATGGCTTACTTGCCCTTTGTGCGCAGGTCATTGCCGCGCTTGACCGAGGACTTACCGGTCTTCTTGTTCTGATCCACGGGAGCCTTGATGTTCTGTACACCGGAACCGCTGATCTTGCCTACAAGTGCGTTGGTCTTTGCCATAACATACACCTCCTTTCATGGGGATAAATCGTTAACAGTATTATATTTGCAGCGCACCCTATCTTGCCGCCTGTGCTGCCTTTCGCATCTCGATAGCATCGCGCATTGCATCCTTGCGTGCCATATCATCTATGCGCCGCATCTCCGCTTCATCGGAAGCACGCTGCTTCTCGGCGGATGCCCTCTCGGCTTCCTGCGCCTGACGCTCGGCATCTGCCGCCGCCCTCTCGGCTTCTGCCGCCTGTTTGATTTGAGCCTGCTCGGCCTGCGCCTGTGCCTGCGCCTGTGCTTCACGCAGTTTGTTCTCAAGCACACGCTTGGTCTCAGCCGCACCGGGATAGTGAAGTGTTTCCATCTTCGACCAAAACAGAATGATGGTCTCGATAGACGAGGGATCACCGAATGCACCTGTCTGAAGATTCATGCGGGTCTCCTGCCACATCGCCTCACGGTTTGATGCAAGAGAAGCCGAGGCATCAACAGAAAACAGAAAATCGTCACTGTAGTAATACTCGCCTGCCGCATCTCGCTTTATGAACATACGGCGGTCAAACTTCTCATAAACAGGCTTACCCATCTCATCCATTGCACGGACATCCCGCGCCTCGTCGGTGTAGGCGAGTCTGAACTTGAATATGGTTTTGAATATCTCTCCCCATGCCGCGCTTTTCATCTCGCGCTTTGATTCAAGACGTCCGGCGGACTGCTTTGCGGCAAACTGCTTTGCTACAGCGGAGGTTGCGGTGGCATCCTTGCGCCCCTGGAAGCTGTCGGTTATACCGATAGCCTGACGCATCTCCTCGTAATTCTGGGCGAGATAGTTTAAATCCGGATTTATGTTCCCGGTAAAATTGTAGCTTCCGAAATACTGCTTGTCCTCAATGTTCTTCAGGTGTATGCGGTTTGAGTGCTTGTTATCGGTCTTGATATTTGTTTTCGGAGGAAGAGTGATAATGGAGCCGCCGTCAAGGAGCTTGTCGATTATCGCCTTTTCCACACGATTTATGGTCTGCTGCTGTGAGTAGATCATGTCAATATCTGAGCCACCGAGGAATTTGCCGTACTGCGATACATTGCGGCGAAGCTTGATAGGATACTCATTCGGCTTGTAATACCGTACCCTGACAGGGTTTGCGGGAGAAGCCTCAATCACACCCGATGCCGTATTTACGTTTTCAGTGATTATCTCATACTCGCTGTCCTCGTGAGTAAACTCGGTACCGCCGCACCTCGGGCATACTCTGCCGCCCTGCTCGTCCTCGGGCGGTTCGGGTTCATGGCACACTGTGCATCTGCGCTCTTTTCTTGCCTGGTACTCCTCATAGTCGCAGATCACGGTGTTGAACACCCACGAAAAGAGACCGATTGAGCCGCTGTCATTGCGGTAGTAGGCAAGGTATTGAGTGCAAAGGTCATCCGCGCACTCATCACCGTCAGCGCTTCTGATTTCCGGCTCCTCCTCGTGAAGATCCTCGCTGTCAATGTCGATGCCGTATTTGCGACGGATGTATTCTCTTGTCTGCGGAAGCTTCACGAATATGTAGTCCATGTCCTCGATACTCGTATATACACCGTCCTGCGGTATCACCTGCTTCGGATGCAGCGGTGTTATTTTGACTTCACCTACAGTTGTGTGTGTGCGTTTTGAATTATCCCACTCCACAAGATAAAGAACACCGCCCTGGATCGGCGTGATACGCTCGCAGAGGTCATTAAGCTGCTTTATCTGCAGTCTTTCTATCTCACAGCGTATATCATCCTCCGCAAGCTTCGCGAGCTGTTCATCCTCCGGACGAAGCGCCGTGACCTTGGGCTGACATACGGTGCAGTCAACCTGTGCCTCGATAAGCTCTCCGATAACATTTCGTATATGCTTTATATCCTCAGCTTTGACGGATTCATTTTCCACAAGCCTTGAATACTCCACTGTTCCCTTGTATGCCCTCTCACGGGTATCCATAAGCGCAAGCTCGCCGCTGTAGGCATCCTCTGCGGCACGAAGCCGTCTCTGCCACATTTCAAGTTTGGCTTTATTGTTTGTCTTTTCCATAAACTCTCCTTTACAGGTTTACAGTCCTTCGGGAAGCCCCCACTTTTTTATAAGCATTGCACGCTCCTCATCGGAAGCGTTTTCATAATCTTCATACTGCGATTTGTGCCACTTGACACGTTTCTCCTCGGGTGCTGTACCGATAACATCCTGCTTGGGACGTATCATGTGAGCGATACCAAGGGAGATCACACAGTCATCGTGCGCGCCCGGCTCTGCTTGGGGCTTGTAGGTTTTCTCGTCGTGCACAAAGGTGAGCATCTCCTCGATTGTGGTGTCATCACATATAAGCTCTGGGTTTTCTCGCACAACACGTACAAGTCCCGCTATAAGAACAGGTCGCGTCTTGGTGTCGGTGCGAAAGCCGTAGGAGCGCTCGAGGGAGTGCGTATAATCATCCATGCGCTCACGCACATACTGATTCGGATAGTTAAGCCGCTGAAGCTCGCGTACAACGTATGTGGAGAAGTTTGTCTCCACCGCAAGAAGTGCATCATTGTACCACCTTCCAAGGCAATACAGCTGATGGGCAAATATGTCCTCATCCGTCGAGCGGCGGAAGATGCAAACCTGCTCTCCGGTGCGGTTGTCAAGTGTTTGCGCAACAAAGCGGTCTGAGCCCTCTCCGGCTGTGTCCGCGCCGATAACGTAAGGAACGCCGGATATTGGCATCTTAAAGACCTTGATAAGCCCTTCCGCATACTTGTCATAACTCTGTTTAAAGTGATATGCGGCAATCTGCTCGGCGGCATACTCAATCTCAAAGAAGCCGTAACAGAACGGTTTCGGTAAATTCTGATAACGTGCCGTGAGGATCTTTGCCGCGAATACCGACTTGCCCGTAACGCCCCACATACCGAGGCAATAGACATTGTAGAAATACTCGTTTGACTCCTTGAAATCTTCAAGTGTCTCGCGGTCCTCTTTTGACAGAAAACGGTTGTCCTTGTAGGTGGATTCATGTGTGCGTACCTTGGAGCTTTTCTTGTCAAAAAACTCCTTCTTGAGCCAATGAGTTATGCTTATCGGGTTAAAGGTGAGAATCATCTGGCGGTAGTACGCCGACTTACCGCGCATACGGATCTTTAACTGTGAAAAATCGTCATAGGTGATCTCTGTTGCTTCCTCCACCCAAACGTCTGTGATTTCGTATATTGATTTGAGCTTCTCAACGTCGTCAAGTCCCGCAAAAATGATCTCAGAGCCGTTTGCAAATACAACGCGCATATCACCCGTGTAAATACGGGCAATTCCTGCGGGGTAAAACTGTATCAGCTGTGCGCATATGAGCTTGAAGCAGGATTCACGGAGCGTCCTTGCCACCTTGCGGCATACAAGGAACCGGTGTCCCGGCTCACAAGATGCCCTCTCAAGCAGTTTGCGCGCCGCAAATACCGACTTGCCCGAACCACCGCCGCCCTTGAGTACCAAATATCGGTGTTCATCAAAGAACAGCGGCATGAATGTCTTATTGTTTGATTCGCAAAGCTTTGCAAACCAATCAGCAAGATATACCGCATCGTCTATCTGCCTTGGCGGAATGCTTGTTTTAACCCTGCTCAATCGTCATCGCCGTCCGTATCATCACTCATACCTTTTTCATCGGTCTGTTCTCCTTCTGATGTGGCTGATTCTTCTCCGGCATCATATATTTGCGAAAGCAGCTCAGGCATGGAAGAAAGCCTTGCAAGCTTCTCCTCCATGGTGAGGCTCGATACTTCAAGCGTCTTTCGTGTCGCCGCACCAAGCTCAACTTCCTTGGTCTCACGCATACCGTAATTGACCTGCAATACCCACTTCATGGCATCAACACCCTTTGTGCGGGTATGCATCTCGCGAAGGGTCCAACGTAGACAGATCTCCTTAGCTGCGGCACAAACCTCGGCGTATCCCTCGCCGTATTCACCGGAAGCATATTTGAGCCATGTGTCGTAACACATACCCACTGCATCTGCTATATCGTGAAGTTCGGGAGGAACGACATAGGTCTCAACATACATCGGATTGCCGTCTATGTCTTTCGCCGGCACCTTGTTTCCGGCTTTGTCGCGCTCATAGTTTCCGTGAGAATCCACTTCATAAACTACGCTTCTTGTGCGGATAGAACGCAGATACTTTTCTACAGCCGCCGCGAACTTCTTTACGGATGTGTATTTCCGTGAATTTGCCATGTCCTCCCTCCTCTCTTTGTCTGTATTATATCAAAAGTTGGTGGGTCATACGTACTAACTTTTACAAAACTGAAAAATTTTTTTACACTCGAAAATGCCGCCAAATAACGCCAAAAAACGCACACCGTGCATTTATGCCAAGTCGCATAACACATGAAGTGCGTTTATTACGGTTTTATTCGATTTTCCCCGCGCATGCACGTGCACGCACGGGAGCGTACACGCGCCTTGCCGATTCGACTTTGCCGATTCTATTTTCGCATTATCTCGTCAAGTGGAAATTCGATATAGAATTGTCGCCTGAGACTGCACAGAGTGTTGACCGAGCCGATATAGTATTCAGTGCATATGCGCTGCGCGGAGGTTTCGGTCGTAACGAATCGACGCAGAGCGGCGGCATGCTCACCACCTACACGGGTAAACAGATTGTTAATGACACGTTGCTTGTCGGGTGAAAGCAGTTCAAGATTGCGGCAGATGTAGAAGATAAGCCCTTGTTTTGCCTCGGATATCCCCTCGATACTTAAGACGTGGAATTTTTTCCTCGACTTCATACCCGCTCCTCCCCCTTCACATACCGCTCGATAAGGGTGATCGCCTCACGGGATCCGTAGCAGAGCACGCCAAGAAAGCCCTCGATGTTCACCGAGCGCAAAAAGTCTTTCTGTTCGCTTGTGGGCTTGCCGCCTGCGACTTTAAGCTCTATGTATAAACCGTGGTATCCGCCGCGGGCAACGGGAAGGCAGATATCCGATACACCCCGCTTCATGCCAAGCCGCTTGAGCCTCGCGCCGTATGAAGCGCTGCGCTTGCCCTCGTTTGGGATGTGGTGCAGGAGCTTTAGGCACGGATATGCCGCTATGGCATACTCTGCCCACTGAAACACTGCCGCTTGCGCTTCATCTTCCGTCTCATAATCACGATAAAGACTTGCCGCCATCTGACCTCTCACGCTCCCTTCTCTTTCGATTCTCACGCTTCCGCTCCCGCAGCTCCTCATCCGTCAGCCGACGGAGCTTGCATAGGATTGACAGCCCCGAAAATTCGCTGTTTACACAGGAGTACGCATACTCGTGGGGATCGCATACCGTCCATCCGGGATACTTGCGCTCCCAATACGCCACATCTACCGTATCCGCATTACGCTCCGCGATATGCTTGAGGTCGGAAAAATCGTACTTGTCATCGTTAGGTGCATATGTATAAGGCTTGCGAAGCCCTACCGAGGCATACCAACGGCGCGCGATCCCCTCTCGCGGCTGTTTTGCAAGGTATGCACAGAGTCCGCCAAGCCCGTCCTGTACCTGCAGGCGGTCACAGTCAGCAAACCCCAGCGGTGCGCCAAGTCGCGCCGCCTTTTCGGCTTCGGTGGCATCCTTGCGGCATCTGCCGGACTTGTCGGGCGCTCGCCACAGAAGCTCTATTTCTGTTCTGTCAATACCGCCGGTCATGATGACGTGCATATGCAGGCGGACAGGCTCACCGCTCTTATCCGATGAGTATGACATGACCATGATGTACCGGAGCTTTATGCCGCGCTCATTGTACAGCTTCTTAACCTTGCCGATAAAGCGCTCGAAGTCTTTCTTTGCATTCTCGGCCGAGTCGGGAAGATGCTTGTCATCGTATGTCAGTGAAAGATGGTAATCGCCCTTGCCGAAATTCATGTTGATTAGCCTGCCGAGGTATAACCAGGCGTACTTGTCGTTAAGCGCGGCTTGCTTCGGCGCAGTAAGGGCTCTACGCACACGGCGGCGGGAGGAGGAATAGTATGCCTTTCGCCCCTCTGTCATGACGCAAAGCTCGATGTCCTTCATCTGCTCGCCCTTCGTGTCCCGGCGTACTATTTGATTTTCTCTGACAAACGCTGCCATGCTTTACTTCCTCCTGCACTTCCATGTGCTGTTCTTTCCTCATCGCCCTCCCGAAATTCGCTTCGCTGTTTCGGTCGGGCTTTTTTTGTGTTCTATACCGTAGAACACTTTTGAAGCTGTGTCGATGGTATGTAAACAAACATACATACAAGCAATTATAAAAGAATTACCCCGACTTGTTAATACCCATTACAAGCCCGAATCAGAGGCGGTGCCTCTGATATGATCGGGTATATTATATATAAAGCTATGTCATACCACTCATGGGGGATGTATAATCAAGTGCAGAAATACATAGGATGAGTCGCCGAGAACTCAATCTCGTAGATCATGCCGTCCGCACCTTTGCCAGATACTCGTATAAAATCGCGGCCATCCTGACCGTCAAGCACCATGTGATCGGCTACGAAACCCGCCGATGTTGCCATGGATGCCGCGCGAATGGCAAGCTTCAAAAGGTCGGGCTTTGCGGCAGGTCGTTTATCCGGTTCTGAAATTTCAGTAATATCTTCAGTTGTTTTAGTAATATCTTCAGTTGTTTCGGGAATGCTCTCGACTGTTTCCGGAACGATTTCAACCGCTTCCGTTTTCGCCCCTGTAGAGGCGCTGTCCTCGGTCTCTTTAAACTTGCACTCACGCTCTGCATCCGCCGCGACAGTCTTCGGTCTGCCAGCCGTGATACGATTGCATATGGTCTGAAGCGATACGCCAAAATGCTCGGCTATTTCCTTGCGTGTCTTACCCTCATCGAACATACGCCATACCTCGGCGGCATCTGCCTTTGCTGTCTTTTCGGGATATTTACTCATAGCCTTGTCTCCTTTGTCATTACTTTTGTCATTACTTTCGGATGCTCCCACGGAATTCTTCGCCTTGCCTTTATACTTCGGCATTCTGCCGCCGTTCATCTGCATTAGACTTTTGGTCTTATCATAAATTGCTTGTCTTTCGCATCCAAGCGCATTACAGATTTCTTCTATGCTGCAGCCTTCCTCTTTCATAGCAAAGAATAAATCGAGCTTGTCCTTGGTCCATTTCATGTTTGTAACTCCTTATTTTTTAAAACGGTAATTCTTCATCATCCGACAGGGTCTCGAACTGCGGCACTGGTGCGGTGCTTGTCCCCGTACCGCGCGCCGGCGGCGCATCTGCGTCTGTAGGAAGCGGGGCGCCTCTGCCGCCCTCTCCCTTGGCATCAACAAAATGCACCTCGTCCGCCACGACCTCTGTCGCGTACTGCTTGTTTCCCTGCTGATCCGTCCATGTACGGGTCTGCATAGAGCCAACAATACAGATGGACGAGCCTTTGTCATAATACTTGCACACAAACTCCGCACGCTCCCGCCACAGGATCACGCGGATAAAATCCGCCTGGGGCTGTGCAGCTTGTCCGGTTTCATCCTTGCCGCTGTATCTGCGGTTCACCGCTACGGTTATATCCGTCACTATGGTGCCGCTTTTCGTCTGCTTCAGCTCAGGCTTTGCACAAAGTCTGCCGCCAAGTATGACCTTATTAAAGTTGAAATTTGCCATTATGTATTCCTTTCTGATTATTCCATATCAGCCGTGGCGGAGATCACTGCTGACGAGCCGCAATAGATGATATCCGGGTAATTGTACCGCGACCGCGACCGGAACTCGGCAAGGTCATCGCGGTCCGGCTTGGGATATCGCCACGCAGGCTTGTCCGCCACGCCGGGAATATGCTCAAACTCACCCGTATCGCTGTTATAGTAAGCTTCGGTAATACCGCTTGTGATATGTCCGTCTCGCAACACAAGCGCGATCACTTCATATGTACCGTCCTCGCACGGCAGCTCACACTCGGCATCAACAAAGCCGGTAAACTGTATGTCATTCATAATTGGGCTTTACTGCATAGTTGTTCTCAAGCGCAAGACGTGACAGGGAGAGAAGCTCTTCGAGATCTGATATAAAGTCTCTGCCAACGATCCGCATCGGCATTATGATGCCGACTAGGGCGTATCCCTCTTTTACTGCTATGTACGGTGCTCCGGTGCGGTCAAGCCTTGCATAAAGTGTGTAACCGTGTTCAAGGTCATCGAATGGACGCAGATATTTCTGATTAACGAACAGCACGCCCTGCTCGGTTTTCAGCGGTTCTGCCGCCGCTCCGCCTATGCTTATCGCAGACATACCACGCTCGATAAGCTGTTCCGTATCGTCGTTATCGGCAAACATACGGGGTTCCAACTCATACCCATCACGGAAGCTCCAGGAATTACGCTTGTCCTCCGGTATATCCCACATGACGAGTATGTTCTCTTTGGTAAGATACGGCATTCCGTATATGGGATAAAGCGCGGCACCGTCGCCGATCCACTGTCCCTCTCCTGCTTCGCATAAAACGATGTATTTTTTCGCTTTCAATATTGATTCGATGGACTTAAGCTTCATCGGTTACTCTCCCTCTCCCTGCTTCTCATGCACAAACAGCTGCACCTTAATTTGCTCATCGTCGAGCCCGCAATCGTCGGTCTGATTTTTGAAGTACCGTTTAACTCCGGCCTTTATGCTCTCAGCGTATGCTATAAGGTCGCAGTCCTCGTCTATCTCAACATCTCTGTCGATGATGGTAATCTGCGCGGTAACGACCGTTTCGAGGTCGCAGGTGGTGGGTTTGTTGTTAGTTTTCATTGTGTTGTTCATCCTTTCATTTCGTCCGCACTTTTCCAAACTTTATACAAAGCGTAAGCAAGAGGCTTCCTTACCCAATTGAGTTTCTTTGCTTTCTCATATTCTTCTTCGAGTAGCTTTATAGCTTTTTTAAGTGTCATCACTCCGCACCTCCTTATAAGAAAACAGCCGCCGTAATTGCTATTTGGCAAATGTGTATAATTTGATCGTGCCAAAGGTTGATTTTTCTTTTGTTTGCTTTCGAATCGTCTGTAAAGGCGTGAATTACCGCGTTCACAATAAAAGCGATCAAAAACGAAGCAGATATATCGAAAGATAAACTATAAGCAATTGGCAGCATTATCATAAACGCCCACGAAAAAGAGTGCATAATCAACGCCCATATATAATCGTATTTATATAACTTTTCGGGTGCATTTTCTTGCCAATATTTCTTCTGTTTCGCCGATGATAACCAGCCCTGCAAATAATAATCGTCTACTATATGGCAGAATATCATCAACAAAACTATAAACAATTTGCTCACTCTGCGCCGCCTTTCTCGGTTGGGTGGTCGGTTATGACGGACAAATCAAATCCACTTTTAACAAATTTCTTTGCCAATTCGTGTTTTATTCCGTTGCCGAGATATGTATATATATATTCCATTTGCTCGACTGTGAAATTTGTTCCGCAGATAAAGTTAAAAGCGTCGGTATTTTCTTGATAATATCTTTCAAGCCTTTTGTTTTGAGAATATCGCAATGCACAACAGCAATCACGGCTAAACCATTCACACAATTTGACCTTAAAATCATCATCTGTTTCCACATCATCAAGCAAAGTGTAAACATTGAATTTTGGTATTAAGATAATTTCGTTGTTATGATTTATAAAACTGCCGTGCAAGTGCTTTAATGCCTTTTGCACACTTTCAAGCATTTTCATTTCCCCTCATCTTCCTTTCTCGCCTTCGGCGGTTCTGGAAGCGGCATCCAATGTGTGACTATATTCTTAATTTCTCCAAACTCACCAAACCACGTTTTCATTTCAAGGCTCCAATCAGCCGATACGGTCCATGTATTTCCTTTCTTGTCCTTTACACCGCATATATATTTACCAGACACATGCGGCAACCTCTCGTCAACGCTTATCCATTCGCTCTGCTTGCGCCAACCTCTTCTATATAGCGTTTCAGCAAACGCCGTTGCAGAGTTTATGTCCAACCGCGAACCTACCATAATGAGGTCGCGAAGCTCATTGATTTGCTTTTCTTTGGTCATTGTCTGTACCGCCTTTCAATATTCTGCTTATCCAACCAGTCCACTTAAATTCGGTATCGTCAGAATACTTGATATTTATATCTATAAATCCAAGAGTCAAAAAGCAAAACAAAAACGCTATTGTATTATAAATTGCTTTCATTCCGTCACCTCACTAAAATCCATACTCATCTGCTCGAATGCCAAAGGCTCATTACGCCATCCTACACCTACATAGTCGAGGACAAGACCCCATCCGTAGTCGTTGCCGTTTTCATCCTTACAAAGGTGATTCATGTAGAAATCCCACTCGCGAGGATTGCGGCGGCGAAGCATATCAAATCGATGCGGTCTCTTCTCAAGGTGAATCCCAAAACCACACATGGAGCATCCGGTTCTCTGAGCTCCAGTGGTGTAAAGCTTGCCCTCATTATCTCTCTCGATAGTGCCATATATCTCCGGTATGGGAGCATTAAGATCAAGTGCCAATTGCAAGAGGTCCTGCCGTTCAAAGATAGCGAATGGTGCCGATCTGATCGTAGATTTGCCCCAATAATTACACCCGTGCATTTTCAGCGACTTCTCGCGCCTTCCGCCTTCCGATGCCATAAGCCCGAGGAACGGGACACTGTTATGTTCCTTAGCCCAATCGTCGCAGGTTTTTTCTTTGAGGTAGTAACAGCACTTGCTCGATACCTTGAACGGCGCGATCTGATAGTTGACGCCCTCGTTCTCGTTTTCGTAACCCGCAAAAAGATTAAGCCACTTTTGCGGAAGTTTCATTCGCGTGCCCTTGCGGTTGCCGCCATAAGCTCCTGTTTCGCCGGTAATTATAGCGTGCCGAACAGTCGCATTCTTCTCCGAAGCGTTCTGCAGAAGCTCGATCTTTGCGGCTATCTCCTTGGAGAGCACCGGGAATCCAAACTCGCGAATGATCTGCGGCTGTTTCCATGTGGTACCGTCCGGTCGCTTTGCGCTCGGCAGACGAATAACGCCGAGCTGCTTGTGCACCTGCTGTATGCTCCTGTCCTCAAGGTGTGACACCGATACAGCCGGGCAATCGATGCCGATGGAGCGCAGGAACAGCAAAAGAACTATGCTGTCAAGTCCACCGACCGATACATGGTAATTCTTCTCGTGCTCGTCACACATCTTTATAAACTCGTGCGCTCTTATCTCTGCATAGCGCACTTTGAATTCGTACGGCTGCTTTTGCTTAACCATAAAATCCGCCATCTTTCGTGCGGAGTCGTTTTCCTCCATTATGTCAAATACCGTTTTCATTCCGTCACCTCACTTAAACGTAACCGCCGCATTGAGTACCGCCGCGGCGATCCAATAAATTACCATGCGCGGATCTCGCGCAAACCCGTAGCTCACCGCCGCACCAATGTCAAGCACTATCAGGATGGACGGGAATATGTATTGTGGTTTCATATTTGTTTTTTGTCTCCTTATCAATAACACTCATACCCCGGCACAAAATCGTGCACCGAGACAAGAAAGGGAGCCACGGGAGCAGGCGGCATGTATCGGTGCCCCTTCATCGTGTACAGCTTGTAGCAGGCACCGCCCTTTTGCGCATACGCCTTGTACACACCGTACACAAGATGATTGATGCACAGAGTAACGTACCTCGCACCATCGGGTAAACACCCACCTATGGTAAGTACCGCGTCCTTTGGTAATGCCATTCGCTCTCCACTTCCTCTCTTGTTACTTTTTTCTCGAATCTACTTGCAAAAATATAATCTTTATGATATAATATTGGTACCGTATAGGTAATCTTTCCACCGAAAGATTCCACTTTGCCGCTCATGATGCGCCAACATCGTGAGCGGTTTTCTTTTTGCGTTCTCTTCGCGGAAGCGGTGCATAGTATCCGTTTGTCACGACTCTGCACACACGATCTACAGCGGCAACGCTGTGTCCTACAACAGCGGCGATCTCGGATCTGGTGCACTTTCTCATGCGCATGCTGAACACCGTTCTGAGCTGCTCCTCCGTCCATCCGTGGCTCCTTAGCTGCGGAGTCAACGAAAAGCCGGGCTTGCATTCGATCTCAAGCACTTGACATATCACCGGCACGCTTACACCGTTGATCTCGGCAAGGTATCTGAGCTGTATATCTTTGTCCGGGGCTTCACGCATAAGCGATTCCATCTGCGCCTTGCTCATCCACGGCTTCATACTATGAACACCACCCTACGACCGCGACGGACCTCGATGTCGGCAAAGTACAACTTGTCCCTCTCGACGTCCCGACGCATATATTCGGCGATCACTCGCCTGAGCTGGGCGTTTTCTGTCATCATATCCCGCGCCATGCGGGTCTCTGCTGTTTTTACATCTGTTTCCGATTCCATGTTACCCTCCGTACATCACTGCTATTGTCGTCGCAAGCACTATCGCCCACGCTGCCGCATATACGATTGCTCCTGCGATAAATGCAAGGCTCACCTTACTCGCACGTCTGACGCGCGGATCGTGGCACGGCACGTCACCCGACGCCGCCGCAAAACACGGCGCGAAGCGTATAAGGCAGTGGTGTGTGAACCATGTTATGTATAGGACTGATATAAGTAGTGTCATGTTACTGCTCCTTTCATCGTATCTCTTTTAAATATACTCCTCGTGTCGCACAGTACCGTGCTAAGGCATTCACATATGCCGCGGTATCCGCTATAAGTGCACCAGAGCTTGACGATCCGTCGCCGCTGCTCACGAGCTTGCGGTAATGTGTATACGCCTTTTCGTACCGTGCCACCGCCTCTGACAGGGTGTATTTCTTCGCGCACAGCTTTACCAGCTTGCGGCAAGTTCCACGCTCAATGCGCTCCTCGTACTTGCTCATTATCTACGCTGTCCCTCCTGCATATTCCCGAAGTTTCTTGTACCGTCTTTCCAGCTGATGGATGTCGATCCCCCATGTCTTATAGGCGATCTCGGTGTTAACCCTCTGCGGATCGTATATCGGCGTCTTGGTTTCGCTCTGCGCTTTTCTTGCAAGTGCTTTCAGCTTTAATGCCCTTTCACCACCGATGCGCACACCCGATGAGCTTTTGAAAAGCTCCCTGATGTCACCCGTTGAAAGCTCGGTGTTCTTATAGAAAAGCTCGATTGCAAATTTGTGATCTGATATTTGCGGTATTCTTACTGGCACTTTGTTACACCTCCCTCACTCTGATGCTGTGTCGCACAGTAGCTCGTCCACCGTGCAGCCGAACAGCCGCGCAATATCCCGTATCAGATACGCGCTGGGAACTTTCGTCCCTCTTTCGATCTGCGCTATCATCGGACGGCTTACCGATAAGCTTTCCGCAAGCTCAGCCTGCGTTATATTCGCCGCTGCCCTGCGCCGCTTGATACTCTCGCCTAAATCCATTTCATGCCCTCCCTCTCTATTGACATCATTTCTTTTTTGTGGTATACTACACTCCGAAAGGAGGTATTATTATGTGTTGCAATTTAACACCGGATGGTGGCATATCATCCAATACTATTCTGTTAATCTCTACTATCGGTAATATTGTTGGTTTAGTTGTAGTTCCGATTATCATAAAATGTATAGAGCGCAGGTCTCAAATAAAACAACTGCAATCAGAACTCTATTCAAAGCGTAGACTTGAACTTATAGAAGAATATGTAGAATATACCCGATTAGCTATTGATGGTCGTACACAGTATTATCAATCTTTCCCCACACGAAACTTGATATTGCTGTATGTGGGCAAGTCTCTCCATCACTACATAGATGATATAGACAAGTGTATTGAAGACAAAGATTTCGATACTGCAAACGAGCTTCTTTCAAAGCTTTGCAGAAAACTCAACGTTTTTGATTGATTTAACCACCTATTATCACTAACATATAACCTATCAGCGATAACAACGCTCCTACTGTCAGCAGCCTTTTTGCTACATGGGGCGTTGTTTCTTCGTCACGGCATACCCACCATATAATTATCGATGCCGCGATGCCGCCCCAACCGAACAACTCCATGCAGAATCCTATAAAACATAAAGTTCCTACATCCACATTCTCACCCCTCTCTATTGACATCATTTGGTTTTTGTGGTATACTTGTCTTAACGGTGTACCCGTAGTTACATTATATCTTACTCAAGTTAGATTGTCAAGCGTTTTTGTCAAACTTTTGTAAGATTGTAATATCTGCACAATTTCACATTCTAACTTTTGTTAGATTTTTGGAGAGTATTATGTTTTGGGAAATTTTTTATGAGTTGTGTCAATCTAACAAAACTACACCTAATGCAGTAGCTAAAGCAGTTGGATACTCAACCGCTATATGCACTAAATGGAAAAATGGTGCTACACCTAATAGCGAGGCGCTCGTAAAGATCGCCGACTACTTCGGGGTTACTACCGATTATCTCCTCGGACGGAACGGCGGCGACTACAGCGACGTCAAGGTTGCGCTGTTCGGTGGTGATGGTGAAGTGACGGACGAGATGTGGGACGAGGTAAAGCAATTCGCTGACTATGTTAAGACCAAATATCTAAAGGAGAAAAAATGACCTCGGATAAATTATATCTTGAAGCCGAGCGAGCAGGCGTAATTGTTGATTGTAGTGTAAAACTGCCCGAATCAAAATCCATGTCACTTGATATTGATAGCAATTTGTTCATTGGTATAGATGATCGTATAATGCAAAGCCGCGCCGAGGAACGGGTTCACTTGGCACATGAGCTCGGTCATTGCATGACAGGCGCGTTCTACTCCCTCTACTCGCCAATAGACAACCGAGGCTACTGCGAGCGCAAGGCGAATGATTACGCAATAAAAAAACTCATCGATGAAGACGAGTTAAGGAAGATAATTAAAGAATACAACGGCGAAATCGGCATATGGGAACTCGCGGAGCACTTCGATGTGACCGAGGACTTTATGCGAAAGGCTGTTGAATATTATTTTGAGAGGTGACTTATTGTGGCTAAACGCATATTTACATCTTTAGGTGTCACAATGCTTTCGCTTATTGCATTCTTTTCTGTTTACCTTTTAACAGTAACAATTATCACTTTATTAACAGCACTACTATCGCAAATACCTATTTTGAAATGGTTCGTTCATTGGTTTTATGCAAGCAAAGCACAACCTGCTGTATTGACCGTAATTGTGCTTTCCTTTATTGCGGCTTGCGTTTTGGTCAAGTTAATTATAGATAAACTGATACATGACTATGCTGCCACCCAACTAACCTATAGACTTTACGGAATAGCCCTTGCACTGCTCGGCATAGTATTTTTGGTAACAAATATAATCATAGAAGCATCAATAATTGCTGATATAGGAATTGTGGTAATCGGTATATATTACTTATTCAAAAGTTTTTGTAAATAACGCTAAACGCTACAAGCCGCCGATTGCAAGAAAGCGCAAAAGAGTAGCCGCGGCTGCATTGGTAAAGTGTAAAAAGTAGAGAGGAGTTTACCATGAATATAAAAAATACTATTATCATCTTGTTGTGTGCAACTGTATGTACACTCACTTCTTGTACTGCACCAATTTCTGCCCCCCTTGAGCAATCTTGCGCTGTTTCCGATGAGGAAATTGCACTTAAGTTAACAATGGCAGCCCTTGAAAACGATATTATAGATTACCCCTCCAAAATGCCCTCCAACACCAACCTATTTCCATCGTATAGTGATGTTAAAACAGATAATGCAAACAAAGCTAAACTAATCGCCGAATTTTATCATGAAATACTTAAAGGTGTAGTAAAAAACAAGTAACATTTTGTTGACGTCAACAAAATGTTCGCCTAACTTGCCCGTAACTTGCCAAGACACACAAAAATCCCCGCCATCATGGACGGGGATAATCTATCTCAGAAAGGAGTACACCATGCCAATATACTCAACAGGCAAAAAGAAAGACGGCAGGAATCAGTACCGTATCGTTGTCAACTACACTGATATCCTCGGCAAATACCGCACAGTAGAACGTACCACATACGGCATGGCAGAGGCTAAGGACCTTGAAGCCTCGCTCCAAAAGCAGGTAACTCAATCAGGTACACCGCGGAGTATGACCGTGAATCAGCTCTACGATGAGTACATGATCCAAAAGAAGCAGGAAACAAGGGAAACCACATACGATAAAACTCGCCGTAATCTTGAATACGCCGTACTTCCCATTCTCGGCGGCATAAAGCTCGATAAGCTCACCGCCGGCGTGCTTCAAAAGTGGAAAAACGAAATAGGAGAACGTCCTCTCAAAGATTCTACGAAACAAAATTATTTCAAAGAGCTTTCGGCTTTGCTTAATTATGCGGTAAGGCTCGATTATATTCCGCAGAACCCTCTCAAAAAGATAGGTAATTTTCGGCGCAAGGAGTTCGGCAAGAAAAATGATATGGACTACTACACGGCGGAAGAGTATTTACGGTTTCAGCAAGCCGCAAGGACGTACGCCGAAACAGCCCCCGAATCAAGACGCTTTTCCGAGTGGGCTTATTTCGTATTCTTCTCCATAGCCTTCTATACCGGTATGAGAAAGGGAGAGATAAACGCCCTGCGTTGGAAGCACATTAAAGATGATGTTATAGAGGTTCGCAGAACGGTATCGCAAAAGGTAAAGGGAAAAACGCTTGAAACAGAGCCTAAAACATTTTCCTCTGTCCGCGATCTGGTTATCCCGGAGCCGCTGATAGAAATACTAAAGGAACATAAGAAACGCCAAATGGACGATGAACGCTTCAACGGCGAATATTACGTCTGCGGTGCCGTTAAAATTCTCCCCGATACCACAATAGAAAAGCATAACGAAAAGTACAGAACCGCAGCAGGACTTAAACATATCAGAATCCATGATTTTAGACACACTCACGCTACCGTACTTATAAACGAGCGCATAAACATAATGGAAATATGCCGCCGTCTCGGGCATAGAGATATCAAAGAAACATTCGACACATACGCCCATCTTTATCCGCGAGAAGAAAGCTTTGCGGTCGGTATTTTGAACGTTATTAAATAATAATCGCATTCATTATCATGGGAAATTCATGGGTTTGTATATTATGCAAATGGAAAAAGTGCCGTAAATACGGCACTTTTCGTTTTATTGGTGGAGGCGAGGGGAATCGAACCCCTGTCCGAAAACTCATCAATACAGCTTTCTCCGGGTGCAGCCAATCTATTGAGATTCCCTACCGTGCACGCCGACAGGCAGGCTTGCACGGAGGTAGCGCTTTAGTGCATGGCAGCTTCAAGTGCGAAAGGGCTGCTCACGTTCACTGCTAAATGATGCCCAAGCGGAAGCCGCAGTACTCAACCGGTGGACAGCCGCCATTTAGGCAGCAGCTAATTCAGTATTATTAGCGTTTAATTTTAAATTGCCAATTTTAAAGAGATCAGGCGTCTCTACCCGCTTACCGTATGTCAAAATCCCCGTCGAAACCTTTACGCCCCCATATCTTCGCCGCTTTTGCGGCGATTTTTTAAATATATGTTACCACATCAGATGCCGGCTTGCGATCGCGAAGCGGAGCTTCCGATACTGCTTCACCTACCGGGATGATAGCAACAATCTCGTGCTTATCCGGAATTCCGAGAAGCGCACGGCATTTGTCTTGGTCAAACGCGCCCATGAAGCATCCGTTAAGACCCATGTCAGCCGCCGCGAGAAGAAGATTTTCTGCCGCAAGCGCTGTGTCCTGTATGGGGAAAATCTTTGCACGCTGTCCGAAACGTCCCACGATCTCCTCATCATTTGTGCATATAACGAAAATCACGGGAGCAGTTGCTGCCCAGGGCGCGCAGAATTCCACAAATTTTGCTCGCACTGTACCGTCGGTCACCGCATAGAAATGCCAGGACTGCAGGTTGCAGGCGCTGGGTGCCCTTGTCGCCGCTGTCAGCATACGGTCGATTTCCTCACGTGTTACTGTTCTGTCGGTGAACGCACGCACGGAACGGCGTTTATAATAAGCTCCATAAACTCCATGCTTACGTCCTCCTTAATAATCGTCGTGCCCACGCGACTTCATTGCGCGTTCAATATCGCGTCCTGCCTGCTTTTTTGCCTCGGTGTCACGCTTGTCGTACAGCTTCTTACCCTTGCAAAGTCCAACCTCCAGCTTCACACGGGAGCCGCGGAAATACATGGACAGCGGTACAAGCGTGAGTCCTTGCTGAGTCACAAGACCAAGCAGCTTGTTTATTTCCTTCTTATGCATCAGCAGTCTGCGTATGCGCATGGGATCCTTGTTGAAGATGTTTCCCTGCTCGTACGGGCTTATATGCATACCCGACACAAACAGCTCGCCCTTTTCCACGAAACAGTACGAATCCTTCAGATTCACCTGCCCGCGTCTGATGCTCTTGACCTCGGTACCGAAAAGCTCAATTCCCGCTTCGTAGGTCTCCATGACGAAATAATCATGGCGTGCCTTTTTATTTGGAGCGACCAGCTTGGTGCCGCTTTTATTATCCGCCATGATATCACGTCCTTTCACGGTCAGTATACTATAGTATACCATAAAATAATTAACAAATCAAGACATGGGCATAAAGATTATATACATATACAAATACATTATTCACCCGACTTGCCGCAAACTACCTTTGCACTGACAGTCTCCACAAGCCTCGCGATTCCGCTGTATAAAAGATTCAGCGCCACCGAAAGCAGCACAGACAGCAAAAACACCGCAAGTGTAACGGGAACAAAATAATACCCACGGTCCAACATATCGGGAACTGCCGTGTTAAGACGCGTATACAAAAAGTCATCGAATATGTACGACACAAGATATGCTCCAAGGCACGCATCCGATACCCATGCAAGCAGTTTTTTTGACCATACCGGGAAGCACGAGGTGTCACGGTGCGCAAGAAACACAAAAACCAGCACCGTCATCACAAGCGTCGGCAGTCCGAACCAGTCCGTATACGCTCCCCACGCAAAATATCCGCCCCAGCTACGATAATAGCTGAACACACCTGACAGTATTACCGAAAGCGCAATAAGCGGCAGATTTAACCGTTTTTTCAGCTTTACCGGATACTCCTTCAGATACGCACCAAGGAAATAATAGGAAAACGGGTAGATCATTACCCACCATTCCGGCAGTATCTTTACATACTCGGTGGATAGGTAGGGAGTTTTAAGCCAACCCTCGACAACGAAATTCCAGATGTTGAACACACTCGGAAACGAGCTGAGCGCGATCAGCGTAATAACCAGCGCCGCACGCGCCTTTTGACTATCCAGTCCCCGCCACATGGCGTTAAGAAACGGTATGAGTAAGAACAGCCCAATATACATCTCAATATACCACGCATACGGTGCCGCGGAATAATTCAGTATATGCATCGCGATGCCCAAAAACGATATTCCTTGATGCAGAACGATATTTTTATAAATAATACAAGCCGCAGAAGCCAAGAGGTATATGACAAGCGTTTTGACGATGCCGCGATAGTATTTAGTCGACCACTCCTTGCGGCACATTAAATAGCCCGTAAGCATGATAAACAGCGGCACGCACACCATAAATCCCGTGCGCAGTACCGTTAAAAGTAACATCCGTCCGCCCAGCATAGGCGTGCCGTAATATCCGCTGTTCAGGAAAAAATGCACGCCGATCACCGAAAACGCAGCTACTATGCGGGTAATATCAAGTGCAGTGTTTCGTTTTGTAATATTCATAACACTCCTAAAAAGTCAGGGATGCCCTGTTTTCAAGCATCCCTGTTTTCTTATTCTTCGGTTTCTTCCTTGACAACCGCAATTGAAAGCTCATCGAGCGCCTTCATATCGGGAAGCGCGGGAGCACCGGTCATCAGCTCGGAAGCATTCTGTACCTTCGGGAATGCGATAACGTCACGGATATCGTCAAGGCCCAGTATAAGCATACACAGACGGTCAAAGCCAAACGCCATACCTGCATGAGGCGGTACGCCGTACTTGAAGGCTTCGAGAAGGAAGCCGAACTTCTCGTTTGCTTCTTCCTTGGTAAGACCCAGCAGATCGAACATCTGGGACTGGATCTGGGCGTCGTGAATACGCACGGAGCCGCCACCCAGCTCGTAACCGTTCAGCACGATATCGTAAGCCTTCGCACGGATCTTCGCGGGATCGGTACTTGCATATTTTGCAAGATCCTCCTCCATAGGCATGGTGAAGGGATGATGCTTCGCATAATATCTGCCGTCGTCCTCGTCATACTCAAACTGCGGGAACTCGGTGACCCAAAGGAACTTGTAATCATCGGTGCGGAGAATACCAAGACGCTTTGCGATCTCACAGCGGAGTGCGCCGAGAGAATCGTACACAACGCTGTTCTTGTCGGCAACGATGAACACGATATCGTTCTCGCCTGCGCCGAGCTTATTAAGCACAGCCGCATTTTCCTCGTCTGTGAGGAACTTAGCATAGGAGGAGGAAACCTCGCCGTTTAAATTCTTGTACCATGCAAGGCCTTTTGCCTTGTAAGACTTGACAAAATTGGTGAGCGAGTCGATCTCCTTGCGGGAGAACTTAGCCGCCTCGCCGCCTATCACGATAGCACGTACCGAGCCGCCGTTTGCGATAGTGTCAGCAAACACCTTGAAGCCACAGCCTGCAAGGACGTCGGAAATATCCTGAAGCTCATAGCCAAAACGCATATCGGGCTTATCGGAGCCGAAACGCTCCATAGCCTCAGCGTAGGTCATGCGCAGGAAGGGGGTAGGCAGATCAACGCCGAGAAATTCCTTCCAAAGACGGACGACAAACTTCTCGTTTATCTCCATAACATCGTCCTCGGTTACATAGGACATTTCAAGGTCGATCTGAGTAAACTCAGGCTGACGGTCAGCACGGAGGTCCTCGTCACGGAAGCAGCGCGCCAGCTGCATATAGCGATCAAAGCCCGACAGCATGAGAAGCTGCTTGTAGAGCTGAGGAGACTGGGGCAGAGCGTAGAACTTGCCGGGATGTACGCGGCTGGGAACAAGATAGTCGCGTGCGCCCTCGGGAGTAGGCTTGATGAGGCAAGGAGTCTCGATTTCAAGGAAGCCGTTCTCCGCATAGTAGTCACGCATGATCTTCGCGATCTTGGAGCGTGCGATGATGTTGTTTGCAAGGTCGGGACGGCGCAGGTCAAGATAGCGGTGCTTCAGACGAAGCTCGGGCTTAACATCGCTGTTCTCCACGATCTCGAAGGGAGGTGTCTGGGAGGTGGAGAATACCTTTAATTCGTCCACCGCAACCTCGATCTCACCTGTGGGTATGTTCTTATTTTGTGCACCCTCGCCGCGTGCTCTGACTACGCCCTTGGCGCAGATAGAAAACTCAGAGCGCAGAGTAAACGCGGTATCGAACACCGCCTTGTCGGTGTTGTCGTCAAATGCCAGCTGCACGATACCGGATCTGTCGCGCAGGTCAACGAAAATAAGACCGCCGAGGTCACGCTGACGCTGTACCCAGCCCATAAGGCAGACACGTTCGCCTATATTTTTTGCGGACAGCTCCGCAACGTATGATGTACGCTTATCGTTTTTAGTAAGTTGTGCTCCCATTGTTATAACCATTCCTTTCTAACTATTCCGAAGCTTTGTGACGGTTTCCGTCAGGAAATTCGCATCGGAGATGCGAAAGGCACAAAACTTCCATGTCTGAAAAATGACCCATTTTTCAGACTTGGATCCTTCTCTTTCGTAAAATTATATTTATTATTGATTCAGAGAGCCATCATATTATCCCTCTGCCGACAAACGCATATGCGTTTAGGCTCTCCCATAATCGACGAGGGCTCCGTCCATGTCTAAAATCACCGTATATAGCATAGCCGTTACCTCACAACTTAAATACTCTTTATATTATAACAAATCCACGGCAATTTTGCAATACTGTTACGCACATTATCGTCATTTCGACGTATTATCTATTGAAAGCACCGCATTTGACGGTCACCTTGTACATATTTTCAGCAAAAATTGGTGTTAAACGCCTCGAATGTCGAATCACGCCGCCGATTTTGCTTTACAGGCACCGAAAAGTATGGTATTATTTAGGTGTAATTACATACCGGTATGCGGATACAAATTCTACATGAGGTATCTGCGGCTATGACCCAAAACATCGAATCCGTCTTTTATTTCTCAAAGCAGCTCTGTAGCAGCGCCGCACTTTCCTGCGAGGTTGTAATGATGCCACTAAAAGAGCACCACTGCACCTCCTACACATTCACCCTCAGCCTGCTTCACGGAATCGTCTGCGAATCCGAAACGGTAGAGGATGTGACCTGCGATCGAGAGTTGGCAGAGCACATTTTTAATCTTATATGCATCCACAATGTATATCCCTGTCACCTATATGACGTGATCCTCGATCTTATCGGCTGATCAGCGTATGGTGCCGCCACCGATGACCACTTCATCCGAATAGAGCACAACTGCCTGCCCACGTGTCAGTGCGCGCTGTGGCTCGTCAAATTCCACGTGTATCTCATCCTCGGCTGTCTGCACCACGGTCGCCGCCGCTTCCAGAGCGCTGTAGCGCACCTTGGCGGTGACCCGAAGCGGCTTATCGATTTTATCCACCGCGATAAGATTGATGTCGGTGGCAGACAGTTCGCGGGAGAACAGCGCCGGTTCATCCGCAAGTGTTACGGTGTTGCGAACGGGATCTATGGCACTGACGAATATTGGTCTGCCGAAGGATACACCAAGTCCCTTGCGCTGTCCTATGGTATAGCGGATTATTCCCTTGTGGCGTCCGACCACCTTGCCGTCCTCGTCGATAAAATCGCCCGGTGCGGGGATATTTCCCGAGTACTCCTGGATAAATCTTGCATAATCACCGTCCGGCACAAAGCATATATCCTGGCTGTCGGGCTTATTCGCGTTGATAAATCCCTGTGACTCCGCGATATCACGCACTTCATTTTTCGAAAGTCCGCCAAGCGGCAGTACAGTCCGCGAAAGCTGATCCTGCGTCAGCGCGTAGAGAACATAAGTCTGATCCTTACTGCGGTCAGCGGCGCGCTTTAAGAGTGTCCGTCCGGACGCTGCATCATACTCGACCCTTGCATAGTGTCCTGTTGCTATCTTAGAGCATTCCATCAGATCGGCGCGGGTGAGAAGCTGACGCCACTTGATAAAGCGGTTGCAGTCGATACAGGGGTTGGGTGTACCGCCCGCCTCGTAGGTCGACACAAAGCGGTCGATGACCTTTTCCTTGAAATTGTCGCGGGAATTGAACACATGGTGCTCCATTCCAAGACGCAGTGCCACGCTGCGCGCGTCCTCCACATCGGACAGCGAGCAGCAGCTCTTATCGGTATCAAGGTTTATGTCATCATTTGAAAACAGCTTTAAGGTAACGCCCACAGCGGGCAGTCCCCGGGATTTTATAAGATAAGCCGCGACCGAGCTGTCAACTCCGCCGCTCATGGCTACAAGTATGCGATCATTCATAGTGATTCGCTCCTTTTTGCGAGGGTTCAATACGATTATTATAACATAAAAACACAGTGGTGTCAACAATCAGATATCCGTTTTGCATACTATCAAAAATACGGACCGACTCTTGTAAAGTCAGTCCGTATTTTTCTATAAGTGAATTTTTTCTTACTGAGCCGCGTCTACGATAGCGGTAAACTTGTCGGTCTTAAGGGACGCGCCGCCGATGAGACCGCCGTCAACATTGACCTTGGAAAGAAGCTCAGCCGCATTGCCGTCGTTCATGGAGCCGCCGTACTGTACGGTAACGGACTCTGCCGCGTCTGCACCGAACATCTCAGCGATAGCCGCGCGAACATAGCCGTTACCCTCGTCAGCCTGATCAGCAGTAGCGGTAACACCGGTACCGATAGCCCATACAGGCTCGTAAGCAACGATGATGTTCTTGAGCTGTTCCTTGGTTACATTGGTAAGTGCCATCTTGGTCTGGAACTTGAGAAGGGTCTCGGTGTATCCGAGCTCTCTCTGCTCAAGGGTCTCACCAACGCAAACGATAGTGGTAAGACCTGCATTAACTGCCGCAAGGGTGCGGAGGTTAACGGTCTGATCGGTCTCGCCGAAATACTGACGGCGCTCGGAGTGACCGATAACTACATACTTAACGCCGGATGCCACCAGCATCTCTGCGGAAAGCTCGCCGGTATATGCACCGGACTCCTTGAAATGTACGTTCTGTGCGCCAACCTTAATGTTAGTGCCCTTGGTAGCTTCAACAGCCGCCGCGATGTCAACAGCGGGAACGCAGAGTACGATGTCACACTCGTCCTTGCCTGCCACCTTGGGAGCCAGCTCCTTCATGAAAGCGGTAGTAGCATCGGGAGTCATATTCATTTTCCAGTTACCTGCGATAACTGTCTTTCTTGTAGCCTTGTTCATTTTTTATTATCCTTTCGGTAATACGTACGGGAGGAGCAAGCCCCTCTCTACCGTAGATTTTATTCTATGACTTTTCCAAAATTATTCCTTTTCGTTGAGGCACGCGATGCCGGGAAGCTCAAGACCCTCAAGGAATTCAAGGGATGCGCCGCCGCCGGTGGAAACGTGAGTCATCTTGTCAGCGTAGCCAAGGGTTTCAACAGCCGCAGCGGAGTCGCCGCCGCCGATGATGGAGATCGCGCCGGACTCTGCAATAGCCTTTGCTACAGAGCGGGTACCGGATGCGAAATTCTCCCACTCGGAAACGCCCATAGGACCGTTCCAGATAACGGTTCCTGCGCCGATAAGGGACTTCTCAAACAGTTCCTGAGTCTTGTCACCGATATCGAGACCCATCCAGCCGTCCGGAATGGAATCGGAGTAGATGCGCATGAAGGTGGTGTCTTCCTTGTACTCACGACCGATGATGTTATCAACGGGGAGGAGGAAGTTTACGCCCTTTTCTGCAGCTCTTGCCATAAGATCCTTTGCGAGGTCGAGCTTATCATGCTCGCAGATGGAGGTACCGATCGGAAGACCCATTGCCTTGAAGAAGGTGTATGCCATACCGCCGCCTATAACGATAGTGTCGCACTTTTCAAGCAGATTGTTGATAACGCCGATCTTGTCGGAAACCTTTGCGCCGCCGAGAATAGCAACGAAGGGACGAACCGGATCCTCAAGAGCCTTACCCATAACCTCGATCTCCTTCTGGATGAGGTAACCGCAAACTGCGGTGTCAAGGTAATCAGCAACACCTGCGGTGGAAGCGTGTGCTCTGTGAGCGGTGCCGAAAGCATCGTTTACATAGATATCAGCGAGGCTTGCGAGTGCCTTTGCGAACTCGGGGTCGTTCTTTTCCTCAGCCGCATGGAAGCGAACGTTTTCGAGAAGAAGAACTTCGCCGTCCTTAAGAGCTGCAGCCTTTGCCTGTGCGTCGGGACCTACAACGTCCTTTGCGAGGGTTACGTTGATACCCTTTTTGATAAGATCGTCAGCAACGATCTTGAGAGAAAGCTTGGTGATATCGCCCTTGCCCTTTTCGAGAGCAGCTGCCTTTGCAGCCTCCTGCTCCTCAGCGGGAAGTGCTTCGATCTTCTTCTTTTCCTTCTTGTCGAGCTTAAGTTCAGCATCGAGAACATTGTGAGGTCTGCCCATGTGAGAGCAGAGGATAACCTTTGCACCGTTGTCTACGAGATACTTGATAGTCTTCATAGCGCCGACGATACGCTTGTCATCGGTAATCACGCCATTCTTAACGGGTACGTTGAAATCGCAGCGGCAGAGAACTCTCTTACCGGCAACCGCGATATCTTCTACTGATTTCTTGTTGTACATTTATTATCACCTCTATAAAAAATTTGACAAAGCCATTATGATCGCAGCAATATATCTCCGCAATCAAAAATATTTTACCACAATTATGAAATTTTATCAACAGGAAATTGTGAAATTATCGTCAAGCTCAAAAGATTTTCGGTTTAGCACAATTTTATAGGTACTATTTTATCGGTTAATGTGTATTTTGACATCGCTATAAGCTGTTTCTGGAGTTCTTCAGATATCAGGCAATAAACAAGGCTGCCGCAAATACATTCGAGTATTTACGGCAGTGCATTTTCGGTATTCAATTAAACGCAAAATACAGAAGTATCACCGCGCCGAGGATGATACGGTACCAGCCGAACACCTTGAAATCGTGGCGCTTGATGAAATCCATTAAAAAGCGGATGCACACCATAGAAACCGCAAACGCGGATACCATTCCAACAACCAGAACCGCCGCTTCCGCTGCAGTAAACGCAAAGCCGATCTTGACAAGCTTCAGAAGTGATGCGCCGAACATTACGGGGATGCCGAGGAAGAAGGTGAATTCCGCCGAGGTAGTGCGGTCAACACCCAGCATCAGTCCGCCGAGAATGGTCGCACCCGAGCGCGAGGTACCGGGAAGCACAGCCGCCAAAAGCTGAAACAGTCCGATACCGAAAGCATGCCGGAAGCTGAGCGTGTCGATATCCGTCACCTTCGCCGCCTTCCTGCGGTTACGGTTTTCGACAATGATGAATGCGATACCGACCACCACCAGCATTATACCCACGGTCAGCCCGTTGTAGAAAAGCGCGTCTATGTAATCGTCAAACAGCACGCCGATCACCGCCGCAGGCATACAGGCAACGATGATCTTCAACCACATCATAAACTTACTGCGGTCGATGACCTTACAGATCTCACCGTTTTTTGAAAACGGCCAGATCTTCTTCCAAAACACCACCGCCACTGCAAGTATTGCACCTAGCTGAATGACTACCTCGAAAACACTTATAAATTTATCCGAAACACTATCAAGCGTCAAAAATTCCCCAAGCAGAATGAGATGCCCCGTCGAGGATACGGGAAGCCACTCGGTAATGCCCTCCACTATGCCATATATAAGCGCTTTTATAAGTTCAATGATAAATTCCATCTCGACTCCTTACTTTGCTCTTACGATATCGCCGACCTTCACGTCAAACGGCACCTTGGCAGAAAACTCCATATACGGATGCGGTGCGGATTCGATCACCTCGCCGGCATCATTGTAAAGTTCGCCAAGATGAAGCGCAAGTCCCACCGAGCCGGGAGTGATAATCTCCACATCCGAGTGCGCGAACACCTTGTTGCGCTGTACGAATGTTGCAACGCCGCTTTCTTTATCGTATGCCGTAACACGGCAGAGATATGCTTTTTCTTTCATGTATCCTGGCTGCTTTGCCGAATTTGCATCCTCCATGGGCTTTGAGAAATAATAGCCCGTATTGTATTCACGATGGCTTACCGATTCAAGTTCATTAAGCCATGCGGGATCATATTTGTAATTCTCGGGATCGGCAAAATAGCGGTCGATCGCCATTCGGTAGACGTTGGTCACCACCGCCGCATAGTATTCGCTCTTCATTCTGCCCTCGATCTTGAAGCTGTCGATACCGCTTTCCATAAGCTCGGGAATATGCTCGATCATACACATATCCTTGCTGGACAAAAAGAAGGTTCCACGCTCGTTTTCGATAACGGGCACGCGGTTGTCGGGACGTTTTTCCTCGATGATCTCATACTCCGCACAGCCCTCGTCAAGCACCACCGTAGAGGGTGCATAAGACATATTCCAGCGGCATGGCTGAGCACATTTACCGCGGTTGGCATCGCGTCCCACAAAATGCTGTGAGAGCAGACAGCGTCCACTGTAGGAGACGCACATGGAGCCGTGGATAAACGCTTCAAGCTGCAGCTCCTCAGGAATATTCGCGCGTATTTCACGGATCTCCGCAAGCGTCAGCTCACGTGCCAACACCACACGCTTGGCACCTAGTCTGTGCCATTCACGGCAGGCAGCGGCGCTAACGGTACTTTGCTGGGTGGAAACGTGCAGTTCTACGTCGGGCAGGTATTCCCGCACCAGTGCCATAACTCCGAGGTCTGCAGCAATGACCGCATCTATATCCGCATCCGCCAGGCTTTTCACGAATTCTGTCAGCTTCGGATACTCATCGGTGTGCGGCATTGTGTTGAGCGTAAGATTTATGCGTACGCCACGCTCGTGTGCGTACTTTACAGCTTCATAAAGCTCCTCGAGCGAAAAATTATCAGCGGCGGCGCGCATACCGAAATCGTCTCCCGCAAGATACACCGCATCGGCTCCGTAAAGGATCGCCGCCTTCATTTTTTCGAAATTCCCCGCCGGTGACAAAAGCTCTGGTTTTTTTTGTGTTGTCATGGTAATTCCCCTCAATCATAAAACTGATCCACTACCTATTATGATACCATTATTCTCCGACAATTGCAAGCAATTCCGACAAAAATTCATAGTAAATTAAACCTCGAGGGCAAAACAGCTTGCATTTTGCGGCACTCTGTAGTATAATGACACTACAGGAACAACAAACACATCCCATGGAGGAATATTAAATGATCAAGGTCGCTTCGGTAGAAAATATGAGAAAAAGCGACGCGTATACCGCCGCGCATTCCGCATCGTTTCGAGAGCTTATGTCCCGTGCAGGCAAGGCTATATTCGAAGCAGTGGAGTGGAAGTCGCCGGTAGCAGTGGTCTGCGGTGTGGGAAACAACGCCGGAGACGGCTTTGCGGTGGCGGAGCTGCTCTTTGAGGCAGGAATTCCCTGCACCGTATTTATGCTCTCCGATCGCGTGTCCGATGTCAGTCGATATTTCTACGATAAATGCGTCGCACTGGGTGTCGATATCAGGGTCGGACTCACAGAACTTCGTCTTGAAGGCTTCGCAACGGTGGTGGACTGCATCTTCGGCACCGGTTTTCGCGGCGAGGTGGAGGAGCCGTACCGCACCGCCATCACACGCATCAACGAAAGTGGTGCATACATCGTCTCTGCCGACATAAACTCTGGGCTTGACGGCGACAGCGGAATCGGCAAGATCTGCGTGCACTCCGATCTGACGGTATCCATCGGCACCTTCAAAAGTGGACTGTTTTTAAACGCCGCCAAGGATATGATAAAGGATAAGGTCAACTGCGACATCGGCATCGAGCTGCTCGACGAGCCCGCATATCTAATCGAAAAAGCGGACATCTGTCATCTCTTTGACCACCGCCCGCATGACTCAAATAAGGGGGACTACGGCTATGTGGCGCTGATCGGCGGCTCACTCCGCTACAGCGGCGCGGCAAAGCTTGCAAATCTCTCCCTTGCGGCACTGCGCTCGGGCGCAGGAGTTGCAAAATTAGCCGTCCCGAGGAGTCTTATAAGCGGTATGCTTCCCTATGTGCTGGAATCCACAATATTCCCTCTCGACGATACCGACGGCGACTACCGCTTTTCCTACGCCACCGCCAAAGAACTGATGCGCCACACCGCATCGGCGGCGATCGGTATGGGAATGGGACGCTCCGACGAGGTAAAGCGTCTGCTTGAATATCTCCTGCGCGAATACAACGGCAACCTTGTGATCGATGCGGACGGGCTTAATGTTCTTGCCTCTATGGATCGTTCCAAGTTCAAAAACACCTCCTGCCGCCTGATCCTGACGCCTCATCCCAAGGAGTTTGAGCGTCTCTGCGGCGATAAATTCGAGGTCTTCCGTAACGACCTCATCACAGCGGCAAAGGAATATGCAAAGGCTACGGGTGCGATCCTGCTTCTGAAGGGCTCCACCACCATCGTCACCGACGGCAAGACCGTCTACCTCGTTGACCGCGGCTGTGCAGGCATGGCGACCGCTGGAAGCGGGGATGTATTAAGCGGCATCTTAGCCGGCATCTGCGGCTATGTAACCCATGACGAGCTCCTGCTCGGAGTCGCCGCAGGCGCGTATATTGCTGGACTTGCAGGCGAGATCGCCTCCCGCGAGATCCCCGAGGTCTCCATTATCGCAGGCGATACAGTCAGAGCCATTCCGCAGGCAATGAAGGAGATAATCGAATAAAATACGATCCGGAAGCCTCAAAATAAAGGCTTCCGGATTTCCTTTATTATATTCCCTCACATACCCACGCCGAGTCTCAGCTTGTCTGAGATCATGGCGATAAACTCGCTGTTGGTGGGCTTGCCGCGCTGACGGCTGATGGTGTAGCCGAAATAGCGATTGAGGGTTTCAAGCTCACCTCTGTCCCATGCCACCTCGATGGCGTGGCGTATAGCGCGCTCCACGCGGGAGGTCGTGGTGTTGTACATCTTCGCAACGCCCGGATAAAGGGATTTTGTCACATAGTTTATCATATCCGGATCGGCAACGGTCATGCCGATGGCACAGCGCAGATAAGTAAAGCCCTTAATGTGTGCGGGAATGCCCAGATTGTGAAGGATCGTCGTGATCTGCATTTCAAGAGGCTCGTCCGACTGTACCCCGGCGGTGCCGGAAGCCGACATATCGCGCTCCGTGCCTCTGTATCTGTCACCCACAGAGTTTTCGCCCACCCGTCTGCCCGACAGAGCAGCAAACACCGCGTCGCAGAACTCCGGCACCGTAAACGGGCGGATAAGGTAATGGGTATCGGTCATGTGGCAGACCTCCCGCAGAACGTCCTCGTAATTATGCTCTCCGATAAAGAGAAACACCGTGGAGCGTATGCCGCGATCCTGTCTGCGGCTTTCGTTGTAGGCAAGCTGCATGGCTTCCGCGCCCGCTATGGTGCTGTCGCAGACCACAAGCGAATACCTCCGCTCGCAAAGCAATCGCTCTGTTTCATGGGCATCCCGTGCCTCGTCCACCGACGCAAATCCGATCCGCTCAAGTAAAGACGACATTTCCCTTCTTCTTTCGATGTCGGTGCCGCACACCAAAAGTCTGCTTTGTTTTTCCGTAATCATTGTATCCTCCCAAATAGTAAGTATTTCCGCATCATTCGGCGGTATTTTCCATTGCTACTATATTTTACCATATATTTCCTAATTTTGCAATACCTTTCTGATATCGAATCTTCCAAACTTTGGCAGAAATATTTGGATAATTTTGACAGCAACTTGTCGAATAAGCGCGAAAACTCTGCATACCGCATTAAAGTCACATTTTTGAGAATCATCCGCTCACTCTGTTTCCCTACACCACCTCCGCCGCAGGAAGCGTAACCTAAAAAATTAGCATTCAACAAAAACGATAGGACAATGAAAAAAGGATACCCTCAAAAGCCGCTTAGCTTCTGAGGACATCCTTTTGCCGGCAAGTGCCGTATATAACTTTAATCGGTGAGAGCACGAGGAGTTACAGTTCCCTACCGTTTATCCGACGGCTCATCTCAGCGCTCAACCGTCCCGCAAGCGTCGCTATAAACTCCGCATCTCCAGGTCTGCCGCTTTCGAATCGCACAGTATGTCCGAACATATCATACTGCAGCTTAACATCTCCCGAAAACCAGCACTTGGTGATGGCTGTACGGATGGCGCTTTCAACGCAATCGACACTGGTGCAATAGGCTTTTGCTATGCGTGGATATATGCTTTTTGTAACTGAACATACCGTTTCCGGTTCTTCAACTGCAATTTGTATTGCCATCATAAGATATTTATGGCCCTTCAGCTTCGACGGCACCGCCATGCTTTCAAGAAGCTGAAATATGTATTCATCAAGCGAATATTCTTTTTTATAGAGCAGGTCGTAATCGTACATACAAGTCTCCCATGGGCATTTTTACTTGGCATAAGCCTTGCTAATAATATAATTATAACACATTTAAGTGAAGAAAGCAAGTCTAAGAGTTCCCCGCTTTCGGCTCGGGCTGTTACAAAATGCGCTTGACAAATGTAGAATTATAGTGTATAATAAAACTGTAAGCTATAACCATAGTCGTCACTGTCGGTCACCTTATCCCGGAAGTGGCGACTTATAAGGAACGGAGATAGACTATGTTACATCGAAACAAGAAAGACTTCACAAAGCTCCCCGAATCGGAATTACAGATAATGCAGCTCATTTGGGATCTCGACAAGCAAGGCGTCAAGGACATCCATGCAGGCGCACTGCTTTCGGCTTATCCCGAAGAGATCGGACACCTTGCACTCACCACGGTACTCACGCTGATCACAAGGCTGCAAAACAAGGGCTTCATCCGTCTTGAAAAGCACGGACGCGCCAACTGCGCCATAGTCCTCGCCGACGAATCCGCATACAAGCGCAAGGCGGCGGCAGATTTTGTGGCGACAGTCTATAAAAACAACACGAAGGGACTTATCTCGGCACTCTATAATGACGGAATACTCAGCGAAGAGGACATCTCCGAGCTTCGCCGCGAGATTGAAAACAATAGTAAATAAAGGCGGTGCTGCACAATGTTCAGCTTCATGTTAAGCCTTCTTGTTTTGACTCTTATGTTCAGTCTTATCGGCGGAGCGGCGTTTATATTCCGCAGTACACTCCTTCGCGGACGCGAGGGTATAATGTATCCGTTCTGGATACTCCTGCTTATAATAACGGTGTTTCCGCTGAGGGTGGATCTTACCGAGTTCGCCGAGCCTTTTATAGTATCAAGGCAGGCGGGCGATGTGTGGGACAGCTCTGCCGCGGAGTCACCGTATGTAACCTTTGGGGACTTAACGCCGGGGAGTGATATAGCGACGCCCAACAAAGCTCCAATAACAAGCGAGAATCCAATCGTTATGAAACTTCGGCGTATGCTTGTATCAAGCGAAAAATATGCGGACGAGGTCTCAGCGGCACTATTTGTTTTCTGGCTTGCCGGCGCGATGTTCGGGTTTGTGGGAGTTGTTCTCGAATATATACACGCCGAGCGGCTGATGCGAGCAAACTCGTCCGAATGCACCGATGAGAGGGTCTGCACCTTGCTCCGTGAAAAATGCCGTAGGATGAAGATACACCGCACAGTGAGGCTCAGGATATTCGATGTCGATTCGCTGTCCTCGCCCTGTGTCAGCGGTATTTTCCGCCCGACGCTCTACATTGAACCAGGATGTCTTTCCATGAGCGTGGACGCGCTTGAGTGCGTTCTCACCCACGAACTGACCCACATCAGACGCTTTGATATGCTCGGAAAGCTGTTCTGCTTCTTTGCCACCTCGGTGCACTGGTTCAATCCCACCGCGTACCGTGTACGCCGTGCGTTTTTGGAGGACTGCGAGCTATCCTGTGACTACAGTGTGGTCACCGAATACGGGAACTGCGTAAGCTCCCTTTACATGGGAACGATACTTGACTATGCAGAACGTTACTCCGAGGGCTGCAGGCTTATCTGCCGCGAGGGGTATGGCGGAGGGCTGTTTGTAAGTCCGCCATCGGGAGTCTCTTTTTTAAAAAGAAGATATGCAAATATGAAAAACTTTAAAAGGAATCGCGCAGTACTCGTAATTGCGGCACTGTTTGTTACCGCAGCGGCACTTGCAAATACCTTGGTGCTCTCTTCCTGCTCTGGAATCACCACTCGCACGCTTGGCTCCGCCATCAAGCTTACCCCGCAAATGGATATTATGGTCCGTGCGTACTATGACCTTGATGCGGACGACTACATAACTCCAGAAATGGTGGACGGTATAACATCGCTAAAAATCGAGACGCGTCCACTTGCCGAGGACAAGACCGTTGCTGTATTTACCGTAAACGGCGACAGCCGCTTCACCTCGCCATTACCCGCACTTGCAGGCAAGAACTACTATGAGAACTATCTTGCATATGAGATCGAAAAGCACTCCGCAGATGACACCGATGAGATGCCCCTGAAGCATGAACGCTTCCATGCGTACTACTGCTTAAAGTCCATTGACGACCCGGAGCTTACCTCCGAGGAAAAAGCCGAGATGCTCACAATGCACCCTGAGCTTGAAAAGTACGGTTCACTTTATGTGTTCGATGAGTATACCACCGAGCGCGAGTACAACTACCTTTGCAGGATACTGGATGAATCCGAGCTGCTTGATCCCTGGATAATTGACTCAGGCGATTTCAACGCCTCATCCTTCGGATACTTCACAAACCTTACAGAGGTGGAGTTTGTGGAACTCACTCCGGTCGGCTACAATTTTCCCAAAAGTGTTGCAGTAACATTTACAAACATCGAAAGCTAAGCAAAAAAATTCCCGCACAATGTGCGGGAATTTTTTTATCGTACTTACTGAGTGCGTGGCTCACGCGCCGTAAACGCTGACAGACTTCTTGCCGCCTGCGATGTGCTCGAACTTGACGGTACCGTCAATGAGAGCAAACAGGGTGTCATCCTTGCCGAGACCGACATTGTTGCCGGGATGTACAGCAGTACCTCTCTGGCGGATGATGATATTGCCTGCCTTTACAGCCTGACCGTCGGACTTCTTAACGCCAAGACGCTTTGCTTCGCTGTCGCGGCCGTTCTTAGTGGAGCCGACGCCCTTCTTATGAGCGAAAAACTGTAAGCTGAGCTTTAACATGTTAACTTACCTCCGTTATCTTATTTGAGAAATTCGGGTTGATACAAGTCAGATAAGTTCTTCTACCACGTCAACGTCAAGGAAATCGTAATATTCCTCAAGCATATCGTTTATCTGGTAGTAATAAGCCTGGATAAGACCCGATATCGCGTAACGCTTGCACTCGTCCTCACAGAAATCCTTGAGGGCATCGTGTGCAATCACCTTGATATCCGTGGTTTCTTCATCGATGGTATAATTAACATCCGAGGCATATGCAACCTCAATGGTGTTGATTATAAGCATGGTCATTGCCGAAAGCGCGGCGCACAAAACATCGTCGCCCGACTCACCGTAACCGGTGTGTCCCTGCTCGCTGAAGCCGTAAAATACGTTATCCCACTTATAAAAAACTATCTTTGTCATTTGGAATTAACCAACAATCTTTTCGATCTGAACCTTGGTGTAAGGCTGTCTGTGACCGATCTTCTTCTTGGAATCCTTCTTGGGCTTGTACTTGAGAATGTGGATCTTGGGGCCCTTGCCGTTCTTAACAACGGTAGCTTCAACGCTTGCGCCCTCTACATAGGGAGCACCTGCGGTGAACTTGCTGTCGGTGGAAAGAGCAAGCACCTTGTCAAAAGTAACCTTTTCTCCGGCTTCAACATCGAGCTTCTCGATGAAGATAACATCGCCTTCGTTAACCTTGTACTGCTTTCCGCCTGTTACGATAACTGCAAACACGAAAAGCACCTCACTTTCTGAATGGCTATTGCCATGAACTCGCTGATGTCGGTTTTGCGCATTTAGGCGCAAATTAAAAGACCGTACAAATCACGCGGCTATTCATTATAACATATTTACGGAGAAATGTCAATAGCTATCAAGAAAATTTATTTGTTTAAAACGTACAAATATTTTTATATTCTCTGACCTTGATAAACAAACTTTGCTGTGCTATATTAACCGATAATTTACTGCATATTCTTTTTTGCATAAACAAGCTCTGTGCCATCGTCTGCCACCTGAACCACTTCCGGCTCACCTATGGCAAAAAACACATTCTCCACCATAAGGGTGTGCCCGTCAATAAGCTCAGCCGCACGCCGTATACCGTCCAGCTTCACGGTGCTGTATTCGTTGAAGCCACAGCCCTTTATATATAGCGTATTCCCAGACATCGTATACGAATCGACCGTGATTTCTCGTGTACCGAAGGTCATTTCGGCTGGATAGTATTCCACCTTGTCGGTATCATAAAGCTGGGCGTATTCAAGAGTACGAAGTACCTTGTCGTATTCCTCGCCGGTATCAAAACCGTACTGATGGAGCATTGTAATATCGCCCACATTCATGCCGCAAAGCTGTTGGATATATGCTGAAAGCAGATATGCCTCAAGTTCACGGTCAAGGCTATTCACATCCGAGGCTTCCCAAGCACCTTCAAGCGCCACATTGCTCCATACCGCGTATTCGGTCTTGTACACATCCCCGTTTGCAAGCATATCCTCGGTGAGCGGTATAGCGGGGAGATGATCTCCGTAAAAAACCGCCACACAGGGTTCGCCTCGCTTATCAAGAGCATCGCACAGCTCACCTATGAAAGCATCCATCTCGTATATCTGATTCACATAGTAACGATATTGGCTGTAAACACTCTCATCTTCGATACCGCTTATTTTTATTTTACTGTCTTCCTCAATAAAGTCTTCATCGTCCGAATAATATCCGTCGTCCAAATAATCCTGTTCTGCTTCCAGCGGTTTATCGGGATACTTGCCATGCCCCTGAACGCTGACCGCAAATACAAAATCAGATTCCGCGGTAGAGTCAAGTGCAGAGACAATCTCCGCGGTCAGCACTTCATCCTTTACCCATCCGAGAGGATTACGGGTCACATCCTGCATCAATTCTACGGGCGTGAAGGTATCGAATCCCAGACTTGCGTAAACGATATGCCTGTCGTAGAAGGTGGCGATATGATTGTGAATGGCGTGAGCAGCATAACCTACAGACTTCAAATTTGCGGCAAGGCTTTCGCAGGCGCGCGACTTTAACACAGTTGTGTAGGGATATTCGCCGAATCCGAAATGATCGAGATTCATTCCGGTGAGCACTTCAAATTCCACATTCGCGGTACCTCCGCCCACATGCGGTACACGCAGAAAGCCTGAGACGCCGTTTTGCTTCAAGGCAGTGAAATTTGGTGTGGGATCCTCCGAAAATTCAAGCCCGTTTATGTGCTTGACATCGAAAAATGACTCAAGCTGTACAAAAATAATATTCGGCTTCTTCACTTCATCGGGCGTTATCTCGGTATCTGCCGTCAGGGTGTCAGACTCGGACCTCAGAGCGTCGGCGATCTCGTCTGCCTTCTCCCGGGAGTAATCCTCCGGGCGCTCCACTCCCTGTGATATCAGACTCCTTGTGAAGCAGTAAGCGAATCCATAGCTGTTATATGCATCCGCAAGCTCGCCCGACTCATATCCGGTGGCATCCGCCGGTATTGTGAGGGCAAATACAGCAGACGCTGCGATGCCGATTACAGCCACGGAAAGAATCGATTTTCTGTAGCTCACCCGACAGCGCGGAGATTTTATAAACAGATATAAGAGCAGTGCAATAAATGCGGCAATTAGCAGAATTATCAAAACAAGCTGTATCACCGTAAAGTATACCGTTGCCATACCAAGTGCAGATCTCACGATCAGCAGATCAATGGCGGAAAGGGGCGAGGAACGGTAAGAGAGCACGATACAGTTGGTTACACCGAGAGCCAGCCACAAAGTGGTTGTGATAAGGAGAACCGTCAGCCTGCGCCTTGCCAGAAGGCACAGTGCAAGCGTGAACAGAATGATCAGCACATTCGCAAAGAAAAGCAAGGGCGATGAAAAAAGATACAGCAAGGCTTCGGGGATCGATCTTCGGCCGAGGACTTCCAGCAACAGATTCAGTATGAGCGAAAGCATCGCAAGCACAGGTAGCGCGGAGCGTATCGGTGCGTATGAAAAGCGCCGCAGAGCGCCTCTTATGCTATTAAGTACGTTTTGCGTTGTAAGCCCCTCCTTTCGATTGTATTCTTGCAGTATCATAACATATCAGTATGAACTGAGCCGCATAGAAATGTAAAAATAAATGCGGTATTATTTGAATTCCTTCAAAAACCAGATCTTCTCGCGATCCGCAAAAAAGACCTTCCCGTCAAGATAATCGAGCACAGTTCCCTTCCCCTTGAATTTAAACTCCAAACGGTAAGCGTAAAGTGCCTGGAACTTGTATCCGATTTTTTTGTCATCGCGGTTGACGCCGTATTTGCCGTCCCCCAGCAAAGGATGACCGATGGACGAGAGGTGAGCGCGGATTTGATGAGTTCTACCGGTAACCAACTCCACCTCCACAAGCGAGAGGTCATGCTTTTCTTCAAGCACGTGGTATTTTGTGATGATCTCCTTATAACCCGCACGCGGGGTGGTGACGATGTCCACCCTGTTATTACTTGAATCCTTTTTGAGGTATCCCTTTAGTGTATCGGATTTCTTCTTAGGATTACCATGGATGGCGGCAAGGTAGAATTTTGACAGCTCGTCATTTTTGATCTTTTCATTCATCACTCGCAAGGCTTCGGCATTTTTGGCTGCGATAACGATGCCGCCCGTGTTGCGGTCAATGCGATTACATAGCGCGGGAGCAAAGGATTGCTCGTCCTCGGGCTTGTACTCCCCCTTGCGGTAAAGATATGCCTTGACGTGACCGATAAGAGTGTTTACCTCCTCCTCATCGTCCGAGTGAACGATCAGCCCCGGCTTTTTTTCAAGGAGCATGATATTCTCGTCCTCGTAGATGATATCAAGATGAGGCGTCAGCTTCATGAATGCCTGCTCAGCGGCAGTATCGGCAAAAAACTCCTCCGATACGAACATTTCCACCGTGTCGCCCTCGCATAAAATATATCCGATCTCGGTGCGCTTGCGGTTGACCTTGATCTTTTTGGTGCGTATGCATTTGTACATAAGCGATTTGGGCATTGCCTTCACAGCTTTGGAAAGAAATTTGTCAAGCCGCTGACCCGCGTCGTTCTGCTTTATATATAAAGTCCGCATTGTTTTCTCCTGTTGTGGTTTGCTGTTTATATGACGTGTAATTCGCCCGGAATGTTCCCGAAAACGGGAAAATCAAAGTTTGATAAGCCTTGGCGGCATAGTGACTGCCTCCGGCGCACAGATGCAGAAGGCATAACCGTCCATATTGAAATGCGAGAAGCACATACCAACATCATACACCGAAAAGGTTGACATGGGACGGGAAAAGCCCTCGCCCGTATACTTGATATAACTCTCCTTGGCACACCATATCTCATAGAACCGTTCCATTGGTGCCGCTTTTACATATTCCGCCTCGGACGGCGAAAAATAGCGCTCTGCAAGCCTTATTAGCCGGGCGGTGTCACCCTTTATATATTCGATATCCGCACCGATCTCTCCATCCGATATCGCCGCAAGACAGCGTTCACCTGAGTGGGAGATGCTGACAAACACGCCCGCTTCGCCCTCGAAATACGGTTTCCCACGCTCATCGTGCGTCAAAGTATTATGCTTTTTATATGCGTCAAACAGTGCATATTCCGCAAGCGCGTGACCGACCTCATGCTCGGTTGCCTTTGTGCAGGCGGTGAGATACAGCTTTATCATTCTCAAAGCTCCTTTAATTGCGACAAAACGTGGTACCGTAAACGGCACAACGAGGTACCGTAAACGGTACCTCGGGTGTATTCTGTCAGATTTCCTCGATGTGATCGGGGTTGATGGTGATGCTGACGCGCTGGGATTTGTCCGACCAGATGATCTTTCTCGGACACTTTTCAACGCACTCGCCGCACTCAACGCATTTTTCATAGTCGATGGAAGCAACGAAATCGTTGACATGGACCGCGCCGTGCTTGCAGGTCTTTTCGCAAAGCTTGCAGCTGATGCAGCCCACATCGCAGTATTTGCGTGTAATGGCACCCTTGTCAACCGACATACAGCCAACCCAGTGGGTGGAATCGTATGGTATCAGCTTGATTATGTGCTTCGGGCACGCGGTTACGCATTTGCCGCACGCCTGGCACTTTTCGTAGTCAACGACCGCAACGCCGTTTACTACATTGATAGCATCGAATACGCACGCTTTTACACAGGTACCAAGACCGATACAGCCGTTGGGGCACAGCTTGTCACCACCGCCAAGCTTTGATGCGGTATAGCAGTCGACAGCGCCCTCGTAGAGATACTTCTTCTTGGCGAACTCCGATGTACCGGAGCACATTACCTGTGCGCGCATACGCACGGGCTTTTCCGCCGCCACACCCATAATGGATGCGATCTTTGCGGCAAGCTCCTCGTCACCCGCAACACAGGCGGAGGTCTTAGCCTCGCCGTTGGCGATTGCTTCCGCAAGCGCCGCACAGCCCGCATATCCGCATCCGCCGCAGTTAGCGCCGGGAAGCAGCTCGGAGATCTCCTCCACGCGCTCGTCGGTTTTGACATAAAACACCTTAGCGGCTACCGCGAGGAGTACGCCCATAGCGCCGCCAAGAATTGCAAACCACATGGCAGCATAGAGAATATTCTGTAAATTTTCCATAGTTATGTCCCCTCCTTAGAAGCTCATTCCGGAGAAGCCCGAGAAAGCCATGGCGATGAGTCCCGCCGCGATAAGTGCGATTGGAGTACCGCGGAAGCTCTTTGGCGGCTCAGCGAAGGAAATACGGACACGAACACCGGCGAAAATGACGATCGCCAGTGTGAAGCCCACTGCCGACGAAAATCCGTAAGCCAAGGATTCAATGAAGTTGTAGCCGTTCTGGATGTTCAGAAGTGCGGAGCCGAGTACCGCGCAGTTTGTGGTGATCAGCGGCAGATAGATACCGAGCGCACCGTAAAGCGCGGGAACAAACTTTCGCAGGAACATTTCAATAAGCTGTACGAGAGACGCAATAATAAGAATGAACGCGATGGTTTCAAGATATTCAAGGCCGAACGGAACGAGTATCAGATGATACACTGCCCAGGTAGCGGCACTTGAAAGGGTCATTACGAATACTACCGCAAAGCCCATACCCAGTGCGGTATCGGGCTTTTCCGATACGCCGAGGAAGGGACAGATGCCGAGGAATTTGGAGAAAATATAGTTTTCCACCAGCACCGCGCCGAGCATTAAAAGAAGAATTTCAACAACATAATCCATGTCAGTTTTCCTCCTTTACTTCGACTTCAGTCGCGGTTTCTGCCGCTTTTTTAAGCTCCGCCTTTGCGGCACGCTTCGCTTCAAGGGCTTTTTTCTTATCCTTCTCCACCTTTGCGTTTATGACCTTATTCATCAGAGCGATAAGGCATCCGAGAGTAAGGAACGCGCCTGAGGGTAGAATAAAGATGATCGCCGGCTCATAGAAGTCGGGCATCACCTGCATACCGAGCAGTGTACCCGCCCCGATGAGCTCGCGCACCGCGGAAAGCACCGTCAGTGCCAAGGTAAAGCCGAGGCCCATGGTAAGACCGTCTACTGCGGAAGGAAGCACGGGGTTCTTGGATGCGAAGGATTCCGCGCGGGCAAGGATGATGCAGTTTACGACTATAAGCGGTATGAACAGTCCGAGAGATTTGTCAAGATCGGGCAGATAAGCTTTAATGAGCAGCTGTATTGCCGTTACAAAGCCTGAGATGATAACTATATAGGATGCGATTCTTATCTGCTTCGGGATGAATTTGCGCAGAAGTGATATGAAAATATTGGAGCAGATAAGCACCGCGGTGGTGGAAAGTCCCATGCCGATGGCATTTGTAACGGACGTGGTAACCGCAAGGGTCGCGCACATACCGAGCAGCTGCATAAGTACTGGATTCTTGTAAAAGAGACCGTCGAGAAATTGTGAGCCAACATTTTTCATTGTATACTTGCTCATTTGGTGCCTCCGATCCCCGCGAATACGGTATCATGTGCCGCAAGCGCGCTGTTTACACCCTCCAGGATCGCCTCGGAGGAGATGGTGGAGCCGGTTATAACGTCGATGCCGCCTTCAAGTGCCGCAGAATTCTTGCCGATATACTGCGATAGATACTCTGGGTCACCTACACGGCTTCCAAGACCGGGAGTTTCGGAGTGAGAGACCAGCTTGACACCTGCAAGGGTGCCGTCGGCGTTAACGCCGACCATGACGGTCATTTTGCCGCCAAAGCCCAGCGGTACCGCCTGAGCCGCATAACCGATATTGGTGCCGCCCACAGAGACTACGTAGAGCTGATCAATTCCGGCAATCTCGATCTCGTAGGGCTTGCTTTCGATATCGCCGGGAAAAATCTCTGCGATTGCGGCTTCCATCTCGGCGCGCGCGTTAGCGGCGATCTTGTCAGCCGTCAGCGCATTTACGCCGGAGAGAAGCAGTGCGGTGATGGTGCTGATTATAAACAGCTTCAATGTGATGCCGAGGATGGTCTTTACATCGCCGGCCTTTTCCGCTGTCTTTATATCAGTTTTTTGCTTTTCCAACCTTAGCACCTCCGAATCTTTTTGGTTTGGTGTAACGATCCAGATACCATACAAACAGGTTCATAATGAGGATCGCGAAGGATACACCCTCGGGATAGCCGCCGAAGAAGCGGATGAATACGGTGAGCGCACCGCATCCGATACCGTAGATAACACGTCCCTTTGTGGTGATGGGGGACGTTACATAGTCGGTTGCCATAAAGACAGCACCGAGGAAGAGACCGCCCGAGAAGATCTCGTAGAGCGCAAAATCAAGGGTAGGAGCGCACTGCGGGAAGATGTACGACAGGACAAACACCGTTCCGATAAATGTCACGGGAATGTGCCAGGAGATCACACGGCGGGCCAAGAGATATACAAAGCCCGCGAAAAGAAGCAGGGCGGAAACCTCACCAATACAGCCGCCCTCAAATCCGAGAACTGCGTTGAACAGTGAGCTTTCGGGGAGCGAGCCGTGTTTGAGAGTCGAAAGCGGTGTTGCGCTTGCCACAACGTCGGGTACGGAGACTGCGATGGAAGAAAGCTTGGTCTCAGGTGCGACGTAGGTGTTAAGATGTGCGGGCCACGCAAACAGGAATACGCGAGCCGCCAGTGCGGGATTGACAAAGTTTTTGCCAAGTCCGCCGAAAAGCTGTTTTACTACGATTATTGCGAAGATCGAGCCGATTGCGGGGATCCACAGCGGCACGGATACAGGAAGATTCATACCGATGAGCATACCGGTGACGACAGCGGAGAAATCCAGCACCGTCACGGGCTTCTTCATCAGCTTTTCCCAGGCGAATTCAGCGAGTACCGCGAATATCGTTGCAATCAGCACAATTGAAAGTGCGCGCAAGCCGAATATGTACACGCCCCAGATGATTGCGGGCAGGAGCGCGATGCACACGTCAAGCATGACGGTGCGGGTGGTGTCGTAAGCGCGGATGTGCGGAGATGGGGTTACCGTGAGAAGCTCGGGGACGAGCTTATCCATGTCGGCATTACCTGCCGCTTCGGGAGCTGTTTTTTCGTCGGTCACTTCGTTTGTTAAGTTTTTCTCTTCGTTTGCCATATGTGCTCCCTCCTTTTACTTGTTTTTTTGACTTTTTTCGCGAGCGAACTGCGCCAGACGACTGCGCTCGATGACCTTGATCTTAGCGGCGCGTATGTACTGCGACACCGGCACATGCGCGGGGCAGACGTAGGAACAGCTTCCGCATTCCACACAGCTTGTGATATCAAACTGCTCAGCCATATCCAGCTTATCCTGCATTGCAAAAAGTGCAAGATAGTTCGGCATAAGCCTCATAGGACAGCCGCGCACACAGCGTCCGCAGTGGATGCAGGCGATGGGCTGTTCGTAGTGATGCTCGACCTCGTCGGACAGCACAAGTATCGCCGAGGTTCCCTTGGTAACAGGGCTGTCGATATCCCACTGTGCAAAGCCCATCATGGGGCCGCCGTTAACGATCTTTTTCGGCTCCTTTGTAAGCCCGCCGCAGAAGGCGATGAGATCACGGTAGGAGGTGCCGATGGGAACCAGCACGTTCTTGGGCGTTTTAACGCAGTCACCGTCCACGGTAACGATGCGCTCTATAAGCGGCATTCCGTTGACGAATGCGTTGTAAATCGCCGCGCAGGTCTCCGCGTTGAAGATACAGCAGCCTACATCGGCGGGAAGCTTGCCCATGGGAAGCTCCTTGCCGGTAATAGCGTATATGATCTGACGCTCGTCGCCCTGCGGATATTTGGTTTTGAGCACACGGATATCAACGAGATCGCTGTCCGCAAGCCGTTCTTCAAGCTTTCTTATAGCGTCCGACTTATTGTCCTCGATGGCGATCTCGCCGATTCTCAGGGAGAATGCCTTAAGGAGGATCTTGAGTCCGCCGATCACTGCGTCCGGATTTTCGAGGAGCAGTCGGGGGTTTGCCGTGATAAACGGCTCGCACTCGGCGCAGTTTATGATTATGTGATCTACCTTACCCAGCGCCGAACTGATCTTGGCGTATGTGGGGAAGGTAGCGCCGCCCATGCCCGAGATACCGGCATTTCTCACAATGTCGATTATCTCCTCGGCGGTGGTATCGGCAAGCTTTTTTCCAAACGGAACGATGTCGGGAGAAATCTCCATCTTTCCGTCGTTTTCTATAACCACATTGCGTATCTTGGCGCCAGTGGCGGTGGTTCGCTCGTCTATTCTTATGACTTTACCCGAAACGCTCGAATGCACGGGACAGCCGAGACCTGCCTCGACGTCACCTATGCGCTGTCCACGCTTTACTTCATCGCCCACCTTGACGCACGGCTCAGCATGAACACCGATATGCTGTGACATTGGAATGGAAACCGTGGCGGGAGGAGTCATCACCTCTACCGCACAGCCGCGGGTGTTTTTGTGTTCTTCAACGTGTATACCGCCCTTAAAGGTCAGTGCCAAATGAGTCACCCCTTCGTTATGAAATGATAAATTGATCGCATATTTACATTATACTACATCTTGTGCAATAAAGCAAGAGTAAAAATGACGAAATTGACAAAAATATTTGTCTCAAACTATCTATTTATGCAAATTGTCAACAAAATAACAAGCCTGACATTTGTTTGACGAAGATTCACATGGGGATCATCGCCATAAAAGATGCCAAAATCACAGTAATAATGCCGCATACTGCGATGAAAAGACCGCACATTGCTTCCTCGATCTCTCCAACAAGAAATACGGCGGTGATTATTATTATTTGCGAGAGATATTTCATATGGGTATGATCTCCGTTCTGATGTGATGATCATACAATGCATATATGGTCCATTTTATTACGATGCTGTCAATATATTGTGCATATTTTGCGACTTCGCGGCAGGAATGTTGATTCAATGTGTACCAAATTAGTAGTATTTCTTTGTACACTACGCCAAAAAATAAATATTATGCCAGAGACTATTGACAAACACCACAATATATGGTATCATTGAAGAGCGACACATACTACATATTGTGGTCTGTTCTATGCAATGAAATATGTACGGCATCATTCGTTTTTGTATCAAATAAATATTTTGGGAGTAGAAATGTTATGAAGATTATCAAGCGAAACGGCTCGGAGGCCGAATTTGACAAAGAGAAAATCGCTATAGCAATAAGCAAGGCGAACAACGCGGTGGAGGAAAACTGCCGCATCACCCCTCTGCAGATCGATCGTATTGTGGAAAGCGTTGTAATAAACTGCCAGACCCTCGGCAGATCCCCCGGAGTCGAGGAAGTGCAGGATATGGTCGAGCATCAGCTTATGGCACACGGTGCGTTTGAGCTGGCGAAGATCTATATCACCTATCGCTATACCCGCAGCCTTGTGCGTCAGTCCAACACCACCGACGACAAGATCCTCTCGCTCATCGAGTGCAACAACGAGGAAGCCAAGCAGGAAAACTCCAACAAAAACCCCGTCATCAACTCCACTCAGCGCGACTATATGGCGGGCGAGGTGTCCCGCGATATCACAAACCGCATCCTTCTGCCGGAGGATATCGTAAAGGCGCACAACGAGGGTATTATCCACTTCCACGACTCGGACTACTTCGCACAGCATATGCATAACTGCGATCTGGTCAATCTTGAGGATATGCTCCAGAACGGCACTGTTATCACCGGAACGCTTATTGAGCGTCCCCACAGCTTCTCCACCGCCTGCAACATCGCCACACAGATAATCGCACAGGTTGCATCCAACCAGTACGGCGGACAATCCATTTCGCTGACACATCTTGCGCCCTTTGTAGCGGTCAGCCGCGAGAAGATCACACGGGATGTCAAGGCGGAGAACGCCGCTATCGGACGCGAGCTTAACGATGCGCAGATAAGCGAGCTTGTGGAGCGCAGACTCCGCGAGGAAATAAGACGCGGTGTGCAGACCATCCAGTATCAGGTGGTGACTCTGCTTACCACCAACGGACAGGCTCCCTTTGTTACCGTGTTCATGTACCTTAACGAGGCAAAGAGCGACTCCGAAAAGCGCGACCTTGCCATGATTATAGAGGAAGTGCTGGAGCAGAGATATCAGGGCGTTAAAAACGAAAAGGGCGTGTGGGTGACACCCGCATTCCCGAAGCTGGTGTATGTGCTTGAGGAGGACAATATAAACGAGGACGCTCCTTATTATTATCTTACAAAGCTGGCGGCAAAATGCACTGCGAAGCGTATGGTTCCCGATTATATTTCCGAGAAAAAGATGCTCGAATTAAAGGTGGACAAAAACGGTGAGGGTCACTGCTACACCTGCATGGGCTGCCGCAGCTTCTTAACACCTTATGTTGACGAAAACGGTCAGCCCAAATATTACGGAAGATTCAATCAGGGCGTTGTAACCTTAAACCTTGTAGACATTGCTCTTTCATCAGGCGGTGACAAGAAAAAGTTCTGGGAAATCTTTGACGAAAGATTGGAAATCTGTTACAAAGCTCTTATGTGCCGTCACAACCGCTTAAAGGGAACATTATCTGATGCGGCGCCGATTTTGTGGCAGTACGGAGCATTGGCAAGACTTAAAAAAGGCGAAACCATTGACAAGCTCCTTTATGGCGGATATTCAACAATATCCCTTGGCTATGCAGGACTTTATGAATGTGTGAAGTATATGACAGGCAAATCTCACACAGATAAGGAAGCAACACCATTTGCTTTAGAGGTTATGGAATACCTTAACAAGTATATAAACAGAATTAAAGAAGAAGACCATATTCTTTATGCTATTTATGGAACACCAGCAGAAAGTTTGATTTCTCTTCAAGTAAAACAATTTAACGCTATGTTCGGCATAATAGAAGGCGTTTCTGATAAAGAATACTTTACAAATAGCTTCCACTGTCATGTAGGAGAACATATTACTCCTGTACAAAAACAAGACCTAGAAAAGAGATTC
>JAZNAL010000049.1:0-27931 GCA_045586505.1 Candidatus Flemingiibacterium sp. | reverse complement strand
CAGTTACGGGTGCCTCAGTTACAGGTGCCTCAGTTACAGGTGCCTCAGTTACAGGAGCCTCAGTTACAGGTGCCTCAGTTACAGGAGCAGGCGTAGCTACTTCGTCAGAAAGAGCTATGAACACAGGTGCCTTAGCTTTTTCGCCAAAGAAGGAAGTTGCGTGGCATACGTGCTTACCATCTTCGTTGATATCGTTGAGCTGATACTTGAAGCCGAGCTTACCGGTCTTGATCATGTCGAGGTTGCCCTTGGTGCAAGGAACAGCAACTTCAACAACGTAGGAGGTATCGGTGTAAGTAGTAGCATACTTGATGGTGGTGTAATCGATCTTTTCGTAGTGTTCTTCGAGACCATAGCAAGCATATCCGAAAGCGTCAACTGCAACCTTGATGGTTTCCTGAGAGCCGTCGAGAGAAAGTCTTAACTCGATGTTGTCATTCTCATAGGGGTTCTTGCCTGTAGCATATGTCTTACCCTTGGAAAGAACGTCGTCGTCAGAAACGAGAGCGCATATGTAAAGGTGGCTGTCATCATAGAGGAAGTATATATCAGCGGAAGCTGTGTTCCACCACTCTTGGCTAACGGGGGCAACAGGACCGGTACCGAGACCCTTCAGCGAGAAAGAGCCAGTGTAAATGTCGTCAAGCTCACCGTCAACTACCGCAGTACCCTTTTTGATAGCGCCATCTAAAGTAGCACTTGCAGTGATAGCGAGGCTGAAAATGAGCGCAACTGCGAGGAATAATGTAACAAATTTCTTCATATTTTTTCTTCCCTTCGTAAAAATAAAGTTACTTATGATTCTGTCGCGAAGCGACTAAAATCCAATTGCGAGAAAATAGAATTAAGGCCGTAATACGTTTCTCGTTGATATAATATATTATAGCAAAAATCGGCACGACTGTATATGCACATTCACTCCTCCGAATAAATATTTATGGCGCATTTGATTGCATTTCTGCTTTCCATTTGCAACGCGTTACATCTTCAAGTCTTAAGCGATGGGTTTTGACATAAACAATCCACATAAAAAACCTAACCAACGTTCAAACCGGTGGTTAGGTTTTATGGGGTAAAAAGCCTTCGAATATTGCAAGCTCACCGCGATTTTTGGCTTCGCGATAGCTTTCCGCCGTGCGCACAGTCCATACAAACCGCTTCGTGCCAAATAGTCCGGTGCAGATGCGCACAGGAAGCATCTCCCGATCTTTTTCGTTGTATGCTACGAAGTCGGGGCGCGCGATTATGTTGGTCGCCATCAGTGTAAGCGCCAGATTTATCGCTGACCACCGATTTTTGTCGCGCACTACGTTGGTGTAAAGTATCCCGCGATATGTCCCGGGTAATAATTTTGCTATTTTACCGAGCAGTATTGGGTTGAAGGATTCAATGCAGTATGCGCCGCTATAGCTCTTAAGTATCTCCGACACCTTATCGCACAGCGCGGAGTCAAAATTCTCACCTTTCAGCTCGACTAGAAGCGGTACCCTTCCGTCAACCAGCGCTAATACCTCCGAAAAGCGTGGGACGCGCTCATCCGTGCTGCCGAGCCGTAACTCTGACAGTTCCGCCGCCGTACGCTCCGACAGCTTGCCTTCGACTCCCGTCATGCGAACAAGGGTGTAGTCGTGGAATACCATAACCTCGCCGTCGCCGGACAACTGCACGTCAAGCTCGATACCGTACCCTGCCCTCGCCGCCGCTTCAAACGCCGCCAGTGAGTTTTCGGGGACACCTTCTCCATGGAGTCCGCGGTGGGCGTAGTCGGTATCAAGCGAGGTATCGTGCGGGCGCTTTGCGGCAGGTCGTATCAGAACGAAAAGGTACACCACCGCGAGAATTACGGCACATAACAATATTGAGAGAAAAATCGCCATCAGTCCACATCCATATGTTCAAGCAGAGATTTTTTATCGGATGGCTTTATGTCGCCATGGTGCACGAAAAGCATTGTCACAAACGAGAGCGCTACAAATATTGCCGCATACGGGAAGAGTGTGCGCATACTCATATCGAGGAAAACACCGCTCAGGATAGGAGTCACGGTCTGCGCCGCCATGCTTGCGGTGTAGTAGTAGCCCGTATACTTGCCCGTGTCGCCGGTGCTTGCAAGCTCCACTACCATCGGGTAGCTGTTGACATTGATGGTCGCCCAACCGATGCCCGCCAGCGCGAAAAGTCCGTTCATGAGCCAGACATTGCTTCCCTCTCCCATGAATATTGCCGCCGCAAATGCGATGCCCAGCATCGCGACACCCGCGAGGATGGTCTTTTTTCGCCCGAATTTCTGGGAAATGATACCTACGGGGATATAAGATATGATAGCTGCCGCCTGCGCGATTATCAGCGTCAGATTATAATCAAGCTTCAATACCTCGCCCGCGTAGACGGAGTATTTGCTGGTCACCGCATTATAGCCCATATACCACAGTATTACGGATGCGAGGATGAACAGAAGCGAGTGAATTTCACCCTTTGTTAATCCGCGCTTTTTTTCGAAAGTTGAAGAATCGGAAGATTCTGCTTCAAGACGGCTATTTATCTCATCCGCCTCTGCCGCCCATTTCTTTTCCTTGACCGTGAGCATGAATATTATCAGCGAGAGAAGCATAACCGCCGCCACTATGACAAAAAACACGGTGTAGCTCATCAAAGCGTTTTCGGGTTTGCCTGTACCGAAAACTATACCAAGCACAAGTACGATGATACCACCTGCCGCGCCCATCAGATTTATGATAGCATTGCCCTTGGAGCGAAGTGGCTTAGGGGTAACGTCAGGCATCAGCGCCACTGCGGGTGAGCGGAATATTGACATCGAAATCAACGCCGCAAGGAGTATTATCATGAAGAATATGAGGATAACGGGATTTTCGCAGGTCATCTGCCACGCATATTCAAGACGAGCCTCGGTGTTTTCAAGGCCAATCTCAGCAACCCCATTTTTAATAGCGGAAAGCTGCAGATTGTCCACAAAGGAAAGTGCCACAAATGCAACCGTGGCAAGAATCGTGCCAACAAGTATAAACGGCGTGCGGCGTCCGAGCTTACCGTTGTGCTTGTCCGACACCGCTCCAAAAATGGGAAGCAGTACCACCGCCAGCACATTGTCAAGCGCCATAACCGCGCCCGAAAGACTCTGCGACATACCGAATTTATCGGTGAGTATCTTGGGAACGACCGTGTCGTAAGCCTGCCAGAAGGTCAGGATAAGGAAAAAAGCAAATCCGACAAGGAGCGTGCGTTTATAGTTAAGCTTCACTTTACAGTACCGTCCTTTTTCGTTTATCGCTTCCATTATATCACAATCGTCCGGATTTGACAAGGGGTTTTGCGTTTTTAGTCTTTCGGTTTTCCTCGGAAGATCACTGCCGCAAGCCACGCAAACACCATTGCCGCCGTCACTCCCGCTGAGGTGGCGGTAAGACCTCCTGTCAGCGCACCGATGAGTCCGCGCTCATCGATCGCTTTTTCCACACCCTTGGCAAGTGAATAACCGAAGCCGGTCAGAGGTACCGTCGCGCCGCATCCCGCAAAATCCACCAGCGGCTGATACACGCCGATTCCCGTCAGTATCACGCCTGCCACTACATAGAATACCAGAATGCGTGCAGGCGTCAGCTTGGTTTTGTCTACAAGGATCTGAGCGATGACGCAAAGTGCGCCGCCCACAATAAACGCCCACAGATAATTAAGAATTTTATCCATTACACCCCTCCACAGTAAGATGCACAAGATGCGCGATTCCTGGGATCGTCAATCCCTGCTGGATGCTGGTGGTATTCATCATCGCTCCCGTAGCAACAAACAGCACGTCGGAAAGCCGCCCCTCTCGCAGCTCACGCAGAATATGCCCTGCAAGCACGGTCGCCGAGCATCCACATCCCGAGCCACCCGCGTGAACGTCCTGCCTTTCACGGTCGTAGATCATAAGTCCGCAGTCATGATGCACACGGGAGATGTCATAGCCTTCACTTCGCAGAAAATCGGCGAGGATTCCCGTCCCCTCATATCCGAGGTCACCCGTATAAATTGCGGAAAAGTCATCGGGACTCTTTCCCGATTCGTCGAAATACCGCTTTAAGGTATCATACGCCGCAGGTGCCATCGCCGCGCCCATGTTGGCGGAATCCTTGATGCCCTTGTCGCATACGCGTCCCGGGAGCACCTCACTGATATACGGCACGTCGCCGTGCTCACCTATGATTACCGCCGCCGAGCCGGTGACCGTCCACTGCGCCGTAGGTGCACGCTGACCTCCGTATTCAAGAGGAAAGCGGAACTGCCTTTCAGCGGAGCAGTTATGGGATGATGTTACCGCGGCAATTCGCGTGTAACATCCTGAATCCACAAGCATTGCACCGAGCACCATCGACTCCGCCATAGTGGAGCAGGCGCCGAAAAGTCCGAAAAACTGAGCATCAAAATTGGCAAGCCCGTAGCTGCTGGATGAGCACTGATTGATAAGATCCCCCGCAAAAATTGCATCAATATCACCTATTCTGAGGCCGCCCTTGTCGAGGGCGGTGTTTAGTGCAATACGCTGCATCTCGCTCTCGGACTGCTCCCAGGTGGGCATATCGAAGGTATCGGTCTCATCGTATTTGTCAAAGCATCCCGCAAGCGGCCCTTCCATCTCCTTTTTGCCCACCACCGAAGCGGCACAGATAATCGACGGGCGGTTTTTAAGCGTTATTATTCCCCTCTGCATCAGAACAACCTCACAATATAAAGTATCACGCCGTAGATAGTTGATGCCAGCGTGCCGTACAGGATGACCGGTCCCGCAACGGTGAAAATCTTCGCGCCGACGCCCAGAATAAATCCCTCCGCCTTGGTATCAAGTGCGGGAGAAACTACAGCGTTGGCAAAGCCCGTAATAGGCACCAAAGTCCCTGCCCCCGCGAATTTTGCGATATTGTCGAACACGTTAAGCGCCGTTAGTAGAGCCGCCAGAAAGACAAGGGTCACAGGCACCAGCGACTTTACGTTTTCCTCGGTCATACCGAGCTTTTCATAAATATCAAACAGTCCTTGACCAATGGTGCAGATGATCCCGCCAACCAAAAATGCACGCGCACAGTCTGCGGGAAGATTTGATTTGGTCGCCCGCTTTTCCACATATTTTTTGTATGTTTTATCGTCCATTTGCATAGAAAAAACCTCCTTGCATGGGCTTATCTTGCCCGCAAGGAGGAGTTTTATTCATATGAGTATCTGTTCAACCTCACAAACGCTGTCTGCTATAAAGTCCGCGCCGCAGGATTCATGCTCCGCGCGGTCGCCGTAGCCGAAGGTGACGCCGATACAGGGTATACCGCATTCGTGAGCGCCCTCAACGTCGTGACGGCGATCACCCACCATTATCGCCTGCGACTTATCAAAGGGATACTGCTCGTGGGCGTAAGCGATAACTTCCGCCTTCTTTACCCGTGTGCCGTCAAGCTCGCTTCCGAAGGTGGCGGCAAAATACTGCTTCAGCCCGTACCTTTCGAGTATCATATCGGCGAAACTGATGGGCTTAGAGGGAGCAAGGATAAGCTCACAGCCCTCACCCTTAAGCTTTTTTAGCAGCTCCTTTATACCGTCGTAGATAGTGACCTCAAATATCCCCGTGGGACGGTAATATTCGCGGTAATAATCCACCGCCTGCTTTGCCCTCTCCTCGGAAAGTCCGAAGTACTTCATAAACGACTCTGTAAGCGGCGGGCCTATGAAACAGCCAAGCGCTTCGCGATCGCACGCGACGCCGAATTTTTTCATGGCGTGTTCCACAGATTTTGTTATCCCCTCAAACGGATCGTCAAGTGTTCCGTCGAGGTCGAAAAGGATGTATTTGTAGTTTGGCATAAAAAACCTCCCAATTGTAAGCTAAATACTTGCTATCAGGTATACGAATAATCGATTGGAATGCCCTCTACGGGCTTGCCGCTTCCATCATTAGGTGTCCGCGACGGAGCGGCGTACTGTGTATATCCATTCTCACGCGGGCGGTTTTCAAACTCGAAGCTTACCTTATCACCGTCAAGCCTCAGCCGCGCCGAGAACTTCGTTCCCTTCTTTGAGGTAAAACCGTCAAGCACCTCCGTGCGTCTGTCGGTCAGCAGTGCTTTTGCTTCAACCACGGAGATGCTGCGTCCCGCAACTGTGCTCCATATAGTGAACTTGCAGCCCTCTTTATAACCTCTGCATCCGAATCCGCGGCGTGTGCGTATCACTTCCCTTCCGCAAAGCGGGCAGGTGCCGATGATGTCACCCGCAAATCCTGTGGAATCGGCGGCATTTGCAAGGGCGAACACCGAGGAAATCTCCCTCTCGGCGATCTCTGTCGCGCCGCGTACGGTCATCTCGCCGCGGTACACACTCTTCAGCGCCTTGCCTAGCTCGGCGGTCTTGTATTTGTCCATACCAATGCCCATTGCTCCCAGCGAATCCACCAGATACTCGCCATCGGGCAGAATGGTGTAAACGTCCTTCTTTAGCTGTATGTACCCCGAATTTCGTGCGTTGTCGATGATCTGCGTACGGGTCGCCTCTGTACCAAGCTCCAAGCCCTCGAATACCGCGCGGTATTCCTCCGCATCGTCATCCTCATCGTCCTTCTTTGAAAGCTCGTCGCGGAAGGGATTTTTCAGATAATTATTGAGTGTTTCGATGGTGTAATGCTTCGGTGGCGATGTCTCCTTCTCGGCGGGCTTAAAGTCAATACTCACCGCATCGCCCTTCTTCAGCGCGGGAAGCACCTTATCCTTGGAGGTGTAATCGTCGAACTTCGTCCAGCCCGGCTCCACCATCACCATTCCCTTCAAGGTAAACTCCTCGCCGCCGTTTTTCGGATCACCTACCGCTATCTTTATCTCTGTTTTGTCGACAATACAGTCAAGTGAACAGAATACCGCCGCGAAACGGCGCATGATGGCACCGTATACGGTAGCTTCGTCCTCGGATAGCCGCTTTTTATCGGGAATTTTTGTAGTGGGAGTCAGCGCAGAATGTGCCTCAATTTTGGAGTCATCGAAGATCTGCTTCGAATCCTTGAAAACCACGGGATAACCCACCTTGGCGGCGGTTGCGATCACCCGCTTGATTTTATCCTTCTCCGCTGTGGCAAGATACTCGGAGTTTGTACGCGGATAGGTAACATAGCCCTCCTCGTACAGCTTCTGTAGCACCTCCAGCGAGCGCTGCATGGACATTTTATACTTTTTGCCGAGGAAGCTCTGAAGCTTTGACAGCGACCATAATTTTCCCGGCGAAAGCTTGGATTTTTGGCGTTTGACCGAGGTCACCACAGCACCCATTTCATTAAAAGCGGCGCACTGACGCTCACAGTCGGAAAGTTTATCCTTGTCAAACTTCAATTTTGACAAAAGCTCCACCTTCTCACCGTTTGTTTCGGCTTCGGAGCGGGGCTGATAGTATTTTTCGGGCGTAAAATCGCGGATGGCGCGATCCCTCTCACATATGGCGCGGACGATGGGCACGATCACGCGTCCCACGCGCAGAAGTGTCCCCGATTTAAGCGTGGCGTACCGCGTCAGATTGATACCGTACAGCCAGTCCATATATGTGCGGGCAAAGCCCTCGTCGGCAAGCCTGTTGTATTCGTTCTCGTCGGGTGGAGCAGCAGCCGCCGCTTTGATGGTCTCCTCGGTCTGATCGGGAAGCCACAGTCGGCAGAGACGCTTACCCGGAACATTAAACGGTTGTGTCGGAGTTAAATCAAAAGCTTTCATAATGCAGAGTCGGACGATGATCTCGCCCTCTCTGTCCGAGTCTCCCGCGTTTATAATGGTATCTACATCGGGACGTCGGCAGAGCTGTTTTATGGTCTCGAACTGCCTTGCTGTACCGTCGTCGCCCTTTCCCGAGCGTTTGAGCTCATAGGCAAATTCCTTCGGAAAGCAAGGAAGCCCCTCAAGCGTCCATTTTGATTTCGGCTCGCCGCCGGTATAATATTCGATATCCGCAAGCGAAAAAAGGTGACCGAAAGCCCAGGTCACCAGATATTCGCCGCTCTGTAAGAAGCCATTGCCCTTCTTCGGGACAGTCCCCGTGCCGCCGCAAAGCGCGGCGGCGATAGAGCGGGCAAGGCTCGGTTTTTCTGCAATAATTAGTTTCATATAAGTCCAAACTGTCTGAGAGCAAAGATCCAGACAAACATTGTAAATAGGCTCATCAGCGTGGATACAAGCAGTATCTGTCCCGCAAGCTCATGGTCGCTTTTCATCTGCTTTGCCATAATGTAGCTTGACACAGCTGCGGGAGTGCCGAAAATAGTAAACACCGCCACCAGCTCTACACCGCGGTATCCGAGGAGCGCCGCCACGGAAATTACGAGAAGGGGCACAAGTATGGTTTTTCCGATGCTTGCTCCAACTGCAAGTCCGATCCTGCCGCGCAGGGATTCCATATTGATGCTCGCACCAAGGCTGATAAGCGCCATCGGCATAGACATATCCGCAAGGTATGAAAGACTCTTATCCACTGCAGTCGGTATTTCTGCGGGAACACGCTGCCAAAGCAGTGCAAGCACGATGGCAACGATCAGGGGATTTGTGACAATACTCTTTAAGATATGTAAAAGCAGCTGTTTTGGTGCCATTTTGTGATCACTGGGTGCAAAAATCGTCATGACTATGACCGAGTAAACATTGAACAGCACAACAGTAAACGGAAGCACCATTGCAGTTACCGATTTACCGAGATCACCAAACATATTCACCGCCAGCGTAATGCCGAGTATTGCAGAGTTTGCACGGAATACGCCCTGGACAAAAGCACCGCATTTTGCCTTGTCTTTTATAAATAGCGGAACTACAACGCAGGGAATGAAGGTTGTAACCGTTATCGCCGCAACACAGTAAAGAATCAGGTTTACGTTGAGGCTCTCGGAAATATCTGTGGAGGCGATGTCCTGAAACAACAGACACGGCAGACAGATATTGAATACGAACTTATCACAGACGGGAAGAAATCCGTCTTTAAGAAAGCCTATTTTTTTGAGTATCGCGCCAAGAACAACAACAACGAATATGGGCGCTATTGAATTGAAGCTGAATATAAAGCTGTCGAGCATTTTTCGCCTTTCTGTATGTACTACTTAAGAAAATCGGGCAAGAACTGGTCATCTACATTATCGGTGGCAAAGCTCTTTATCTTGTCGAGCGTCCAAACCTTGCTTGCGGCGGTGGTTCCGTAGTTCGGATTGCCGTGAAGCGCCACAAGCTCCTCGGTGTAGTCTTCCATTAAATAAACCTGCAGTCCGAGACGCTTTTTATTGTAGTGGGTGACCGTGGGATTGTAGATGGGATTCTCGATGGTGATCTCCCCCTCCGCCGACTTGACGATATCAAAGGTCACGATGCCGCCTACCAGATTATAGTTGTCATACTGCGTCGACAAAAGGTTGCCGAGGGAGTATATGACAAGCGTTTCGCTTCCGTCGGAGGCGGTGCGCCATTCCATATTCTGAATGATATGCGGATGCATACCGATTATTACATCGGCGCCCGCTTCGGTGATAGCGGAGGCAAGATCCTTCTGAGTGCTTGTGATATTCTTGTTTTCCTCGCCCCAGTGCATGACCACAAATACAAGATCCGCAAGCTCATCCGCCTTCTTTGTCATGCGGACGATTTCGTCTTTATCAATATAAGGCAGGTACATGGTACTGCCGCTTGGCAGATACATTCCGTTGGTGCCGTATGTATAGGATAAAAACGCGATGGAAACGCCCTGCTCCTCGATGACTCGGATATTTTCGTAATCGGCTTTGTCGTAATGACCGCCGATCATGAGTATCTTATCCTCGCGCTCATGCCAGTAATCAAGCGTGGCACGGTAGCCGGACTCCTTCATATCGAGAGTGTGGTTGTTTGCGATGTTGACAATATCAAATCCTACATCAATAAGCGTATCGCCCACGGCCTCGGGGGAATTGAAGTTGGGGTAGCCGTAAACTCCACGCTCGTCACCGCAGATCGCGGTTTCCTGATTTATAAATGCAAGATCAGCGTCCGCCACAATGTCTGCGATTCCCTCGTACATATCCACGAAATTATACTTTTCGCCCTCCCCGGCACGATTTCTCGCATCGGTGAATACATTTTCGTGTATGATATTATCTCCAGCCGCAAGGAAGCTGATGCGGGTCTCGGTGGAAGTCCCGGGCACATCGGTGACCGCAGGTGGGGTGTAAGGCTCTGCCGTATCATCGGTACGGACATTGACGCTGTCCGTATCCGCCGCAGGCGGTGCCACTATCAATGTGGCGTTGGGATTAGCGGTCTCCTCATTGAGGATCAGCCCCGCCTGAGCTTGAAACTGCTGGTTATTACCGCAGCCACCCAGCATCAGAAGGCATAGAAGCGCCGCAGACAGTTTAAAATAGTTTTTCATTATTTAATATCCTTATTCCTTATGTGCCGAGCAGGGAGACTTGAAGAATTTCTCAAGATCAGCCGCCCATCTGCCATCTTCATCCTTTTTGAATCCCAACCATTTGATGAATTTTTCATCCCCCTCAGCCTCGTAGTAGGCATAATGCACGCCGTGAAGATCGATGTAATTCATGGTCTGGCGACCCATTATGAACATAGCCTCCGTGTCATCGGTGCCATGCGCCTTGGCAAGATTGACGATGATCGCCTCCTTGCCCATTTTAAACTGGCAGATACCAACGAACTCATCCGAGACCCACGCGCCGTACGCAAGCAGATCTGGATCGTATTCTACCTTGCAGCGAGCGCATAACTGCTCCTGCAGCGATTTTTCCTGAATAGGTTTGATTATCAGCATTGTTTATCCTTCTCTATTATTATTTTGCGGATTTTTTTAGATATTCTGCCTGCGATTTTGTCAGATGCCGCCACGCACCGGGCTTTAAGCTCTGGAGCTTGAGATCGCCGATTGCCACGCGGGTTAGCCGCTTTACCTTAAGCTCACACTGCTCGCACATTTTGCGTATCTGACGGTTGCGTCCCTCGTACAGCTCCATTCGCAGTACCGTAGTCGGGCGGCGCGGGTCATTGTTTATGGTGTGCACCTCGGTCTTGACAGGCATTATCTCATAGCCGTCGATGGTCATGGGCCCCGACAGCTTCTTAAGCGTCTGACGGTCCACCGTGCCCTCCACCTCAACATGGTATATCTTTGGAATCGCGTGCTTCGGATGGGTCAGCTTGTTGGCAAGATCGCCGTCATTTGTTAGGAGCAGTAAGCCGTCGGAATCCATGTCGAGCCGTCCCACGGGATACACCCGCTCACCGACGTCACGGCAAAGCTCCACCACGGTAGGTCTTCCCCGCTCATCTGACGCAGTGGTTACATAACCGCGCGGCTTGTTGAGCATTATGTAAATGTACTTTTTGAATCCGGGCTTTAATACCTTGCCTTTGTACTCAACGACATCGGTTTCCGGGCAGATCTTCTGACCGATGGTTGCCACCGCTCCGTTGACGCGCACCGCGCCGCGGGAGATCTCAGCCTCCGCGGCACGGCGGCTCATAAGCCCCATATCTGCCATATATTTCTGTAAACGTAATTCAGTCATTTTAATTAAATATTTTTTCAAACAAGTTCTTTTCGTATTCTGTTCGTGAAACTGACTCGAATGCGTAAAGTGGCACCTCACCGAGCAGTGTATCACCGTCGTAAAACTCGATGCGTCCGACACAGTCTCCCTCCGCCACGGGTGCATAGAAATAATGCGGCAATATCACCCGCCGCGTAATATCATGCTCGCTAGTCGGAAGAATAAGAGAAAGTCCGTCGCGGTTTTTTATAATAAACTCCGTTTTTTCGCCGCCGATGCATGGCATGATCATAGCGGACTCCTCCGCTTCGATCAGCGTCAGCCGCGAAAGGGTGGAAAAACCCAAGTCTAACATTGCCGTATGGTCGTCCCAATCATCCGGCGCGTCCAGCGTCACCGCCACGAGCGTGACTCCGTCCCGCTCCGCCGCGGAAACCAGGCATCTGCCGCTGACCTTGGTGAAGCCGGTTTTTACGCCCACTGCACCGTCGTACAGCCGAAGCATCTTATTGTGGTTTCGAAGATGGCGCACTGTGTCTCCGATCTCGATAGTGTGGGTATTAGCGGAGACGATCCTTCTGAAGATCTCGTTTTTCATGGCATAAGCCGACAGCGCCGCAAGATCGCGAGCGGTGGTATAGTGATCTTCATCCGAAAGTCCGTGAGGATTTGTGAAATGGGTATTCGTAAGTCCCAGCTCAGCCGCCTTCCTGTTCATCAGCTCTGCGAAGGCTTCCACCGAGCCGGAAACGCCGATGGCAATAGCTGTCGCCGCGTCATTGGCGCTTTCCAGCATCAGCGCCCAGATAAGCGATTCCAGCGTAAGTCGATCGCCCGCTTCAAGGTACACGGACGAACCTTCAATGCCTGCCGCCTCCGGTGCGACACAGATTTCCCGCGAAAGGTCACCCGATTCAATGGCACACAGCGCGGTCATTATTTTGGTGGTACTCGCCATGGGTCGGCGGGTATCCGCATCCATTTCATATACGACCTGCCCCGTGGATGCTTCCAGGACGATGGACGATTTTGCCGACAGTGACAGCGCCCCGCAGGGTACCGTCGCCGCAAGCATTACCGGCACGAGAAAAAGTGCCGCAAATCTTATTTTTCGCATGGTATTCCTCCCGATATGAATGCTTCATTCACAGAATGCCGCAAAGCACCTCGGGATATACCCTGTAAGTTATTCCTCCGACTCTCCGTCCTCGGACTTATCGTCATCCTTCTTCTTGTCAAAAAGCGCCTTGATCTTTCCGATAATGTCGGGGGATTTTTCGATGATGTTGGATATGGAATCGATCTTGTCACCCGAGCCTGCGCTGTTTGCTCCCACATTGAGAAGCTGTACGTTTCCGTCGGGCGAGATTACCAGGAATCCCACAGGCTGAACGGTCACACCGGTACCGCCGCCTCCGCCGAAGTTGGTGGTGAGTGCCGCAGGACGCTCGGATGTGCTTGCTGCTTTTTTCATGTTCTTTCCGAGATAATCAACTCCGCCCGACGCAAAGCCTACCATGACCTTGGACACGGGAATAACGGTAGTACCGTTGGGGGTATTTATGGGGTTGCCGATGATCGTGTTTGCATCCACCACGTTTCTTATCTTCTCAAGGGAGGTTTCGATAATGCCGGAAATTTTGTTCTCTGCCATTTTTATATCTCCTTACAATATTTTTTTAAGATATGCGATACCCGTACGAATGAGCAGATCAAAGACCTGCCACACTCTGACGGAAAATGTAATATCCACCTCTGCCTGAGGCTTCAGTGCACAAAAATCGGGCTCTACCCGTATTTCGGCGTTTTTTGTAAAGCGGGTGTTCAGACAGTTATAAAGCAGCTCACATAAGCACTGCACCGCACCGCAAACGGCACCATACATAACAGCGGTGGTCGCCGCATCCTCGCTTCCAACTATTATGACCACTCTGCGAACCTTTATATGCAGATGCCGTCCGAAGCGGGCGAGGAACACTTTAACAAGCTCGGTAACTGTTTCAACAAGCCCCATTATGTCGCGCTTTGGCTTTTCGGTATCCTGATCCTCTTGATCCTCTGCATTTTCAGCGGTGTTGTCCTTGGCCGAGGGTTTCTTGTCCGAGCGCTTTTTGCGCTTCTTTTTGTCTTCTGCCGCCGCAAGCTTTGCCTGTTTTTTACGAAATTTCGCGATCTTATAGTCGGACAGCTTTATTTCCTTATCTTTTTTCGGAAAGATCGGAATCTTGAAGATACCCACTCCCAGTGTAAGTGAGGTCTCCCCCTGTGAGCGGACTGTCACGCCGAGCTTTATAAATAAGATCAGCAATATTATCGCAAGAGCGATAAGAAAGCCCAACAAATCCACATCCTCTCACATTTTTGTTGTCCGCAGACTTACTTAAAGCAGCTCATCCACGAAATAATCGCTTGTACTAACCGAGCATCCACGGTGATTGGTGAGTGACACTATGGAATAGCCATAAAGCTTACCGTTTTCTGAAAACAGCAATTTTCATAAGTGTTTATCACCGATATATTTCCAAGAAATATTATTGTTCTTCGGCAGCTGTCTCCTCCGCCTTCATATCAGGCACCGCAAACAGCTCGATGGGCGGAAGCTCCTCAAGGGATGTAATGCCGAAGATACGCAGGAAATTATCCGTAGTTCTAAGCAAAGACGGTCTTCCGGGAGCATCAAGTGTACCGCAGACCTCGATTAGACCCTTATCTGTAAGATTATTAACCGAATAGGTTGAATCTATGCCGCGCACCGAGTCGATGTATGACCTTGTCACCGGCTGATGATACGCCACGATAGCAAGCGTCTCCATGGAGCTCCTTGACAGGTTGCCGCCTGCACGAACTCCAAGCGCCAAACGGATCCTGTCGATGTGCTCCTCCTTGGTACAGAGCTGGCAGGAGTCCTTGTACATACAGAGCTGTATCCCTCTCTCGTTTGCGTGATCGGAATACGCCGCCGACATTTCGGACAAATACTGCTTGACCTCGTTAATGGTACACTCGGCAGCCTCAGCCAGCTTTTCGTAGGTCATGGGATGTCCTGCGGCAAACAGCACCGCTTCAAGTATAGGCTTCACTGACATTTTCATCACCGCCTGTCAATCTTTCATGATTTAAGTGCACTCTGAAATCGGTAGCCTCACCAAAATCCGTTTCGTCCAGAGGACGCAGAGTGACACGGTTCTTTTTTATAAGCTCCAACACCGCAAGGAAGGTGGCAATAAGCTCGCTTCGAGTTTTCGCGGTCAGGAGTATTGAGGTATAAAGCGCCTCCTTGTGGCGCACAAGATAGCGAATAACGCCATATATCTTGCCGGTTACGGGAACGATAGGCGTGCGGAGTATGCGCTCGAAGGGACGCTCTGCCGCCTCCCTGTTTGCCGCCTCGACGGCACTCTTGTCCATATTTCTGAGCATGGAAAGCATGACCCGTTTGAGGGCTTCCGCCTGCTGAGGCTCGATACGCCCCGAATCGGGCTTTACCTCGTCGGTATCCTTGATCATACGACCTGAATACTGTCCGTATTGCTCGGAAAGAAACCCCACAGCCTGCTTTATGCGCTGATATTCGAGAAGCATCGCCGCAAGCTTTGCGCGCGGATCCTCTTCTTCATCCTCGGGCTTCGGAAGAAGCATTTTGCTTTTTATAAGCATCAGCTCGCTGGCCATAACGATAAACTCACCTGCGACCTCCATGTCCATTTTCTTCATGAGGTCGATGTATTCCATATACTGCTCAAAAATGAGCGCTATGGGAATATCGGTGATCTGCACCTTATTCTTTTCGATTAACTTTAAGAGAAGATCAAGAGGTCCCTCAAAGGCTTCAAGCTTATATGTAATATTTTCCACAGTCTACCCCCGTGTCAGATAATGGGTATAATAAAGTCGATGCCATCCATAATGACGCCCACAAGCCACGACAGAGGATAATCCAGCAACCCCGTCAGAAGCAGCACCATAATTACAATCGAGATGGCACGCTCGTATTTCATCACGCCGAAATAGAGCTTATCGGGTAAAAACGCGTAGAGTATGCGCGAGCCGTCAAGCGGCGGTATCGGCAGGAAATTGAATACCGCAAGGGATACGTTCATAGAGGCGAACAGGTACAAAAACTGAAACAGCACCATTGTAAGATTTGCGGAAAACTGCGAATTCAGCGGCACGTTACCGTTAAATATCACAAGGGTAACGATCTCCAGCGGCACCCATATAAGCACCGCAAGCAGGAGATTGGAAACAGGTCCCGCAAGCGCCGACAGCGCCATTCCGCGGCGGGGATTTTTGAAGCGTCCCGCACGTATAGGCACGGGATTTGCCCAGCCGAAGCCGAAAAACAACATACATAAGAAGCCCCACGGGTCAAGGTGCTTCGCGGGATTAAGGGACAGCCTGCCGAACTTCGCGGCGGTGTCATCTCCCAGCTTCAGCGCCACCCATCCGTGCGCCACCTCATGCACGGTAAGCGCGATGAGTACGATTATCAGCCTTTGTGCAAGCTGTAGTACCGACAGCGCAAGATTATCTGAGTGTATTATCTCTTCAATCATTTCACATCACCGATAAGCGTCAATATGGAACGCAGGGCTTCATCCTTGCCCATTCCGTCAAGCGCCGAGAAGGGGATGATCTCGCAGTCCTCTCGCACCAGCGGATGAGCGCGAAGCTCACAAAGCGCCGCCTTGCGGTTGGTGACATTCAGCTTGTCCGCCTTTGTTGCGATTATTATATATGGGATGTCAGACTGATTCAAGAAATCAAGCATCATCTCATCGTCGGCGGTAGGTCCTACCTTAAGGTCGATAAGCTGAGCCACTGCATTCATGGTGCCCGAGGTGAAGTAGGAATCGGTCAGCTTTGACCACTTTTCCTTGTCCGCGGGCGCACGCTTGGCAAAGCCGTAGCCGGGGAGATCGACGATGTAGAATTTCTTATCCACACGGTAGAAATTGATGGTGATGGTCTTACCGGGTGAGCCGGAGACTCGTGCAAGGCTCTTTCTGCCCACGAGCTTATTGAGAAGCGAGCTTTTTCCCACGTTTGAGCGTCCCGACAGCGCCACCTGGGGTAGCTTATCCGTGGGAAACTGACTCTTAAGCCCTGCGGTCATCACAAGCTCGGTGTTATTGAGATTGAACGCCATTTTTGCTCCTTCTTATCTGACCAGCGCGTGCGAGAGAACCTCGTCCGCGGTCTTAACCTGTATAAATTCGAGATTTTCACGTACTATATCGGCACATTCCTCGAGATCCGCCGCATTATCCTTGGGGATAAGTACAGTCTTGACACCTGCCGCATATGCCGCAAGCGTCTTTTCACGAAGTCCTCCGATGGCAAGCACGTTTCCGCGCAGGGTGACCTCGCCGGTCATGGCGATATCACGGCGTACGGGTATACCTGACAGCGCACTTGCAATAACCGTGACAAGCGTGATACCAGCGCTTGGGCCGTCCTTGGGTACTGCTCCCTCGGGAACGTGTATATGTATATCCTTGGTTTTGTAGAAATCGGGGTCGATGCCAAGCTCCCCCGCACGTGAGCGTACAAAGCTGACGGCAATTCTCGCCGACTCCTTCATAACATCGCCCAGGGAGCCTGTAAGCTCTAATTTTCCGCTTCCGTCAAATATTGCGGCTTCGATCTTAAGCATATCACCGCCCGTCTGCGTGTACGCAAGTCCGTTGACGGTACCCACCTCGTCACGCTCGGAGATACGGTCGGGCATCAGCCTAGGTGCACCGAGGAAATCCTTAAGATTATCCGTATCCACCGTAAGCTTACCGCAGTCTGGCTTGTCCACTATCAGCTTTGCACACTTGCGGCAGATCTTGCCGATCTCACGCTCCAGATTACGCACGCCTGCCTCGCGGGTATAGCGGTCGATTACCATATAAATAGCATCATCCGTCAGCTTTAAGGAACGCTTTGTGATGCCACATTTCTTCATCTGCTTTGCAAGAATGTGATTCTTCGCGATCGCAAGCTTCTCCGTTCTGGTATAGGTCTTCATTTCGATGACCTCCATTCGGTCGAGCAAGGGACGCGGTACTGTATCAAGAGTGTTAGCGGTGGCGATGAACATACAGTCGGAGAGATCGAAGGGCAGCTCGATAAAGTGGTCGCGGAAGTTCTTGTTCTGCTCCGGATCCAGCACCTCCAGCATCGCCGACGCGGGGTCTCCGTTTACGTTGTTGCTGGTCATTTTATCGATCTCATCAAGTAAAATAAGCGGGTTCCTTGTCTTTGCCCGTGTAAGCGCTTCGATGATACGTCCGGGCATCGCACCGATATAGGTCTTGCGGTGACCGCGTATCTCTGCCTCATCGCGTACGCCGCCCAGGGACACACGTACATATTTGCGACCCAGCGCGCGGGCGATGGATGCACCGATGGAGGTCTTGCCCACACCGGGAGCACCTACAAGGCAGAGTATCTGACCACCCGATTTCTCGGTAAGATGCTTTACTGCAAGATATTCGATCACGCGATCCTTCACGTTGTCAATACCGTCGTGATCCTCGTCGAGGATCTTTCTTGCACGGGTAAGATCGGTTCTATCTTTGGTGGTCTTGCTCCAGGGAAGCGCCAGGGTGCTGTCGAGATAGTTACGAATGACCGCGCCCTCTGCGGAGCCGAACTGCATTTTTGAGAGCCTGTCAAGCTCCTCTGTGAGCTTTTCCTTCACCTCATCGGAAGCCTTCAGCTTTTCGATCCTGGCGCGGTAACGCGCAAGCTCGGGAGTATCCCCAAGACCAAGCTCCTCCTGAATTGCCTTCAGCTGTTCGGTGAGGATAGTCTCGCGGTGACGCTGATTCATTCGCCCGTTGACCTTTCGCTGGACATCGATCTCCACCTTTAACAGCTCCTCCTCGTCATAGAGCAGGCGGATGATCTCCTCGATACGGGAGATGGGATCGGTGATATTAAGTATGGTCAGCTTATCGCTGTAGCGCACCAAAAGATGCGCCGCGATAAAGTCGGAGAGCAGATCGGGGGAGGTTATGGCATTCAGCGCAGCACTGGGCTCTGCAGGAAGCTTCGGAAGAAGCTGTGCCAGCGTCTTTGCAGCTCTGACCGCCTCGCGCACCAAAGCTTCGCCGCGCAGACCGCCGTCATCCACAAGACGGCACCATTTAATAAGCACGCGAGCAATTTCATATTTGCCCGACTTCGCATATTCCTGCGCCGTGGCACGGGTAAGTCCCTCCACTATAAGACGGCGTGCACCGTCGGTGGTTTTGATATTCTGCTTGATCTTTCCCACAGTACCGATGCCGTTGGGTGTCATATCATTCCCTTGCTTCTTCTGAGGGACGAAGAATACAAGTCCGTCATGGAGCGCCGCCGCATCAATGGAAGCAAGCGTAGGCTTGTCCGTTATCTCGATGCTGACAGCTGTTCCGGGAAATACTATAATGCCGCGCAGTCTGACCACGGGCAGATCCTTGTTTTCGATTTTTTCAATATAATTTGTCATGCCTTTATATCATCCGAATACACTCGGTGTTCCTTTTATTTTAATACCATAATATTATACCACATAATTTCGTGTATTTCCACTCATATGCGTGAATTTTTACGAACAGTTAATAAATTCCCGAGATAAAACGAAAAAAACGGCACTGCGAGCTGATAACATAAGCTTGTTATTCCGCATGGCCGTTCTCTTCATTAAACTTTTTCATACCATACAATTGTCCTTATGGTATTTGCCCATACAATCAATGGCGTATTATATTATACACGCTGATCCCCGTTTTGTAAATCCGCATTTCGCCGATTTTTCGACTTATTTTTTGTGCAGATTTGTAGAAAAGTTTTCGAAATCCCAAATGGAATAAAGCGCCGCACAATCATGTCACTTTTGTTCCCGTATTTCGAATGCGGTACCGAACGGATTTTCGCGTACCTTACCCAAATCATCCGCGGGCGGATCATAGGATATGGGCGCCGGAGTCTCAAACGCTATACGCAGTCGGTAAAAATCCACGGGATAGCGAGGGTAATTAAGATCCATACACAACTCTCCTCAAGCAGCGGTTATTACCATTATATGTATACCACTCCATTATGTGAGTGACAGCCGTCAGTCGGGGTTATCCGAATCCGGTTCTCCACACCGAACCCCGCGCCCGCACGTTCTTAATTTTATTAAAATTTCCAAGCATTAATATAGCGGGCGGTCACTTGCCGCGAGGCAAACCGCGATCACCCTCTCGGCACCAGCCGAAAGTAAAAGCTCCGACGCCGCGTGGAGTGAGGCGCCGCTTGTAATAATGTCATCGATAAGCACCACGGTCTTCCCGGAAAACGCATATTTCTCCGAAACATACATGGACCTTACCGCATTGTCCATACGTGCCTTCCTGCCCAGCCGTTTCTGCTCGCCGGTAAAAATACTACGACATAACAGCGGACAAGCTTCAAGCTCAAGAAGCCCGGCAAGCGCGTTTGCGGTCCGCTTCATATGGTCGAAGCCGTACCTTACCACAGCACCGTAACTTCTCGGTATCCAGGTGATGACCGCATTCTCATGCTCCGCACCGCCGGGAAGGATAAAGCTCGCCTCTGATATAAGCACCCCGGCAAGCTCCCGAGCGGCAAATTTGACCGTCCGTATGTCTCCGCGCTCCTTAAGGCGAAATATGATCCGATTTTGCGTGGACAAACGGGTTCCTGCGGTATAATATACCGCCCACAGTGCGGCACCTCCGCGCTCGGTATTCATCATGCCTTCATCGAAAACTGTCATAGGCTGACCGCAGTTTTCAAGCAGACAAAGCGCCTTTGCTCGCTCCCACTCCGTCTTGCAGGCATCACACAGCGACGCCTCGCCGAAGTTGTCTGGCAGCATAGTACCGCATCCAACACATTTCGGCGGAAACAGAAGATCAAATATTCTCATTGTGTCTGAAAAGCCCCGTATAGCGCATTATATGGCGATTGTTTTCCACCATTCTTCCCACGATCTCCGCCTGACCCACCAGTATGACCATATTTTTGGCACGTGTTACCGCAGTATAAAGGAGATTTCGGGAAAGAAGCTGAGGCGGACATGAGCCGTAGACAGGCATGATCACGATTGGATATTCACTTCCCTGACTCTTGTGTACCGTGATCGCCCAGGCGTGATCCAGCTCGTCGAGCTTGGTGAAGTCATAGGTCACCACGCGCTCATCAAAGCTGACCGTAATCTGCTCTGCGAGAATATTCACCGTCTCGATTTTTCCGATGTCGCCGTTGAATACGCCGACGCCTTCTTTTCCATCCTTTTCCCAGGTAAGATCGTAATCGTTTTTAATTTGCATCACGCGGTCGCCCTCGCGAAATATCAGCTCCCGCACCTTTTTCTCCTTTTTGCGTGGACTCGGAGGATTAAGCGCCTCCTGCAGCATTCGGTTAAGATTTTCCGTGCCCGCGACGCCCTTACGTGACGGCGAGATCACCTGTATCCCTTCCGCCGCCTCCTCGCCGTATGTACGCGGCAGACGCGTCCTCCACAGTTCCATGACGGTCACCGCCACATTCATATCACGGTCACGCCCGAGGAAGAAAAAGTCGTTGTCCTTCGCATTAAGGAGCGGCGGCTCACCGTTATTGATGCGGTGGGCGTTGGTGATAATAAGGCTCTCCCCCGCCTGTCGGAATATTTCGGTCAGCTTGACCGTCACAAACCGTTCGGAGGCAATTATATCGCACAGCACATTTCCCGCTCCCACCGACGGAAGCTGATCCGAGTCGCCGATCAGCATCAGTCTCGCACCGGGCTTAACGGCACGCGTGAGCGAGTTCATAAGGTACATATCGATCATGGACGCTTCGTCGATGATGATCACATCCTCGTCAAGCAGATTGTTTTCGTCCCGCCCAAACTTAGCATCCTCCTCGTCGGTATATTCCATTTCCAAAAGACGGTGAATCGTCTTCGCATCGCAGTGAGTAGCCTCACTCATACGCTTGGCGGCACGTCCCGTGGGCGCGGCAAGTGCTATATCCATATCCATGCTTTGGAAGATCCGTATGACCGCCTGAATAACAGTAGTCTTACCTGTACCGGGTCCGCCGGTCAGTATCATAACGCCGTTATTCACCGCGTCATGGATAGCCTTCCTTTGCAGAGCGGCATAGTGCTTGTCCTCCTCAAGCTCGATGCGCGCGATAAGCCGCTCCACGTCCGAGCCGTCGATTCGCGGACAGATCCGATCAAGCAAGGTGAGCTTTTCGGCAATCTCTCGCTCACAGCGGTAAGCGTTTCGCTCATAGACCGCGTCAAGCGTCTCTACCCTTTCGCGCACTAGGCGGTTATCGGCGATCATCCCGTCCACCGCAGCTTTGATCTTACCTTCATCGATTTGAAGCCTCTGAGCCGCCAACGGAATCAGTCTATCATATGGAAGAAACGAGTGCCCGCCCGTACGTGAGGTCTCACCCAGCACATAGCGGATGCCGCTGGTGATGCGGTATTCACTCTCTCGATCAACGCCGATGCTCCGTGCAAGCTCGTCCGCCCGCTCAAAGCCGATACCGCGAAACTCATCGCAGAGACGGTAAGGGTTGGTTTTAATAATATCAAGCGCCGCTCCGCCCCACTTTTTGTAGATGCGCACACTCATCGCCATTGACAGGTATTCGCGGCAGAACATCATCAGCGTACGCACGCCGAACTGCTCGCGGAAGCCCTCGGAGATCTCCTGCGCCTTGGTCGCGGAAATGCCGCGGATCCTCGCCAGCCAGTCGGGATGGTTTTCGATAACGTCAAAGGTATCCTCGCCGTACATCTCCACAAGCCGCTCGGCGGTCTTGGGGCCGATCCCCTTGACCGCGCGGCTTGATAAGTAGCGGAGGATTTCGTTGGATGTGGCAGGAAGCTGCTTTTCATAATACGCTACGCTGAACTGTCTGCCGTAAACCTTGTGAAGAGTCCACTCGCCGACTATCTTTAATTTATCTCCCACAACAGTGCCCGGAAGTATCCCGCAAGCGGTGATTATTTCGTCCGTATCATCGCTTGACAGATCGCAGACTGTGTATCCGTTGTCAGGATTATTAAATATTATCGATTCCACCGTCCCCTGTAGGGTCTCGAGATTCCTCCCGTCGGTCTGCTTTTCCTGTATCATCGTTAACTTCCTTACATTCGGTATATCTGTACAGCTCACCGAGCCGTCTTATTTCATCGTTTTCTATAATTATATCATCATTCGTCAGAATAATCAACCGTTCGGGCGAAATTTTTTGCTCCCTGCGAAGATATGCGGCATAGGCGGCAGCATCAGCAAACTCTTCGGTATCCGAAAGAATCACCGCCGCGCGCACCTTCCGCCGTACCCGCCTCGGATAAAGCAGCCACACCCGAAGCATTCCGAACACCATGTATATTCCAAGCGCTGCTAAAACCGCCGCGACAATTTCCATGATCTCAGCCGTACGATCATCTCCCTTCAATAATATTATATGCGATGACTGTATAAATGGTTTGCATAAAAGCTTCTATACAATGGCAGCGCCAATGGTGAGGCTGCAAGCTGTAAAATTTGTATAAATCGTCAAAATTACGAGAATAATACTTTTTGATAAAGCGCGTTTTGTGAAATCGGGAGATTTTTCCACAAAAATAATTTTTATGGGTCAACCCCTTGACTTTTTGAGGGCGACATGATATAATGTATTTTGTCTTGATATGTTTTGCGGCAAAACGGTGTCACCGTCCGTCGGACAGGGCATCGGTCAGGATAAACAAATCTATTATTTTCAAAGGAGGTGCGATATGCCAACCTTTAATCAGCTCGTTAAGCAGGGTCGCTCTGAGAAGATCTACAAGTCGAAGTCTCCTGTGCTTCAGCACGGCTTCAACACCCTGACTAACAGAGCAACAGATGACAGCTCTCCCCAGAAGAGAGGCGTATGCACAAAGGTTACCACGACTACCCCTAAGAAGCCTAACTCGGCACTTCGTAAGATCGCCCGTGTAAGACTTACTAACGGACTCGAGGCAACTGTTTACATTCCGGGTATCGGACACAACCTGCAGGAGCACTCCGTAGTGCTTATCCGCGGCGGACGTGTACGTGACCTCCCCGGTGTGCGTTATCACATCATTCGCGGTACCCTTGATACTCAGGGCGTTGCAAACCGCAACCAGAGCCGTTCCAAGTACGGTGCTAAGAGACCCAAGAAGTAATTCTTATCTTACAGCGAAACTTGTATGAGTCCCCTCGGCTCCGAATGAGGGAAAACAACAAGGTATAAAGTATCTTAGTTTGCTTTACGTTTAAAGAAAATAATCGGGATTTGTTTACCTATCCGCAAATACGGTAACGTCCGTCGGAAAATTTATCTTTCACAAAGCTTAACGGGAGAACACTTTCGAGTACCTATGATATCATTATTTATATGAAGGAGGGAAGCAACAATGCCGAGAAGAGGTCAAATTTCCAAAAGAGACGTTTTACCGGATCCGTTGTACAATTCTAAGCTCGTAACAAAGCTTATCAACAACATTATGTATGATGGCAAGAAGGGTGTTGCACAGAAGATCGTTTACGACGCTTTCGCGATCGTAGAGGCTAAGCTGGGCAGAAATCCCCTCGAAGCTTTCAACGAAGCTCTTGAAAACATTATGCCTGTACTTGAAGTTAAGGCTCGCCGTGTGGGCGGTTCTACTTACCAGGTACCTATGGAGGTAAGAGCTGAAAGACGTCAGACTTTAGGTCTGCGTTGGATCGTAACCTATTCGAGAAACCGCGGTGAGAAGACTATGGCAGAGAGACTCGCAAACGAGATCCTCGACGCACTCAATTCTATGGGCGGCGCCTTCAAGAAGAAGGAAGAGACCCACAGAATGGCAGAAGCAAACAAGGCGTTTGCTCACTTCAGATATTAATCTCACACGAATTCTTGAAAGGAGAAAAAACAAATGGGCAGAGAATACCCGCTTGAAAGAACCCGTAATATCGGTATCATGGCTCACATCGACGCAGGTAAGACCACGACGACTGAGCGTATACTCTTCTACACGGGTGTAAACTACAAGATGGGCGAGACTCACGACGGCGGCGCGACCATGGACTGGATGGCTCAGGAGCAGGAGCGTGGTATCACTATCACCTCCGCGGCTACCACCTGCCACTGGAACAACAACCGTATCAACATCATTGATACCCCCGGTCACGTTGACTTTACCGTTGAAGTTGAGCGCTCTCTTCGCGTGCTTGACGGTTCCGTAACCGTACTTTGCGCAAAGGGTGGCGTGGAGCCTCAGTCCGAAACCGTTTGGCGCCAGGCTGACAAGTACCGCGTTCCGCGTATGTGCTATGTCAACAAGATAGACATCATGGGCGCTGACTTCTATCGCGTAGTAAAGATGCTGCATGACCGCCTTAAGGCTAACGCAGTGCCGATTCAGCTTCCTATCGGTGCAGAGGATACCTTCAAGGGTATCGTCGACCTGATGGAAATGAAGGCTGACGTTTACTACGATGACCTTGGTAAGGATATGCGCGTGGAAGAAATTCCCGCTGATATGCTTGAAAAGGCACAAGAATACCGTACAGCAATGATCGAGTCTATTTGCGAGACCGACGAGGAACTCTTCATGCGCTACTGCGACGGCGAAGAGATCTCCGTTGACGAACTCAAGAAGGCTCTTCGTGCAGCTACAATCGACAACAAGATCGTTCCTGTTGTATGCGGTACTTCTTATAAGAATAAGGGCGTACAGAAGCTGCTCGACGCTATCGTCGATTTCATGCCTGCTCCTACCGACGTCCCTGCAATCAAGGGTGTAATACCCGGAACCGAAGAAGAGGACGAGCGTCCTTCCGACGACAACGCTCCCTTCTCCGCTCTTGCATTCAAGATCATGACCGACCCCTTCGTTGGTAAGCTCTGCTACTTCAGAGTTTACTCCGGTACAGTTGCGGCAGGTACTGCTGTTTACAACTCTACCAAGGACGCTAAGGAGCGCTTCGGCCGTATCCTTCAGATGCACGCTAATGACCGTAAGGACATTGACATTTGCTACTCCGGCGATATCGCGGCTGTTATCGGCGTAAAGAACACCACCACCGGTGATACCTTCTGCGACGAAAACAACCCCATTATCCTTGAGTCTATGGAATTCCCCGAGCCCGTTATCCGCGTTGCTATCGAGCCCAAGACCAAAGCAGGTCAGGAGAAGATGGGTATCGCGCTTGCTAAGCTCGCAGAGGAAGACCCCACATTCAGAACCTACACTGACGATGAAACCGGTCAGACCATCATCGCAGGTATGGGTGAGCTTCACCTCGAAATTATCGTCGACAGACTTCTGCGCGAGTTCAAGGTAGAAGCTAACATTGGTAAGCCTCAGGTTGCTTACAAAGAGACCATCAGAAAGAAAGTCAACCACGAGCACAAGTACGCTCGTCAGTCCGGTGGTAAGGGTCAGTACGGTCACTGTAAGATCATACTCGAGCCTAACGAGCCCGGTGCAGGTTATCTCTTCGAAAACAAAGTTGTGGGCGGTGCTATTCCGAAGGAATACATCGAGCCTGTTAACCAGGGTATCCAGGCTGCTATGCAGACCGGTGTACTTGCAGGTTACAACGTTGTTGACGTTAAGGTAACTCTTTACGACGGTTCGTACCACGAAGTTGACTCGTCTGAAATGGCGTTCAAGATCGCCGGCTCCATGTGCTTCAAGGAAGCTATGAAGATGGCAGATCCCGTTATCACCGAGCCTATGATGAAGGTTGTAGTTATTACTCCTAACGATTACCTCGGCGATGTTATCGGCGATATCAACTCCCGCCGCGGTCAGATCCAGACAATGGAAGACGACAACGGTGCAACCCAGGTTATCGCAGCAGTTCCGCTGGGCGAAATGTTCGGTTACGCAACCGACCTTCGCAGTAGAACTCAGGGCCGCGGTCTCTACTCCATGGAGCCCAGCCACTTTGCTGAGGTACCGAAGTCCATCCAGGAAAAGATCATCACCGAAAGAGGCAAGAAGGCATAAAGCAGTATCGCTTTACGAGACTGCTTGAGAGAAATTTCTTTGATAACACCGTTATCAATTTCTCCGCCGCCTGACCTATTATGGTTTTTATACTGTGCCTTGCGGCACACCGTAAGGCACGGTTTATAACACAAAAAATATTTTTGAAACCAATTTTAAGGAGGAATTTCAAAATGGCAAAGGCTAAATTCGAAAGAACAAAACCCCATGTTAACATTGGTACCATCGGTCACGTTGACCATGGTAAGACCACCCTTACCGCTGCTATCACCAAGACTCTCTCCATCGCTAACGGCGCTAACGAGTTCATGGCATACGACCAGATCGATAACGCTCCCGAGGAGAAGGCACGTGGTATCACAATCAACACCAGACACGTTGAGTACGAGACTGAAGCTCGTCACTACGCTCACGTTGACTGCCCCGGCCATGCTGACTACGTTAAGAACATGATCACCGGTGCTGCTCAGATGGACGGCGCTATCCTCGTTGTTGCTGGTACTGACGGTCCTCTTCAGCAGACCCGCGAGCACGTTCTTCTTGCTCGTCAGGTAGGCGTTCCCGCAATCGTTGTATTCATGAACAAGTGCGACATCGTTGACGACCCCGAGCTTCTCGACCTCGTTGATATGGAGATCCGTGACCTCCTTAACGAGTACGACTTCCCGGGCGATGATACTCCTATCATCCGCGGTTCCGCTCGTGAGGCACTTCTCTCCGAGTCCACCGATATCAACGCTCCTGAGTACGCACCTGTTGTTGAGCTCATGAAGACTGTTGACGAGTACATTCCTACTCCTGCAAGAAACGACGACATGCCCTTCCTTATGCCTGTCGAGGACGTATTCTCCATCTCCGGTCGTGGTACTGTTGCTACCGGTAGAGTTGAGCGCGGCGTAATCAAGCTCAACGAGGAAGTTGAGATCATCGGTCTCACCGACGAGCGCAGAAAGACTGTTGTTACCGGTATCGAAATGTTCCATAAGCTTATGGATTCTGCTGAAGCAGGCGATAACATCGGTGCACTTCTCCGTGGTATCCAGAAGAACGAGATCGAGCGCGGTCAGGTTCTTTGCAAGCCCGGTTCCGTTAACCCCCACACTAAGTTCGTAGCTCAGGTTTACGTTCTTACTGAAAAAGAAGGTGGCCGTCAGAAGCCCTTCTTCTCCGGTTACAGACCTCAGTTCTACTTCAGAACTACCGACGTTACCGGTATCATCAACCTTCCCGAGGGTGTTGAAATGTGCCGCCCTGGCGATAACGTTGATATGACCGTTGAGCTTATCACTCCTATCGCTATCGAGCAGGGTCTCCGTCTCGCTATCCGTGAGGGTGGCAGAACCGTAGGTTCCGGCGTCGTTGCTTCCATCATTGAATAATTTTAGCTTATGCTA
>JAZNAL010000048.1:0-51965 GCA_045586505.1 Candidatus Flemingiibacterium sp. | reverse complement strand
GGTTGTTGATGCTGCTGTAGCAGCTAACTGTACTGAAACTGGTCTTACCGAAGGTAAGCACTGTGATGTATGTGGCGAAGTTCTCGTAGCACAGGAAGTTGTTCCTGCACTCGGTCACACCGAGGTTGTTGATGCTGCTGTAGCAGCTAACTGTACTGAAACTGGTCTTACCGAAGGTAAGCACTGTGAGGTATGTGGCGAAGTTCTCGTAGCACAGGAAGTTGTTCCTGCACTCGGTCACACCGAGGGCGAGGCAGTAATCGAAAACAATGTAGCTCCCACATTAAACGCAGCTGGTTCTTATGACGAAGTAGTTTACTGCTCCGTTTGTGGCGTAGAGCTTTCTCGCAATACCGTTGCCGTTCCTGCTCTTGACGGTGCTGTAGCTGAGGTTAACGGCACCAAGTACGGAACTCTCGCAGAAGCTCTCGCAGCAGTAGAGGCAGGCGAAACCCTTAAGCTTCTCGATGATGTTAATGCTAACGAGATCATCACCATCGAAAAGGCGATCACTCTTGACGGTAACGACAAGACTCTCACCTCTACCGCTGGTCGTGCAATCAACGTTAGCGGCGCAGATGGCGTGACTATCAAGAATCTCACAATCAATTGCACAGGCGAGCGTGCGATCAACGTTATCCAGAATGCTACCAATGTAACAATCGATAACGTAACCGCAACTGCAAAGAACTACACTGTAAACGTTGCAAGTTCTGCACCGAACGCAGTTGTAGTAATCAAGAATTCCGACCTGACCGGTTTGAATGTAGTTAACGTAGGTGCTGCTGGTGCAGATGTAACTATTGATAACACCAAGATCACTTGCGATGACAAAACCGAAATAGAATCTTACGCAGCTCTTTGCCTCAACAAGGATGCTATTAACACTAAGATCACTGCTACCGATGTGAACTTCGTTATAAATGGCGATTCCAAGAAGGCAAGTAATGGCGCCGAGGGCGGCGAGATCACCATTAACGGTTCTAATGATGATGTTGCCAACATTGTAGCTATTATTACCTATCCGAATTCTGACTATTACTACAGCTTCGAGACACTCCAGGATGCAGTCGATGCTGCAAAGGCAGGCGACACTGTAACCCTGGTTGCTCCTATCGAATTGACCGAGAGCATCAAGATCACCAGCACTGTTACCGTTGATCTCAATGGACAGAAACTGGTTGGTCCCGATGACGGCAAGGCTAACTGGTACGCATTCATCGTTGACGGCGGTGCCCTCACTCTGAAGGACGACGTTGGCGGCGGCGAACTGTGGGCTAAGTGCTATGGTGTTGAAACCAAGAGCGGTTCCTTCACCATGGAAAGCGGCGTTATCACTGCTACCAACAACAAGACTGTAGGTTCTGCAGTTGTTAACTACGGCGGCACCGTTACCATTAAGGGCGGTACCTTAAGCGGTTACGATCACGCAGTTTACACCGGCGGTTACTTCTCCGATGCTTCCACCACCATTCTTGGCGGTGATATTACCGGTCCTGTTACTGTAGAGGATTGGGCTGACAAGGGCAAGGAATTTAGCGAGACCGTTTCCAGTGCTTCTAATACCTACGAAGTTCTTGATGGATATGAGTGGGTTGAGGTTGACGGCGTATATGTTCTCGTAGAGAAGGAAGAGGAAGTAACTATTAAGGCTTACTCCGCAACTCTTCTGTACAAAGACATGATCCAGATCCGTTATAAGTTTGCTGTCACCGGCGATGACATCGCTGAATATGGTATGTTTGTCTTTAACAACAAGGCTGATGCAGATGCTCATGATGCCTCTAAAGCAGTTCAGCAGAAGGAACTGGAGTGTAAAGTAATCGATGGTTCCGAAGGATATTTCGGTTATACCGACGGTATTGTAGCTAGAGAAATGGGCGATTCCCAGTTCGTTGTGGGCTACGTTGTAACAAACGACGGAACTACTGTTTATGCTAATGCTTTTGAATATAGCCCCAGAATTTATGCACGGAATATGGTAGAAAATGCTAGTTCGTCTTCTGAAACCAAGGCACTTTGTAAGGCACTTATGGCTTACGGCGCTGCAGCACAGAAATTCTTCGGTTATAAGACAGATGCTCTTATGAATGAAGGCTTTGAAGCTGTTACTTATGATGAAAGCGTTCTTGGCGAGTCCGTATTTAAAGTTGATGTAACAAATACCAACGGATTTACTACCAAATCTGCTACCCTTATCTTTAAAGGCGCAATTACCTATCGTATCAAGTATGCTGCAGACAGCACACTTTCCGGCAAGGAACTGAAAGCGGAATATACCGTAAATGGTGATACTAAATCTGTCACCATGGTTCCTGCTGAAACAAGTGGTAATTACTACGCGTATATTGACGGAATTGCCGCAAAGGATATGGGCAAAACCATTACAGTTAAGCCGTATTACGTCGATGACAACGGCGAATATGTATATGGCGCAGAGCTTGTATACAACGGATACGAATACTCCAGACGTACAATCGATAATAGCTCGAACGAAGACAGTATTGAGCTTGCAAAGAGCTTTGCTATGTACGTAGCTGCAGCAGATGCTGCAATTAAATAATACGTTAAATATTAAGTAAAGGAGGAGTAAACATGAAGATTTTTGAAGAGCCCAGCATTGAAATAATCAAATTCAATGTTGAGGATATCATTACCGCTTCCGCTGCTAATCCGGATCCTGAGGCAGGAGAAGAAGACGTATTCGGTTCGTAAATAATATTTAGCGAGATCAACGCCCCAGGTGCATGATAAGGGTCGGGATACATGATTGTATCCCGACCCCATGTCGGGGATTGCTATTTTGAGCGAGGACCGCTGAGAAATCAGCGGTTCTCCCTGAGAATAGCAATTCTCTAAAATCACTATAGGAAGGTATACCCAAATGAAAAAAACAATTACAGCGCTGTTTCTTGCATTGGCATTGATTATTATGTCTGTTGCCGTTTATGCTGCTGGTAATTCAGATGTGAATACAGCCGATGCTCTTAATGAACTGGGATTATTTCTTGGCACCGGCAACGGATATGAGCTTGAAAAAGGTCTCGGTCGTGCTGAAGGCGTTACCCTTTTGGTGCGTATGATCGGCAAGGAAGAAGCAGCTAAGAATAATACTTATGTAAATAACTTTACCGACGTACCGGAATGGGCTGCGGGTTACGTGGGATATGCCTTTGAAAACGGCATTACCAACGGCACCGGAGAAACTACTTTTGCGCCGGATCTTGCTATGACTGATTATATGTTCCTCACATTGGTGCTGCGCGCACTTGATTATTCGGACAAAGGCGAGGCACCTCTCTTTACCTGGGATAATCCCTATGCGCTGGCATATGAGCTGAAGCTGATTGAAACGGCAGACCCCGATACCGATTTTAGCCGCGGTGATGCGATCAAAGTTTTCTGGGATGCAATGGATGTAAAGCTATATAACTCCGAGAGCACTTTGGCTGATCGTTTGGTTGAACAGGGCGTATTCACTGCAGAAGAGCTTGTAAAAGCAATAGATATTTACGAGAATGGTCGCAAGGAAAATGCGGGTATTCCGATAGTTCCGACCCCCGAGACCGAAGCTCCCGAGACCGAAGCTCCCGAGACTGACGCTCCCGAGACTGACGCTCCCGAGACTGGAAATGTAGATAATGGTTGGAATGATCCCAACGCAGGTGAAGAGGACGAGTTTGACGCTCCCGAGACTGACGCTCCCGAGACCGAAGCTCCCGAGACCGGGAATGAAAACGTTGGCACGGATGATCCCGATGCGGGCGAAGAAGACATATTTTAAGTCCTGCATTGTCCCTCGTTCTGAGGGATGCTCCCGATGCTTATGTTGATGTGCTATGTCGCTTCATAAGAATAACAATAAGGAAATAGTATGCTGCAAAATTATCGAATCGCCGACCTTACGGTGTCGATGGAAACCTTTGGCCGAACCGAGCGGCAGGCGGAGCCGTACCGTATAGACGGCGCCGCGGAGCCGGAAATACGGATAACCTCAGATTGGCGGACACTTAAGGAAGCGCAGCCGCAGCTTTCTGTTGACGACTGCGAATATATGTCGACAGGCGGGGCATTTTACAGACAGCTCCTTAACCACCAGGGAATGATGCTTCACTCCTCTGCGGTGGTTATGGATGGACGTGCATACCTGTTTTCCGCACCGTGCGGAACGGGGAAGTCGACACATACTGCACTTTGGCAGAAGGTGTTCGGAGAGCGTGCGCGGATACTTAATGACGATAAACCGGCGCTGAGAATGATAGACGGAATATGGTACGCCTATGGAACTCCGTGGAGTGGAAAATACGATAAAAGTATAAATATGCGTGCACCTCTTGCGGGTATATGTATCCTGAGACGTGGCGATGCAAACAAGATCGAGCGTTATGTAGGCTTTGAAGCCATCCATGCGCTGCTTGAGCAGACGCTCAGATCAAAGCACCCCGAGATGATGCAGAAGACGTTGGAGCTGCTTGATAAATTGCTTTTAACAGTGCCGGTGTGGCGCATGGAATGCAATACGGCAGACGAGGCGGCGGTAATGTCGCATCGCGTCATGTCCGGCGAAGCAGAGCAGTAGGACAAAGTATAAACAGAGTCTAAAAGCAAGTCAGTAAGTTGAAGCACCCCGAAAGCATGAGACAAAGATAAAGATTAGGAAAAAGGCAAAAGAAAAGCACACAGATAGGAGCAAAACATGAAGTTAAAGAACGGATTTGTTCTGAGAGAGGTAGCGGGGACGTGCGTTGTCGTACCAACGGGAGCGGAGCTGAATCTGAACGGAATGATCAAGCTGAACGAGACGGGAAAGACACTGTGGAAGTGTCTTGAAGTCGAAACGGACGAGGAGCGCCTTGTTGCGGCACTGCTTGCGGAATATGACGTGGATGAGGCAACAGCCCGTCTGGGAGTAAAAAACTTCACCTCAAAGCTGCGTGAGTATGGATTCATCGAAGAGTAACAAAACAAATCTGGACACACTGTATCCGCTGATCAGGGAACAGCTGAAATCGGGAGGTACAGTGTGTTTTTATCCCCGAGGGATTAGTATGCTGCCGATGCTTCGGCAGGGAAAGGACAGCGTAACGCTGTCGCCCATAAACGGCAGGCTGAGGAAGTATGACCTTCCGCTGTATAGGCGGGATGACGGACAGTTCGTGCTCCACCGAATCGTAGAGGTGGGAGAGGACTACAGCTGTGTCGGAGACAATCAGATTGCCATAGAGACGGGAGTACGTCAGGATCAGCTTATCGGAGTGGTAAGCGAGTTTGGCAGAGGAGAACGCCGTATATCGGTAAGATCACCGATATACAGGCTATACTGCGTAGTGTGGCACTACAGCCGTCCGATGCGTGCAATATGGCGAGGACTTAAGGCACGACTAAAAAAGATCATTAGAAAAGCCGAATAAGCTCGTACCGATAAGTACCAGTAAGCAATGCTAAAAACACCGATTATTGTTGACAAATACAGCGGTGTGTGGTATAATAAAAAGTGTAAGCGCAAGTTCACGGAGCTTGCAGCGTAAGAACAGAGAAGCTGTACGCAATGTGACGTAAAGCGACTTTACAGGACAAGAGAACGAAAGGGATAAAAATGAACGAACAGGCAAATGACATAGTAGATATGGATATGAGAGAGATCGATGTACTCGATCTTTTGCGCCTTTTGTGGAGCGAGCTGTGGCTTATCGTGCTGTCAATGGTGCTGTGCGGAGCGATAGCGTTCGGATCGGCTGCAAGTACATTAGTGCCGCAATATACGGCAACGGCGATGATGTATGTAAACAACAACTCGCTGTCAGTGGGAGGAAACACGATCGCATTCAGCGCTTCCCAGCTGAGTGCGGCAAAGAGCCTGCTTGACGTTTATGTTATCATTCTGCGCTCGAGAACAACGCTTGAGGCGGCAATCGAGAAGGCGGATCTGCCCTATACATACGAGCAGCTTCGGAGGATCGTATCGGCAGGCTCTGTTGATGAAACTGAGATCTTCAGTATAACGGCAACCTGCGATAATCCCGATGATGCAAAGCTGATCGTGGATACGCTGGTTGATATACTGCCGGACAGAATTTCGGAGATAGTGGACGGAAGCTCGGTAAGACTTGTCGACCACGCAGTGAGACCGACCAGAAGCTCGTCTCCCTCGAATACACGTTACGCAATGCTTGGAGCACTGGTGGGCGCGGCAATAAGCTGTGCATTGATTGTCCTTCAGGACTTTATGAATACCACGGTTCGAGATGAAGAGTACTTGAAGCAGAGATACAATATACCGATACTTGCGGTAGTGCCGGATGTTTACGGCTCGTCAAAGAGGGCGTACGGCTACAAATACGGGTATAAATACGGATACAAGTATAGATACAAGTACGGGTACGCACGAAAAGGATACTACCATAATACCGGCTACGAGAAGAGCTACGAGGACGCACAGGCGAAAAACGGTGACTAAGAATGAAGTTGAATGATAAACTGAAGAAGGAAAACACCAAGGCAGAGAAGGCCAAGGAAAACGATAAGGGTAAGAAAAAGAAGAATGCTTCAATAGAGGAAGCGCTGTCGGCGACAATCGGACGCAAAAGAAGCTTCGCAATGACAGAGGCTCATAAGAGACTTCGAACCAATGTCATGTTCAGCTTCGCTGATGACAGCCAGTGCCATGTTATCGGAGTAACCAGTGCTATGGCCCATGAGGGAAAGAGTACGACTTCTATAAACTTAGCCTACGATCTTATGAAGGCGGGCAAGAAGACACTGCTCATCGACGCGGATATGCGACTTTCGCGAATCGCGCACCTTCTTGAAGTGGAAAAGGCTCCCGGACTCAGTAATATGCTGGTAGGGAAGAACAACATCCAGAATCCGGTGCAGTATTCGAATATCCATGACGGTATGGAGGTCATCACCTGTGGCGATATTCCTCCGAACCCCACAGAGCTGCTTTCATCCAAGCGCTTCGAGCAGATGTTAGATGCGATGAAGCAGGAGTACGAGTACATCATCATTGACCTTCCGCCTGTAGCGGAGGTGTCGGATGCGCTGATCGCGTCTAAGGTGACAGACGGTATGGTAGTGATAGTGCGTCAGGATTTCGTAGACAAGCGCCTGCTTGACGATACTATCCACCAGCTTAACCTGAGCGGTGCGCGGATCATCGGAATGGTGCTGACCTGTGCGCAGTTCAAGACCAAATACGGTAAGTATAAATACAATAAGAAGTCGGGCAAGAGGTACGGCTACTACGGCTACGGTAAGCGCCACGGCTATTACCACCATGGCCACTACGGCTACCACCGCTCCCCCGACGAACCTGTTTCCCATTCCTCCGCTGACCTTTTTGACCAGTCCAAGTTTGACCAGGAGTGAGGGTGTAAATAAATAAGGAGTCTGCGAAAACTATGGAAAATACAGGCAAACGCGTCGATTTCCATACTCATATACTTCCTTTGATGGACGACGGCAGCAGATCTGTCGATGAGAGCATAAAAATGCTTCAGACATTGGCAAAATCCGATGTCGGCGCTGTGGTACTGACTCCTCATTTCTATGCAAACGGCGATGACCCCGAGAAGTTCCTTGTAAGGAGAAGCCGGTCGTATGCGGCGCTTACCGAGGCGCTGGGAGATGTTACCGACTTCGCCTGCCCAAAGCTTATACTCGGTGCTGAGGTCGAATATTTCGAGGGTATCATGTGTATGCTTGAGCACCCCGAACTGAGACTTGGCAAAACGGGATGTATCCTTGTTGAAATGCCGCACGGCACCTGGACATACCGCATGGTTGATGACATTCTGGAGCTTAACGAGCGCAGCGGATTTCGTGTCGTGCTTGCGCACGTTGAAAGATATCTTTTCAAGCAGAAGAAGGACATTATACACGCCCTTTTGGACAGCGGTGTGATGATGCAGTCAAACACCTCATTTTTCCTCGACCGAATGACGGCAGGAAAGGCTGCTCGAATGGTTAAGCGCGGAATTATCCACCTGCTTGGCTCGGATTGCCATAATCTTACATACCGCCCGCCGAATATCGGTGAGGCTTGCGACGCCATCGCAAAACGTATGGGAGACGAGACGGTGGAGGCGCTGATGCAGAACGCGTTGGATTTGCTTAGAAAGGAGCTCGGAACTCCGTAATGCGGATAACCAATCGGAATTATAAATGATGAAGAAAAATACAAAGCTCATATATATCATTCTGGCATGTATCTGTGTTGGTATTGCCGCAGTGATCTTGTGCTATGATTTGTGGTATAGATCCTCCAATCCGTACGACGACGGTGCGCTTGATCAGCTTCGTGAGCAAATAAAAAACTACGACACGACAGCACCAAAGACAGAAGACCCTTATAATGACAATACTACCGCGCCCGACGAAACCGAATCTGTGAGCGTCGGGACGGATGACGTTAATATCGACGAGACGACGGGAGAGCCTTTCGGGGATACGCTTCCCGCAGCAATGGATTTTGATAACCTGTGGGAGATAAACCCCGAGATCTGCTGCTGGTTGACCATACCCGGCACAGAAATTGATTATCCCGTGCTTCAGAGCCCCGACAATGATAAGAAGTATCTGAGCACCGCTTACGACGGAAGACGGTATATCAGCGGATCTCTTTTCACCGAGGCGACTTATAATAACAAGGATTTCAACGATCCCGTTACGGTTATTTACGGTCACACCATGCGATCCGAAATCCTGTTTGGCACGCTCCAGGAGACCTATTCCTCAGAGACTGCCTTTAATGACTTAAGTAATGTCAGGATTTATCTTCCGGGCGAGGCGCGGGATTACACTGTGTTCGCCGCGGTGCCTTATTCGGACATACATCTGCTTAATACCTACGATTTTTCGGAGCCATACTGGTATAATAGATTTTTTGAAGATGTCTTTGAAATACGCGAGATCGGGGCAAACTTCCATGAAGATATTCGTCCCGAGGTGGGAGACCGTGTCATAGTTCTCTCGGTCTGCTTCAGGGATGATGGCTCCCGCAGATATCTTGTGATGGCAATAAATAATACGGATCTTGCCGATAACGGCGCTGAATCCGAGCAGTAATATAATTTGGAGGAAAATAGTTATGAAAGCACTACGCATCACCGCAATAATTTTGGCGATCATGTCTCTTTTGACGATCGGCACGTTTGCCATTGATTTCGTGGAGAGCATCTACCGCAAGGACGGCCCCGAGTTCGTTGGCGGCGACACCGGAGGCGATAAACTGCTTATCACCCCCGTTAGTGCGCTTCACAACAATTCGGTAACTATTCATGAGGATATCAAAAATAGCCTTATCGAGGCGGATAAACAGCTCGGACAGAGCGAGGAATGGCAGAACCTTATTCCGGACTTTATCGACCACTGGAGAACTTACACCATCGGTGCACCTGCAAAGAATGCGATTGTCAGTGATATCTTTGACGTGCGTTTTCTGAGCGAGCTTGATACTGCAGACGATGGCAAGAACATCGAGTTAAAAGTAAGAGTACAGGGAATTACCCAAAAAGATCTTTTCATGATTGTCGTGAAGGAAAATTCCTCTGATCAATGGGTGGTTGCCGATTTTAACATAGATTATGATGATATCATCACGATCAAAGCAAATACCAAATCCGCATTCGCCATAGTACGCGACAGCGGTGCGTTGCCGACCATCACCCCTGATGCACCTAACTCCCCTCTGACGGGCGTTGACGCAAAGTTTCCGACCATGCCTATAATCGCAGCACTGCTCGGCGGTGCGGCGGTATGTCTTGCGGCAGCTGCAAAGCGTCGCGCAATGTAATTTGCGAAAAATAAACTAAGAAAGGGTACAGATGATTATGAAACGGAAAAAGCAGTTCAACGGAATACTTTTTATCCTTCTTCTTATTATCATTACTGTATCCATAGTGTTGTTTTTTGGACTTGTCGAGAAGCTCATCGATCGTCAGACTACGGTGCCGGAATCCCCGTATTACACCGATACCGGTAAGGCGAGGGTCTACTACAAAGACAGCTGGTACACGGAAAATGACGCGCTTGAGACCGTGCTGATCCTCGGCATCGATACCATCGAGACCGAGAAGGATAACGGATTTGGTCAGGCAGACTTTATTGTACTGCTGGTTGTCGATAAGCATAACGAGAGCTTCCGTCTTATCCACATCAACCGCGACACCATGACGGAGATCAATCAGATCGACAAAAACGGTACCCGCTACGGCGTCTTTAATGCACAGCTTGCCCTTGCTCATACCTACGGAAGCGAGGGGCGGATGCAGTGCCGCAACACCGTTGACGCGGTTGAAAAGCTGATGTACGGCATCAATATTGACCATTTCATGTCCGTGACAATGGATGCGGTGGCAATAGTCAACGATAGCATGGGCGGCGTTACCGTCACGCTGGCGGAGGATTTTCCCGCCCTTGGCGAAGGCTATGTCAAGGGAACTGAGGTAACACTGAAAGGTGACCAGGCGCTGACTTATGTGCGCTTCAGAAACAACGAAGCGGAAAAGAGCAATCTTGAGCGAATGGAGCGTCAGCGTCAGTACATTAGTGCCGTGTTCGAGCAGTATACCGAGTTTGATACCGAAAACGCGCTGGACACCATGCTGAAGATCAACGATTACCTGGTTTCTGACTGCACAGCAAATCAGCTTTCCGCGCTGCTTGACCGACTGCATGACTACGAATATGCAGGAACTGCTCCCCTGGCGGGTGAGGCGGTCATGGGCGACGAGTTTGTGGAATTTTATGTAGATGAGGATGCCCTGAGGCAGTTGGTAGTTGATACATTCTATGAAAAGGAGGCGTGATCTCCGCATGAATACCGAATCCACTGAACAGCTCGGCGGCGGTGCAAAGGGCGCATCACGCCGAAAGCGTCATCTTCCTCTTGAATTATATGACCTTTTATTCTTAATAATAGCCAATATACTGATGATCGGCTTCAGCCCAAGCAGTGCCGACTCATTCGGTTTTACCGCTTTGGCGGCACATATATTGATTTCGGCAGTTTGTATATACATCTGCAGACGGTTTTCGGGCGTTTACAAGCAGATCTGGCGCTACGGCGCTCCCGTGGCTTACATAAAGCTGATTATAGCAGATTTTATTGCGGGAATCATCTATTACACCGTCCAGGTTTTATTGAAGGTTTATCCGATCACCTTCGTGCGCGTCTTTTCGATAGTGGCATTCAATCTTCTATTGTCACTGGGCGCAAGACTTGCATACAAGTATTTTTACGAAGCCGCAAACAAGAGCGACCGGCGCTTTTTCGGCTTCCGTCGTATATTGGAGCTTATCTCGGGACTTGATTTTTCGGGTAAGCGTTATGCTCAGCCTACCGTGTGGCTATCCGGAAGTAAGATCCGTATCGCCATCGTCGGTGCGGGACAAGTTGGCGTAATGCTGGCGGACGAGCTTTTCAAGAATCCCCGTGCGGCATACACTCCCTGCTGTTTTGTTGACACTGCCCATTCTAAGATCGGACGCGAGATATTCGGACTTCCCGTGCTTGCGGGCGATGCCGATATTACGGACAAGCTTGCTGAGCTTTCCGTTCAGGAGATCGTGTTCGCTATGCCGCGCATTGAGCCGGAGCGCATCAAGGAGCTTTACGAGTTCTACAAGCAGACCGGTTGTAAGGTTAAAATTTACGACTACCCCACTATGCAGACTGCGGAGAGCGGTAAGCGTCATATGCGCGAGTTCGACATCGAGGAGCTCCTTTTCAGAAAGTCCATCGACATAGATGACGAAAAAACTGCCGCCTACTACAGAGGTAAGGTGGTGCTTATAACAGGCGGCGGCGGCTCCATCGGAAGCGAATTATGCCGTCAGATCGCGGCTATGAAGCCGAAGCGGCTTGTTATACTCGATATTTACGAAAACGGTGCTTACGATATCCAGCAGGAGTTCCGCTTCCGTTACGGCAGTGAGCTTTCGTTTAATGTAGAGATTGTTTCTATCTGCAACTATGCGGGAACCGAGAAGGTGTTCGACAAATACCGTCCCGATATCGTACTCCACGCCGCGGCACACAAGCACGTTCCGCTTATGGAGAACAACTGCTGTGAGGCGGTCAAAAACAACGTGTTCGGCACGCTTAACGTGATCGAGCTATCAGAAAAATACGGTGTCCAGCGGTTTATGATGGTTTCCACCGACAAGGCGGTAAATCCCACCAACGTCATGGGTGCAACCAAACGTGTCTGCGAGATGATCGTACAAAGCCGCGCTGTGAGCGGAAGCAGTACCACATTCAGTTCCACACGCTTCGGTAACGTGCTGGGAAGTGCCGGCTCGGTGGTTCCGCTTTTCAAAAAGCAGATCATGAACGGCGGTCCCGTTACCATTACGGACAAGCGTATAATCCGCTACTTTATGACCATCTCCGAAGCCAGCCAGCTTGTACTTGAATCGGGGGCAATGGCGAAAAACGGCGAGCTGTTTGTGCTTGATATGGGCAAATCCATACGCATACTTGAGCTTGCGGAGACGATGATACGTCTTTCCGGCCTTGAGCCGTACCGCGACATAGATATTGTTGAAACGGGACTGCGCCCGGGCGAAAAGCTTTACGAGGAGCTGCTTATTCGAACCGAGGAGCTTGACAAGACCGAAAACAGTCTCATATTTATTGAGCGCGACACTCCGCTCTCTGAAGCGGAGCTTAATAAAAAACTTGACATCCTGCGTGCCGCACTTGAGACAGGTGATGACGACAAGGTGAAGGCGGCGCTTATGGATGTCGTGCCCACATATCGCCGACCCGAGGCGGTAAACTCCGAAGCATTGGCAGAGAGGACACTTGAAAAGCTAACTGTATAAAGTCTGAAACATGGGTCATTTTTCAGGCAACAAAGTTATGTTGCTTTTGCATCTAAGATGAGAGTTTCCTAACAGAAACTGTCACAGAATTTAATATTCGTCAGAAAGAAATTGGAGAAATCATGAAACTCGAAGGATTAAAGATCAATTTTCTCGGTGACAGTATTACCGAGGGTTTACGCGTAAGCAGTAAGGAAAATATTTATCACGCGGTGCTTGCACGCGAGGTTGGACTTAAAGAGGCAAGAAACTACGGTATCAGCGGTACACGCTTTGCGCTTCAGAAGGGTACACCCGAGCGACCGAAGAACGATACCGTGGACGTTAATTCCTTCTCGGAGAGATTCGATCAGATGAGCGACGACGCCGATTTGGTTGTAGTATTCGGCGGCACCAACGACTTCGGTCACGGAGACGCTCCCATCGGCGGCTTCGGCGACAGAACTCCCGACACCTTCTACGGCGCTTGCCACTATCTGTTCTCGGGACTTGTAAAGAAGTATCTCGGAAAGCCAATTGTAATCATTACCCCTCTTCACAGAACAGGTGAGACCCTAAATAACTGCGGCTGCAAGGTTACCGGCTTTGGAACCCTCAAGGAGTACGTGGACATAATCAGAGAGGTTGCGGAGTTTTACTCACTGCCCGTGCTTGATCTGTACGCTACCAGCGGACTCCAGCCCTGCATCCCCGAGATTAAGGAGAACTACATCCCCGACGGGCTTCATCCCAACGACAAAGGCCACGTCATTATTGCACATAAGCTGAAAAGATTTCTTGAAGCACTTTAATGTAATCATCCCCCGCCAGGGTTTGAGGCGGGGGATGATTTGTTTGATTATTAATGCGATAATATATCGTTATAAAACTGAGACTGATACTTGAATTGGAGTCTTATTTGTGTTATAATGTATGTATTAGTAGTATGAACGAAAAGGTCGGATCATATGACAGATACAGTCTTTACAAAAACATACCCCGCGCCTGCGGTGGATACGGGCGAAATACTCCGTTATGCGGGAGTGCGCGGGGACGCGCCGGAGCTTGATGGGATCCTCAGTGCCTGCCTTGATGAAGCACGCGGTACACTTACCTATAAGGTCTGCTTCTGCGAGGTTCCGGTGATACATGGAGAGGGCAGTGTCACGCTCGGCAGGGTCAGTACCGACTCTGCGGCGCTTGCCAAAAATCTCGCGGGATGCGATCGCGCCATACTGTTTGCGGCGACTGTCGGCATCGGTATCGACCGACTAATCGCCCGCGCTTCGGCAACATCCCCCACAAGGGCGCTGATATTTCAGGCGATCGGTGCGGAGCGCATCGAGAGTCTTTGTGACACATTTAACCGCGAAATTGTGGAGGAGTACGCGTCGCGGGGATTATTCACCCGTCCGAGATTCAGTCCCGGCTACGGTGACTTCCCGATAACGTACCAGCGTGAGATATTCGCTCTGCTGGACTGTCCGCGAAGGATCGGACTTACGCTTAACGAAAGTATGCTGATGTCACCGTCAAAATCGGTGACGGCGATCATCGGTGTCGATGGTGTGGGCGGCGTTAAAACAATTAAATGCGGTGACTGCGAAGGGCAGGACTGCGGATTCAGGAGATAGATTATGCTAATCACAGAATACTTAAAAGACCATCTTTTATATCTGGACGGCGGTATGGGAACGCTTCTGCAGGCACAGGGACTAAAGCCCGGCGAGCTTCCCGAACGCTGGAATCTCACCCATCCCGAGATCATCACGGGAGTCCACCGTGACTATTTTGACGCGGGAAGCAATGTGGTGAACACCAACACCTTCGGCGCGAATTTACTCAAATTCCCCGCATGGGAGCTTGATAAAATCGTGGAAGCCGCAATAAACAATGCCCGCGCGGCGGCAGAACAGAGCCGCGGCACTCAGGAAAAATGGGTCGCCCTTGACATCGGCCCCACGGGACGTATGCTTGCGCCCCTCGGCGACTTTGATTTCGAGGAGGCGGTGTCGGTTTTCGCCGAGACGGTGAAGCTTGGCGTGAAATATGGCGCGGATCTTATCGTCATCGAGACCATGAACGACAGCTACGAAACCAAAGCCGCACTGCTTGCGGCGAAGGAAAACAGTCATCTGCCCGTGTTTGTATCCAACGCCTACAGTGAGGACGGCAAGCTGATGACGGGCGCATCTCCCGCCGCAATGGTGGCGATGCTGGAGGGAATGGGTGCCGATGCCATTGGTGTAAACTGCTCCCTCGGTCCGAAGGCGCTGGCGGGCGTGGCGGAGGAATACCTTAAATACGCCTCTGTGCCCGTGATCCTTAAGCCCAACGCGGGACTTCCCAAGGCAATCGGCGGCAAGACCGTTTACGACTTGCTTCCCGGTGAATTTGCCGAGGATGTGACCGCGCTCATTAAAAAGGGTGTGCGCATCGCAGGTGGCTGCTGTGGCACCACCCCCGCATACATCGCCGCGACGGTGGCGGCAACGGAGGAGTTGACTCCTGCGCAGATCACTCCGAAAAATATCACCTGCGTTTCGTCCTACACCCATGCGGTAGTATTCGGCGAGTCGCCCATACTCATCGGTGAGCGCATCAATCCCACGGGCAAGAAGCGCTTCAAGGAAGCGCTCAAGGCAAACGATATCGGATACATATTAAAGGAAGGCATCGCCCAGCAGGAGAAGGGCGTGCACATACTTGATGTAAACGTGGGGCTTCCCGAGATCGACGAGGTCTCGATGCTGAAAACCGCAGTCTGCGAGCTGCAGGCGGTCATTGATCTGCCCCTTCAGATAGACACCACCGATCCCGTCGCCATGGAAGCCGCCCTTCGCCGCTACAACGGCAAGCCGATGATCAACTCGGTGAACGGCAAAAAGGAAAGCATGGAGGCGGTGTTCCCGCTGGCAAGGAAATACGGCGGACTCGTAGTCGCGCTGACTCTTGACGAGGACGGCATACCCGCCACTGCCGAGGGACGTCTTGCCATCGCTCGCCGCATTCTTGATGAAGCCGCAAAGCACGGCATTTCCAAAAAAGACATAATCTTCGACCCTCTTGCGCTTACAGTCAGTGCCGATCGTACAGCGGCGCGTGAGACCATGCGCGCGGTGGGCATGATAAAGCGGGAGCTTGGAGCGCACACCTCCCTTGGCGTTTCCAACGTCTCCTTCGGCTTACCCTCCCGCGACATCATTAACGGCACATTTTTCGCGCTGACTCTGGGACAAGGTCTGTCGGCGGCGATCATGAACCCCTATTCCACCGAGATGATGAAGGCGTATCACGCCTATCTTGCCCTTGCGGGGCTGGATGACAACTGTGCCGACTACATCGAGTTTGCCTCCACCGTGCAGGAAACCGTCACAGCGGTCGCTCCCACGGCAGGGGAGTCTGCCAAGAGTACAGAGCAAGGCTCCGAATTACAGCGCGCTGTCGTTAAGGGGTTAAAGGAGCGCGCGGCACAGCTTACTGCCGAGCTTCTTCAAAGTGTGGAGCCGTTGACCATAGTTCAGGAGGAGATCATCCCCGCACTGAACACCGTTGGAGTGGGATTTGAAGCAAAGACCGTGTATCTGCCCCAGCTTTTAATGAGCGCCGAGGCGGCAAAATCCGCATTTGAAGTAATCAAGTCGAAGATGGAAAGCGGCACCGCATCAGATAAATGCGCGTTTGTGATCGCCACCGTCAAGGGGGACATCCACGACATTGGTAAGAACATAGTTAAGCTTCTTCTTGAAAACTATGGGTTTGCCGTAACCGATCTTGGCCGCGATGTTCCGCCCGAGGTGGTAGTCGCCGAGGTCAAGCGTCTTAACGCGCCCATCGTCGGTCTGAGCGCCCTCATGACCACCACCGTCCCCGCCATGGAGGAGACCATAAAGCTGCTTCGTGCAGAGGCTCCATGGTGCAAGGTCGTCGTAGGCGGCGCCGTTCTCAACAAGGACTACGCCGACGCTATCGGTGCCGACAAATACGCGAAGGATGCTATGGAAACCGTACGCTTTGCCGAAGAAGTTAATGCAGGGGTAGAGTGAGCGCCCATTATTGGTGATTATTCATATACATGATATGGCGGTATATACGATCAAATGGCATAACACTTGCAAAAATTCAAAAAAATATTATTTTGTTGTAAAAACAACAGACAATCTACGGTATATCTGCTATAATGTATACACAGGATGAGGAAATATCCTGATGAAATACTAATCACTTCCTGAATGGGGGATACATATAATGAGAATAGCGTTTTTTGATACTAAGCCCTATGATAAGCCTGCGTTTGAGAAGTTTGGCGCGGAGCGGGGCGTTGAGTTTAAATTTTACGAGGCAAAGCTTAATGAGGATACCGTTGAGCTTGCCAGCGGGTTTGACGGCGTCTGCGTGTTCGTCAACGACACAGTCAACGCGAAGGTTATCGACCGACTTTGTGAGATGGGAGTCAAGGTAGTGGCGCTAAGATGCGCGGGCTTCAACAATGTTGACATGAAGCACGCCTTCGGACGCATCCACGTCCTCCACGTGCCCGCTTACTCGCCCTACGCGGTGGCGGAGCATACCATGGCGCTCCTGCTTACATCCGTCCGCCGCATACACAAGGCGTTCATCCGCACCAGAGACTACAACTTCAGCCTTAACGGCATGACGGGCTTCGATCTTCACGGAAAGACGGTGGGCGTCATCGGTACGGGACGTATCGGACGGGTGTTCATCGACATCTGCCGCGGATTCGGCATGAGGGTGCTGGCGTATGACAAGTATCCCGCAGAGGGACTTGACAACGGCGACACGGTGAGATACGCATCTCTTGACGAGCTTTTCAGAGAGAGCGACATCATCTCGCTTCACTGCCCGCTTAATGAGGATACATACCACCTCATCGATGAGGCATCACTTGAAAAGTGCAAGCGCGGTGTGGTGCTGATTAACACCTCCCGTGGTGCGCTGGTAGACGCGGAGGCTCTGCTTGCGGCGATCAAATCCCGCAAGGTAGGCGCGGCGTGCCTGGACGTGTACGAGGAGGAGTCGGAGCTGTTCTTCGAGGACTTCTCGGGTCATATCCTTGACGACGATACGCTGGCGAGACTCATTTCCATGCCCAACGTCATCGTGACCTCCCATCAGGCGTTTTTGACTGAAGAAGCGCTGTCCAACATCGCCGAGACCACGGTGGACAATTTGGTCAACTTCTTCGGAAGGGAGCAGTGCCCCAACGAGCTGTGCTTTCGCTGCGGCTCAGCCGAGGACTGCAAGGCGGGGAAGTGCTTTTAGGCTGAATATTTATTCAACTAAAGTCTTGACTTAGCATAATAAATGTGTTACAATATAGTCGATAATTAAAAATAAGGAGGCATAAAAATGCTTAACGCAAAGGTGCGCGAGCTTCTAAACACACAGATAAACAAGGAATTTTATTCCGCTTATCTCTATCTCAGCTTTTCCAATTACTTCAAAGCGAAGGGCCTTGACGGCTTTGCAAATTGGTATATGATTCAGGCGCAGGAGGAGAGAGATCATGCGTTACTGTTCTATCAGTATCTCCAGAACAACAACGAGGCGGTTACTCTCGATGCTATCGACAAGCCCAAGTCTGAATTTGCTGACAGCATGGCAGTTCTTAAGGCAGGTCTTGATCATGAGATCTACGTTACCTCTCTGATCAATGACATCTATGCGGCGGCTTATGAGGTGAAGGACTTCCGCACCATGCAGTTCCTTGACTGGTTCGTTAAGGAGCAGGGCGAGGAGGAGACCAACGCCAACGATCTCATCTCCAAGATGGAGATGTTCGGCTCCGATCCGAGAAGCCTGTATATGCTCAACTCCGAGCTTGCGGCACGTGTTTACGCTGCCCCCTCTCTGGTGCTTTGATTTAACAAACTATTATTACAATAACAAGGAGAATTATCATGAAAAAGTATGTATGCGATGTATGCGGTTGGGAATATGACGAGGCTTTAGGCGATCCCGATAACGGTATTGCTCCCGGCACAAAGTTTGAGGATCTTCCCGAGGATTTCGAATGCCCCCTCTGCGGAGTCGGCAAGGACAGCTTCTCCGAGGCTGAATAATCGTAATTTTTGGGGCATCGCACAGCCGTCACGGCTGTATGATGCCCCATATTATTTACAGGAGGTACCCTTATGGAAATGGTACTGCTTACCGCGCTTGGTGTGGGCGGCGCGACGATCATCGGTTCGCTGATCGGCTTTATTTTTAAGAAAATGTCCCACCGATTTTCGGATATCGTATTATCCTTCGCCGCGGGAGTCATGCTGTCGGCGGCAGTGCTGGGACTTATCATCCCCTCCCTCGACTACGGCGGAAAATTCGGGATCATTATCACTATCGCCGGTATATTTACGGGAGCTGTGTGCTTGAATCTGATCGACCGGCTGGTGCCGCACCTCCACAAGATAGTGGGCGGTGATACCGAGGCGCACAATAACGCCAATCTGTCAAAGGTTCTGCTGTTTGTCACCGCTATCGCAATCCATAACCTGCCCGAGGGTATCGCGGCGGGTGTAGGCTTCGGCTCGGGCAACGCTTCGCAGGCGCTGATGATCGCGGGCGGTATCGCGCTTCAGAATATCCCCGAGGGCATGGTCATAATCGGCCCCATGCTGGCGGCGGGCGTTACGCCGAGAAAGACCTTCATCTGCGCTATGATCACAGGGCTTGTGGAGGTTGTCGGTACACTTGTCGGCTACTTCGCGGTCAGCCTTGCGTCGGCGATACTGCCCTTTGCGCTGGCATTTGCGGGCGGCACTATGCTGTATGTGGTCAGCGACGAAATGATCCCTGAGACCCATGCCCACGGCAGCGAGCGCGGTGCGACTTACGCACTGCTTGCGGGATTCTGCCTGATGCTTATCACTGACTTTCTGCTTGGAGGTTGATGGCAAACCCGACGGAGCTAACTGTCATCGGTGAGCATACGGTATATTTGTGCGAAAAGAAAGTTGACAATTTTCCACCGGTGTGATATAATTAGAGATAATGGAAAGGGGGCGAGCATATGAACGGTTATTTGGATGTTTCAACCGTGGACACCATAGTGACATCAATAAACGATCTCGAGGTACATATGGTTATGAACACCAGTGACCTCTATCGTCAGAGTCTTACGCCCAATTTCCACGCTCACCCTTATTTCGAGATCATCACCGTCGTAAACGGAAGCCTGTATATCGAATCCCTTGGCAATGATCGTATCTATTTGACTCCGGGGGCGGTCTGCATAGTACCGCCGGGGCTTATGCACTGCACAAATTCCCAGTCGGAGCTTCATGAGATCATCGCCATGCGCTTTTTCTACGAGCACGTAAAATCCGATGACTCGAGGACGTACAAGCTTTTTGATGATGCGCTGGCAAAGCTTGATACTATCGTTTTCCTGCCCAGTGAGGTTCAGCTTACGGGCTACATAACGGCTATCAGGCGGGAATTCGGCGACAAACGGCTGATGTCAGAGGCGATTGTGCAGGCGCTGCTTCAATGTACGTTTATCGAGCTGCTTCGCGTATTGAGCAGTTCACCCGAATCGGGCGAAAACGCGGTCTCGGGGCATGATGACAGCAAAATTTTCCGGTATTCCTATATCGACAGATGGTTTTATAAGCACTACGCCGAGAGGGTCACCGAAGCGGATCTTGCGGCGGAGCTTAATCTGTCACAGCGACAGCTCAGTCGCGTAATGCGGGATATTTTCGGTATGAGCTTCCGAGAGAAGCTGGTCTACGAGCGGCTGAATCACGCCATGCATATGATCATACGCAACGATTATTCCATAGATAAGATCGCGACGGCGGTGGGCTACACCAATCTGTCGGGCTTTTACAAGGCATTCAGAGCACGCTTCGGCATGACCGTGGGCGAGTACCGAAAGCTCCATGGCGGAGAAAACAATATATATAATTATCCTGCTGGGACGTGATGCGGCATCAATTGTCGTATCACGTCATTTTTTAAGGGCGGTATGAACATGAACATCTGCGAGCTGACTATCGACTTTGGCATCCTTATGTGCCTTGGTACGATGCGGCGCAGAAACGCTATTACAGCGGTGTTGCGGCAGGTATTGTTACGGTCGGGGGGCTTTAAATTATGTGTATGCAAAAGGATATATGGCGGGATATTTAGATGTGTCCTTGTGGGACATGAGATCGTGAATTACGTCCGATTGTGCTATTTACTTTATGTGGTAAATATGATACAATTACAATATAAATTGTTGTGGTTTTGTACGATTACACGGAGTTGGAATTGAGTGGAATTTATGGAAATTCTACCATGTTTCAAACGCTAATCTGCGAACAAGGCCTTGCGCCCCGATAATTTTGTCCCCATTTTTTAAAATAAAAAATTTTTATTAAGGAGAGGAACTTATAATGAAGAAAAGAAGACTTTTGTCGTGGTTACTTACCGCGGCGCTGGCAATTTCATGTCTGCCTGCTGTGGGTTTGTCCGCTGCACAGGTTGATGATGGGTATCTAACCATACCTAAACGTACCGCATCATCTCAAAGAAATGTTTTTGCTTTCTATGCTCCCGTAGATTCAGCATCTGATTTAAACGGGTATACCTTAAGAATGGAAATTTCTTTAAATGGTACCAACGGCACACTCTATACGAATGGCGAAGGCGACTCTTATTTTACTTTGAGAGTGCATGGCGTAACTATGGAGAATTCGACTTCGTCGGCGAATGCTAATTATGCAACATTTGACGATACCACAGCTAATGACTATCATATTACTGAAGAAAAACAAGTAGTCGAGTTTAAAATTACGACAGCTGCTGATGTTACTGATTCTACCAAAGGATCTCCTATCGTATTTAGAAGAAGTGGAACTAAAACCGTTAATACAGACGAAGTTGCTGCCTTGAATATTTATTCTGTAGAGATCTTTAAGGGCACAGATTATCTTGTCGATGAAGATTTTGATGATGCTCTTACTGTTGACGGAAGTGATCCATATTATGACCTTAAAAAAACCGTTGGAGGTGTTGTAGAGACTATGCCTATTGCTGCTTGGGATGTGACACCCACTCATACTGCTAAGACACAGCCCAGCAATCCCGGACCCAATAACCCCGAGGAAGATGACGCCAAGGGTGTACCCGGTTCTGCCTTCGTTTTGATGCTGCTTCTTAAGAAGAAGGGCGGCGAATCCGGTTCTGCTTCCGCTCCCAAGTACTCGCTTTCCGCTAACGGCAAGGCTCTTGACGTTAAGTCCTACAGCGGCAAAACTGCAAACAAGTACCTCCAGGTTTACAACACCCTTGCAAATACCAATGGTGTCACCCTTAAGTACAGCAATCTTGCAGCAGGCAGCTATACCTTCGAATTTGATATGCGTCCGTCTGTTACCCTTAAGTGCGTTGATGCGATTGACTTTGCGGACGACTCAACCAATGACGTTATCCGTGTAAGAGAAGAATATGGCAGCAAGAATACCACATTCTTTGACTTCAAGGCAGGCGGAAGCTGGAAGCATGTTTCTGTTCCGGTTACCTCTGACGGCTCTGAAAAGGATCATGCTATCAGCATCTACGGTGGTGCGAAGCAGACCTACAGCATGCCTTTCGAAATTGATAACATCGTTATCAAGGATTCCAAGGGCAATCCGGTATATACCCAGAACTTTGATGCACTTAATACTGAGTCCTATGTAGGCTCCTTCTCCATTCCCGGTGCTGGCGCAGGTGCTACCTTCACCTTAAGTCAGAGAAACGCAGGCATCTCCGATTACGCAATTGTTAACGATGATTCCTACGTCTCCGCCACCACTACCGACAACGCTGTTGTTACCTATAACCTCGGCGATACCGTGCTTGCGGCAGGTACCTATGTATTCAAGGGCTCCATCAGAAACGGCTACTTTGACGGTACTAACAAGGGTAAGTCTTTTGAAACTCTCGAAGAAGCTCAGGCATCCGATTATTACTTAAACTGGCTCGCTTCTGATGTTGAATTGAATGGCAAGACTATTAAATCTCAGAGCATCGTTGTCAACAACAACAAGATGGCTGTTAAAGTAAGCGCGGCTGTAGGCGAGACCGTAACCGCTGCTGACTATACCGTAGAAAGCAATTGGACCGACTTTGCAGTTAAGTTCACCGTAGCTGATGGTCAGACTCCTGTTCTCACCTTCACTCTTGACCACGCAAAGCCTTACACCATCGACGGTAAGAGCGATCGTGTTCCTTTCGACCTCAAGAATGTTGAGATCGTACCTGCTTATTAATCAATAAAATACATCAAAGCCCCGATTATCGGGGCTTTGATTGTAACTAGGCATATTTTTAGGAGCGGGAATGAAAAATTCAGCTCATCAACCTCCGAAATGTGAAAAATCCACCCGACAGCGGGTGGATTTTTATGTATACCATTAGCTTTATACCCTCATCGGGAATCGGCGCGTGGTAGTGTAACGCGGCGCATCATGCCCTTTGATAATATGTCGCACTGAAAAACGGCGGCTTGAAATTATTATAAATGAAGCTGCATGATATCGCAGTCCACAAGCTTTCCGTCTATTTTTAAGTATCCTTCGAAGTGTCCGACCTTACGGAAACCGAATTTTTCGTAAAGATGTATCGCCGCCCCGTTGTCCGAGCGGACTTCAAGGGATACTATCTCATTTTTTGCGGTATCGCGGGCAAATTCGAGAATTTTCGTCAGTAATGCCGTGCCGATGCCGCGTCCCCAGTGGGATCTTAGCACCGACATCCCGAATTCGCCTCTGTGACAGAGCCGCGGACGGGTGTAGGAGTTGTAGCTTGCCTCACCAACGATTCTGCCGTTTTCCTTTGCCACGTACATGACCTTGGTGCGGGAGCCTTCCATGGATGCGATGTACTCGCGCTCACGCTCCACGGTAATGGGCATACCCTCCGCGCCAAAGGTGAGATTGTCGGACTCACCGCCGATCTTTTTTAAATATTCTATTATTTCTTCCGCGTCCTCGGGGACGGCTTTGATTATTTCTATATTCATTCTACTCATGCTCCTTTGTCAAAGCGTTGGCGGGATAGATCATATCAATACCGCGCTGCAGGGTGTCGGCAATATTTGTGCTCCTTAACTGTAGGTATACTCTAATTTTATCACGGATCCCGGAAAAAGTCAATGCCGCATATAGTTTTTGAAAACGCATACAGTTTATTGACAAAATACGGAAAAATGTGATATAATTATTGTTAGATTATTTTATATAGGATTGTAATAAAAATGAGCGATACACAAATAAAAGATTTTACAAAAGGCAATATTACACCCCAGCTTATATCCTTTGCCTGGCCGCTGCTGCTTTCAAACATCCTCCAGGTGGTATACAGCATGGTGGATATGATAATCGTGGGCAATGTCATGGGTAAGGTGGGCACCTCTGCGGTGACGGTAGGCGGAGACGTGACAAACCTGCTGACCTTCATCGGCATCGGATTTGCAGGCGCGGGACAGGTTCTGATCGCGCGCTACATAGGCGCAAAGGAGCGGCATAAAATCGGCAGATTCGTGGGTACTATGAGCTCCTTTCTGTTTGTCTGTGCCGTGTCGGTAAGTGTCCTGGGGCTTATTTTTCAGGAGCCGCTGCTGACGCTGATGAACACTCCCGACGCGGCATATGACGGTGCGCGGGACTACTCCACAATCTGCATCACGGGTCTTGTGTTCATCTACGGCTACAATATCGTCAGCGCCATACTTCGCGGTATGGGCGACTCAAAGCATCCGCTTATCTTTATCGGCATCGCGGCGACAATGAATTTGCTGCTTGATCTGTTGTTTGTAATCGTATTCAGGATGGGTGCGGGAGGTGCGGCGCTGGCGACGGTCATCAGCCAGGCGACCAGCTTCATCCTTTGCCTCGGCTTCCTCATAAAACGCCGTGAACAGTTTGCCCTGAATATCACACGGGCGGATTTTCTCCACTGGGACAGAGAAATGCTCACGGCTTTTGTAAAGCTCGGTACGCCCATGGCGATCAAATTCGCGTCGGTTCAGATCTCCAAGCTGTTCGTCAACTCCTTCATCAACTCCTACGGCATCGCGGTGTCGGCTTTCGCGGGAATCGCAAACAAGCTTGCTTCGGTGGTCAACCTGTTCTCCAACGCCATGAATACCGCAGGATCCACCATGGTAGGACAGAATATCGTGGCGGGCGAATTCGGCAGAGTCAATAAGATCCTTAAAAATCTGCTTGCAATTACGCTTGTCATCGTTATTGTCTTCTCGGTTGCCATCTGCATTTTCCCCGAGCAGATCTTCGCGCTGTTCACCGACGATGCGGATACGGATGTCTTAGCGCTGGCACGGGGTTACGTACCAATCGCGGTGCTGATGTTCGTCGCAAGCTCGCTCCGCTCCACCATGAACGCGCTTATCAACGGAAGCGGAAATTCAAGGATCAACTTCGTTACGGCTATACTTGACGGCTTCGTGCTTCGCATAGGACTGTCGCTCTTGTTCGGCGTGGTACTTGACATGAAGCACACGGGCTTCTGGCTCGGCGACGCCCTGGCGGGCTATACGCCGTTCTTCATCGGTATCGTATTCTATTTCACAGGACTGTGGAAAAAATCCGCAAAGGTGCAGGAAAGGAGATAAACCGTGAATACTGCGCGACCTTTTTCCCTTAGCGGCAACGCACTCAAAATTTTAGCCGCCCTATTTATGCTCATCGACCATGCGGGAATGCTGCTGTTTCCGCACATAAGGCTGCTTCGCATCATCGGACGGCTTGCCATGCCCATCTTCGCCTTTATGATCGCCGAGGGGTGCAAATACACCAAAAACAAGCTCCGCTACGTTGGCACCATCGCCGCACTTGCCGCGGTGTACCAGCTCGTGTACTATCTCTATAACAGAAGCACCTATATGTGCATACTCGTGACGTTCACGCTTTCGATTGTGATGATCTATGCCATGCAGTTCGCACGGGATGCGGTGTTTTCAAAGGATGCACCCCTTGTATTAAAGCTGACGGCTCCGCTTTTGTTTATTCTGTCCGTGGGGCTTGTGTATATTCTGAATCTGCGCTTTACCATTGACTACGGCTTCTTTGGCTGTATGCTTCCCGTATTTGCAAGCCTCCTCCATGCTTCAAAGGACGCACCTGCGATGCTTAAAAAGCTGGACTGCATCCCGCTTCGCGTGTGTATGCTGGGCGTTGGCATGGTACTGCTTTCGACAACATCAAGCAGCATACAATGCTGGTCGCTTTTATCCCTGCCGCTTCTCTTTATGTATTCGGGCAGGCGAGGGAAGTATAAAATGAAGTATTTCTTCTATATATTTTATCCCGCACATCTTGTTTTGCTGGAAGGCATCGCGTGGCTTGTTGGGTGAAAATCTTACATTTTTCCAAAAAAACACTTGACAAAACCGCAGTGTGATGATATACTTATACCATATTAAACCGTTGAAGCGGAGATAACGTCGATCATGACTTCACAGAGAGCCCGCGCAGCTGAGAGTCGGGTAAGAAACAAGTCGGCAAATGGACCGCGGAGGGTGTATGCAAAAGCTACTGCAGGCGCAGGTGCAAGTAGTGTACAACGTGAGGACATACGTCAGTTGTCGGGGATATGACAGTATCTCATAAAGTGTACCGCGACCGGTCCGGTCACGGTAAATCAAGGTGGCACCGCGGATACAGCCAAAAAAGCTTGATTCGTCCTTGACAGAAAGTATTTCTGTCGGGACGTTTTTTATTTTTCGGAGGCGGGATATGGTACTCTTAACAAAACGATGGCGTGGGTTATAGATCCAAACCACAACCACAATAACAAAAATTAACGGAGGAAATTAAAATGAAATTTGGCGGAATCGAATTTGATACTTATTTTAAGAATTACCCAAGTGAGGACGGCTTTTTCGGAAAATACGGCGGAGCGTACATCTCCGAGGACCTGAAGCGTGCCATGGAGGAGATTACCGAGGCGTATTTTACCATCTGCAAGTCAAGTAAATTCATCGGCGAGCTTCGCCGCATCAGACGTGAGTTCCAGGGCAGACCTACCCCGATCTCCTACCTTGAGCGCCTGTCAAACAGTCTTGGACACGTCCAGCTTTATGTGAAGCGCGAGGATCTCAACCACACGGGTGCCCACAAGCTGAACCACTGCATGGGCGAGGCGCTGCTTGCAAAGTATATGGGCAAGAAAAAGGTCATCGCCGAGACCGGTGCGGGTCAACATGGCGTGGCGCTTGCCACCGCGGCGGCGTATTTCGGGCTTGAATGTGATATTTACATGGGCTCGGTGGATATTAAGAAGCAGGCGCCAAACGTCGCCCGCATGAAGATTCTCGGCGCCAACGTCGTCGAGGTCAAGGAAGGTCTTGCCACCCTTAAAGAAGCAGTAGATGCGGCGTTTGCGGCGTATGCGAGGGAGTATAAGGACTGCATCTACTGCATCGGTTCGGTGCTGGGCCCCCATCCGTTCCCGATGATGGTGCGGGATTTCCAGAGCGTGGTCGGCATCGAGGCAAGGGAGCAGTTCCTTGAAATGACGGGCGAATTACCCGACGCGATAGTTGCTTGTGTTGGCGGCGGCTCCAACGCCATGGGACTCTTCTCGGGCTTCTTAAACGATCCCGTGGACATCTACGGCGTCGAGCCTCTGGGCAGAGGTGAGAAGCTGGGCGATCACGCGGCAAGCCTCAAATACGGTACCGAGGGCATCATGCACGGCTTCAATTCCATTATGCTGAAGGACGAAAATGGTGAGCCTGCGCCTGTTTATTCCGTGGCAAGCGGTCTCGACTACCCTTCATCAGGTCCCGAGCACGCGTTCCTTCACGACCTGGGACGGGTCAAATATGACGTGGTGGACGACGATGAGACAGTCGATGCATTCTTCACTCTGTCGAGATACGAGGGCATCATCCCCGCCATCGAAAGCTCTCACGCCGTCGCCTACGCCATGAAGCTGGCAGGGAAGATGGGCAAGGGCTCCATCCTCATAAACCTCTCGGGACGCGGCGACAAGGACATGGATTATATCATCGAAAAATACGGTATCAGATAAAAATATAGTAAGAATCGTGAAAAAATAAACTTTTTCTCAAAAACCTCTTTACAAAACCGTAAAAGTGTAGTATAATACTTACTGTCAGATAACACTTTACTTTACTAATGTGACAAAGAAAGGAATCAATATCATGAAACGTTTTCTGAAACTTGCACTTGTGTTTACACTCGCACTTTGTATGCTCGCTGGCATCACCGCTTGCGACAAGACCGGTGACTGGGCAGCTATCGAAGAGGATGGCTACTTCACCTGCGGTATCACCGTATATGCTCCCATGAACTATTTTGACGAAGAAGGTAACCTTGTGGGCTTCGACACCGAATTTGCAACCGCAGTTGCCGAGGTTCTCGGTCTTGAGGCTAAGTTCCAGGTCATCAGCTGGCCCAACAAGTACATGGAGCTCAACTCCGGTGCTATCGACCTTATCTGGAACGGATTTACCTACGGTAACGAGAGCGACGGCGTTTCCCGTACCGAGTACGTTGACTTTACATATTCCTACCTCGAGAACCGTCAGTGTCTCGTAACCAAGGCTGACCGTGTGGGCGAGCTCAATTCCGCAGAGGCTCTTGCAGGCAAGAGCGGTGTTGCTGAGGGCGGCTCCTCCGGTGAGGGCGTTGCCATCGAGCTTGCAGGCGACGAAAAGAAGATTACCACCTTTACCTCCCAGGCGGCGGCTCTTATGGAGCTCTCCGCAGGCAACGCTGACTTCGCGGTTATCGACTACCAGATGGCTAAGGCTATGGTAGGTACCGGCGACTACACAGATCTCGCTATCAACGAGGCTGTACAGCCCGAGGCTGAGGTTTACGCAATCGGCTGCCGCAAGGGCAGTGACCTTACCGCAAAGATCAACGAAGCGATCAAGACTCTCTCCGAAAACGGCAAGCTCGCTGAGCTGGCTGAAAAGTACGGTCTTACCAATGATCTGATCGCAAACATCGGAAGCGAAGGTTAATGAGTCTCTGGTTAATAACGCTGAAGCTCTTTGAGGGCTTCGGCGTTACATGTTTGCTGTTTATATTGACACTGGTGTTTTCACTGCCGCTGGGACTGGTTATTTCCTTTGGCTCCATGTCAAAGTTCAAGCCGCTGTCCCTTCTGACAAAGGGCTTCGTATGGGTAATACGAGGAACACCGCTGATGCTTCAGCTTTGTGTCATATTCTACGTCCCCGGCATGCTGTTCAACGTGCAGCTCTTTTCGGGCGATAACGGCCGCTTTACAGCGGCACTGGTGGCTTTTGTCATCAACTATGCCTGCTATTTCTCCGAGATCTACCGCGGAGGGATCGAGGGCATACCGAGAGGTCAGTACGAGGCGGCGCAGGTGCTTGGCATGACAGCCGGTGAGACCTTCTTCACGGTCATACTGATGCAGGTGGTCAAGCGCATCCTGGCGCCTATCAGCAACGAGGTCATCACTCTGGTGAAGGATACCTCCCTTGCGAGGGTCATCGCCGTTGCGGAGATATTCTTCGTCAACGAGATGGACTTTTTGTCCAAGGGACTGGTTTGGCCTATGTTCTACATCGCCGTATTCTTCCTTATTTTCGTCGGAGTGCTCACACTTTTCTTCGGATGGTGCGAGAAGAAGCTCGACTACTACAAGGTGTGAGGTGACGGCATGGCATTTCTTGAAATCAAAAACTTAAAAAAGCGTTTTGGCAATGTCGCCGTGCTCCACGGCATCGACTTCTCTATGGAGGAGGGCGAGGTGGTGGCGGTAATAGGTTCGTCCGGCGGTGGAAAGACCACCTTCCTTCGCTGTCTCAACTTCCTTGAAATGGCCAACGACGGAACTATTGATATCGAGGGCGGCTTCCATTTTGACGCAGGGGAGAACTACACCCCCGCTGAGATCCGCGAGATGCGGCTGAAGATGGGACTTGTTTTCCAGTCCTTCAACCTGTTCCCGCAGTATACAGCCCTTGAAAATGTGTACATCCCCATGTGGCTTCGTACCAAGGCTAAGATCAAAGCCGAGATACCCTTCGGAAAGGCACGCCGTGCGGCGCTCTCCGAAGCCCTCACAAGGACCAAGGCTCAGGCGGAAAAGCTCCTCTCGGAGGTCGGACTTTCCGAAAAGATGGGGAATTACCCCTGTCAGCTTTCGGGCGGACAGCAGCAGCGTGTGGCTATCGCCCGCGCTCTTGCACAGGAGCCTGCCGTACTCTGCTTTGACGAGCCTACCAGTGCCCTTGACCCGGAATTAACGGGCGAGGTGCTGCGCGTCATAAAGGAGCTTCGCGACCGCGGACGTACCATGCTCATCGTAACTCATGAGATGGAATTTGCCCGCAGTGTAGCCGACCGCGTGATATTCTTCGCGGACGGTGTCATTGAGGAGTCGGGAACTCCCGCAGAACTGTTTACAAACCCGAAGTCACCCAAAACCGCCGCGTTTTTACACCACAGCGGGGTTTGATGAGAAAAGATCGAGATCACCGTAGATACGGTGATCTCGTTTTTTATATTTAAGCAGCCTACTGAGGGGCGACGTCCCGATGTTACGGATTCCCGAAAATTCGGATTGCTTTTTTTTAAAAGCTGTGGTATAATGTAGAAAACGGCGCACACGCGCCGCTGTTTAAATGGAGAAGGGAATGGATATACAAATGAACATAAAAGCAATCGTTTACACCTCCGAGACCGGCACCTCCGCCGAGTACGCGCGGATGCTTGGCGAAAAGTCCGGACTGCCTGTTTTTTCGCTTGACAAGGCAAAAGCCCAGCTTGCGGCGGGTTGTGAGATAATCTACATTGGCTGGTTGATGGCAGGCGGTGTCAAGGACTACAAAAAAGCGGCGAAGTCATTCTCTGTGAAGGTACTATGTGCCGTGGGACTCTGTGAGACTGGAAGCATCACAAACGAGGTGCGAAAAAATAACGCAGTCCCTGCGGATACGGCAGTATTTACCCTGCAGGGCGGATATTCGCCGGAAAAGCTCCGTGGGATATACCGCTTTATGATGAAACTGGTCACAAAGGTGCTCATCAAAAAGATCGACGGGATGCACGAAAAGAAGGAGTCCGATCTGCGTATGCGCGAGGTGCTTATATCCGGTGGCAGCTTTGTGGATGAAGGTCATCTTGAAGCCGTTCTTGCGTACTTGCGCAACATCGCGCCGTAATTTCTCACGGCAACCGTCTTTTGATGATGCACGAGGGCAATATCATCGTCAATGCGTCAGTCGAGGGCAAGAAGCTCACCGTTTAGGATCGCCTTGGAATGTTCCGGGAGGCAAGCGGTAAGGAGTTCGCAAGCGACCGCGCCACACTGTCGTAACAACAAAAAGGCTGTCACTATAGTGACATCCTTTTCAATGAGTTTTACTTAGCAGCCGCAGCCGTTGTTGCCGCTGTAGCCTCCGTAGTTACCGCAACCGTTGCCGCAGTTACCGCAGCCAAAGATGAGGAGCAGAGCGATGATGATGATCCAAACGCACTTGTCGTCGAAAATATTGCAAAGGCAGTTGTTGTTCATAGTATATCCTCCGATTTTAGCACAGACCTTGCGATCTGTGCATTTGAGAGTCTACCGTCCGCCTGTCGGGCGGCTTCGCTCTCTACTATATACTATGAGCGGCGGGTATTTTTGACACAAGGATTTCAGGACGCGGCTTATAGCTTCTCAAGCTTAAGATGGGTTACGCCCATGAACGCCCGCGCGGCAAGCTCGCTGTCGGTGGGGATGTCCTTGGAGGCGCCGCAGGAGCGGCAGAATACCTTCACATGATCGTCAGACACTGCCACATCGTAATCCCCGTCATCACAGCAGCAGCTTACGTCGCCGCCTTCGATAAGGTCGCGGATGACGAACATCACCGCATCGTATATGGACGGGTCACAGGGCTTGTTGTCCTCGTCATCCAGGCGGTCAAGCTCGCCGTGAAGCTTGTCGAGGTCATCGATTCCCATTTCGGCAAGGAGCTTTAGAAGCTCCGCCTCGGATTTATCAAGTGCCGCGGAAACGGCTTTTTCCGTGCCGATGAATACAAGATCAACGGCGCTGTAGGGGCAGGGATAAACGAAAAGCTCCTTCTCGAAGAAGAGCTTCGAGCTGATGGCAAAGGAATGCTCCCCTCCGCAGAACAGGCAGGGGACATTTATGCGGAGCTTGCCGTCGCTTGTCTGATTTATGGTCAGCTCGCTTGCACCGCAGGAGCATTTGAGCTTCTTCATAGCTCCCGTGAGGGCGAAAACGCCCACCATGCTCTTGATACCCGAGCCGCAGTAGGGGCAGCGGTATGCGATGCAGGTCTCGCGCGAATTAAGTATCATAGTTATGATCATTCCTTTCTAACGACTATGAAGTTTTGTGACGGTTTCCGTTAGGAAATTCGCATCGAAGATGCGAAAGGCACAAAGCTTTATTGTCTGAAAAATGACCCATTTTTCAGACTTTTATCCTTTCGTTTATATATAGGTATATTATATCAAATAATTACGTCAATGTCAAGCGCGCCCTCCTTGTATACGCGGCAGAGCAGAAAATCAATAATGCACAAAATTGCGTAAATACAGCGCACACAAATAGTGCGATATGCCAAACATCGTTTTGCAAAAAAATGTACACAGAAGATTTATTGACAATCGCGAAGAAAAGGTATATAATTAACAAAGATGCTTTAACAAACGTACATAGAAAAAATAATGCGAGAGGAACAGGAAATTGGCTGATAACGAGAAAAATGTACAGAGCTGCAGAAAAAAGACCTCCATCGGCGGTCAGGCTCTGATTGAGGGAATAATGATGCGCGGCCCCGAAAAGTCCGCGATGGCGGTGAGAAATCCCGCAGGCGAAATCGTCATGGAGGAGTGGGAAACGGGCGGTGCAAACCGACCGAAGATTCTTAAGCTCCCGCTGATACGCGGCGTGTTCGGATTCATCGACTCCATGAAGACGGGATATGCCTGCCTTATGCGCTCGGCGGAGATCGCCATGCCCGAGGAGGAGGGCGACAAGCCCATGACCGAGGAGGATAAGAAGAAGGAATCAAAGCTGGTGGCTCTTGCCGCGGGAATCGGCGGAGTACTCGGCGTAGTGCTTTGCATGGCGCTGTTTGTGTACCTGCCCGTACTGCTATTTGACCTTGTGAAGGGGCTTACGGTAGGGACAGCGGCTGAGGCGGCGTTTTCTACCCGATTTGTACGCTCGGCGTTTGAGGGCGTGCTCAGGATCATACTTTTCATCGGATATGTTGGACTTATGTGCCTTGTCAAGGACGTGCGTCGTACCTTCGAATACCACGGTGCGGAGCATAAGACCATCTTCTGCTACGAGGCGGGACTGCCGCTGACCGTGGAAAACGTGCGCGCACAGAACCGTTTCCATCCGAGATGCGGTACCTCGTTCTTGATACTTATGCTGCTTGTCAGCATCGTTATAGGTATGTTCATTCCCGATTCCGTCGGCGGTATCCTCCGCTCGGTGATAAAATTGGCGCTCATTCCGCTGATCATGGGTATCGGCTACGAGCTTATCAAGCTCTGCGGACGCCATGACAACCTGCTGACCCGTATTATCTCAGCTCCCGGCGTTTGGCTCCAGCACATCACCGTACACGAGCCCGACGACAAGATGATCGAATGCGCCATCGCCGCGATGAGCGCAGTAATCCCCGAAGACAAGGACGCGGACAATTATTGATTAGAAGGTAGTCAATAAATAACTGCATGCCCGCTATCTTCTTTGCAAAAGATGGGACTTGAGAAATAATGACTGTAATTGAACAACAAAAAATCCCGCACGGTGGTGCGGGATTTTTTATCATTGTCCTGCAAATTGGCTGTTGTAAAGATCGTGGTAGAAGCCGCGGCGGGCAAGAAGCTCCTCGTGGCGTCCCTGCTCGATGACGTTGCCGTCACGCATGACAAGGATGATGTCCGACTCGCGGATGGTGGAAAGTCGGTGGGCGACGATAAAGGAGGTGCGGCCGCGCATCAGCTCGGCGAACGCCTTCTGAATGCGGATCTCGGTCATGGTGTCTATGGAGCTGGTGGCTTCGTCAAGGATAAGCATTGGCGGCATCGCCAGCATTACCCGGGCAATACACAAAAGCTGCTTCTGACCCTCGGAGATGTTGCCGCCGCCCTCGGTGATCACTGTATCGTAGCCCTTGGGCATTCGACGGATGAAGCCGTGGATGTGAGCACGCTTGGCGGCTTCAATAACTTCATCAAGGGTGGCATCGGGCTTTGCATAAGCGATGTTGTCGCGGATAGTGCCCTCAAAGAGCCAGGTCTCCTGCAGTACCATGCCGTACAGCGAGCGCAGATTCGAGCGCCTCAGGGACTTTATCGGACGTCCCTCAACGCATATTTCGCCGTCTGTCACGTCGTAGAAGCGCATCAGAAGATTGATGAGCGTGGTCTTACCGCATCCCGTGGGACCGACTATCGCCACGCGCTTACCCGGAGTGACGTCAAGATTGAAGTCCTCAATAAGCGGACGCTCGGGGACGTAGGAGAAGTCCACCCCGCGAAGGGTCACACTGCCGCGGCAGTCGGACTCGGCGATCTCGCCCTCCTCATCGGGCACTTCGTCAGCTTCGTCCAGCACCGCAAACACCCGCGCGGCGGAGGCAAGTGCGCTCTGAAGCTGTGTGATAACGCCCGTGATCTCGTTGAAGGGCTTGGTATATTGGGTGGCGTAGGTTAAAAAGCTTGAGATAGCGCCCACGGATATGGTGCCCGCGGTGATCGCCACAAAGCAGCCCATGACCGCGGCGAGGGCGTATACCATTGCGTTTACGAAGCGCGTGGAGGGGTTTGTCAGGGAGGAGAACCACTGTGCGCGCACACCCGCTTTTTTAAGGCGGGCATTGATCTCGCCGTAACGAGCGGCGGAGCGCTCCTCGTAGGCATAGGCGGTGACTATCTTGCCGTTGGTGATCAGCTCCTCGGCGTAACCCGAAAGCTCGCCCTGAATGCGACTCTGGGCGGTGAACGCCGAGTGGGTGAATTTGGCGATAAACCATGCCACAATAAGTGAGAGGGGCGTGAGTACCACTACCACGATCGCCACGGTGACGTTGATGGAAAACATGAACGCGATTGTGCCGAGGATGGTGAGGATACCCGTCAGAAACTGTGCCAGACCTTGAAGCAGTCCGTCCGCCACCGAGTCGATGTCGTTGACCACGCGGGAGATGAGATCGCCGTGGGAGCTTTGGTCGATATAGCGGAGCGGGACACGGTGGAGCTTGTCAAACACCTGACGGCGCAGGTCGCGGACCACGCGGTAGCTTATGATGTTGGTACAGAGGTTCATCAGCCAGGTTGCGGCGGCGGATATGAGCACCGACGCGGTGAGAATGATGAGAATTTTATAGACTGCGGGGAAGTCCACCGCTCCCATACCGGGCAGACAGTCTATGGCGTAACCTGTGAGGATGGGGGCGAGCAGTGTCAGCGCCACGCTTACCACCGCGGTGAGCAGTGCGAGGATCACCAAATGAAGCTGTGGCTTCACATATGAGAAGAGGCGGGAGAGAGTTCCTTTGCTTTTCATTATATCTCCTCCTCTTTGAGCTGGGACTTGCAGATTTCAAGATATACATCACAGTCCCGCTTCAGCGAGTCGTGAGTGCCGATACCGACTATTCTGCCGTCGTCCATGACGATGATCTTGTCCGCGTGACGGATGGAGCTTACGCGCTGGGAAACGATGATCTGCGTCAGCGAGGTTTCCCGGGACAGCTTACCAAGCGCCAAACGGAGCTTTGCATCGGTGGCAAAGTCGAGGGCGGAGGCGCTGTCGTCGAGGATCAGCACCTCGGGCTTCGATGCCAGCGCCCGGGCGATGGTGAGCCTTTGACGCTGACCGCCTGACAGATTCTTCGCGCCCTGTGTTACGGGGGAATACAGCCCGTCGGGCTTGCTTCTTATAAACTCCGCTGCCTGGGCAAGCTCGCACGCCTGCCAAAGCTCGTCGTCGGTGGCACTCGGTGCGCCGAAGCGGAGGTTGTCCGCAATGGTACCGCGAATCAGCATCGCTTTCTGGGGAACCAGACCTATGCGGTCACGAAGCGCCCTTTGCGGAAGCCCTCTTACATCCACACCGTCAAATTCCACGGTTCCGCTCGTTACATCATAGAAGCGGGGGATGAGACCGATCACGGTGGACTTACCCGAGCCGGTGGCACCGATAATGCCCACGGTCTCGCCTGCGTTTATTTCAAAGGAGATATCGTCAAGTGAATTTTCCTCGGAGTCCGGATAACGGAAGCAGACGTTGTCGAACTTCACCTTTACCTTTGCGGGAACTTCGGGATACGCCGCGTCAACGGCGTCCTTGATGTCGGTCTCGCAGTCCAGCACTTCATTGACGCGCGCCGCGGATGCCGCCGCCTTAGTAAAGATCACGAACAGGTTAGCAACCACGATCAGCGCCTGAAGGGTCTGATTCATGTAGTTGACAAGTGCGATAACATCGCCCTGGGTCAGCGAGCCCTCGTTGACGGGTCTGCCTGACAGCAGAATGATCGCCGCGATAGCAAGGTTGACGATAACCAGCGTCAGCGGATTTAAAAGCGCCGACAGCTTTGAGACCTTTATGGAGGTGTCGGTGTGATCGTCCAGAGCCTCGTGGAAGCGGGTCTCCTCGCGCTTGTCACCCGAAAATGCACGTATCACGCGGGCGCCCGTAAGATTCTCGCGGGTGATCATCGAGATGCGGTCCAGCTTTTTCTGTATGCTTCTGAAATATGGTACCGATTTCGACATTATGAGGAAGATCGTGAGGAAAATAAGTACGGTCGCCGCAAGGAAGATAAGAGAAATACGAAGATTTATGCTCATCGCCATAATTATAGCGCCAATGGCGAGAAAGGGTGCGCGGATGACGAGACGTATCAGCATCGCTACCGCCACCTGAAGCTGATTTATGTCGGCTGTAATGCGGGTGATAAGGGAGGGCGTACCGATCTTGTCGCGGCGCTCATGGGACAGCTCAGAGATCTTCCTAAACATATCGTCGCGAATGACGGTGCCGACTCCCTGTGAGGCGATTGCCGCCGAGCGCTGGCATACGAGGGTAGAGCAGAGTCCCACCGCACCGAGAAGCACCAGCACACCGCCCATGCGAAGTACATAGGAGGTGTCGCCTGTGGAAATGCCCACGTCGATCATATTTTTGATGACGAGGGGTACGATCAGCTCAAAAATCGCCTCAATCAGCTTGAAAGCGGGGCCGATAATGACGAATATTCGGAACTTTTTTAAATAACGGGCAAGTTTTAACATATTATGCTACTCCGGATTGGATTTTTGAGATGAGATCCGCCATTGCGCCGTCGTCACAGTGACAAAGATGCACGCGGAATGCAGATTTTATAAGGTCGGTGACTATCATTTTACCTTGGAAATTCATTGTTGCGATTATGGCTATTGCGAAGCAAAAGCTTCCTTTCTACGCGATACAAAGTATCGCGTGGGAATCTGGGGCTGGTTTGCGCAGCAAAACCTTTCACAGCGTGAAAGGTAAGCCACAAAACCCAGTCTGAAAATATATTTTCAGACTGACGCCTTTCTTAATTTGTCAAGTATCTCGGTAAAATAGTGGGGGAGCGGGCAGTCAAAGCGCAGAAGCTCGCCGCTTGTAGGATGGACAAAGCCGATGTGGGATGCGCATAGGCATTGACCCGATAAGAGTCCGCCGAGACTGTGCTCGAATTTGGTATTGCCGCCGCCGTAGAGCGTGTCTCCGAGCAGGGGATGCCCCAACGACTTCATATGAACGCGGATCTGATGGGTGCGCCCTGTTTCCAGTATGCAGCGCACAAAGGTGTAGCTGTGACCCATGGCGGTGAAGCGCTCCAACACCTCATAATGAGTGCGGGCATTACGACCGTCAGCGCAGATCGCCATCCGTTTGCGGTCACGCACATCCCGTCCGATGGGTGCATCCACTGTACCCTTGTCCTCGCGCAGATTGCCCAGCACCACGGCGCGGTATTCGCGCTCGAAGCGGTGCACCTTTATCTGCTCGGCAAGCTTTAAGTGGGAAGTGTCGTTTTTGGCGACGATCAGCAGACCGCTTGTATCCTTGTCAATGCGGTGGACGATGCCGGGGCGTATCACGCCGCCGATGCCGGAAAGCGAGTCGGCGCAGTGATAGAGCAGGGCATTTACAAGCGTACCGTCGGGGTTACCCGGCGCGGGATGCACCACCATACCGCGAGGCTTGTTGACCACCAGCAGATCGGCATCCTCAAAAACAATGTCAAGGGGGATATTCTGCGGCACCGCATCATCGCTCACCGGCTCGGGAAGCTCAGTCTCCACCTCGTCGCCGAGACGGAGCTTATAGTTCTTCGCGGGAAATTTACCGTTGACGGTAACATTTTCGGAGGCGATCAGCTTCTGCGCCGCCGAGCGGGTGATATCCTCGGACTCGCTTATATAGACGTCAAGGCGTTTGCCGACGTCCTCATGTGTGATTATGTTCATTTTTTTATCTTTTCCTTGATAAATGCTTCAAATTCTTCGGAATTACCAAGCTCGAAGCTGTTTTTTTCAACCATAAGATACAGGGACTGCGGCAATATCAGAAGATGAAGATGACGTGTTTGCTTGTATTTCTTGAACTTATCATAGCTGAATGCAACTTCATGATCCACAGTTGGATTATACGTTACAACCTTATCCTCGTAAAATTTCAATTCAGTGGCGGTAAGCTGTTTGCCGTCAGTCAGTATTATATTTCTCTTGTATTGCTGCCTTGCACCAAGTATCGGGCGAAGAAATGCCAACATCAGTAACATTATTCCTGATAAAAGAAGTAATATAGCAGAATCGAACTTCTTTGCGAAAAATAGCATAGAAGCTGTGAGTATCGAAAATAACGCAACTGATGTATATAGAGTTATACGCAGTTTTCCAAGGGCAGCAAACTGCATTTCGCGTAAAGCTTGTTCTGTTTGAGTGGTCTTGCTTACGAATTTCGGCTCCATAATTACCTCCGTTTAATAAACAGCTCCCGACCTTTTGGTCGGGAGCCGGAAATCAACTGTTGACTGCAGACTCTCCGTCCGCTTTTTTTTGTTTTGCCTGCTTTATATCGTCAAGGATGATATAAAGCACTACCATGCCGCAGCCGACGCATACGAACACATCGGCGACGTTGAAAATGGCGAAGTTAATGAGACAAAAGTCGAGGAAGTCTACCACATAGCCAGCCGCTAAACGGTCGATCATGTTGCCGATACCACCGCCCGCGATCATGGATAGGGAAATATATAGAAGCGGATGGTAGTATTTTTTATATGAGGCGAGCATGAATGCTACGATCGCGATAACTGCCACTGTGGAGATCACCATGAATACCCACCTGTGGTCTGACAGCATCCCAAATGCCGCACCGCGGTTTTCGAGATAAGTCAGGTGAAACACGCCCTCGATAAGAGGAAATGTGTCGATCTTTTGAAGATGCGTGACCGCAAGATACTTTGTGAGCTGATCAAGCCCTACCACAAGTGCTATCGGCAGAAGCCAGAGAAATCTCATTTCGAAACGACCGCCTTGCAGCGTGCGCAGAGGCAGGAGTCGCCGTCCTTGACGGTGTCGGTGGAATACTTCCAGCAACGGTCGCACTTTTCGCCATCAGCCACCTCGACCTTGACGCCAATGCCGCTTACGGTCTCACAGAAAGCGTCAGCGGGAGCTGCGCCGTTTACAAGGGTAACACCGCTTACGATGAAGATGTCGCAAAGCTCGGATGCGTATGCATTCAGCGTGTTGTAAGCATCTGCATCGGATGCCCATACGGTCAGCTTCGCGTCAAGGGACTTACCGATGAGCTTATCGGCGCGTGCAAGCTCCAGCGCCTTCATAACGTCGTCGCGGAGGTCGAACAGCTTATCGTAGCCCGCGGTAGCGCCCTCGAAATCAAGAGCTGCGTCGTACTTAGGCATATCGTTTAAGAATACGCTTCTTGTATCGTCGGTGGAAATGTGTTTCATTGTATGCCAGATCTCCTCAGCGGTATAGGAGAGCAGAGGAGCGGTAAGTCTGGTCAGCACGGAGAGGATGGTGTACATCGCAGTCTGAGCCGCGCGGCGGGTCTTGGAGTCAGCCGCTTCAACGTAAAGTCTGTCCTTAGTGATGTCGATGTACAGCTTCGACATATCAACGGTGCAGAAGTTTGCGATGGAATGAATTACGATATGGAAATCGTAGTTTTCATATGCTTCGTTGGCTTCCTTGACCAGCTTATTAAGACGAGCAAGTGCCCACTTATCAATAGCTTCAAGCTCTGTGATGGGAAGCATATCCGTGTCGGGGTTGAAATCAACGCCGATGTTTCCGAGGTTAGCAAGCAGGATTCTCGCGGTGTTGCGGAACTTTCTGTAGGTCTCGGAGAACTGCTTGAACAGGTTATCAGAGCAGCGGACGTCTACGGTATAGTCACTGGATGCGACCCAGAGACGGAGCAGGTCCGCGCCGTACTTCTTGATAACATCCTCGGGGTATACAGAGTTGCCGAGGGACTTGTGCATTGCCTTACCCTCGCCGTCAACTACCCAGCCGTGGGTGAGAACTGCCTTGTAGGGTGCGCCCTGACCCTTCGCGCCCACAGCGGTGAGCAGGGAGGACTGGAACCAACCGCGGTACTGGTCAGCGCCCTCAAGATAGAGGTCAGCCGGCCACATCATACCTTCCCACTTGGAAAGCTCGCCGTCCTCGAGGACTGCGAAATGGGTGGAGCCGGAGTCGAACCAGCAGTCGAGTGTGTCGGTCTCCTTGATGAAGCCGTGGTCACAGCCGCAGTGCGGGCACTTGAAGCCTGCGGGGAGTAATTCCTCGGAGGACTTGTCAAACCAGGAGTTGGAGCCGTTTTTCGCAAATTCGCCGGATACTGCGGCAATGGTCTCATCGGTGCAGACGGGCTTCTTGCACTCGGGGCAGTAGAATACGGGAATAGGCAGACCCCAGCGGCGCTGACGGGAGATACACCAGTCTGCGCGCTCGTTGATCATGGAGATCATGCGGTCGCCGCCCCATGCAGGCATCCAGTTAATGCCCTCGCACGCCTTGACAGCCTCGGAGCGGAACGCGTCAACGGAACAGAACCATTGAGGAGTTGCGCGGAAGATGATGGGGTTCTTACATCTCCAGCAGTGCGGATAACTGTGGCTGATATTCTCGGAAGCGAGCAGTGCGCCGGTTTCCTTCATATCCTTAAGGATAGCTTCGTTGGACTCCTCATAGTAGAGACCTGCGAACTTGCCTGCATCCTCGGTCTGATAACCGCGGTCGTCAACGGGAACGATGATGTCCATCTTATAGCGCATACAGGTCATGTAGTCGTCCGCACCGAAGCCGGGAGCGGTATGAACGCATCCGGTACCGCTTTCCATGGTAACGTATTCCGCAAGCAGGAGCTTACTTTCACGATCAAGGAAGGGGTGCTTTGCGGTCATGTACTCAAAGTCGCCGCCCACATACTCGGCAACGCGCTCGTACTCGGTGATGCCTGCCGCCTTCATGGTAGCATCCGCAAGTGCGTCGGCAAGGATATAGGTCTCGCCGTTTGCCGCCTTGACTGCAACGTACTTTTCACGGGGATGAACTGCGATGGCAAGGTTGCCGGGGAGAGTCCATGTGGTGGTAGTCCAGATTACGAAATAGGTATTGTCAAGGTCGAGACCGGTGAGTTTACCGAGGTCGTCGCTAACCTTGAATTTTACGTAGATAGAGGTGCAGTCGATGTCCTTGTACTCGATCTCCGCCTCGGCGAGAGCGGTCTCGTCGTGGGGACACCAGTAAACGGGCTTCAGACCCTTGTAGATATAGCCCTTCTTAAACATCTCACCGAAAACCTTGACCTCGCGTGCTTCGAACTTGGGGTCCATGGTGAGATAGGGGTTGTTCCAGTCGCCGAGAACGCCGAGACGCTTGAAGGAGGTCATCTGGATGTCGACGAAATCCTGTGCGAAATCGTGGCAGGCAGTTCTGAACTCGGAAACGGACATATTCTTGTGGTCGAGCTTGTTCTTCTTGATAATAGCGGACTCGATGGGCATACCGTGGTTGTCCCAGCCAGGTACGTAGGGTACCTTGAAGCCGCTCATGGATTTGTACTTATTGATAAAGTCCTTAAGGACTTTATTCATGGATGTACCCATATGGATGTTGCCGTTAGAGAAGGGAGGTCCGTCGTGAAGAATGAACAGCGGCTTGCCCTCGTTTTTCTCAAGCATCTTTTCGTAGATATTTTCCTTTTCCCATACACTTCCGATCTCGGGCTCGCGAGTAGGAAGATTTGCGCGCATGGAAAAGTCGGTAGTGGGCAGATTTAATGTTTTAGAATAGTCCTGTGCCATAGGTATTGCTCCTTATTATATTAAATAGCTTATTATTTCTTTTTCTTCTTGCCGTCGTCAAACAGCATATCAAAGTACGCGTCCTTGCTGCTGTCAGCATTTCCGGTCACGGTCTTTACAAAATCGAGATAGCTTGCATCATCTACGATGTCGCTGTCGGGGGTGTTGATAACGTCATCGCCAGTGTTTTTGTAGATGCGGTTCAATTCCATGACAGAATCCTTGAGTCCCTGTCTCGGCGCGGGAACCAACGGCTCACGCTCCACTGCAAGTGCTTCGTCCTCGTATGCCACAGCATCGGCGAGGTCAAACTCCATTGTTGCCTCGGCGGGGACGGGCTCTTGGGTCTCGTACTTTTCGGTTTTGGGAAGGTCCGCATCCTTATCATCCTCGGACTTTGTGTACATTTCGAAGATATCGGCTTTGATGGCATCAACTGCCTTGCGGTGAAGCTCGCTGGTCTCGGGAATGGCGGATTCATCCATGCCCTCGGTCAGCTTTTCAATAAACTTTATGTGCTCGCTGTAGCGGACGAACAGCTCTTTTTTTAGCTCAAACGCATCGCGCTGAAGCTCGGCTAAAATATCTCTGCCCGCTTGAATCTTTTCGTTGAAATCGGCGAGGATGGTATTGCAGGAGTTCTTAGCGCTGTTTATAATATTCTCGGCGCGATCCTCGGCGTCCGCCTTGATCTTGTTGGCGGCATGCTTTGCATCGATGAGTGTGCTGCGGATGGAGTCCTCGTCGCTCTTTAATTCATCAAGACGAGTGGCTACCGCCTTTAATTTGCGCTCAAGTTCATCGTTTTCGCGGTAAAGCTCGGTATATTTTGCGGTGAGGAAGTCGATATACTCGTCTACCTCAACAGGGTTGTATCCGCGCATTGCTTTTGTAAAGGTCTTGTTTCTCAGTTCGTGCGGAGGGAGCATAGTAAACGTCCTTTCTGTCATTTTTTATATGAAGCGGCGGGCAACGAGACGTATGCGCCCCTTGCTTGAGCGCTCATCGAGGCTGTCGATGATAAATTTGCCGCCCTTACAGCCGCCTTCTTTGCGTGAGGAAATAATGTCGCCGTTTGAAACCTCCAAGTCAGGCTCCGTGGCGGTGAAATAATTGTGCTCCACAAGCCCACGGCGGATCACCGCCTTTGCTACCTCTCTTGAACAGCAGGTAAGCTCGGACAGCACCGCATCAAGTCTTGCGGAAGCCACGGTACCGCGTACCGTATCAAAATTCAGTGCATAATCAAAATCGTCGGGCAGGGTAATATCGCACGCCTTAACCTTGTCGCGCCCGATATACACAAGCTCGTTTTTAATAAATCCCGCAACCGCAGGCAAGACGAAGATTATTGCGCCATCGTTGTCAAGGAGAATATCTCCCATGGCACTGCGCTCAATACCAAGTCCGATCAGCGCGCCGAGAAAGTCGCGGTGCTTAAGCTTCACATATCCGCCCGTCTTGATGCGGAGCGGTACGATCACATCTGCCAGCTCGTTGCGGCACAGGGTTTCGGTTGAGGCTCCGTCGGAGAGCGAGTAGCGCAAATAAGCGGGCAGGGCACAGAACATAGTGCGCTGTGCGCTGGGGAATCCGCCGAAAAAGAAGCAGAGCGGGTCCGATTCGTCGGAGGAAAATGCGGCAGGGAAACGGTGCTCAATGATAAAGCGCTCCCTGGGACTCAGAAAGTGAGTCATCTGTGGCGCACCTTTTTCGGCGCGCGACAAAAGCTCCTCGCAGCGCTTTACTAAGAGCTGCTCTTCGTCGGTGAGCAGAGGCGTGATATTCATCCCCATCAGATCACCGAGGGCAGGAGCATCTGCACTATGGAAATAAGCACCAGCGCCGCAAAAAACGAGATGTCGATAGGAGATCTTGAAACGAACTCAAAGCGTTCAAGAATGAGCCTTGCAGGGTAGATCACAGGCTCGGTCATGGCAAATACAAAATTGCCTATCGCCGAGTCCTCATCCATAGGAATCCAGGACATGATTGCCCGTACCAGCATCAAAAGCTGCAATATCGACAAAAACACGCTGACGAGCGTGGTGAAAATGTATATTATTGCTAACACAACAAAATATCTCCGAATGCGAAGAAAAAGCCGACGGCGGGGAGAATACTCCGCCGTCGGCTTTTTTCAGTTAGATTTCGTTTTCGTAGTATTCGGAGCCTTCTTCCTTCTGGCGCTTTTCACGCAGGGGACCGTCCGATACATCTACGTTGCAGGGGGTGATAACGTAAGTATTGTTTGCAACGCGCTTTAAGTTGCCATTGATGGAGTATGCAACGCCGGAGAGGAAGTCGAGAAGGCGGCGTGCGGTTTCCTTGTTGGTGTCCTCAAGATTGAGAACAACAGTGCGGCGGTTTAAGAGATGATTTGCGATCTGGGGAACATTGTCGAAGCGCTCGGGCTTAACTACCTTTAATTCAAGGGAGGAGCCGCTTACCTGCATACCGTCGTCCTGTCCGGGAGCGTACTGCTCCTGGTTGAACTGAGCCTGCTGGTACATCTGAGTGTCGTTGAAGTCGTTCTGCAGAGTCTGGGTGTACAAATCCTGATCGTCGTAGCCGGGGTCGTTCTCGGGGTTGATGCCGTTCTTAATCTTGTCAAAAAGTCCCATTATGTTATACCTCCAATAATTTTACAAATTTTATTTTTCACTATTTTGAGTTTCCGGATAGATGCGTGAGCCGAAGATGGTGGAGCCGAGACGTATTTCGGTGGATCCTGCCATTACAGCCTCGCGATAGCTTCCGCTCATGCCCATGGAGAGCACATTGAAAGCTTCCGCGTTTATATTGTGAAGTCCTTCTTTTCGAAGCTCGGCGAAGAGTGCGTGAGTTTCGGTGAAATACTTCAAATATTCGTTTTTGTCCTCGCACCTTGGTGCAATGGTCATAAGCCCGCGAAGTCGAAGGTTGTTGTATTCTCCCAGGGCTTCTACAAAGCCGTAAAGCTCGTCGGGATCAATGCCGCCCTTCTGCTCTTCACGCCCGATGTTGACTTCCACTAAGATGTCCATTGTAAGCGAGTGCTTCTTTGCCTGCTTGTCGATCTCGGCGGCAAGCTTCAGGCTGTCCACCGATTCGATCATGTCCACCTTGTCGATTATGTATTTGACCTTGTTTGTCTGAAGTTTGCCGATCAGGTGGATCTCAAGCTTCCCGTCCTTCGGGTGATGCAGGCTGTCGTATTTTGATAGGAGCTCCTGCACGCGGTTTTCGCCGATTGCGGTGATGCCGAGCTCATCTATTGCGTAGTTTATGACCTCTACCGGTACGGTTTTTGTGACGGCGAGCAATTTGACGTCGCGTCCGCCCGAGAGGGAATCAAGCTCGCGCCGCGCCTCGTCAAGACGAGCGGCGATGAGCGACCTGTCATAGCGGTCGATGTTCTCACGTGTGTCCATTTTGTTCTCCGTTTGCCTATGTGATCATCTTGCCAACGGCAAGATTCTTGCCCGCAGTAATGATGAGATCGTAGAGACCTAATTTTGTGTAGTAATATTCGTCATTCTCCGGATCCTGGGGTGCTACTATGTAGTAGCCGTCGGATTCCAGCAGGACGTCGATGTATCTGAAATCCACGGTGTTGCCCACGAGGATGTAAACACCCATTTTGCCGTCAAGCAGACGAACCGCCGATATCGGTACCTTGTAGCCGGAATATGAGCTGCGGACAATTTCCACAGGCTGCATTCGGCGGAAGCTAAAGTCTTCCGGTATCTCATTTGAGGAGAATACCAGCACCACGCGGGTCTGTCCGTCGGGAGCGACCACATCACTAAGGCGCATCACAAGCTGTGCGTCGTTGTTGTAGGGGAAGATGATGCGGTAGTTGTAGCCTTCGTTGTAGTAGCGAAGCTCGTCGCGGGTGGTTTCAAGAGTTATGTACCAGGTGAAATCAGTGGCGACCTTGCCTATTGCGGTGGCAGCGTAATTTACCGGCTCACTTGAAAGCAGATTGTCGTATGCCGCAAGGGACATATTCAGTGCTGCATCCCCCGTGAAGATGGATTCATAACCGTCAAGGGAAGAGTAGAAGAAGCCGGATACGGGAGTGGTGACCGTTTCACTGACATTGTCAAGTGAGGCGGTGAGCACCTCGCGCTCCGCGTTGAGGTTTTCGATCACAGGATCGAAGCTTTCCACTCTGCCGGTGATGACCTGGCGCTTGTTGATGAGCGTCAAAAGCTGGTCGCGGCGCTTCGGGAGATTGCTGTAGACGTTTTCCTCGGCGCTTTTTCTTATGGTCATGTAGTATGAGTCGATGCGCGCGTCGAGGGTGGATGTATCGGAAGCGGCAAGACCGCTTATGTCGTTGCTCTCTTTAAGAAGCTCGATTCTGTCGTCAAGGGCGATGATCTCGTCTCTGGTGTCAACGCTGTGGTTTTCACTTCCGCCGTAGATGGACGCTATCTCGGCGCCCACACGCACCTTGGTGCCGTCGGTGTGGCTGTAGCCGATACCACCGCTGCCGGTGGCGTTTATGACTGTCTCGTTTCGCAGAATGTACGCGTCGAATTCCATGACATCATTTTCCGTAACGAGCAGTGCGTGCTCGGTGGAAAGCTCTGTACCGAAGCTGTTTACAAAATGGTAACCGAGATAAACAACTGCGATGACGGACATGACGATCGATACCAAATATCCGAGAAATCCGCCAAGCGGGTCCTTTGTATGCTTTTTCTTGGTTTTCTGCATCCTGTACCTCAAAGATATTGGCAGTGTATTGTTTGTCCACTATATCACAGTATATTATACCACAGAATCTTCGCTAAGTTAATAGCTTTTCTGCAATGTTTACAATATCTTCAAAATTATCGCCCGAATTTATCCAATTTACGGTCTTATCGCGGCGAAACCAGGTAATCTGACGCTTCGCATAGCGTCTTGACGACATTTTTATCTGCTCTACTGCCTCGTCAAGGGTGCGGATGCCGTCGAAATATTCGATTATTTCCTTGTATCCGATCGCCTGAGCGGCGGTGGAACCTCTCGGAAGTCTTCCCGAATCCACCAGATCTCTCACTTCAGCCTCAAGTCCCATGTCCATCATGATGTCCACCCGCTTGTCGATTCGAGCATACAGCTCGTCGCGGTCGCGGTGGAGGGCAATGGTGACGGAGTCGTAGGGACGGGGTCGGGTGCGGGAGCGCTTGTCCCATTCGGTTTTGGTGATGCCGCTGGAGAGGTATATCTCCAGCGCCCGCACAACGCGCTTGACGTTGTTTTTGTGGGTTGCCGCAGCGGCATCGGGATCTATTTTTAGAAGTCGCTGCCAGATAGCATCGACTCCGTAATGTTCGGCGTCCGCGAGGAGTGAGGCGCGGAGCGCGGGATCAGTCTCTACGTCGGCGTAATCGTTGGCGGTGAGAACTGAATCGAGGTAAAGTCCCGTGCCGCCGCAGAAGATCGGCAGTTTGCCACGGGATATTATGTCGTCGACAGCGGAGCTTGCGAGGGGAGCGTAGTCCGCTGCCGAGAATGACTGGGTGGGATCGACAATGTCGATCATGTGGTGGGGAATACCGCAGGTTTCCTCGGGGGTAGGCTTTGCGGTACCGATGTCCATGCCGCGGTAGATCTGCATGGAATCGCAGGAGATGATCTCTCCGTCAAAGCGCTTTGCAAGCTCGATCGCCAGCGCGGTCTTTCCGGATGCGGTGGGACCTGCCACTGCGACTACACGGGGCTTATCTTGCACGCTCATCTGTGACGGACCTCAAGATCCTTACGACGGTCGGAGGGCTTTTTGGGAAGCGCCAGCGCCTCGGTGTTGGAGATGTCCCGTCCTATGACGAAGGGAATTGCGTTTTCGCGCACCATCTGGCTTAAGAAGATATTCACCGCCGTTGAAAGATCCAGCCCGAACTCCGCAAGAAGCGTCTGAGCCTTAGCCTTGGTATCGGCGTCTAAGCTAATATTGGTTGAGACCTTTGCCATATCCGTCACCATACTTTCGTGGGGCGAAAGCTTCCTTTCTGTCAGAATCACGGGCAAACGCTGTAATATGTGCCTGCTATGTGCATATTATACCACAAAAATACACGCTTGTCAATAGGTAATGTGAAAAAATTTGTAAAAAATACGCATAATATGCGCATAAGCGCGAAAAATGTGATAAAACAGCGAAACCGCCGCGTTTTTGACGCGGCGGTTTGGGTATTTATTTAGTCTGACACGCAAGGCAAATTGTATTTTTGTCAGTGAAACGTGCCCTTCAAATTTACAGCTTATTTCGCATTGCCAGGATGGTCAATACAAAAAACAAGCGTCTCCGAAGGAGAAGAAGCGATACTTTTCACGGATGGCTTCCTCGTAGGCATCCATCATGATCTCGCGGCTGGAGAATGCCGATACAAGCATCAAAAGCGTGCTCTCGGGCAGGTGGAAGTTGGTGATGAGCGCATCCACCGCCTTGAATTTGTAGCCGGGGTAGATGAAGATGCCCGTGTCACCGTGCATGGGGTGAACGATGCCGTTATCATCTGCAACAGACTCAAGTGTGCGGCAGGAGGTAGTGCCTACCGCGATGATGCGACCGCCGGCAGCGCGGCGCTCATTTATAAGCTTCGCCGATTCCTCGGAGACGGTGATGTACTCCGAATGCATGACGTGATCCGTAAGAGAATCCACCTTCACGGGACGGAAGGTGCCAAGTCCCACGTGAAGCATGACGGGCGCTATGGCGATACCCTTCGCCCTGATTCTTTCAAGCAGCTCCTTTGTAAAATGCAAACCCGCGGTGGGAGCCGCAGCAGAGCCTTCGGTCTTGGCGTAGACCGTCTGATAGCGGCTCTTGTCTGAGAGGCGCTCGGTGATGTACGGCGGCAGGGGCATACTGCCGATTTTGTCAAGCAGGTCGTAGATGGTACCCGATGCGTGATCGTAGATAAACTTCACCAGACGGTTACCGCCCTCCAAAATCTCGTTTACCTCGGCACGAAGAAGGCCGTCGCCGAATATAATAACACTGCCGGGCTTCACTCTCCTGCCGGGACGTACCATGACCTCCCATGTGTCAAGCTCCATCTGACGGAGCAGCACGAATTCGATCTCCGCACCCGTTCCCTCCTTGACACCGTACAGTCGGGCGGGGATGACCTTGGAGTCGTTGATGACCAGCACGTCACCGGGATTTAAGTAGTCGATTATATCGTGGAAGATCTTGTGTTCAAGCTCGCCTGTCCTTCTGTTGACAGTCAAAAGACGGGATGCGTCGCGGACCTCGCTTGGGTGCTGTGCGATCAGCTCCTGGGGCAGGTCGTAGTAAAAATCCTTTGTTTTAAGCTCGGTGGGGATTCTCTCGTTTGTAATCATTGCTTAAAATATGCTCCCTTTAAACGTAATTTTTATAGGCTTTGGTATTGACAAGCCGCGAGAAATGTGTTATCATATTTATAGTGAAAATTAAACACTGTTATGATAGAGGCGCATTCCCCGATCAGTAAGTATCGCAAGGCTTCGCCGCCTGTGACCGATACCGAAAGGCGCTGAGTGCCGAAGATCTGCCCTATGGCGAAATATGGCTTGTCTGGTCTGTCGGATAACATCCGCCCGACTGTCATCATTCATAATGATGGAGTGCTATCTTAATGTATTAGTATCATCGGGACATTTTATGTACCCTATAATATTATAGTACATGGATAGCCGGTTTTCAACCGGTTTTTTATTTTTTTTACACCGTTTGCGAAAATTCTCACGAAATTTCAACAATTTGCGGGATTTTCCCTCGCGAGTTGTACATAATTTCCCCAAGACTGACACAGTGAAAGGAAGATTTATCATGTCACAGAAGCAAACTGTATTCACAGGCGCCGCTTGCGCCATCGTTACCCCCTTTACAAACGATCAGGTTAATTACGAGCAGCTCGGTATGCTCATTGAGCGTCAGATCGCAGGATCCACCGATGCCATCGTCATCTGCGGCACCACCGGTGAGTCCTCTACCTTAACCGACGAGGAGCATCGTGAGTGCATCCGCTACTGCGTGGAAAAGGTTGCGGGCAGAGTACCCGTAATCGCGGGCACCGGCTCTAACGACACCGCTTACGCCATCGAGCTGTCAAAGTACGCCTGCGAGGTAGGCGCGGACGCGCTCCTGCTGGTTACCCCCTACTACAACAAGGCGACCCCCAAGGGTATGGTGAAGAATTTCCTGGCTGTTGCCGACGCCACCGATAAGCCCATCATCCTCTACAACGTGCCCTCCCGTACCGGCTGCAATATCACGCTTCCCGTTTACAAGGAGCTGGCAAAGCATGAGCGCATCGTTGCTACGAAGGAAGCAAGCGGAAACCTGAGCGCCATCGCAGAGATCGCGGCGGAGCTTGGTGACTCCCTTGATATTTACAGCGGCAACGACGACCAGATCGTACCGATCCTCTCTCTCGGCGGCAAGGGCGTTATCTCCGTTCTCTCCAACGTAGTGCCGAAGGAAACTCACGACATCTGCCGTCTGTGGTTCGAGGGCAAGGTGAAGGAGTCCGCCAACCTGCAGCTTGAGCTTTTGAAGCTTGCCAACACCCTTTTCTGCGAGGTCAACCCCGTCCCCGTCAAGACCGCAATGTCGCTGATGGGCTTCTGCTCCGAGGAAATGCGTCTGCCCCTCTGCGAGATGGAGGACGCAAACAAGGCAAAGCTCACCGCTGTTATGAAGGAATACGGCGTTATTTAAGTTAAGCCGCAAACCATAAAATACAGGAGAAACCAAAATGAAGGAAACCAGAATACTCTTCTCCGGCATCGCGGGACGTATGGGTAAGGCTACCCGTGACGCCGCCGAGGAGAGCGCAGAATACAAAATTGTGGCGGGCATCGACGTGGTGCCGGCGGTGGATACCATACCCATATTCGCTGATCCCGACGAGGTGAATGTGGAGGTGGATGCCATCATCGACTTCTCACATCATACCGCTACGCCGAAGCTGCTGGAGTTTGCAATAAGCCGCAACCTTCCCATCGTTATCTGCACAACGGGTCACACCGAGGAGGAGACGACGCTTATAAAGAAAGCGGCGGAAAAGATCCCCGTATTTTATTCGAGAAATATGTCCATCGGAATAAATCTGCTTATAGAGCTTGCAAAGAAGGCGGCGAGCGTTCTCGGGGATGATTTTGATATTGAGATCGTGGAAAAGCATCATAATAAGAAGCTGGACGCGCCCAGCGGTACGGCGCTCATGATCGCAGATGCGGTGGCTGAGACCGTGGACTTTGACGCGGAGTACACCTACGAGCGTCAGTCCAGACGTGAGCCGAGACGTAAAAACGAGATCGGCATCAGCGCGGTGCGCGGCGGCACTATCGTGGGCGAGCACGACATCATGTTCTGCGGCGCGGACGAGATCATCACCGTTAGCCACAGCGCGGCATCCCGCGACGTATTCGCTCGCGGCGCACTCCGTGCGGCGGCGTACATTGTGGGCAAACCCGCGGGGGCATACGATATGTCAAGGATGATCGCAGGGGAATAAGATCGTTTTCAGCAGTGAGGAGCACCTTGGGCTACCTACCATAAAGCAGGTTTAGAAACCAAATAAAATTCCCGCCGAGAGTAGCCATTTGGCTGCTCTCGGCGGTAGCATTGTTAGTTTTGTACTATAAGCGTAGTAAGAGCTTTTTTCTGCCCTTCCGTGGGCGGCTTTAACTTACCATTGTTCAAAAGTGTAACAATACAATGGAGCAAGAACCATCCGTCAGAATGGAACAAAAATTGAAGTTCATACTCTTTTACTTTTCGCAAATGCGCTGGAACTGAATCCAA
>JAZNAL010000047.1:0-19410 GCA_045586505.1 Candidatus Flemingiibacterium sp. | reverse complement strand
AGCTTCCGAAGAAATTGACGATTCCATTTGAGTTGGATATGGAGAAAATACGATTCGGGAGCTGATCGCTACGGCGGGTTTTTATATACCTCTTGCGCCCCCGTTGGCACAGAAAATCTTTCCGCACAGCTTCAAGATTTCCTATGCCAACTACACACGAACAGCCGGATTTTGCTAATTGCAAATTCCTTGTCTTTTGTAGCTTATAGCCCACAAAATCCGCCTGTTCTGCTGCCGCCGAAAAGTGTCTGTCTGGCGTAAGACAGCCCCTTTCCAGCGTCAGCGGTCGCAAAAGGTATAACACACTAGACTTTCCAAAAGAAAATCGTGTGCCAACAGGGATGCTCTCGCCCCTATTGGAAACCCAGAGCCAAGGAGCTTCGCCCCTCTGGACACCCCATATATTTTCCTCGAAAATGGTACCCAAACTGTAAAAATGCAGTTTGACACCTTTCCTCAGAAAATACAAAACAGGATTATTTCCTGTGTCAATGGTACAGAAAAAATCCTGTTTTGATGCTGCGGCATCAAACGAGAAAAATGGAAAACGAAGAATCAGCTTTAACGTAAGCAGTAACGAAAGGACGGATATGGCAAACTTTATAACTGGCATTAGAATTATATTCAGCTTTATGTTGCTGTTTACAACACTCTTTTCTCCGACATTCTATGCCGTATATATTATAGCTGGTATCAGCGATGTGCTTGACGGTATCGTAGCACGCAATTTTAATTTAGTGAGTAGCCTCGGTGAGAAGCTCGATACCATCGCTGACATTTGCTTTGTTGGCGTAACTTTGTATAAGCTACTCCCCGCCATGCAAATTCCAATGTGGTTATGGGTGTGGCTGGGCATTATTGTTTTTATAAAGCTCGCAAATATCATGTCGGGCTTTATGCTCCAAAAGACGTTTGTTGCTAAACACACGGCTGCGAATAAGATCACGGGAATAATGCTGTTTCTATTCCCGTTTTCTCTGCCGTTATTGCCTTTAGAGTACAGTGCCACCGCAGTATGCTCCATGGCAACAATCGCAGCTATACACGAGGGAATCTATATGAAAACAGATAAACAATAGATCGGGAGAAAGACCATGGAATTATCAGAGAAAATACAAAAACTACGAAAAGAACATAATATGACACAAGAGCAGTTTGCAGAAAAGCTCTTTGTATCCCGTACCGCTGTTTCAAAATGGGAGACAGGTAGAGGGATGCCAAGCATGGAATCCTTGCAAATGATAGCAAAGCTCTTTCACATCACTCTTGATGACCTTTTATCCACGGAGGAAATCGTTGTAATTGCAGAAAGCGAAAACAAAGAAAACATCAAGCGTTTTGCATCTTACATGGATGGCATTATAAATCTGGCGGCTTTGCTTGCTCTGCTTTTGCCGCTATACAAGATGGAGGATAACGGATTTTTCTATTCCGTTCCATTATATCAACTTGGTGGATGGCAGGGGTGTGTATTCTGGATAGCTCCGATCATCATGATGCTTTGCGGAATTGTGGAGCTGCTTCTCATCGGACGGGAGCAAGAAAAACTAATCAGAATCATAAGCGCAGTTGGTACGATTGCCCATGTCAGCGCAATCACGCTTCTGATTGTCAGCGGCCACCCTTACCCGACCGTGCTGCTGTTCTTCATGTTTGCATTGAAAGGTGTCCGTTTACTAAAAAAACGCCACTGACACGCAAAGTGTCGCCCGTGTGACCGCACGATTCTACCATTTATCTGCGCCATTCGATAGAATTATTACAGGCTTACAGCCACAAATCTATCAAAGGAGCAGATTCGCAAATGAAAAGAAAAGCAATCTCACAATTCATTCTCGGGGGCATACTTCTTATTATGTTTGTCCTCTTTACATGGTCACTGACATGGTTTGATATGCAGCCGATCGGCCCCAACGGTTCTTCCGTTGCGTACGCAAATATCAACCAAGCTATTCACAATCTCTTTGGAGTCAATATGACCCTCTACAACATCACCGATTGGGCTGGTGTCGTAGCGATCTTCGTAGCCCTTGGGTTTGCAATCCTTGGATTGGTACAATGGATCAAAAGAAAGCACATTTTGAAGGTTGACAGCAGCATCCTGATTCTTGGTGTGTTTTATATCCTCGTATTCAGCGCTTATGTGTTTTTTGAGTTTCATGTAATCAATCGCCGCCCTGTTTTGATAAACGGCATTTTGGAAGCATCGTACCCATCTTCCACAACCATGCTGGCTATGTGTGTTCTGCCGACCTCCATGATGCAATTTCGCCGCTTGATTAAAAATACAAAAATCAGAAATACCATCAATACTCTGGGTGGTCTGTTCACGACATTTATGGTAATCGGGCGACTGGTTTGCGGTGTACATTGGTTAACCGATATACTTGGTGGATTGATTTTCAGTATAGCTATGATTCTGCTCTACTGTGCTGCAAACAACTCTATTAGGTGTTTATCCGTATCCGAAACCGATTAGACATCAGAAATGACCGAACAGACAGGAAACAACTTTTCTCCATTTTTGTTTGCTATAATAATACCAGCAAAAACAAAATGGAGGATTACACATATGCAAGCGATTAAAACCATGGAGCTTGTCAAGCGGTACAAAAATCTTACTGCCGTGGACAAGCTCCATTTAGAAATTCAGCAGGGCGAATTATTTTCTCTGCTGGGTGTGAACGGTGCTGGAAAGACCACAACTATTAAAATGCTCTCCTGTCTGACAAAGCCCACGGGCGGAGATGCCCTCGTAGGGGGCTATAGCATTACAAAGGAGCCTGAACAGGTAAAGCGGCTGATTGGCGTATCTCCGCAGGAAACGGCTGTTGCTCCTAACCTTTCCGTGAACGAAAATCTGGAACTGATCTGCGGTATCCACAGTTTTTCAAAAGAGAAAACGGAAGCAAAGATTCGAGAACTTTCCGGGCAATTCGCTTTGGATACCGTTTTGAAAAGAAAAGCAGGTAAGTTATCCGGCGGTTGGCAACGCAGAGTCAGCATTGCCATGGCTCTGATCAGCGAACCACAGATATTGTTTCTGGACGAACCCACCCTTGGTTTGGATGTCATTGCAAGGCACGAGCTTTGGGAAACAATACGTTCACTTAAAGGCAAGGTAACCATCATTCTGACAACGCATTACATGGAAGAAGCAGAGTCTCTGTCCGACCGCATTGGTATTATGAAAAGCGGAAAACTTCTTGCGGTAGGAACAGTAGAAGAACTGAACACATTAGCAGGGACAAACGATTTTGAAACAGCGTTCGTTTCTATTGTGAAGGAGGACACTGCGGTATGAGAATGATGACTTTTGCTAAGAGATGTGCCAAAGAAATTCTCCGAGACCCTATCAATCTGGGATTCGGTCTGGGATTTCCGTTGGTCTTGCTGCTGCTTTTGACTACAATGCAAAAGAATATTCCGGTACACCTGTTTGAGATCGACACCTTGGCACCGGGGATTACCGTGTTCGGTCTATCATTTATGACGCTGTTTTCAGCGACACTAATTGCCAAAGACCGGGAAAGTGCCTTACTGCAACGACTGTACACAACACCTCTGACGGGACTGAACTTCGTCCTTGGCTATATGCTCCCACTTCTGCCTATTGCCATCGGACAGACTGTAATCTGTTATCTGTTTGCGATTCCATTAGGCTTGACTGTCAGCGAAAATATTGTCTATGCCATTATCGGAATTATACCAATGGCGATTTTCAATATTGCCTTGGGGCTTTTGTGCGGCAGCGTTTTTGGTGTAAAGCAGGTAGGCGGCATCTGCGGCGCACTGTTGACCAATCTTTCCGCATGGCTTTCCGGCGTATGGTTTGATCTTGAACTTGTTGGAGGAGCATTTGAGAAAATTGCCAATGCGCTGCCTTTTATGCACGCAGCGGAACTTGAGAAAGCGTTATTCAGCGGTAGTTTTGAACTTGCAGCACCACACATTCTGCCTGTTCTGCTGTATGGTGTATTGGTAACGGTAATTGCCGTATTCTGCTTTCTCAGGCAAATGAAAAAACAGTAAGGATTGAGGAGATGAAATATAAGCTCATTATCGACAAAAACGTAGAAGAAGAAATCATAGCAGTTGTTCATGCACCTTCTTCTCTGACAGAGCAGATTGAAAATCTCATCTGCAGTTATTCCGGTGAGAACTACATTATGGGATACAGGGATGACGAGATGCGAAAAATGGCATTTTCAGAAATCGAATGTATCACCATTTTGAACAGAAAGGTGATTGCCATTGATACTGGTGGCAACCACTTTTCACTCAAAGACAGACTTCGTGATTTGGAGGATTTCCTGCCCTCTTACTTTATCCGCATTAACAAATCAACCCTTGCCAATGAGCATCGTATTCTGCGATTTGATGCGGTGTTCAGCGGTGGTGTGGATGCCGTATTTCAATGTCGCTATCGGGAATATGTTTCCAGACGTTGCTTTGCGGAAATCAGAAGGAGGTACGAAGGAATATGAGAAAGTTTGTTTTCGAGTTTTTACGCCGAGGATTTACAGCTTGCGGCATGGGCCCCATCATTTTAGCGATACTCTATCTGATTTTGCAACAGACCGCTGCCGTAGCGACTCTAACCGTAAATCAGGTATGCATTGGAATCTTTTCAATAACCGCACTTGCTTTTATTGCAGGCGGTATGAACGCCATTTATCAAATTGAACGGCTGCCCTTGATGGTGGCGATTTTGATTCACGGTGGTGTGTTGTATGTCAGCTATCTCGGCACTTATCTGCTCAATGACTGGCTGGATTGGGGTGTAATGCCGATTATAGTTTTTTCGGCTATTTTTGTCGTGGGCTATGTCGTGATTTGGGCGATCATTTATTCCATAACCAAAAAGAATACGGAAAAGCTCAATGAAATGTTAAAGCAAAAACAACAGAATCCATAAAACAGAAAAACCGCTGCAACTTCCATCCTACATGGAGATGAAAATTGCAGCGGTTTGTTGTGTTGCAGATTTTACTTTTCAAGTTTTCTGTAACAACGGTCATTTGTTCCGATGTTAATTGCCAATCCCACTCGAAGTCAATTTCGACGATGCAGTTATCGTAACAGAGCAGGAAACGCTGTTGCATTTTGCCGCCAAGTTTTAGTTGGTACGCTTCATTCGCTCCCCACAGCGTTGCATCTATTGAGTAGTAGATTTATTTTGGCATTATTGTTTCTATCCACTCAATCAAGTTCTTAATCTCATTTACAACATCGTTATTATTAATACTGGACAATGCAACAAACAAAGACAGAACGGTTACAATCATCATAATCCACTGCAGTTTGATATTTGATTCACTGCTTCTGTATTCAGCCGCATCATTTAACAACTTTAGTATATTATCAATTTGCGTTTTTGTCTCCCGGATTCTTTTAGATATACCTTCAAGACTTCTTGACGATACAGAACCTTTTTTATAAAACTGATGTCTAAAGGCTTTAGCATCATCGTGATCTATAGATTTACCTGAAAATTCCGAAATAAAACGATAACAATAATATAACTTCCGTTCAACCGCAACTCTGACTTTTAGAACAGAGGATGTTTTAGCTTTTCTAATCACTTTACTAATTTTTTTGTTGCAGATCGCAATGTCTCTATCTGCAACATATTCCAATGTAGCTGCAGTTAAATAAGCCCCATATATATCCGAGATATGATGGTGGACTATCCCAGGCAAATGATCAGTTTTAGAATAATCTCCACCACAGAACGCAGCCAAGCGTATTCCCTCGTTTTTGCTACTCTTATAATCCCAGCATACACAGGCGTTATATGTTGGTGCATAATCGGCCCCCAAGCCAAATGATATACTATCCCAAAATTCTAAATTGCTGCGTTCGTTACTGGGACGGATATTTGTTGAATATGTTTCAAACGTAGGTGTAAACATTCCGTCTTCCCAAAAACGGACGGAAAATGTTTTTCGAATTTCCTTCAATATTTGCCACTTCAGTTGAGAAACCATCGTATAGATTTTTTCTTGACGAACATTATTGCCAGTATGAGATGAACTGCCAAATTTTTTTACAGCATACCAGGGTGTATTGAATTGCCTATAAACCGTCGTATATCCAGAATATTTTTCCTTACACACTTCTGAGATCTTAGCATTAAACTCTTTTGTAATATATACACGATACTGTACTAAAAGAAATGTGGCTGACAGATTACGAAGAGATACGGAAATATCAGAACAAGATTGTTGGAGCTTTTCGTTTTTGCGAAACCGAACTGATAAAATATGTGTAAAAGCCTGACCATCATAATACCGACCAAAATTGTCGATCTTATCAATATCCTCACGGGAACGAAATGCACCAAAAGGAGTTATCTTATTTCGGCGAACACATTTTTTTAGTTCCTTAATAAACTTTGGCAAGTCTTCTTTGGGAAGATAATCGTACAAATCTATGTAATCTAACTTTACAAATCCATCGACACTCTCCCTTTTTATGTAGTCAAAGCCTTGCGGCATATCAGCAGATTCTTCTTTCGAAAATGGATCATCATCAAACCGATATTTCTCGTGTTCTGAAAGAGGGAATATTTTTGCCAACCGCAATCTCAATGTTTTGTACAGAGAATACGAAAGTTCAGCCAGTTTATCCGAAAAAGACATTGTATATCTATCGAACACCTTGCCGTAAGATAATTTCATCTTGCACACTCCTTTCATATGTGTATTGTGGAATATCGCTGTGTCCCCATATTCTGAAAAAGATTTAGCGGCAAGAAGAAATCAATCTCCCTGCCGCCTTAAAATTTATCAGCTATCCAAAGATTTATACTCTGTGACAGTTTTCAAATAGGTTTCGGGATCGCCGTTCAAAATAAGGTCTGCATACTCCAAAGGTGCGTTGTAAATCAGATAGTCCAGCTCTGACCGTTCGTACATATTACGGGCAACTTCGTTCTCCACGGCGATAGTATCAATCGCAATCATACTGCCATCGGTAAATTTTAGTTCAACGCAGGCAGTATCCATGTTAAACTCACAAGAAATCAAAGGCGTTATATCCGCTCTCCTTAAATCATACCGAAGTGCGTCAATGCCTCCTTGATTGCTTTTTCTTTATCCGGCGGGCATTGGGGCTGTTTAGCGTCCTCAGACTTCGGCTTATTGTAGTTCTCACGCTCAATGATACCGCACTTCTGTTTTACCTGTGCGATATACAAGCTACTGACTTTCAAGCCGCTATGCTCCAGCACATAATCCTTGATTTCTTGGTAGGTAGCTTTCTTCTCTGCATCGGTCAGATCCAGCTCGTCCATATCCAAGTTTATCTCGATATGTTGCTTTGTATTAAGTTTGGACAATAAACATACAGTTTCCACATGCCCCGTCCGAGGGAACATATCCACGGGGGTAACGCGCTCACAGCGGTATTTTTCAGCCACCGCAGCAATGTCACGTGCAAGTGTGTCGGGGTTGCAGGAGATGTAAACTATCCGCTTCGGTGCAAGCTCGCATAGGCGATAAAGCAGCTCCTGGGAGCAGCCTTTGCGCGGCGGATCAAGAATGACCGCATCAAGTCCAACCTGGGCGATACGCGTGAGATGTCCATCGAAGTCGGCGGGATCGGCGGCGTCACTGCAAACAAATTCCGCAGTATCAAAGCCGTTGAGCGCCGCGTTTCGCTTGGCGTTTTCCACCGCCTCGGGGACGATCTCGATACCGAACAGCTTCACATCGGGCGTGCAGACCGACATTCCCACGGTACCGATGCCGCAGAACAGATCAAGTACCCGTTCACCGGGACGAATATCCGCAAGCTCTGCCGCTTTATTGTAAAGAAGCTCCGCCGCCCTACGGTTTACCTGCCAGAATGATTGGGGCGAGATCTGAAACGTTCTTTCGCAAAGCTTGTCCTTTAACCGTTTCTCACCGTACAGCAGATGATACTCATTCCCTAGCACTACGTTGGTGTTTTTCTTATTTACGTTCACATATAGACTGGCAATGCACTCAAACCTGCCGCATAACGCGCAGGCAAGCGATGCAAGCTCACTTACGTTTTTCGTCACCACAAGGCAGACCATGACCTCGCCCGTGGTCTCCGAGCGGCGGAGGTACAGATGCCGCACTATTCCCTTTCCGCTCACCTCATCATATGCCGCCAGCTTGTGCTCATCCATCCAAACGCGTACAAAATCGGCAATCTCACCGAAAACTGCAGGCTGGAGGCGGCATGAGCCGTCCTCGCTTACACAAGGGATAATATCATGGGACTTTTCGGCGTAAAAGCCAATGGCAGTGCGTGTTACCGCATCCTGACCCTTTCCGAGCGTCATCCTACCCACGGGATACTGCGCCTTGTTGCGGTAGCCGTCAAGCACACCCGTGTGGAGCACGTCTCCGACTTCTATATCAAGCCCCGCCTTCTTCATCGCCATAATAACACGATTACGCTTCAATTCAAGCTCGTGATCGTATGTAACATAACGGTACACGCACCCACCGCACCTTTTTGCCGCGGCACAACCGGGATCAACGCGATAAGGGGAAGCCTTGACGATCCTCTCGATCTTTGCCACATTGTAATCGGAGGTGACCTTGATAAGCTTCACAACCAGCTCATCCCCGGTACAAGCACCCGCCACAAACGTAACGACCCCATTGATCCGACCGACCCCGCATCCGAGATTATTTATATCCGTAATCGTTATATTCGCAATATCGTTCTTCTTTGCAGTATTCTTCTGCTTCATATATCCTCCGAATTTTATAAAAAACAAAAACCCCGCCGTGCCGTGTAATACAAGATAAGAAAACCCTGCATGTGCAAGGCTGGTGTCCTCTCACCTGTTTTGTGCTCCCAACATCCGATTCGTTCGTGCAGAGACGAGTCGTCTCACAGATCAGGAACGGACGGGAGGTCTGCATTCCCGCAAGGTGAAGGCCGGACTCCATTTGTTTCTTTTGTGGGTTTTTAATGCTTGTATATCACGCACAGGGCAGGAAAATTTGCTTGGTTAACTTTCAGTGCTCTCGTGTGAATATAGTATATCACAAGTCAGTGAAAATTACAAGGGCTTTTTATAAAAATCAAAAATAATTTATGGATAGCTTTATTGGCACAATCAAGAAAAATCCCACTGTGAGCGGGATTTTTCCATCATCGCTTATTTACTTTGACTCCTCCGGAGCGTCGTAGTCGATCTCGTTAAAAAGCTCATCCTCGAAAAGATCGGCAACGCGGTCAAACTCATCGTCATCGTCGATGGTGACAAGAAGCTCCTCGCCGTTCTCGTCGATCTCCTTCTTTAAGATCACATACTCCTCGGAGCCTTCCTCAATGGGGATAAGTGCAAAGTATTCTTTGCCGTCAAGCTCACAGCTTCCAAGCAATGAGAACTGCATCTCGACACCGTCCTCATCGGTAAGGGTGAATATATCTTCGGTCTCAAAAATTTCGTCTGCCATGTCGTTTTCCTCTCATAAAATAATTACTTTAGTATATGATACCATCTTTTTTGACTTTTGTCAAGATGATATGGGGATTTTCCGTATAACTCTTGATTTTCCGGTCCCAAGGTGATATAATATACTAAAGAAATTTTATCCCGAAAGGAATTATTACTATGATCAAACATATCGTATGCTTCAAGCTTGCAGAGCCCACCGCCGAGGCTTGTAGGAAGTGCAAGGATGTACTGCTTTCCATGCGCGGCAACGTGCCAACTCTACGCGACATCGAGGTGGGCATCGACATTCTGCATTCTCCCCGCTCCTATGATGTTTACCTGGCGGTAACCGTGGATGATCGCGCGGCGCTGGACGCTTATCAGGCAGACGAATATCACTGCTCGGTTGTCAAAAAGCATATGCATGCCGTCACCGCTTCAAGCGTTGCTGTGGACTTCGAAATATAGTAGGCTGACATCATAATCTCATCTCTCGGATACCCGCGAGGAATGCCTCACAAACAAAACACCCGATAGCGTAAATGCCATCGGGTATTTTTCTATAATAATACAAATCTGCTTCGGTCAAACTCCACCATGCCCTCGTCACGCATTTTTGAAAGCTCGTTTGACATTGCACTGCGGTCCACGGAAAGGAAATCCGCAAGCTGCTGGCGGCTGTAGGGTATTGTAAACTCAGCGCTTCCCTGTCGCTTAGACTCTTCGGAGAGGTAGGACATCAGCTTTTCGCGGGTAGTACGCTGTGCCATATGCCCCAGCTTTTCAACGAGTCGGCGATTTTTTTCGGAGATGGAGTAGAAAAGGTTGCGCACGGTCATGGTATGGAAACGGCAGGCGTGGGAGCAGACGGTCAGGATACGGTTTACGTCAAAGAGGATGACCACGCTGTCGGCGGCGGCGACCACGTCGTTCTGCATGATCTGACATCCGGGTGCTGCGTAGGCTTCGCCGAAGGTCTCACCCACGGAGACGTGGCTGACGATACTGCGATTCCCCCAGTAGTCGTCGTTCTGTATAAGCAGGCTTCCTTCCACCAGCACCATAATACTGTGGGCCACGTCACCCGCCGAGAGAACATATTCCCCCTTTTTGAAGGTTTTCATGGTTGCTTGCAGGCATCCCACCATGGAGTTGAGTTCGCTATCCTCAATTCCTGCGAACAGCTTGGTCTTTTTAAGTATGTCAAAATATTTTATCATATTTTTCTCCTTGTTGTAAAAACAACAGACTTTTCGATTTAATTATACTATAATAAAAACGTAAAGTCAATAACTATTTACATGGAGGAAATAAAAATGCTTAGAAAGATCATAAAAATAGACGAAGAAAAGTGCAACGGATGCGGAGCATGCGCGGCGGCGTGCCATGAGGGTGCAATCGAGATGGTTAACGGTAAGGCGAAGCTTACCCGCGAGGATTACTGTGACGGGCTTGGTGACTGTCTCCCCGCTTGCCCCACAAATGCGATTACCTTTGAGGAGCGCGAGGCTCCCGCATACGACGAGGAAGCAGTGCGTAAGGCGAAGATGGCAAAGCATGAGGTGAAGCTTCCCTGCGGTTGTCCCGGCACCAACAGCAAGACCATCAAGCGCGAAGCACCCGCCGAGCCTGCGTGCAGTACCGTCCCCGTTACGAGTCAGCTTAACCAGTGGCCGGTGCAGATAAAGCTCGTGCCCGTCAATGCCCCCTACTTCGACGGTGCGAACCTACTTATCGCCGCTGACTGCACAGCATATGCATACGGTAATTTCCATAATGAGTTCATCCGCGGGCGCATCACCTTGATCGGGTGCCCCAAGCTTGACGAGGGCGACTACACCGAGAAGCTCACCGCGATCATCGCGAACAACAACATTAAGAGCTTGACCATCCTGCGCATGGAGGTTCCGTGCTGCGGCGGCATCGAGAACGCCGCGAAGCGTGCGCTTCAGGCAAGCGGTAAGTTCATTCCCTGGCGCGTAGTTACGGTTACCACCGACGGCAGGATCATTGAATAAATCAAAAAGATATTGAATAGTTCACAAATTCGTGGTACAATTATAATAGTAAGGTAAATTATCGTTTAGTGGTCCTCGCGACGCTCTGCGTCGCTGCGGGCAGATGGGGGGAACCATCTGCTCTCAGACGCCGATCCGAAGGTTCCCCCCTCTGCACTCCCTCTTCCTTGGCTCGGCTAAACGATAATTTACACTCCTATTATCCCCTCTGCGGAAAAAAACTTACATACCAAAATACTCCATTATCCCGTTGTATATCCCAAGCGCAAACAGATCGGGCTGATTGCTCATCAGGGCGGCGTCGCCGGGATTTGTGATGTACCCCATCTCGATGAGTGCGGCGGGCATCTGAGTGCGGCGCAGGACGTACAGTGACGGGCGGACGAAGGTACCGCGATTTTGAAGTCCCGTGATCAGCGAGAGCTGATCCGCCACATCCTCGGCAAGGCGAAAGCCGTTTGTACCCTCACGGTAGGCGAAGGATTCCACGCCTGACGCGGTTGGGCTTGTGTATGCGTTGGTGTGGAGACTTAAAAAGATGTCCGCGCCCCACTCGTTGGCGGCTCTGACGCGTGCTGCAAGGCTTGACGCGCCTGATGTGCCCAGCTGTTCGGTGGGGGAATTACGCGAGAGACGCGCTTGGAAATTAGGGTTGTTGTTAAGAAGGCTCGCGAGGATGACACCGATCTCGTATGTAATGTCCTGCTCGCGAAGTCCGCTTCCTTCCGCGCCTGCGTTGGGATTCTGCGGATTGTGCCCTTGATCGATAAATACCTTTGGCATAGTATACCTCCAAAATTATTGTAATCAACTCATTATATTCGGAATGGAAGAAAATATATGAAAGAAATCAAGCGAATACTCAGCTTCACCCGTCGCGCGGTGGATGATTACGAAATGATCTGTGACGGCGACCGTATCGGCGTTGGCGTATCTGCGGGCAAGGACTCGCTGACACTGCTGTATGCTCTTGCGGAGCTTCGCCGCTTCTATCCGAAAAAATTCGAGCTTGTGGCGATCACCGTGGATATGGGATTTGAGGGCATGGACTTCTCACCCATCGAGGAGCTGTGCCGCGAGCTTGACGTGCCCTATGTGGTGGCACCGACGCAGATCGCGAAGATAATCTTCGACGTGCGAAAAGAAAAAAATCCCTGCTCGCTGTGCGCCAAGATGCGCCGCGGTGCGCTTCACGACGAATGCAAGCGTCAGGGATGCAACAAGCTGGCGCTGGGGCATCATTTTGACGACGTGGTGGACACCTTCATGTTAAACCTTTTCTATGAGGGCAGACTGGGTTCCTTCTCGCCTGTGACGTACCTTTCGCGCAAGGATCTTACCATGATCCGCCCGCTTATCTACGCCCAGGAGAAGGATGTGCGGTATTTTGTGAACCGCCATCCGCTTCCCGTCATCGAATCCCCCTGTCCCGCCGACAAGAATACCGAGAGGGAGTCAATGAAGCGGCTGCTGGCAGAGCTTGAAAAAAACAACAAGGGGCTGCGTCACAGAATCTTCGGCGCGCTTCAAAAAGCGGGAATTGACGGCTACAAGGAAGCCAAATTGACTGTATTTCCCGATGATTAAGTAATATATTTGCACATCCTCTTAGAATTTACGGTTTCCCCCTTTATTTTTATGTTAATATGTGATATAATATACCGATAAGTATATAAGTTATCAGTGGGAGAATATATATGTGCGGATTTGTGGGCTTCTCAGGAAGACTTGAGAATAAGAAGCAAATTTTAAATAATATGATGGGGCGCATCATTCACCGCGGCCCCGATTCCGAGGGCGAGTTTATCGGAGATGATATCGCGCTCGGTTTTCGCCGTTTGTCTATAATCGACCTTGAAGGCGGATCTCAGCCTATCTTCAACGAGGACGAAAGCGTGGTCATTGTCTACAACGGCGAGACCTACAATTTCCCCGAGCTGAGAGCTGAGCTTTCAGCCGACGGTCACATCTTCAAAACCGACACCGACACCGAGGTGCTGGTGCACGGCTATGAAAAGTGGGGCGAGGATTTAGCGTCTCACCTTCGCGGAATGTACGCGTTTGTCATATACGATAAGAATCGCGGCACCGTCTACGGTGCACGGGATATTTTCGGTATCAAGCCATTTTACTATTACCGCACGGCGGACGGCGATTACCTGTTCGCCTCGGAGATCAAGGCGTTTTTGGAGCATCCCAAATTTCAAAAAAAGCTGAACGCTGCCGCACTGCGTCCTTACCTCACCTTCCAGTATTCATCCCTTGATGAGACCTTCTTCGAGGGCGTGTACAAGCTCCCGCCCGCCCATTTCTTTACCTTAAAGCTCGGCTCGGGCGAAGAGATCGTGCCTAAGCGCTACTGGGACGCGGATTTTACCGAGAAGGACGGCGATTTTGAGCGCTATGTGGACGAGATCGACCGCACCGTTCACGAATCGGTTGAGGCGCACCGCATCAGCGATGTCAAGGTCGGCTCGTTTTTGTCGGGCGGCGTGGATTCAAGCTATATCACCGCTTGTTTAATGCCCGATAAGACCTTTTCCGTGGGCTTCGCCTATGATAAATTCAACGAGACCGATTACGCAAAGGAATTATCGGACAAGCTGGGTATCGAAAACTACCGCAAGCTGATAAGCGCCGACGAATGCTTCGATTCGCTTTCAGACATTCAATATTTCATGGACGAGCCGCAGTCAAATCCATCGTCGGTGCCGCTTTACTTCCTCGCAAGACTTGCAAAGGAGCACGTAACCGTAGTGCTGTCGGGCGAGGGTGCGGATGAGATCTATGCGGGCTATGAGTGGTACGACGAAGCGGGCGTGATGAAAAAATACAAGAAGCTGCCGAAATTTATCCGCGTTGCCGCGGCGGCGGTGGCAAAAAAGCTCCCCTATTTCAAGGGCCACGACCTTATTATAAAGTCCAGCGGCAATCCCGAGGACTATTTTATAGGACAGGCTATGGTGTGGGATGAAAAGGACGCTCTGCGTGTGCTTCGCCCAGACTTTCGTGTGGGACCTTCGGTGAAGGAGGTCACCGCTCCAATCTATGCCCGTGTGAAGGGCAAGAGCGAGCTTGACAAGAAGCAGTATCTTGATCTTAATCTGTGGCTGCCGGGGGATATCCTTCTGAAGGCGGACAAGATGAGTATGGCAAGCTCTCTGGAGCTTCGCGTGCCGTTCCTTGACAAAAAGGTCATGGAGCAGGCGCAGGCACTGCCGCACGAATACAAGATCAACGGTAAAAATACCAAATATATCTTCCGCAAGGCGGCTAACCGTACGCTTCCCGACGAATGGGCAGACCGCAAGAAGTTAGGCTTCCCGGTGCCGATACGCTACTGGCTCAGGGAGGACAAATACTACGAGCTTGTGAAGCGTGAATTTACAAGCGACGAGGCAAAAGAGTTTTTTGACACCGATATGCTGACAAGCTTACTGGATGAGCACAGAGAGGGTAAGGCAAACAACGGACGCCGCATCTGGACGGCGTATGTTTTCCTTGTCTGGTACCGCCGTTTCTTTGTGACGGAAGCATGATTTTGGCGGCTCTCTCATAATATCAAGTAAAGGAAGCCCCCAAACGGGGCAGGTAAAATAAAAATGGAGAAGTTAAATCTCATTCCCGTACTGCTGGGCGCCGATCTAAACTGCTACAGCGTGGCGCGTGCCTTTCATGAGGAGTACGGCGTGAAGTCTCAAGCCTTTGGCAGATATGCCATCGGCGCGACCAAATATACCCGAATCTTAAAATTCACCCCTGTGGAAAAGCTGGATGATCCCGATGTTATGGTGGAGACCCTCCATAAATTCGCTGACGAGCACAAGGATGCCATCCTCATCGCCTTCGGCTGTACCGACGATTACGCCGATATGCTGATCCACCACGGGGAGCGTCTGCGTCCGCGCTACATCGTGCCCTACATCGGTGCGGAGCTCTTCGAGCGCCTTGCCTACAAGGCAAACTTCTACCGCGACTGTGACCGTTACGGCATACTTTATCCGAAGACCTTCATCGTCACTCCCGAGACCGAGCTTGAGCCGTCGCTTGATGAGTCGGCGCTTGGCTTCAAGTATCCTATCATCATCAAGCCCTCCGCAAGTGCCATCTACTGGAAGCATCCGTTTGACGGCATGAAAAAGGTCTACACCGCTTCCTCAAAGGGCGAGGCGGAGATCATCATCCGCCGCATTTATGCGGCAGGTTACCCGGAGAAGATCATCCTCCAGGATATGATCCCCGGCGACGACTCCAATATGCGCGTGCTGACCGCGTACTCCGACCAAAACGGCAAGGTGAAGATGATGTGCCTCGGTCATGTACTGCTCGAGGAGCATACTCCAAAGGGCCTCGGCAATCACTGCGCCATCATCAGCGAATGCGACCGTCCGCTTATGGAAAAATTCAAGGCGTATCTTGAGGAGATCGGCTTTGTGGGGTATTCCAACTTCGATATCAAGTACGATGCCCGCGACAATACCTTCCGCGCCTTTGAGATAAACCTCCGCCTTGGCAGAAGCAACAATTACGTGACAAATGCGGGCTGTAATGTGGCGCGATATATCGTGGAAGATTATGTGAAGGGAAGCGACCTCGGTGACACCTATTTCTGTGACAGGGAGACCTTCTGGCACAGTGTACCCAAGGGCGTGGTCTACGGCTACTGCCGCGACGAGGGAATGACTGAACGTGCAAGACTCCTTGCCTCCGAGGGCAAAGCGGGTGCGGCACTGTGGTACCGTCCCGATACCCTTATGAATCCGCTCCGTGTGTTCTTCCTTGCAATGCACGGCTACAATCACTATGGGAAGTTTAAGAAATATTATGGAAAAGAGTAACAATGGAAAGCTCTTAGGAATACTCGGCGGAGTAGGACCTATGGCCACCGCCTATTTCTACGAGCTGCTAACCTCACTTACAAAGGCGGACTGCGATCAGGATCATATCGATATCGTGATTTCCAGCCGCGCCACCACTCCCGACCGCACGGCATTCATCACCGGCGCCTCCCACAAGGATCCGCTGTCGGCGATGATACCCGATGCCAAAAAACTTGTGGATTTCGGCGCGGATGTGATTGCCATCCCCTGCAACACGGCACATTATTTCTATGATCGCCTTGCGGCGGCGGTGGAGGTGCCGATACTGAATATTATCGAGGAATCGGTGAACACACTGCTAATCCAAGGTGTCAAAAAATTCGGACTGCTTGCAACCGACGGTACCGTGGATTCCTGTACATATCAGCGCTACTGTGAGGGAAAAGATATTGAGTGCATCGTGCCCGACAGAGAGCGTCAGGCGCGCATTATGAGCATCATCTACGGTCAGATCAAATGCGGTGCGCCTGTTGACATGGAGAGCTTTTTCGAGGTAGCGCACTATATGCGCTCGCTTGGCTGTGAAAAGCTCATTCTCGGCTGTACGGAGCTGTCGCTTATCAAGAAAAGCGAGCGGCTGGGCGATTTCTACGTGGATTCGCTTGAGTGCCTTGCACTGTCCACCATCAAAGCCTGCGAAAAACAGAGCATTTACGATTAAACGTATCAATAAGGAGAAGCATATTTATGCTGCTTTCAAAAATACTTGCCGACGTTGAATATACCTCATCCTCGGAGCCTGCGCTTGTGGCGGGCACCGAGATTGCTGACATCGTGTACGATTCCCGCCGCGCTGCATACGGGACGATGTTTGTCTGTCTTGTTGGTGCGGTTTCGGACGGTCACAATTATGCCGAGGGCGCATATGAGAAGGGATGCCGCGTGTTTATGGTACAGCGGGAGCTGACACTTCACGAGGATGCTGTGCAGATAGTGGTGGCGGATACCCGCGCCGGACTTGCGCTTGCCTCGGCGGCGTTGTTTGAATATCCTGCCCGTTCACTGATGGTGATCGGCGTTACGGGTACCAAAGGCAAGACCACCACCGCATCGCTGATTGCAGATATACTAAATGCGGGCGGTATCAATACAGCATATATCGGCACCACAGGCATCGTCATTAACGGCGAGCGTACACCTACCAAAAATACCACCCCCGAAAGCTACGAGCTTCACAAGGCGTTTCGCAAAATGGTGGAAAACGGTGTCGCTTGCGCTGTGATGGAGGTTTCAAGTCAGGCAATGTATATGCGCCGCGTTGTTGGCATACATTTCCACATCGGCGTGTTCACCAACCTCTCACCCGACCATATCGGCGGCGTGGAGCATCCTACATTTGAGCATTATATGGAATGCAAGGCGGAGATGTTCAAGCAGTGCCGCTACGGCATATTCAACTCCGACGATGACCATTATACCGACATGGTGCGTGGGGCGCGTTCCATCAATACCACCTACGGCATTGACGGTAGTGCATCACATGATGTTACCGCCTGCGATATAGAAATATTAAAGCGCGGCAATATTCTCGGAACGAGCTTTACCTGCCGCAGTGTACTTGGCGAGGCGCAGTATGAGCTGCGTATGCCGGGCGATTTCAACGTTTACAACGCCCTTGCCGCCATCTCCGTGGCACAGCGGATGCAGATACCCGCCGAAACCGTCAGACACGCTCTTGAGGCGGCGACGGTGCGGGGCAGATTTGAAATTGTGGAGGCGCTTCCGAATGCGGTGACCATCGTGGACTATGCCCACAACGAGGTGTCCATGCGTGCGACGCTTGAAACCATACGCCGCTATCAGCCAAAGCGCCTTGTGGTGCTGTTCGGCTCGGTGGGCGGTCGTACAAAGCTCCGCCGCGGTGAGCTTGGCGAGGTGGCGGCATCGCTGTCGGATTTCTGTATAATCACAAGTGACAATCCCGACTCTGAGCCGCCCGAGGAGATAATCGCCGACATCGAAAAGGCGGTGGTGGCAAGCTCCTGTCAGTATGTATCCATAGTCGACCGACGTGAGGCTGTGCGCTATGCTATCGACAACGCAAGAGATGGCGACTGCATACTGTTCGCGGGCAAAGGGCACGAGGATTATCAGCTTATTGACGGCGAGTACACCCACTACGACGAGCGTGAGGAAATCATGGCGGCGGCAGGTGCGAAGCTTGCGAAGATCAAATAACAAAGGAACATAAATAATGAAGATTCTTATATGCGGACTTGGACTTATCGGCGGTTCGCTGGCGAGAGCGCTGAAGTATTACACCGACCACTATGTATACGGCTACGACGTGGATATAAATTCCGCCCGCAAGTCTATACTTGTGGGTGCCTGCGACGAGGCGGGTGATACGCTTCCGCCACTTGGCGACTTTGATGTAATTGTGCTTGCAGCATATCCCAGTGTCAGCGTGGATTTTATAAATACCCACGCCTGCGAGATATCAAAAGATGCATATGTATTCGACCTTGGCGGTGTTAAGCGCGTGGTATGCGACGCGGGATTTGCGGCGGCGCGTGAGTACGGCTTCACCTTTATCGGCGGACACCCCATGGCGGGTACGCAGTTTTCGGGCTTTACAGCATCCCGCGAGACACTTTACAAGAACGCGTCCATGATACTTGTGCCCGAGAGTGATATTGATGTCAATCACCTTGATTTTGCGGTGAAATTCTTCAAATCGGTGGGATTTGCATCGGTCAGCGTCACAAGTGCGAGAGAGCATGACGAAATCATCGCCTACACCTCCCAGCTTGCACACGTACTGTCAAACGCTTATGTAAAAAGCCCCACGGCGCGCCGTCATCACGGCTACTCCGCGGGCAGCTTCCGCGATCTCACCCGCGTGGCGCATCTTAATGCGAAGATGTGGACCGAGCTGTTTATGGATAACCGCGACTGCCTGGTTCCCGAGATCGAGCAGTTAGCGAAAAGTCTTTTAGAATATGCCGACGCCATGAAGTCGGGGGACGCGGGGCGGCTTGAAGCCCTCCTTGCCGACGGCAGCCGCATCAACGACGAGATAAAAGGAGAATAAAAAACGGCTGTCAGCACAGTTTTGAAGTCGGAGGCCAAGCGGTCTTAG
>JAZNAL010000046.1:0-25857 GCA_045586505.1 Candidatus Flemingiibacterium sp. | reverse complement strand
CTTGCCGCCCAGAGCGAATACCTTGGTGCCCTTGGACTTCTCAGTACCCATAGAGGTGAACCATTCTACGCCTTTGAGAATGATCTGAGGAATGTTTGCATAGGTCTCAACGTTGTTGATGATGGTGGGCTGACCGTAGAGGCCCTTAACTGCCGGGAACGGAGGACGGGGTCTGGGCTCACCGCGGTTACCTTCGATAGAGGTGAGAAGAGCAGTCTCCTCGCCGCAAACGAACGCACCTGCGCCGAGACGGATAGTGATATCGAAGTTGAAGCCGGTACCGAAGATATCCTTACCAAGCAGACCGTATTCACGAGCCTGGTTGATAGCGATGGTCAGACGCTTAACTGCGATCGGGTACTCTGCACGAACGTATACATAACCCTCGTCAGCACCGATTGCATAGCCTGCGATAGCCATAGCCTCGATAAGTGCATGGGGGTCGCCCTCGAGAACGGAGCGGTCCATGAACGCACCGGGGTCACCCTCGTCGGCGTTACATACAACATACTTCTTGTCGGAAACGGAAGCCTTAGCAAACTGCCACTTTCTGCCAGTGGGGAAGCCGCCGCCACCGCGTCCGCGGAGACCGGACTCGAGGATGGTGTTGATAACATCATCGGGAGTCATCTTGGTGAGAACCTTTTCAAGAGCGAAGTAACCGTCTCTTGCGATGTACTCATCGATGTTTTCGGGGTTGATAACACCACAGTTGCGGAGCGCTACGCGCTTCTGCTTCTTGTAGAACAAGGTGTCGTTAAGGGAAGAATGAACATCAGCAGCCACATTAGCATCGCCGGTGTCATTGTAAACGAGACGGTCAACGATACGACCCTTGAGAAGGTGCTCCTCAACGATCTCGGGAATGTCTTTTTCCTCAACGCGGGAGTAGAAGGTTCCCTCGGGGTATACGATCATGATCGGGCCCAGAGCGCAGAGACCGAAGCAGCCGGTCATGACGATCTTGACTTCCTCGTCAAGGCCCTTAGCTTTCAGCTCCTCAGCAAGCTTGTCACGGAGTGCAACAGAACCGGAAGAAGTACAGCCGGTACCGCCGCAAATCAGTACATGAGAACGAATCATAAGTATTTTTTCCTCCTATATTATTTAGCAGCCGCGCCGATAGTATACTCGGTAACGACCTTGCCGCCCTTAATGTGCTTTTCGATAACTTCCTTTGCGCGCTCAGCGGTCATCTTAACATAGGTGACCTTTTCTTCGCCGTTTGCATAAACCTCAACAACGGGCTCGTACTGGCAGATGCCGATGCATCCGGTCTGGGTAACGATAACGCTGTCATTGAGACCTGCCTCGTTAACGCCCTCAACGAAAGCGTTGAGTACAGGGCGTGCGCCTGCAGCGATACCGCAGGTAGCCATACCTACAACGATTCTGGTTTCACCGGTGGAGGTACGGAGTGCAACCTTGTCCTGCATCTTAGCCTTTATGGCCTTAAGCTCTTCAAGTGACTTCATGGTAATTTTCCTTTCTGTATTAAGAATTTTAAATTTTTAACTGTTTTATGCCGTTTCAAGTGCCTCGTACTGTTCACGAAGTGTTCCGTCGATCCATGAAAGGATCTCGGGCTCATTAAGCGGGATCTCCTCGCCGAGCACTTCCCTTATCTCACTGCAGGAAAGTGTAACCTCTCCCTTTTCGGTGCTGTGGATATAAGTGAAGTTTATGTCAGGCGAGCCCTGTATCAGGGTCTTGACGGTATCGACCATATCGCCGAGCGGGATAAAATCGATATGATGGCGTCCGAACTTAGCTGTGGTAGTGGTACCGTGACCCTCCCCCAACGACTCATGCTTTGAGGTGATCGTAACGCCTCCGCCGGTCATTTCCGCCAGCATTGTAAGAAACGGTATTCCGAGTCCGACCTTGCGGGTCTTTCTCGTAGTGAAGAACGGATCGGTGAGCCGCTTTACCTGCTCCTCATGCATTCCGCATCCGTTATCGGTCACTGAAAAATACAGCCATTCGCCTTCTTCGCGAAGCTCAACCTTGACCTCCGTGGCTCCGGCGCGAACCGAATTCATCGTGATATCGAGTACATAAAGCGAAAGCTCGTCCATTGTTCTTCCCCCATTAAAGTCCGAGCAGATAATCGATCAGCCGATTTCTGACAAACGCCGAGGAATACGGCTCGTCAAAAAGCTCTATCGGGAATCCCATCTCGGAAATATCGGTGAGATAGTGTGCATCCGACGACTGAACGTGAACGAGTCCCCGCTCAGTTATTATCGGAAACCTGGAACGGCAGTCACCGAAGGACGCCATATCGTTAAGCTCGTAGGCAGTAAATCTCGGCTCCGGCGGAAAATCGCCAAGCATGGAAATGATACCGTTTGAGCTTCGGTCGATATGCGCCGGATAACATACACCATCCCGCCCTATCACCTCTCGGAAGGCTTCCTCCAGCGAAAGCGATGACGCATTGATGAGAAGTATCTCCTCCTCGCCGCAGATCTCGTCATTTTCGTCGATAAGCAGCTGTCTTCCGAATATTTCAGGCTTATTTTTTATAGGCATACGCTTGGATTCCACAAACTTGTCGAAATCCATCGCCGCCTCAAGGTCTCGGAACAGACATACCACATGGATATCCTCCGCAGTGGTAAGCTCCATACCCGCTACCGGTATAAGCCCGTATGCCTTCGCCACCTTAAAGAAGCTCGGGCAGTTTTTTGCTGAATTATGGTCGGTGAGCGCCACTATCTGAAGTCCGTTCAGCACCGCCATACCGGCAATGTTGCCGGGAGTCATGTCATCGTCGCCGCAGGGCGAGAGGCATGAATGAATGTGCAGATCGCAGAGGTAGCGGCTCATTGCCGTCCCTCTTTGCAGCTTTCATGAATACGCACACACAGCTCGTAAGCCGTAAGCGGCGAGGTCAGCACGGTAATGCCGTTCTCCTCGGCGGCTTCTTTTGCCTCCTCGGGGAGCTTTACACCCTCCGCCAGAATCACTGCCGCCGCCTCGGTGAGGCTCGCGACCGCGATCATATTCGTATTCGCCATAATCGTTATAAAGAGGCTGTCGGCTTCCACACGGCTCATGGCACGGGAAAGCAGATCTCCGACATACACACCCTCAAAGGGCTTGTCGGCGTCCCCGCAGATAAGCTCGGCACCAATGTGCTTTGCTATCTCATTTACCGTCATTTCCGTTATCCTCCGTATTTTGAGTTTGAAATCCCGTAAGAGGCTTCAACCGTTCAATCAGCGCGTCATCGCGCCGTTTTTCAAGATACTCGTGGAAAATCTGACGCATAATTATCGTACACTCGTCCACATTGGTCTCGTTCTTGACTATATCCTCCGCGAACGCCATACATGTAGGCGCGCCGCAGGAGCCGCAGTCAAGTCCCGGCAGCTCACCGCACAGCTTCTCGATATCACTCATCATCCGCATCGCCGTCTTTCTGTCGTCCGAGAGCAGGCTGTAGGGATTGTACTCGACGTCCTTCTCCTGGAAGTATTCGTCGGGGATCCATTCGCTTGCGGGACGGTTGGGCGAAACGGGGAGATAGCGCTTCAGCGATTGAAGTCTTGCCTGTGCAATGTAGGGGTTAGCCACCGCCATCGCACCGCCGACACAGCCGCCGCTGCACGCGTTTAATTCAACGAAATCGAGATTTGTCATATCTGAGTTGTCGATCTGATCCAGAACCCGTATGCAGTTTTCAATTCCGTCAGCCGCAAGATAGCGCTCGTTAAGTATCGCCGTGGACTCGCCGCCGGTGGACGCCCATCCGATACCGATCATACCGGATTCGGTCATCTCAAGAGGCTCATCCTCTCGCTTCTTCATCACATCAAGTAGAGCGAAATACACATCCCTTACCGAAACGGTGGCTGAGACGTAATTCCGTTCTCCTGCGAAGGAATTCTTAACATAGCTTACCTTTGCGGGACATGGAGAGATGAATATTATGCCGATCTCCTCCGGCTTAAGTTCGGGATGCTCACGCATCGCCTTTTCCCTTGCGAGAAATGCGGCGATATCCACAGGCGGCAGAATCGGCATGATATTCTCACAAAGGTAAGGATAATTCATGCTGATGATGCGCGTGATGGCGGGGCACGCCGAGCTGAGTATCGGCTTCTTTACGTCCTCGCGGGTGATGTACTTGCGGGTGTACGCACTCACAAGCTCTGCCGCGCAGGCTACCTCGAACACATCGTCGAAGCCGAGATCGAGAAGACCTCTTATAATGTAACCAATATTGTCAAGATTGTCAAACTGACCGTACAGCGACGGCGCGGGAAGCGCTACCCTGTACTTGTAATTACCGAGGACCGACAGACTATCATGCGTCGCTTTTTTTGCCTTGTATGGACACACTCTGATGCACTCACCGCAGTCGATGCACCGCACCGAGTTGATGACCGCGTGTCCGTCACGGATACGGATCGCTTCGGTGGGACAGCGCTTTAAGCAAGTTGTGCATCCCTTACATTTTTCGGTATCAAGTGAGACCGAATGCTTGTAATCTGTTTTCATATGCACCTCGATACAGTGATGTAATTGAGAGAGAAAACCTTTAAAGCATGACCTTCATGGTAATGGTGGTTCCCTCGCCGACTACGGTATCGATCTCCATGGAATCTGTATATTTCTTCATGTTTGGAAGACCCATACCTGCTCCGAAACCGAGGTTTCTGATATTCTCGCGAGCCGTTGAGTAGCCCTCCTGCATCGCGAGCTTCACATTGGGAATACCCGGTCCGCGGTCGGAAAGAATTATCGTAATCTCCTCATCGGACACCTCCACATCGGCAGTACCGCCGTTTGCGTGGATCACCATGTTTATCTCTCCCTCGTACATTGCGATGGAGACCTTGCGTATGACATCAGGCGGATAACCGAGCTGACGCAGTTTCTTTTTGACCATTACCGATGCTGCGCCCGCCGACGAAAAGTCGGAGCCGTCAACATCGAAATGGAATCTTACCGCGCAAGCCATCACGCATCCTCATGCTTTCTTGCGAGTCCCGCCGTATAGAGCATACCGCATGTATCAAATGCACGCTTATCGGTACGCATAACAGCGATGCCGCATTCCTTGGCAAGCTCGACCATTTCCTCAGTGGGAGTTTTGCTTCTGACAAAAACTATGCAAAGCATATCCATCATATTCGCGGTGCGAATGACCTGCGGATTGACAAGCCCCGTTACAAGCACGCCCTGATCCTTCACATAGGCGAGCACGTCGCTCATCATATCACTGCAGCATGCGGAGGTAACTTCATTATCGAGACATTCTCCGCCGCAAAGCAGCTCTGCGGAAAGAAGCTCCTTAATTTCTCTGATCTTCATACTTTTTCTCCGGTAACGTCAGCCGTTTAATTTGTTCGGCAGGACGTCTGATTACTGATATTTAGCAATGATGCCGGGAATATCGTCGGTAACGAGTCTGCCGTAAACCTCATCGTTAACGGTGAGAACGGGAGCCAGACCGCAAGCGCCGATGCAGCGGGTTGCGTCGAGGGAATACTTTCCGTCGGACGAGGTCTCGCCTGCCTGGATGCCGATGATCTGAGAGATCTTGTCGATAAGATCGCCTGCGCCCTTTACATAGCAAGCGGTACCGAGACATACTGCGATGGAAACCTCACCCTTGGGATTAAGGGAGAACTGAGAGTAGAACGATGCAATGCCGTATAACTCTTCCATCGGAACCTCGAGACCTTCTGCGATACGCTTGATTACTTCAACAGGCAGATATCCATAGATCTCCTGTGCGCCCTGAAGTACAGGCATAAGCGCGCCTTTTACTCCCTTGTACTCGGCAATAAGCTTATCAAGCTTTGCTTCCATCTCGGGAGTGCCCTTGAATGCTACTGTGGTCAACTTCTTTTTCATGTGCAGTGCCTATCCTCCTTGAAAGGAATTTAATATTATTCAGACACGACGAGCATTTGTAAATGTTTGTTAAATTTATAACAATCGTTGTTCACACAACCCCATCATGACTTACTTATATATTATACTACATATTTCTCTAAATGTCCACCTTTTTCGAAAAGTTTTTAAAAATATTTTTGTAAAGTTTTTGTAAGGTGAGTTTGCACCCAAGCAGGTCTGCATAGCTGACCTGCCTTCAAAGTTCGCTAAGAGCGAACTTCATTACATTTGCCTTGCCACTACTGTGCTTCCCGCAGCCGTACACTCGACCTTGTGCTGATTGCACCAATAAAATATACTCTTCCCTACAAACGGATATACTCTTAAAATACAAAAAAGAGTCTCTCGCGAGTGCGAAAGACTCCTTTGACGTTACGCTCCGACAGAATAGCCGTAGTAAGTGCAGAAGATGAAAAATTTAACTTAATCGTTGCCTGTGATAGGGATCGCAGGCTGGGCGTGGTACGGAGAGAGGTTTCTTATCTCTCACAAGCCCCTCCGCTCAGACATTATTTAAACCTCTTCCTTGGTATAATACTGATTTCCGTAAAGCGTGATGTACTCTTTTCTCGCTTCAAGATCATCACCGAGCAGTGTCTCGAAAATCCGCGCGGTCTCCTCGGCATCCGCCTCGTTAACCTTGATGAGTCGGCGGGTTTCGGGGTTCATGGTGGTCTGCCACATCATATCCGGCTCGTTTTCACCGAGACCCTTGGAGCGCTGAAGCGTATACTTCGCATTTCCGAGCTTTGACACGATATCTAACTTTTCCTGCTCGTTGTAGGCAAACTGGATCTTGTCCTTGCAGGTGATCTCAAACAGCGGCGACTCCGCGATGTAGATCTTGCCCTTTTTGATAAGCGTAGGAAGCAGGCGGTAGAACATGGTGAGGATCAGTGTTCGGATCTGATAGCCGTCCTCGTCGGCATCGGTACAGATGATGATCTTCGACCAGCGAAGCGCGTCATAATCAAACGCCGCAATGTCGCCCTTGACCTTGCCCTTTATTTCAACACCGCAGCCGATGACCTTTAAGAGGTTCATTATTACCTCGGATTTAAAGATCTTGTCATAGCCGCTCTTTAAGCAGTTAAGCGTCTTACCGCGCACGGCGATGATAGCCTGAAATTCCGCGGCGCGTCCCAGCTTACAGGAGGTCAGAGCCGAATCGCCCTCAACTATATATAATTCACGGCGCTCGGGATCCTTACTGCGGCATCCCACAAATTTATCAATGCGGTTCACGATGTCGATCTTGCCCGTGAGCTGTTTCTTTATATCGAGGCGGGTGGTCTCTGCCTTTTCACGTGAGCGCTTGTTTATAAGTATCTGATTTGCCATGCGCTCGGCTTCCGTGGGATTCTCCGCGAAATAGACCTCAAGGCTTTGCTTAATGAAAGCAGTCATCGCCTCGGCGATGAAGGTATTGGTGATCGCCTTTTTTGTCTGATTTGCATAGGAAGCGATGGTGGAAACACCGTTTGACACAAGCACCAGGCAGTCGCGGATATCGTCCCAGGCGATCTTGGCCTCGTTTTTGGTATATTTGCCCTGGGCCTTCAGATACTTGTCCACCGCAAAGACAAACGCACTTCTGACCGCCTTATCAGGCGATCCGCCGTGCTCAAGGAAGCTGGAGTTGTGATAATATTCGATCACATTGACGGTATTGGAGATGGAAAACACGATATCCACCTTAAGCTTGTAGTCCTTCATATCCGCGCGGTCGCGTCCCATTGTCTCCAAATGCCAGCTGACGGGGGCAATAAGCTGGGACTCGCCGCAAAGCTCAGTCAGATAATCGGCGATACCGTTTTCGTAGTAGTATACGCTCTCCTCAAACTCACCGTCCGCCTTTTCAAGCTCCAGAATAAAGCGCACTTTGGGATTGACGATGGACTGCTTCTTCATCGTTTCGATAAAGAACTCGTGAGGGATATTTATGTCGGTAAACACCTCAAGGTCGGGAAGCCAGCGGATGGTCGTACCCGTACGGCGCGACTTTTTGTCAAGGGGCTCGGTGGTAAGCTCCGTTGTGGCAAAGCCCTTCTTGAAGCTGATGCGGCTGACCGTATCACCCTTGTAGGACGCAACCTCCATGTACTCGGAGGAATACTGTGTGGAGCAGGCTCCGAGGCCGTTAAGTCCCAGCGAGAATTCATATGATGCGTCGCCTGAGTTGTTGTCGTACTTACCGCCCGCATAAAGCTCACAGAAAACGAGCTCCCAGTTGTACCGTCCCTCGGCTTCGTTCCAGCCCAGCGGCACACCGCGTCCGCGGTCATCCACCTCAATGGAGTGGTCGGCGAACACCCTGACGCGGATCTCGTCGCCGTAGCCCTCACGCGCCTCATCCGCCGAGTTCGAGAGTATTTCAAAAAACGAATGCTCACAGCCCTCAAGACCGTCCGAGCCGAAAATTACCGCGGGGCGTTTTCTGACTCTGTCGGGTCCCTTCAGACTTGATATACTTTGGTCTCCGTAGGTTTCCTTTTTCTTAGTAGCCATCATTAAAACCTCATCACTATATCATTATCTCTTATTATATCACAATTTTTGAAAAAAGTAAAGGGAGTTTGCAAAAAATCTCTTGTAATAAAACGCGCGTTCTGTTATAATAATAATGATATAGTGTAAATTATCGTTTAGCCGAGCCAAGGAGGGAGGAGTGCAGAGGGGGGAACCTTCGGATCGGCGTCTGAGAGCAAATGGTTCCCCCCATCTGCCCGCAGCGACGCAGAGCGTCGCGAGGACCGCTAAACGATAATTTACCACCATATCACAAGGAGATCTATCAAAGCAAATGAAACTTACCTACAAGCACACGCTGGTGTCCTGCTATCTATGCTTTTTCATACAAGCCATTGTTAACAACTTCAGTCCATTGCTGTTTGTTACATATTCGGGAGAGTTTGATATCTCCCTTGAACAGATCACATTTCTTATCTCTTATAACTTTATCGTACAGATGGCAGTTGACGCCTTTGGTATAAAATTCGCATATCGTATTGGTCACAGACTCGGACTGCTTATCGCTCATGTGACCTCATTTCTCGGTTTAGCAGGACTTGCGGTGTTTACAAAGATTCTTCCGCCTTACGCGGGGATACTTCTTGCAACGACCCTTTGTTCGCTTGGAAGCGGATTCATTGAGGTTATGGCAAGTCCCACCGTGGAAGCGCTTCCGCTTGGGGAAAAGAGCTCTGCGATGAGCCTGCTACACTCCTTCTACTGCTGGGGACATCTCGCCATCGTGCTCTTTACAACTGTATTCTTTGTCCTCGCAGGTACTGAGAGGTGGCGTATAATGGCGCTTATATGGTCGTTGATTCCAGCACTTAACGGTGTTCTGTTTGCCTTTGTTCCGCTGGAACCGCTTGACAGCGACGCAAAAACACAAGGCTCCTTTCTTAAGATGTTTCGTATGAAAGGCTTCCCGCTGTTTTTAATACTTATGATCTGCGCGGGGGCGATGGAGCAGGGAATCGCTCAATGGTCGTCCCTCTTTGCGGAGACAGGTCTTGGCGTTTCCAAGACAGTAGGCGACCTCCTTGGTCCTTGTATGTTTGCGCTGATGATGGCTCTTTCGCGGACCTTTTACGGATTGGTAGGCGAGCGGCTGAATCTGACGAAATTTATGAAATTCTGCGCCGTCGGCATATTTGCCGGATACACACTCTGTGCCGTAGCTCCTCATCCAATACTTTCACTTGCAGGATGCGGTCTTGCCGGACTCTGTGTTGGTATCTACTGGCCGGGTTCCCTGAGTGCAGCAAGTGCGAGCGTACCGCACGGTGGCACGACTATGTTCTCGTTATTGGCACTGGCGGGAGATGTAGGCTGTTCGCTCGGCCCGGGATTAATCGGATTCATCTCCGAGCGTGCAGGCCAGGATTTCGGACTGAAAAGAGGTATGCTGTCGGCAATAGTATTTCCGATAACCGCGCTCATAATGCTTATGATTATTTCACACCGCATAAAGCCAAATTAACAATATTGTCACGGAGTGATTTGATATAATGCACAAATATAATCGCATATATTCTCACAAATTTGGAGTCCAAAATTAGCATTTAACGCGCACTTTTATGTTGACTTTATGTGCCGGGCGTGGTATAATAATCAAAAAGGCTTTTGGTGCCTATATTTTTGGAGGATTTTCATCATGAAACTTGCTACGTTTGAGTTTGAAGGAGTTCAGTCCTGGGGTTTTGTTGTAAACAACGCCGAGGACGGACGCGAGTGGGTGTATGAGCCGTGGAAGCTGGAACATGCTTTCAAGTGCGTCACCAATCCTACCAACGGTTATTTCCGTTGCTTACCTACATTTTGGCCCGAGAACGATTGGCCTAAGACCCTTAAGGCGTTCCTTGAAACCGGTGATATCGGTATGGAACGTCTGCGCAATCTCCACACCTTCCTTGAGCGCTATATTGAACAGTCTGACCCCTTCTTTGTATCCTGCGTAGGTCATCCCATAAACGAGGTGCGTCTGCGCGCGCCTATACCGGATTCAAGCCTGTTCATTGGACTTGTTCAGAACAGCCCGTCCTTCTTCCGTGCTCAACCTGCGCGTCATCATATAAACATTCTGCCTCAGGGACATCAGCGCGCTATGACCTCTGTCATTGGCAGCGGCGAGACCTTCGGTGGCAAGCCCAACGGAAATGTAGAAGTGGGTATTGTTATCGGTAAGAAGTGCTATAACGTCTCTATTGAGGATGCTTACAAGCAAATTGCTGGATTTGTAGTTGTATTTGACTCCCAGCTCAACTCCTACTACGATAATTTTGATCCCGCGGCTGCAAATGTGGGTGAGTACAAAAAACTTCTCAGCGTATATAACGACTGGTATGCGGATGCTACCTGTTCCTGGATCGGTAAGGGCGCGGACAGCCGCTGCATCTGCGGTCCGTACATCACGACTACCGACGAAATCGGCAATCCCTACGATCTTGCTGTAATGACTCTTGCCGATGGTAAGCAGCGCGACCATTCCAGCACTGCCGGCTATCTTATCGGATATGAGCGTGTAGTTCAGTTCTACTCATCCTTCATGACACTCTATCCCGGTGATGTTATACATCTCGGCACAGTCGGTACTGACGGTGTATTCGTTGACACTGATTATATGAAGTTCAAAAACAACGGCACACTCGGAGCATGGATCGAAAAATGCGGCGAGGTAAAAGCTCATGTTTACTGTCCCGAGCTTTTAGGCGATACCCGTTCCGAGGAACAGAAGAAGATCCCGTTGTGTCCTACCGCTCAGGATTTCATCGACAGAGGCGAGACAGAGGTCGATCATTTTGACATCAATAATGTCAAGAGTGTGTGGACCTGCTTTGGTAACTTCGAGGATGTTGATAAGGTGTTCGGTTGGAAACCTTCCCATGTTTCGCCGCGTATGCTCAACGGTCCTCGTGGTCAGCTCACCGACAAGAGCGGTACCGATCTCCACGTTGCTCCTATTGCAAACGAGCTTGAGATCGCCTGCGAGATCGGTTTTGTGATTAAGAAGCAGGGCAAAGTCATTACACAGGCAAATGCATCCGAGTATGTGCTCGGTATTGCGCCGATTCTTTCCGTTTGTGATCTGTCCATTTGCAACAAGATCATTGGTCCCGCAACTCCTCAGGAGGAATTTATCGGTCTCGACTACGGACGCTGGGGCGACGGCTACCAGACCATCGGCGAGGTCAAGGATGTAGCATTGAAGGGCAGAAAGCTTACTCTTACTGTAGGCGATCAGACCATTGAATGTAACACTGACGAGTACATTATCGGTGTCGAGCGCACCCTCGAATATCTCTCTCATGCAACTACCATGCTTGCGGGCGATGTAATTACCCTCGGTAGACTTGGAAAGACAATAAGAATTCCCGAAGGATCTTATGAGAACGGTGTGAAGATTACCCTTAAGGTCGACGGATTCGAAGAGATCTGCCGCACAGTTTATCCTTACGCCGAATAAATGTAAATAAATTATAAACTCTCCCTTTAGTGTGCAACAAAGGGAGAGTTTTTTCGTCTAATAGTTAAGAAGGTCAAATTTTGGAGGATAATCTGATGAAATGTATACGCATTGGTGCGGCAATACTTGCTTTGTCATTGTCGTTTACCATGACCTCGTGCTTTGCTTGGGTGTCAAATACGGCTCGCGGGCTGAATAACAAAATTTTTGGTGAGCCGGATTTTGTGGATTCCACGGTTGTTATGGTACCGGAATATGATACGGTAGAGATACCAGAAACGAAAATAATTTCCGACACGCTTATTGATGCAGACAACGTAACCGAGCTTACCACAGAGGAGATCCAGCTTGCAAGGGAGCTTGTTGAGCTTGAAGGCGATCTGGAGTTTTACTATTTCAACGATGACAAATGCTCCGTGGTCTATAACGAAAAGAACGCTTGGATATTTGATTATGAGCTTTCCCGCGTTACGCCGGTGGTCGATCTCGAAAAAATGCTTGCGACGGCGGATAAAACCGGACGTGGATCTGAATATTTCCGTGACGTGACAATAAGCTATGAGTTTTCCATGAACAGCGATATTCAGCTTAAAATTGATTATACGGTCAGATCCAATACTGCTGACGCCGAATATAAGGTCTACGGCTTTTATATGGTTCACCCCGACAGCCTCGATCGTTGGGGGCGGGAGCAGGGAAGCTTCTACGGATATTTCCTCACCGACATCACATATCCCGGTTGTGATGAGCCCGTAACCATCACAGACCTCGCAGATTTTGCAAAGCTCGGCGTAACAGAAGACGATTATATGTTCGATGCTGCCCGCGCGTTTATTGAAAACGACGTGGAGACGCTTGAAGAATACACGGGCGTTGCAAAAGGCACGCTGTCTGTCTGGGAGGGGGTAAAGGTCACCGACTACACTATCACACGCCTTGATCCCACTAGCGTCTGGACGAACACGCTGCGCATTGTCGCAACCATCGAAGGTAGCAATATAGAGCGCTATCCCGACGGGCAGTATATCATTATGCTAAAAGACGGTTTGGGAGTGGAGTTTGATATTACGTCAGTGTACGATTCAACGGTCGATACGCTTGAAACATATAATAATGCCGAGCGATGGGCTTATGATTTTGCATCAAGCTATGGCGCATGGTACGACCTTGACAAGCTGACTCCCGCCGATCCCGCCTATTCCCATTACCTGCTGGATTATTTCTACTATATTGACCGGAAGAACGGTATCACACGCGAATTTACAGGTGAGCATTACAAGGAATACTGTGAAAAATATTTCGGCTACACTGATCTCACGGGTAACGAGTATGCAGGGCAGGGTGAGATACGACATGACGGTCATGGCGGCGTAACCATGCTCTGTGACGTAAAAACCACACTTGCCGCAAGCGGTATACATTTCATTGAGGTGACCTACTACGCCGACCCCCTTCGCTCGGTTGTGGCGTTGGTACGCCGTCTTGTTCTCGTAGAAGCAGATGACGGAGAGTTCCTTATTGACAGAATCGAAGATGTTTTAACAACCGAGTACGGCAGTTTTGGTTGGTCCGTATGATCTTTCCCCGACGCGTATTCGCGCGTCGGGTTTTATATATAATGGTTTCGCTTATTTAGTGTTGATTTGACAACCGATATTTTTATTTTTTTTACAAAATCTATTGCAATTTCACTATGAATAATGTATAATTAAAGATGGTATGAATGTGCTGTCGCGTGTTTTAGTACGGTGATCATTGATAATGTTTCCGGGATCAAATACGCCGATTACATTAATTTTGTTTTTACCATTGTAGGGGAGGTTATAAGCCTCCCCTACGGTGTGCTCTTTGATCCAGGGAGTCACGCTGTTTCAGATATAAGCGGCAATGCCGAGCCCTGTCACAGAATACAATATAAGGAGACATAATAATGATAAACGATATGCTTGTTATCGGACTTACCGGTGGTAGCGGCGCCGGCAAGGGCGAGGTGTCGCTCTGCTTCATCTCCCAGGGCATAAAATGCCTTGATACCGATAAGGTTTCCCGCGAGGTCTGCCTGCCCGGAAAGCCCTGTCTTAACGAGCTTGTGGAATACTTTGGCAAGGAGATCCTCCTTCCCGACGGAAAGCTTGACCGTAAGGGACTTGCGGCTATCGTATTCGGCGAGGAAGACCCTGAAAAGCGTGAAATCAAGCACGCGGCGCTGAATCGCATCACCCACCGTCACATAATCGACGCTATGAACCATTGGCTTCGTGAGCGCGAAAGGGCAGGTGACAGGTTCGCGGTGGTAGATGCCCCCCAGCTCTTTGAGTCGGGCTTCGACCGTCACTGCGACTACACTATCGGCGTAATCGCCGACGAGGAGGTTCGCATCCGCCGCATCATTTCCCGCGACAGAATCTCCCGCGAAACTGCCGAGAAGCGTATCCGCTCTCAGAAGTCCAATCAGTTCTTTATCGACACCTGTGATTTTACTGTATACAACAACCAGGGCATAGATGTCCTCGAGGGTCAGGTAAACAACATCCTCGAAAAGATCAACTTCTTTGCGTAAGCTGTTACGGTGTATTGCCGTCATCGCAGTAATCGGAGCGGCTGGGTATCTATTGTGGACGGGATTCCTTCGTGAGCAGTACGAGATGTACCTGTATCCCATAAAGTACAGCGAGATCGTTGAGCGGTGCTCCGACGAATACGGTGTACCCAGCGAGATAATCTACGCGGTCATTCACACGGAAAGCGCATTCGAAGCCTCCGCCACCTCTCACGCAGGTGCAAAGGGGCTGATGCAGCTTATGGATGAGACAAACACATGGATCGCCGAGGTCAAGGGTGAGGAAGCGTATTCCGAGCGCTTGTACGAGCCTGCACTCAACATTGAGCGCGGCACATGGTTACTTTCGTATCTGTACCGTCAGTTTGGTACCTGGCATGAAGCACTTGCCGCGTACAACGCGGGCTACGGACGGGTTTCGGGCTGGCTCAAGAACAGCGAGTACAGCTTGGACGGCAAAAGACTTACGGTGATTCCCATAAACGAGACCCGCGAGTATGTAAAGCGTGCGGAAGCCGCGGCAGAGAAGTACCGCGAGCTGTATTTTTCCGCAAAGTAAATTCTCCCCTAAAGAGAAACTAAACAATAGAAAAAATTTTAAGGAGATATAAAAAATGGACGAAAAGACACAGGGCCAGCTTCTCTCTGAGAAGTTAGTCTACAAATCAAAGACCACCTTCGAAACAGGGAACGCCGACAAGGCTGCGGTTACAGAATACTGCGAGGGCTACAAGAAATTCCTCGACAACGGTAAGACCGAGCGCGAGGTAGTTACCGAGACTATTAAGATGATCGAAGCCAAGGGCTACAAGAGCTACAAGCTCGGCGACAAGCTGGTGGCAGGCGGTAAATACTATCTCAACAATCGTGGTAAGAGTCTGTTTATGTTTAAGCTCGGCACCGAGTCTATCGAAAAAGGTGTACGCATCACCGCATCTCACATTGACTCCCCGAGAGTAGACTTCAAGCCCCGTCCCGTATTCGAGGATGGCGAGCTGTGCTTCTTCAAGACCCATTACTACGGCGGCATCAAGAAGTATCAGTGGGTTACCACACCCCTTTCGCTTCACGGTGTGATCTGTAAACCCGACGGTGATGTGACCGTTACCGTGGGTGAGGACGAAAACGATCCCGTATTCTATATAACAGACCTTGCACCTCACATTGCACAGCTTCAGTATCAGAAGAACGTGGGCGAAGCGATCCAGGGTGAACAGCTTAATATCCTGGCGGGAAGCGAGCCCTTCGACGATGACAAGGCTTCCGATAAGATCAAATTGAACGTCCTTGCAATGCTCAACGAGAAGTACGGCTGCACTGAAGCTGACCTTATCAGCTCCGAGCTGTGCGCAGTTCCTGCAATCAAGGCACGCGACGTCGGCTTCGACCGCTCCATGATCGCTTCCTACGGTCACGACGACCGCGTATGCGCATATCCTTCCATCACCGCTATGCTGGAATCCGAGGATTCCGCCCACACGCTGATCAATGTTATTGCCGACAAGGAAGAGGTGGGCTCCGACGGTGTTTCGGGTATGCAGTGCATCCTGCTGTCCGATCTCATCGAGGAGATCGCGCTGGCGCTTGGCGGAAATCCGAGAGTAGTTCGCGCTAACTCAAAGTGTCTGTCCGCTGATGTTAACGTTGCGTTCGACCCCAATTTCCCCGAGGTTTACGAGCGCCGCAATACTGCGTTCCTTAATCACGGCGTGGTACTGTCCAAATACACCGGTGCCCGCGGCAAGTCCGGCACCTCGGATGCATCCGCTGAATTCGTGGAGTTCGTTACCAAGACCTTCGATGACGAGGGTGTTGATTGGCAGATGGCTGAGCTTGGTAAGGTCGACCTTGGCGGCGGTGGAACCGTTGCGAAGTATATAGCAAATATCAACATTGACACCATAGACCTTGGTGTACCTGTGATCGCAATGCACGCGCCCTACGAGCTTGTCTCCAAGAGCGACGTTTACATGGTTCACAAGGCAATTAAGGCATTCTATAAATAATAATCGAAAGGAAGAAAAACAATGAACGAAATTCTCAAGAAAATTGGACTTTACGGCATCGTGCCCGTAGTTAAGATCGACGACATCGACCAGGCGATCCCGCTTGCACGCGCTCTGTGCAAGGGCGGACTTCCTGTGGCTGAGATCACCTTCCGTACCGCTTGTGCAGCAGATGCCATCAAGCTGATCACTAAGGAATTCCCGAATATGCTTGTTGGTGCAGGCACCGTCCTCACCCCCGAGCAGGCTGACGAGGCTGTTGCTGCAGGTGCAAAGTTTATCGTATCCCCTGGACTCAATCCGAAAGTTGTAAAGCACTGCATTGACATCGGCGTGCCGATCACACCCGGCTGTGCTAACCCCTCTGACATTGAAGCTGCTCTTGAGCTTGGACTTGACGTTGTCAAGTTCTTCCCGGCAGAGGCTGCAGGCGGTCTTCCCATGATCAAGGCGATGAGCGCTCCCTACGGCGGGCTGAAGTTCATGCCTACAGGTGGTCTTAACGAGAAGAACATCCTCGACTACTTAAAATTCAACAAGATCCTTGCTTGCGGCGGAAGCTACATGGTATCCTCCGACCTCATGAACGCAGGCGAGTGGGATAAGATCACCGCGCTTACAAGAAATGCAGTAATGCAGATGCTCGGCTTCGAATTAAAGCACGTTGGCATCAACTGTGAGAGCAAGGATAATACTGCCGGACCGCTTGCGCTTATGGAAACCATGTTCGGTTTTACCACCAAGGTTGGCAACAGCAGCGCATTCGCAGGAAAAGGAATCGAATTCAGATTCGATAATAGCATCGGTACTCACGGTCATATCGCAATCGGCACCAACTTCCTTGATCGCGCTGTGTTCTACTTTGAGAACATGGGCATCAAGTTCGAAGGTGACACACAGGAGATCTACGAGAAGGGCGGCAAGGCTATCTACTTCAAGGATGAGATCGCAGGCTTTGCGCTCCATCTTCTTCAGAATGCTTAACTAAAATAGAGCTGTCATCACAACGAAGTGTGATGACAGCTCCTTTTTATTTGCGCAAAAATTCTACTTTTTTCTTGCCACGGCTATTGCCGTTATAATCAGCGCGGCGAAGATCACTAAAGCGGCGCCGCCTATGATAAGCGGAAGTAATTCACCTGCCACAAGGACCGCTGTAGGGCCATCAGCCCCGCCGATGATTCCGATTTCAGCCTGCATAAAAACCTCCGTCATTCAGCCTTGATGCTAATAATATCCTTTTCAGTCTAAAATATGGCGCCAGTCACGGATTTTGATATCGGTAAAGTATTTCTTCAAAATCTCAGTTGCCTCATAGCCCAGCTTTGCAAGATCTCGGACGCCAATCTGTGAGAGTCCCACGCCGTGTCCCCAGCCCTTACCGACGAAGATGAAGTTGGAAGAATTAGATGCATAGTAAGTCTGAGATTCAGTCATTGATGAGGTCTCACCGAGCTTTAGCGTGCCGCCTGCGGTAAGTACCGATGCGCCTTCAAGTTCGGCTTCAATAGCGCCGCTTCCGCTCATTACTCTGACCATCTCGGGTTTGCCGAGGGTATAATCACCGCTCTCGGTACGAGTGTTTAGCGAATCGGTAGAGACGGTGGTGAATGTGGTTGTATCGGCGACTACCGAGCCCTTTCCTACCACGAAATTCGCGCTATTGACGTATTTTGAAAGCGCTGTACGCACAGCGTCGGTGGTTTTTACCGTCACCTCCGTGCCGTAGCTGTCGGTGAAGGTGATCTGATACACATAAGTGGAATTTTTCGCGAGCTTATCGATGGAAATATCCACGATCTTTCCCTTTAAATTGGTATAGCCCTTGGTGTCGCGAAGATATGTGCACAGCTCAGAGGGTGAAACCTCAACCTGCCACACACCGTAGGAATGGTTTGTGAAAATCTCCCACGGAGTCTGTACCGCCACAAGATAAGGCTTCGCTGAGCCGCCCCAGGCGTCATCCACGCCCACGGTCACGCCGCCCGTAACAGCGCTGTAGTAAGCGGTAACAATATTATTGTTGTAGGTCATAACCAGACCAGCAGTCTCATCCACAGCCTGCTCCACCAAATCGGTGATCTTCGATCTGCCGTTGTAGACCTGGCAGTGGGCGGTGTTACACAGATCGACCTGATATGCGCTCTCATGACGCACGCTTGCAAGGGTGAAGGAGCGCACACAGATGGCGAATGCCTTCTGTGCTTCAAGAGGCCAGGAGGAGGATATTTCGTAGGGAAGTACACCCTTAATGTATTCACCGAGGGGGATGATATCGGTCAGCGAAACGCCGTCAACGGTGTCGGTAATATATCGGCGGAACATAAAGGTGCCGTCGTAGATCTTCTTTGCAGGAGTGACAAGGTAACCGCGCTCGCCGTCAGTATCAGACAGCGGGGTAAGTCCCAGCGCGGTCTCGTCATTGTCGTCGTATTCGAACAGTATGCGGTCGGTCAGCGGGTCCACCACGGAAACCGCTGTATCTGTGGGACCTGCTACGGTGATATCAAGCTCGGGGAAGATATCCGAAAGCTCCAAATCAAGTTCTTTTGCATCTGCTTTGGTGGCAAAATGTCCGACACGGATGCGGTAGCCGCCCTCAATATATGAGGGGATGGCGTAAACATCAAGGTCATCGAGGACATCTTCAAGCTCGTCAATGAGATCCACTGTTTCGTCATATGACAGATCCTCGCCGATCTCCGCGTGCCATCCTCCGATTACCACAGAGGACTCCTTGGAGGTCTTGCTGTAGGTCATAGCGCTTTTTGCAAGATTTGCGTCCACGGTACAGGAGACCTTAGTATCGGGAAGCTCCCATAAAAGCTCGTTTGTAAGATCGTCGAGACGGTTGACGAGATTGATCCCGAAGCCGAAATCGGAATCGGTTTCAAAGCCGACAGTTACATTGGAGCCGTACATGAGTCCGACGCGGATGAGTTTGTCATCGCCCTCGATAGGTTCTTCGTCGTCATAGTTAGGCTTTGATGGCTTGTGTTTGTCGTCATCGTCGTCGGTCTTGGATGTGTCGGCATCTTCCTTCGAATCTTTTTCTGATGTCTCAGAATCGTCGGAATCCTTGTCTTTACCTTTCTCGCGCTCCTCTTCGAGCTGCTTTAAATACTCGAAAATCTCCTTCTGAGTCATTCCAGCGAATGAGCTTGCCGAAACCGATACAGAAAAATAGTATATAGCAGAAGCACATACGGAAACAATCAGCAGGATCACAAGAATCAGTGCCGTTAGTCGACGCATCTTGTTTCTTTTTTCTTTATTATTCGACAATGGTGTAATCTCCTCTCACCATGACATAAGCATCCTCGGATGTTATCTGAATGCCTCGTCCGTCGCCGCCGCGGGGAACAAGAAGCTGATTGAACAGCGGAACATCTGCAGCATTTAAAAGCTCAGTACCGTCGCTTACGTTGTTGAGACCGTTAACGGTGATAGAAACCACTATAGCCGAGCCGGAGCGCAGAATTATCTCGCAAGGCGACTCTGCAAGGAGCTTCCCGCCTTTTTTCATATACACGACCTCGAAACCGCCGAGCTTAGATCCACCGGATGCCGCAAGTGCTTCCTCAAGCTCTGCGATCTTTGCCTCAGATTCGTCAAGTTGATCTTCAAGCTTTTCAAACGATTCATTAAGCTCGGTGAGCGTTTGGGTGAGCTCATCTATTGTATCTGTAAGCTCACTTATCTTTTTGTCATAGGAGGGGGTCACGACCTCGGTTATGTAGGAAAGTGACACCAGCGGATCGTTATCGGGATCATATTCTGCATCATCACCTGTTACAAGCATGGGGAAAGCGGTAAGTGTGAGGGAAAAAGCAGCCGCAAGAGCGATCAATTTGTAAGTTTTCATTATAGTTCTCCATATTACGGTTTATTTCTTGATATTATCTAATGATACACTATTATTGTACATTATTTTTGATAAAAAAGCAATAGAATATGGTGAAAATATATGTGAATTTTGTGTGAGTAGAAAACGAGAGCCGTTTGAATGGCTCTCGTTTTGTTCATAGATTGTTTATTGTTTTGGAGTGGAATTGGGGTGTCTACGGCCTTTCAAACAAAATCGGCGCATTCCTCTAAAAGATAGGAATGCACCGGTTGGTTTTATTTACCGTAAATGCAAATGAAAACGAAGTTTTTGAACATGGAAGCGACAAGAGCGCGAGTTGCTGGAGCGGTGGGGAACAGGGAAGAATCTTCGCCTTCGTAGATACTGTTTTCGACCGCCCACTTGACAGCGTCAGTCGCCCAGGAGGAGATGGATTCGGAGTCATTGAAGTCCGCGAGGGTCTTGCCGGAAGCCTTGACATTTTTGTATCCGTAGTAGCGCGCCATTATTACGCAAGCCTGCTCAACGGTGATGCTATCGTTGACGCCGTAGAGTCCGTTGTCGTAGCCTTTAACTGCACCGTTTGCTGCAGCCCACTCTACATATGAGGTGTACCACTGACCGGGAAGCACGTCTGGGAAGGTGGGGGTTACGTACTTCGAAACATCCGCTCCGTGAGCACGTGCGAGGACGGTAGCGAACATAGAACGGGTCATGTAAGTCTCGGGCTCGAATGTGGTATCAGAGGTTCCGATGAAGAGTCCGTTTTCGCAAACAAACTTAATCGCATCGTAGTATTTGGTCTCTGTAGTAACATCGATGAAATTTGAGATCACATCGTAATTGTTAGCCGACAGCACCTTGAGTTCCTCATTGTTATTTTCCTTGGGATCGTCCGCCGCGGACACACCAACTGCCATAAATGCAGAGCCAAGCAGTGTCACCACGAGAGAAACCAGGAGAAGCCAGGATATTCTTGATCTTACGCTTGTTTTCATGGTTTATTCCTCCTCTAAAATGATTATCCTTATTTAGGTAATTATACAAATACAAATATATTATATCATACCTTTTAAAAAAAATCAACAATAATTTGAAAATAATGTTAGGAAATCCAACTATGGCGGAATTGAACAAGCGTTACATCGAAATTTTCTACATTAAGAAGTCTTAAAACAGCGGCGGCATTAGTAGTTTTTAAATTTGTTTTTTCGTAAGTGTTTGAGTGGACGTGCCATGTGTAGTTGAGATACATAATATATCAAAAGATCGTATGTGCATTTTGCATTATGTTTTTTTCGACGTAATCCGCTAAAACGTCACAATACCACTTGACCGAGAAGATATTTTCTGATATAATTATATATAAATAAATGAATACGAGGTATAATCTCATGAAAAAACGCGCTATAATCAGTCTTACCGACAAGACCGGCGTTGTTGAGTTCGCTCGCGAGCTTGATAATCTTGGTTACGAGATCCTTTCCACAGGCGGTACACATAAGGTCATCGCCGAGGCAGGTATTCCCGTAACTCAGGTTTCCGACATCACCGGATTTCCGGAGTGCCTTGACGGACGTGTTAAGACCCTCCACCCAATGATTCACGCGGGTATTCTTGCTATGAGAAGCAATCCCGAGCACATGGCACAGATCGAAAAGCTGGGCGTTACTCCCATTGATATCGTTGCCATCAATCTCTACGCCTTCAAGGACACCATCATGAAGCCCGGCGTTACCCGTGAGGACGCTATCGAACACATCGACATCGGCGGTCCCACCATGCTCCGCGCGGCAGCGAAGAACTACCAGGACGTTTCCGTTATCGTTGATCCTGCTGACTATGCTACCGTTATCGACGAGCTGAAGGCAAACGGCAAGGTTTCTGTTGACACCAATCTTAAGCTTGCGTACAAGGTATTCAACCATACCGCGGCTTACGATACCCTCATTCAGTCTTACCTCAGAGTTGAGACCAATATGCCCATTTTCCCCGAAAAGCTCTCCCTTACCTACGAGAAGGTACAGGATATGCGCTACGGCGAGAATCCCGGTCAGGCTGCGGCGTTCTACAAGGAGATCGGTCACTTCGACGGTACTTTAGCGGCGGCAGAGCAGCTTCATGGCAAGGAGCTTTCCTACAACAACATCAACGATACCAACGGCGCGCTTGAGTGCCTGAAGGAATTCACCGAGCCCTGCGTGGTTGCAGTAAAGCACGCAAACCCCTGCGGCGTCGGCATCGGCAAGGACATCTACTCCGCATACATGAACGCGTACAACGCAGACCCCGTGTCCATTTTCGGCGGCATCATCGCCTGCAACCGTCCCGTTGATGCGGCTACCGCTGCAGAGATCAACAAGATCTTTGTGGAGATCGTTATTGCTCCCGATTTCTCCGCTGAGGCACTGGAGATCCTTGAAAAGAAGGCAAACATCCGCATCCTCAGACTGCCTGAAATTACCAAGCCCAATACCAAGGATATGCTTGATATGAAGCGTGTTGCCGGCGGTCTGCTCATCCAGGAGCGCGACATCGGCGTATACGATGATGCCGAGCTTAAGGTTGTAACCGAAAAGGCTCCCACCGAGGCTGAGCTTGTTGACCTTAAGTTTGCGATGAAGGTTGTAAAGCATACCAAGAGCAACGCTATCGTGCTTGCTAAGAACGGTATCACAACCGGTATCGGCCCGGGTCAGACCAACCGAATCACCGCTTTAGAGCTTGCGATCCGTTACGCCAACGAGCTTGACGGAGCAGAGAAGGGTCGCGCGGCAGGTAGTGTTATGGCATCCGACGCATTCTTCCCGTTCTCCGACTGCGTTGAAGCTGCTCACAAAGCAGGCATCACCGCTATCATACAGCCCGGCGGTTCCATCCGTGACCAGGAAAGCATCGACGCGTGCAACAAGTACGGCATCGCGATGGTATTCACCGGTCAGAGACATTTCAAGCACTAATAAATATAAAAACGCCCCTCTCGCGAGGGGCGTTTTTTTGTATATATCTTTGCTAAAGTTGTCGGTCAGGGTTAAATTAAAGGGCGGCAACACCGTCCCCATAGCAACGAAAGTTTACCTGCACAATATTACCGCTGATCGATAATTCACATCTCCTTCCTTATCCGCTGAAGCGCCGCTTTTTCTATGCGGGACACCTGTGCCTGGGAGATGCCTATTTCACCTGCAATCTCCATCTGTGTTCTGCCCTTGAAATAGCGTAGCTCAATGATGTTCTTTTCCCTTGGCGAAAGGCGTTTCATCGCCTCACGGAGCGCAATATCTTCAAGCCAAGCCTCGTCGGTGTTATCATTATCGCTGATCTGATCCATAATATAAATTGAATCGCCGCCGTCCGAGAACACCGGCTCATAAAGGCTCACCGGCTCAACTATCGCTTCAAGAGCTGCGCTAATCTCCTCTTTTTTTACATCCAGCACCTTCGCGATATCCTCAAGCGATGGCTCGCGATCAAGCGTGCGTGTGAGCTGTTCTCGTGCCTGAAGGGCGCGGTAAGCAAGATCTCGAACCGAGCGGCTCACACGCACCATATTATTATCCCGTAAATATCGCCTTATCTCACCAATGATCATGGGAACGGCGTAAGTTGAAAATTTTACGTCAAGGGTTAAATCGAAATTATCCACAGCCTTTATAAGGCCGATGCATCCCACCTGAAATAAGTCGTCAAGATTCTCACCTCTCCCCGAAAAGCGCTGTATAATCGACAGCACTAAGCGCAGATTTCCGCTAATCAGCTCATCACGTGCCGCTGTATCCCCCGCCTTCGCCTTCTCAAGAAGCTCCCGCTTCTCCTGCGCCGACAGCGTACCAAGTCTCGATGTATTCACGCCGCAAATCTCTACCTTGCGGCTGTAGCTGTTTGACTTCATAACATTTTGCCTTTCCTGTGAAAGTGTTACTTTCTGCAGGTAGTATTGCCGTACTGAGGCTTTTGTTATGCAGTCATAAATTTGTATTGTTTTGGTAATTAAAAAGAAATACACAGTGCTTGCTTTTGATGCCTGCACTGTGTATATTTGTCTTTATTCCTTTATGTCCACATAAACACCGTTCACGGTCACATCCGTGTCTGCGCGGATGAGGACGTATTTGACGCCATCGATTATGCGGGTCTCTACAAGGTCGCCGCGTTCGGGATTGACCTTGATGGTTACATCAGGGGTCCTTATGGTGAGCTCCCTAGGTTCGACGATGTTGCGGGGATGGATGGGTGCGAGGTCGCCGTATTCTTCGTCACATTTGTGCTTGAAGTCTTCGATCTTTGGCTCGGAGATACCGCAGGTCTCGAGAACGGCAGCGATATCTGTGCGGGTGATGGTGAGCTGTTCCTGCTCCTTTAAGAGCTTGTGCTCCTCGATGCGACTTGCGATGTCATCGTGGATCGCCTGGACTACACCGTAGCTGCATTCCGCGCCGAGGGCATTACTTAGAACAGTTTCGAAGATTGCCTTCTGTTCACCTGCAGGGAGGGGAAGCTCGGTGCCGAATAAACCCTTGGCGAAGGTCTCACTGCTGTCGTCGGGGTCCTTTACATAGTACAGCGCGTTGTATATGTTGGTCTGACGGCTGTCGAAGGCAGGGAATAAGAATCCCAGCTCGGGGGCGGCGACGTTCCATTCGCAGGAGCGGGTGTGGAAGCCTTGCTTTGTGGCGTCATACGCCAGTGTGGACTTCGCTTCCTTAACGGGGCAGACCGCGCACATTATGTAGGTGAACATGGAGGTGGATTCGCCCGCATCACCATCGTCACTGTGCTTTTTGGGCACATCGTAGGTGTCGGTCATGAGAAGGATAAGGTTGTTCCCCTCAAGATTCAAGCCCTCGGCGGCTTTGTCGAAGAATTTCTTTGCCGCATCGTCATCCTTAAGTCGCGTCTGACGCAGGGAAGTGAGGAGTGCGTGCTCCTCGCCCGATTCCACCTGAGGGATGGAGAAGGCGATGTCAATGAGATTCTTTCCGTTAATACCGGACATGGCGCGGCGGAAGATCGAGAGGTATTTTTCGATCTCCTCCTGCGGAAGCATAAAAAACGGTGTTGAGAACTCGTGAATGGTCTCTTTCTGAGCGTTAATATAGCGTCCGCGGAGAGTGGTTATGTTGTTTTTATCGGGATTAAGCCGGCGTCTCAGCTCGGCGATTTCTTTATCTGTCATTTTTTGATTCCTTTCGACCTTTTTGCGGTTTGTTTTTCTATTATACAAATGTTTTATAGAAAAATCAAGCGGTTAATTGTAAATTCCCGCCACCACTTGCGTCCTTACGCAAGCCGATGATTTTTTATATTTTTTCTAAAAACTATTGACAATTGGATGAGCATAGTGTATAATATATGAGTCATCGGGAGACCGACTGATTATGCGAGAGTGGCGGAACTGGCAGACGCGCACGTTTGAGGGGCGTGTAGTTCACACTGTACGGGTTCAAGTCCCGTTTCTCGCACCAAAACGCGTCCGTTATGGGCGCGTTTTTCTTTACAAATTTCACATGAGGTACAAAGCCATGTCTAAATCCAAAATCATTCTCACCGGCGACCG
>JAZNAL010000045.1:0-41521 GCA_045586505.1 Candidatus Flemingiibacterium sp. | reverse complement strand
TCTTCCTAAGACCGCTTGGCCTCCGACTTGCAAAATCAACTGATTCAGTATTTTCGGGCAGTAAAGCCGAATGCTCCTCTTTAAGTGCAATTCCGCTGTATTTTATTCGGAGTTTTCCTGTGGAAATATTCCTGCCAGTAACAATTGCGGAGGATTTCATCAAAGGCGAAAAATGCCCGTCGCAGGCGATTATCAGCTCTTTTTTATCGGTCGGTTCATAAGTGCTTCTGATGACGGGAACAGCACCGAATTCGTCATAAGCCCTGTAACAGGCGGCGGCATATCGCTCGGGTGAAGCGGTAATGATCCTGATAAGCGAAGCATACGGAGGAAGTTCGTTTAATCTGTCCGCCATAATACCGCATCTGTCGCATACGGTGATGCACATCTTCTGCGGTTCAGCTTTTGCTTCTTTCAGAAGATTCACTGCAGAGTTGAACAGCAGCAGAGAACCGAATTTTTTGGGAATATAGCGCACAAATCCCGAAGAATCAGGGATATCAATATTTCTTGGTGCAACGATTTTGCAGGCACGGCGGCCGCATTTTTTACTCACCGCCGACCAGTTTATGCCGTGCTTTCCGTAGCAGACACGGGCAATGTAAAACGGCAGACCGCCCTTTGTCCGGTGGGTTTCAAGAGGAGAAGAATTGATTTTTTTGGCGGTGCGTTTTCTGCGAAAAAAGCCCTTTTCGGCAGAAACACTCTGTAATAAAACAAACACATTATCGCTCCCGTGATGAAGATATAATATCCATCATATGCATGCTGCGGAGCGATAATGTGTTAAAAATTCTGTTAAATTTCTTCGTCAACAAAAACGAGTTCAAGCTCTTTTTCGGTCAGCTCACGGCAATCACCCTCGGGGATTGACATATCCAGTTTGAGTGAGCCAATCTGAACTCTGCGGAGCTTTTCAACATGGTTGCCGACTGCGGCAAACATTCTCTTTACCTGGTGATATTTGCCTTCCCTGATTCTGATTTCGGCGGCAGGCAGACCGTCATCTGTTGTAAAGGGTTTCACCTTTGCAGGCAGACATTCCGTGCCGTCATCAAGCGTGATTCCGCTTTCCAGTTTCTCAATATCAACATCATAAAGAGGGAAAGAAAGAACGGCGTGATAGGTTTTATAAACATGGTGGGCAGGGCTCATTATTCTGTGTGCAAAAGCACCGTCATCTGTTATAATCAAAAGCCCCGTGGTGTCCCTGTCCAGTCTGCCGGCAGGGAAGAGCGAACGCCTTTTCAGCTCGGGAGGAATGATATCCACAACCGTTGTTTTGGCAGGGTCCCTCGTTGCGCTTACAACGCCCTGAGGCTTGTTGAGCATAATGTAAACATGTTCTTTTAATGTAAAGTTATATCCCTTTACATCTATGTCGTCATTCTCAACATCAATCAGCTCTTCGGCTCTCAGAACGACTCTTCCGTTAACCGAAACGGCGGAATCCTTGATGAGTTGGCGGGCCTCTTTGCGGGAAACATTGCAGTTAAGCGCTATTAATTTGTCAAGGCGTTTAAGTCCCATAATAAAACCTCATATTATTCAAAAAGGGCCGGATTAACCGACCCTTTTCTAAATTTAAATCAGATACAATTATGCAAGTTCTGCAAAGTACTTGATTGTGCGAACCATCTGGCTTGTGTAGCTGTTTTCATTGTCATACCATGAAACAACCTGAACCTGATAGAGGTCATCAGCAATCTTTGTAACCATTGTCTGAGTTGCATCGAAGAGTGAACCGTATGTGATACCAACGATGTCGCTGGAAACGAGTTCTTCTTCTGTGTAACCGAAGGAAGCAGAGGAAGCAGCCTTCATAGCAGCATTGATGCCTTCCTTGGTAACATCTGCACCCTTAACAACTGCAACAAGGATAGTTGTTGAGCCGGTGGGAACGGGAACTCTCTGTGCGGAGCCGATAAGCTTGCCGTTGAGTTCGGGAATAACAAGGCCGATAGCCTTTGCAGCGCCTGTTGAGTTGGGAACGATGTTAACAGCAGCTGCTCTTGCTCTTCTGAGGTCGCCCTTTCTGTGAGGACCGTCAAGAATCATCTGGTCGCCGGTATAAGCGTGAACGGTGGTCATGATACCGGAAGCGATGGGAGCGTAATCGTTAAGTGCCTTTGCCATAGGAGCAAGACAGTTGGTGGTGCAGGAAGCAGCGGAGATGATGTTGTCATTAGCGCTGAGGATACCATCATCTCCGCAGCTTCCTGCACCACCAACTGCCTCGCTCCCATGGCTCAGGCTCTTAACAACTACGCAGCTATCCAGAGCGGTATCATGACCACCGTTCACGCTTACACCGGCGACCAGATGATCCTCGACGGTCCCCACAGAAAGGGTGACCTCCGCCGTGCAAGAGCTGGCGCACAGAACATCGTTCCCAACTCCACCGGCGCTGCTAAGGCTATCGGTCTTGTAATCCCCGAGCTCAACGGCAAGCTCATCGGTGCTGCTCAGCGTGTTCCCACCTGCACCGGTTCCACCACTATCCTTATCGCAGTTGTCAAAGGTAAGGACATAACCAAGGACAGCATCAACGCTGCAATGAAGGCTGCTGCTACCGAGTCCTTCGGCTACAACACCGACGAGATCGTATCCTCTGACGTTATCGGTATGCGTTACGGTTCTCTGTTCGATGCTACCCAGACCATGGTTGCTAAGATCGACGACGACACCTATCAGGTACAGGTCGTTTCTTGGTACGACAACGAGAACTCCTACACCAGCCAGATGGTTCGCACCATCAAGTACTTTGCTGAGCTCGCGTAAGTTCTCATATCACTATAAATATCGCACGGGATGCCGTTTACGGCGTCCCGTATTTTTTATGGCTTTTTCGACAAAAGTGTTGACAATTTTTGCGTCTGCGTGATATAATAACAGTGTAACGTGTTACATATCAAATCAATCAAAGGAGATACATCATGGATACTTTAAAAAAGTTTTTCCCGCTCTCGTTTAAGTATTCCGATACAGCGGCTAACCTCGTTGTAGGAATCATCCTTTACGCTGTTGCGGCTATCGTGGTTGGCGCGCTTATCTGGCTTGCTACATTGATCACCGGCTGGATCCCTGTGGTCGGTGCGCTGATCGGCTGGGCACTGGGCTTAGTAGGTTCGCTTGTTGAACTCTATGTTGTTGCAGGTATCGTTATACTGATTCTTGTTTTTTCAAAGGTCCTCAAATAATCCGAAAAAACACAAAACAGCCTCGCGGCTTTCTCGCGGGGCTGTTTTTGCGGTTGTATTGCAGGGACACTTTTCATATTGCCCGGCTACATAAACATAAGGCGGCGGCTTCGACAATATATTTATATCGAATACCGAGAAAAGGAGCATTGCTATGTTAAAATTTCCAAAAAGTCGCCGATTTGACACGTTTATGCTTGCGGTGACGCTATTTACAGTGTCCGGCGCCTGCCTTGCGTACAACCTGCACACGGCAAGGAGCGGTGAGATTGCGGTATCGCTGTCCGAGCTTGTGCGGTATGATGCGGTTAAGGCTTCCGCGGTCAGTGACGTTGCCGCGGCGAATTTGTTTGCCGATGACAGCATCCCTGTCGCCGCCGAGCCATCGGAACCAATACGTACATACGAGCTGCTGCCGCCTATTGTCATACCGCCGCAGTGAAAAAGCTCCCGCGTTTTATTGTCCGTCCGATCACGGTAATTTTTGTGGGCTTGCTGATCTTGCTTGACGGGAGCGTCCTGGCAATTTTGCCGCTTTTGGCGGCGCTGTGCCATGAGCTTGGACACCTCGTCGTCATGCTCGCACTCGGAGCGCCGGTGCGGGAGATCGAGCTGACACTCTTCGGCGCCGAGATACGTACGACGCCGCTTGGTACACGAACGGGGGGGACAATTGCCGTCTATGGGGCAGGAGCAGCGGTGAACCTTCTGTCGGCGGCAGTGATACTGCTCCTGCCGCACAGAAGCTTTGAGGCGGAATTTTTTGCAGCCTGCTCGCTGTCGCTGGCGGTACTGAATCTATTGCCTATCCGCTCCCTTGACGGTGGATGTATACTCGAAGCCGCCCTTTTACAGCTTACCCCGACGCACACTACCGCAATCCTTGACGCGGTGTCGTTTGTGACGCTGATCCTCCTATGGCTTGCGGCGGTGTATATACTGCTCATCTGTGGCGGGAATCTCTCGCTGATGCTGTTTTGTATGTATTTATTTGTGATGTTGTTTCTTCGGTGAATTTTTGGCGGCTGCAGGCAGAATAATTCCGTGCTATAATAGATACAGCAAGTGAGACGCAACAAAATTCAGTTAGAATAAAAAGAACGACACCCGTGCGGGTGTCGTTCGCTTTTTAACTTAGTCGCTGATATAAGGCAGAAGCGCAACGTGGCGCGAACGCTTAATAGCGATGGTCAGCTGACGCTGATGCTTTGCGCAGGTACCGGAAATTCTTCTGGGAAGAATCTTTGCACGCTCGCTGATATACTTGCGAAGTCTTGCAACATCCTTGTAATCGATCTCTTCGATCTTATCTGCGCAGAACTGGCAGACTTTCTTCCTTCTGCGCATACCTGCACGGAAAGGCTTAGAAGCGTCTCTTTCGGTTCTCTCTCTATCCATTTTGTGAAACCTCCTTGTTTATTTTTGATTAGAACGGCAGCTCGTCGTCACCCTCGAGTGTTTCGAACTGGGGTGCTGCGCCGCCCTGGGAAGCCGGAGCCTGTCCGGCTGGTGTTGAGTACTGCGGCTCACTGTATGCGGAAGGCATATAAGCGGAGCCTGCATTCTGCTGGTAGCTCGAATTCTCACTTCTGGAATCAACAAAGTTGATTTCGTCAGCCACAACCTCAGTAGAATACTGCTTGTTGCCCTGCTGATCGTTCCAGGAGCGAGTCTGGATGGAGCCGACAACGCAAATAGACGAACCCTTCTGGAAGTATCTTGAAACAAACTCAGCCTGCTGACGCCATGCCGTTACACGGATGAAATCTGCCTGGGTCTGACCTGCCTGACCGTCCTCCGTTTTTGATGCGAAGCGGCGGTTTACAGCTACAGTAAAGCTGGTCACCATAACTCCGCTGGGAGTCTGTCTGAGTTCGGGCGTTGCGGTTAAGCGACCGCCGAGTATAACTTTATTGAAGTTAAAGTTTGCCATTGTCTGTATCCTCCGTTCCGTTATCCGAATTATTCAGCGTCTGCAGCGGGAGCTTCTTCAGCGACGGGAGCAGCGACAGCCTTTGCCATCTTCTTCTCGTCATGCTTGATAACGATAGAACGCATGATGCCGTCGGTGATACCGAATACACGCTCGAGCTCTGTGATGAATGAAGGAGCACTCTTGAAGTTTACAAGAGTATAGTAGCCTTCGGTGAGATCGTTGATAGGATATGCGAGCTTGCGCTTGCCCCACTCATCAACAGACTCGATGGTACCGTTAGCCGCGATAAGACCGGTGAACTTGTCAACCAGAGCCTTAACGCCCTCCTCACCCTGCTGTACATCAACGATAAACAGAGTTTCGTAGGATGAAATCTTATCCATTGTTGTTACACCTCCTCATGGACATTAGACCGAACACCTCAAAAAATTTGTGTCCGGTAAGGAGAGAATATTTATGACATGGCACAAATATCCCATACCAAGTATGTATTATATCACACTTTCCCACCGATGTCAAGGGGTTTGGGAATATTTTTCTGCGTTTCAAAACACGTCACTTGCGCACGATATATCCGTTTTCATCAAGCGAAATATCATCCGGGAAATTCACAAGCTCAACATTCGGACAGCCATAAAACGCAGATTCATCGATAATTATGTCGTGTCTTGGCACAACCTCAAAGTACACCTTTTCAAGAGCTGTACTTTCGGCGAATGCCCCCTCCCCGATATAAAGCAGCTCACCGGATAGTCGGATAGTTTGAGCCGTAGTAGCAAAAAAGGCGTACCGTCCTATCCATGTAACCGTATCGGGAATATACACCGATGTGATTATTGTATCAATCGCCCCCAGCCGGACACCATTAAAAGCACTTGCACCTATTGCTGAAATATTATTATTAATGACCACATCTCCGCCCGGCGAGTGGTACTCCTCCAATACAGTGCTGGTCGTACAGAACGCATGCTCATCGCCGTTGGCTACAGCGTAAGGCACATAGTTATTCTCGGAAGCGGAATCAATGCTTTCGGATATGGACTTCTTGAAGCGAAATGTAAATATACATGTAATTATCATTATGCAAAGCAGCAAAAAATTGATAACCGTAAATATAATTAAAATTTGTTTTTTCTGCATACAGGACTCTCTTAATCAAAGTAGTATATCTTTGTTATGTGTTCGAACTGGAAATCGGAAGCAACCCCAATATAAGCATCGCACATATTAACATAATCACCTGGGTAAGAGTTATAATTAACAGTATCACACACTGTGAGATGCTGTGCATATATTGTGCTTTCGCTATTAAATCCAGTAGCTCTGCTATTAATTTCGGACACAGGAACCTCTGTAGGCGCAATCACATCTGCTTCGGTACATATCCGATCACCGACGATAGGACCGGTAAAACTTCTGCCATAATCGAGACTTGCCGATGACTCCATAACTACGACGCCATGTGAATGGTTCTCATACTTTCCAAGTGTTTGATTATACTCAGTTCTGAAGAAATATGCTATTACACCTTCCGGATTCAAATTTCTATAATAAGTAATATTATAGAGTTTTTCTGCATTTGAGCAACCAGACAAATCGACCACATGGCATTCCTTATCAAAATTATTAGCAATTCGAGACGAATATATATATACAGGATCTCCATTGTACGATGATATAAAATTTGTGCCATTTGATGTAATGGTGGCAAAATTCGTGTTGGCATACATTACAGTAACAGGATCTGCATCGCGCACGACGCAATCTCCATCGCGAACATCAAATACAGCTTCTGTAGTTGTAGCCCCAAGATTATCCAATATCATAGCACAGCACGTTACCATACATCCGCCATAAACCACTCTGTTATACCAATTGTATGTAGTATCCCCTACAGTATTTGTAAGGAGAGTAAGATTATCTGTTTCAAAATTTGGCGTACCTTGATTGGTAAAATACCTATGGTTATTTGCATCGAAGCCATCACTATCCGCTGTAAGCACAGATGAACACAACATCATAGCGCATATTGCAACAGATGTTACATGCAACAATCTTTTTCTCATAGTAGTTACCTTCCTTTTATTCAAAATAATAATGCAAGTGCTTTTACAGTAAATTAAACGCTTTGCATATATATTTTACCACATATTGTTCTTTTTGTCAATCTAGGTATAACAATTTAAAAACTTTATTTGCAGAATAATTTAAAAATTTTATTTGACATAACGCCGCTTGTGTGCTATAATTATCCTTGGAATAAAATTTAACATAGGAGCGACATGACGTTGAAAACACCGTTTGTAACAAAAGAACAGATCGAAAAAATCGTAAAAGACTATCCCACACCTTTCCACATCTACAACGAGAAGGGAATCCGCGAGCGTGCGCGCGCGCTGAATGCCGCTTTCTCCTGGAACAAGGGCTTCAAGGAATACTTTGCCGTTAAGGCGACCCCCAACCCCGTGCTTCTCGATATTTTAGGCGAGGAGAACTGCGGAGTTGACTGTTCATCTCTCACCGAGCTTATTATGAGCGAAAAAGTAGGGTTTGCGGGCGATGATATTATGTTCTCGTCCAATGCCACTCCCGCCGAGGACTTCAAAAAGGCGGCAGAGCTTGGCGCGATCATCAACCTCGATGATTTTACCCACATCGACTTCCTTGAGAAGACCATTGGATACATTCCGGAAACCATCTGCTGCCGCTACAATCCCGGCGGAGACTTCCGTATCAGCACCCAGATCATGGGTAGCCCCAGTGAGGCTAAATACGGTATGACCAAGGAGCAGATCATTGAGGCATACAAGATCCTCAAGGCGAAGGGCGTAAAGCGCTTCGGTATTCATGCCTTCCTCTCCTCCAACAACACCAACAACGAATACTATCCCACCCTTGCGGGCGTGCTGTTCAAGCTGGCTGTCGAGATCAAGAAAGCGGCAGGCGTTGAGATCGGCTTCATCAACCTTTCGGGCGGTGTGGGCGTACCCTATCTTCCCGATGCCGAGCCGGCGGATATCGCTGTAATCGGCGCGGGCGTTCACCGTGTATATGACGAGATCCTCGTTCCCGCCGGACTCGGCGACGTTTCGCTGTTCACTGAGCTTGGCAGATATATGCTGGCTCCCAACGGTATGCTCATCACCAAGGCAATCCACGAAAAGCATATTTATAAGGAATACATCGGCTGTGACGCGTGCGCGGCTAACCTTATGCGCCCTGCTATCTATGGCTCTTACCATCACATCACTGTTCTGGGCAAGGAAAATGAGCCCTGCGACCACAAGTACGATGTAACCGGCGGTCTGTGCGAGAACAACGACAAGTTTGCCATCGACCGTATGCTTCCGAAGATCGAAATCGGAGATTATCTCGCGATCCATGAGGCAGGCGCACACGGCTTCGCGATGGGATACAACTACAACGGCAAGCTTCGTTCCGCCGAGCTTCTTTTAAAGGAGGACGGAACCGTTGAGCTTATCCGTCGCGCGGAAACTCCGGAGGATTATTTCGCAACTCTCGGTGTGACTAAATATTTTAAATAAGATAATACAAACTATTCTTTCAGAATACAAAAATGACACATCCGGTATCAGTACAACTTTACTCCATCCGCGACGAGGTCGCAATGGATGTGAGGGCACGGTGCCGTTACGCTGCCTGATTTTGCCTGCATTATTTTTGTAAACCCACGGAGGAGCCTTATGCTTCGCGATGATACCAAACGAATACTCGCCGTACATGATCTTTCCTGCTTCGGAAGATGTGCGCTGACAGTAATAATTCCCGCGCTGTCCGTGATGGGCGTGGCGGTGGTACCGCTGCCTACCGCGCTGCTGTCAACTCACACCGGCGGCTTTGACAATATCGTGTTTCGCGATCTTTCCGACACTATGCAGCCGACGCTGGATCATTATAAGATGATGGATATGAAATTTGACGCGATCTACACGGGCTTCCTCGGAAGCGCAGGGCAGATCGACACCGTTGTGCACGCCATCGATATGTTCGGTAAGGGGGCACCGGTGCTTGTGGATCCCGTGATGGGCGATGACGGTGAGGTGTATAAGACCTACACACCCGAAATGTGCCGTCGGATGCGTGAGCTGTGCCATAAAGCCGATATTCTGACTCCAAATCTTACAGAGGCGTATCTTTTATGCGATGAGGAGTACTGCGATACATCTGCACTGTCTGCCGAGGACGCCCTCACTGAGGCTGAGCGCCTCCGAAAGAAGCTTACAGAGCTGTATGGGGCAAAGCAGTTAGCGCTGACGGGTATAGAGCTGTCTGACGATCGAATTGCCACGATTTCCTATGACAGCGGATGTGTCGAGCGCGAGAGCGTGCATATTATTCACAGAATAAAGTACGGATATCCCGGTACCGGCGACCTGTTTGCTTCTGTTCTGCTCGGTAAGCTGCTGGGCGGTGACGATTTTCACACCTCTGTGGATCACGCCTGCCGTATCGTTGCCGAGATGATCGCCGACACCTCCGAGTATGATACGCCGCGCCGAGAGGGACTGCGACTTGAGAAGAATCTGTATCGACTGATAAAGTAATGAAAATTTTTCTGAAATACAAAAACAGCATCACCGTCACCGAGTTGCTCGGTAGCGGTGATGCTTTATATTTTACATTTTCATTGCTTCTTTGGCGGCATTTGCTACGCACAATACCTTCGTTACGGTGGAGTCGAACTGCTCGGGAGTCAGCGACTGCGGGCCGTCACAGAGCGCATTTGCGGGATCGTTGTGTACCTCTATCATAACGCCGTTTGCACCGCACGCGGCAGCCGCCATCGCCATGGGCAGAACCAGGTTCGCCTTACCGCAGGCGTGGCTGGGGTCGATGATTACGGGCAGGTGGGACAGCTCGTGAAGTACCGGCACTGCGGAGATGTCGAGGGTATTACGGGTCTTGGTCTCGAAGGTGCGGATGCCACGCTCGCAAAGGATGACGTTTTCGTTTCCGCCTGCCATGATGTATTCGGCGCTCATTAAAAGCTCCTCTATGGTGCTGGACAGACCTCGTTTTAGGAGTATGGGCTTATTGGTGTGACCGAGCTCCTTCAAAAGCTCGAAGTTCTGCATATTTCTCGCGCCGACCTGAATAACGTCAACATCGGCGAACAGATCAAGGTGGGAGGCATCCATGATCTCGGTAACGATGGGCATACCGGTCGCCTTCTTTGCTTCGAGCAGGAGTCTTATGCCGTCGCTTCTGAGGCCCTGGAAAGCGTAGGGCGAGGTGCGTGGCTTGAATGCGCCGCCGCGCAGAAGCTGTGCTCCCGACTTTTTGACCGCCTCGGCTACCGCGATGATCTGCTCCTCGCTCTCAATCGAGCAAGGTCCTGCGATAAATGTGAAGTCCTCGCCGATCCTGACATCACCGTTTACGGAGGGGACGGTAACAACTGAATCATCGGGATGGAATTTACGGTTGGCGCTTTTGTAGGGCTCGCTGATACGCTTTACGGTTTCGACGATCTCAAGTCCTGCAATGGTATCAATATCGATGCGGCTGGTGTCGCCTACCAGACCGAGGACGGTTTGAAAATGTCCGCGGCTCTCGTGAACTGAAACATTCTGTGCCTTTAAAAATTCAATAAGCGTTGCAAGTCTTTCTTCATTTGCCTGATGTTTGATTACTACTACCATTTTCTTAATCTCCTTTTGGATAATTATATTTATTTGCTTCGTGTGCCGAAAAGAAAAGCTCCGCAGTGATCTTTCACTACGGAGCGGAAGTTTTTCCGAAGATTCAACCGAGTCTTCAATTCTCGGTGACAAGCTCTTTTTCGCAGCAAAAACCACTATTACCTTTTTTCTTCGAATAAAAGTAATAGTAATAATATGCAGCTGCGAAATTACGAGTCATCATTTTTATGTCTTCCTTCTTTTCAGATTGCTGAAACTTTACTTAATTATATCACTAAAGCAAACACTTGTCAATCGGTAACTTATACCAAATGCCGATTGGCGCGGTGTGCTGCTGTTGGTAATGCTGACGGATATCAGTCCACGTTCATCTGTTCAACCGCACTTACCGAATTGTGCAGTTCCTCAATGTACATACGATCAAGGTCGGTAAGACGGTAGGAACGCTGATACACCAGCAGGTCCTTGTAGCTGTAGTCCGCGTCGGACACGCGGCGCTGTACGAGACCGTAACGGTCAAGCATGCGCTTTGGTATTGGTGATACCCACATAAAGGTATCGGGAATGCCGGCGAGAAGTTCAAACTGACTGCCGCGCTCGACCACATAAATCCGTTTGTTTGAGTTCTCGATGTTCTCCATGCGTTTTGCTTCCAGCGTCGGAAGCGAGGGCACGGAATTATCGCCGTGAAGGATCTCCACGGAATCCGCAAAATCGGCGAGGGTCAGCACAGGCTTGGCAGCAAGAGGATTGTCTTTTGACATTACCGCTATGTATTTGAACTGCCACACAAGCTCACTCTTTAATTCTTTTTCCTTTAGAAGTCTTGTAAAATAAGGCTCGAACACGTCACGAAAGCGGATGATCGCCAGATTATAGTTAGACTGCGTGATATTGGAGATGGCTTCCATGGAGTTTGTCTCGTTGTAGCGTATTTCGATCTCCTTGTCCCGCTCCAGACGCTTTACAAAATTTGTGAAGCCGTACGCCATATAACTGCCGCGGGGGATGGATATACTGAAGGTCTGCTTGGTTTCGGGGGTGCTTTTGTAGATGGATTCAAGCTCGTCTATCTGAGAGAGGATGCGCTTGGCATAGACGAGAAATTCCTCGCCCTTCTGGGTGCAGATGATACCCTTGGAGGTGCGCTTGAAAAGCGTAACGCCGAGGTTGTCTTCAAGCTCGCGTATTGCCTTGCTGAGATTGGGCTGCCCCATAAAAAGATTTTCCGCCGCTTGAGTGATGGAACCGGTCTTTGCGACCTCAACGGCATATTTAAGATGCATGATATTCATTTTATCAGCCGCCTTTACATTTTTGTCTACTGAAAATATTTTGCGATAGCGTCTATGATATAGAGGGAAGCCTTTCCGTCTCCGTAGGGATTCTTCGCCGATGCCATACGGTCATATTCTTCCTTGCTTGATATAAGAAGCTCTGCCTCGGCAATGATGCGGTCGGTATCGGTACCGATTACTTTAACAGTACCTGCCTCAACTGCTTCGGGGCGCTCGGTTTCGGTACGAAGCACTAAAACCGGTTTTTTGAAGGAGGGCGCTTCCTCCTGGATTCCGCCGGAGTCGGACATGATGAAAAACGACTTCGAGAGCATATTGTGCATATCCGCCACATCCACGGGATCGGTAAGCGTGATGCGGGGATGGTTGTCAAGCAGGGGGAACACCACATTTCTTACCGCAGGGCTGAGGTGAACGGGGTAAACGAATCGTAACTCGGGATGTATTTCCGACAGCTTGAGTATAGCGCGGCAGATATTTTCGATGCCGCCGTTCTGATTTTCGCGGCGATGTGCGGTGACTGTGATCACAGGCTGGCTTTCGAAATCGATAGCCCTCAGCTTTTCGTCTGCGAAAACATATCCGGGCTTTACGGTGTATTGAAACGCATCAAGTGCGGTGTTGCCCGTAACGGTGACATTCTCGGTGACCGCTTCCCGTGCAAGCTGGGTGCGGTTAAGCTCGGTGGGAGCAAAGTGCAGAGTTGCCAGCTTGGTGGTAAGATTGCGGTTGATCTCCTCGGGATAAGGGGAGTAACGGTCATAGGTGCGCAGTCCCGCTTCCACGTGACCCACGGGGATCTTGGCGTAAAACGCCGCAAGCGCCGCCGCAAAGCTGGTGGTGGTGTCACCGTGTACCAGAACGATATCCGGCTTTGACTCGGCGAGTACCGATTCAAGTCCGGTGATGACGTCTGCGGTGATTCCGGTAAGTGTCTGTCCGCGCTTCATGATATTAAGGTCGTAGTCCGGCTTTACACCGAAGTATTCCATCGCAGAGTCCAGCATTTCACGATGCTGTGCGGTAACGCACACGATGCTTTCGCATCTTTCGTCTGCCTCCAGTGCTTTGACGAGCGGGCACATTTTTATAGCTTCGGGACGTGTTCCGAAGACTGACATTACACGTATCATGGGTGTAATTCTCCTGTTATTTCCGTATTTTGCCTGTTTCAAGCTGTTCCATCACATCGGCGTAAGCGATGCCAAACAGTTCTTTGGCGCGCTCGTGACGCCCCACAAGGTCGAGCCACGCAAACAGTGCCTCCATGCCCGTAGCACGACGGTATTCAGCCGCCGACGCACTTTTCGGAATGGCGATGCCGTGCGCGTTGCGCCCGCGCTTATATATATACTCTTCCTCCTCGGTGAGGTGGGGCATGAGCTTTTCAACGCCCGCGCTTTGAGCGGTCGCGCGCACAAAATTCAGTGCTATGCGGCTAAGTGTGCCTCCATCGGCAATGCCCAGCGACACAAGATATCTGCGCACCATTACCTCAAGCACTGCGTCGCCGAGATAAGCCAGCGTAGCGCCGTTAAGGGTATTTGCATATCCGTTATCCATAAGACGTTCACTTTCCCAAGATTTCTATTGTATTACCATACATTATACCATATATTTTTCAGCATTTCAATACATTGTGCAAAAATTGGCGTTATTGCCGCTTCAGCAGTCTGCACATAAAAACATACCTTCTGAAAAGGCGTCGCGGCAATGACCCGAGATGGGATGTGACGCGTATGAGCAGATCGAGATAAAGCGCTATAGTGCGCACCGCGCTCGATGAGACTGACCCGCCGAATTCGGCTGATTGTATGGCGGCGATTACCGGAATAAAATCGGAGCCGAGCATAGCGCCGAGGGAATCGTTTACGCGTGCGGCAAATTCGCTTTGCGGCTCACCTGCGCGGGGGGAAAGCCGCTCAAAACGGAGCAGCTTCATGGTATAGTCGCCCAGCGTCATCGCGGCGGCAAGACGTGCTCCCTCGTGGAGCTCACCGTCGGCGGCAGACTTAATAAGCGTCCGCAAACGCGCGGCGGCTGAATCGGCACGGCGCTTTATTAAAAGCAGGCTCACCGCAAATGCGGAAATAATAAACGCTGCGGTCACAACTGCCCCCGAAATCGCATGACGGGGAGTTTTAGGCGGTGTGACGGTCACCGATATGTCATCGGTAGTGACCGCATCCGTCGTTACGGCAGTTTCCGGAGCCGCGGTGGTTTCGGCGGGCGCAGGTTCGGTGTCGGGGGCGTAGTAGTCCGGATCATCCGGCTCGGGCTCGTTTGGCGGCGCGATATCCTTCTGCGCTGTTACATAGGGCGCGGTCGCCTCGTAGCGCACCCAGCCGTAGTAGTCGTAATAGACCTCGATCCAGGCGTGAGCGTGTTCATCAAGCACCAGCGCGCGAAAATCGCCTTGCGCCGATTCGTCGCGGCTCTCCACAAAATTCTGTGCTATGTAACCGTCGGCGTAACGTGCGGGTATACCTGCGGCGCGCAGAAGCATGACCGCCGCGGTGGCATACTGCACGCAGTAGCCCTCCTTGGTGTCAAACAGGAAGGTCTCGGCGGCGTTAAGATACTTTCGCTCGGAGGACGGAGCCTTTGGCTCAAGTGTGTAGACCATATTCTCGGACAGATATTCGATCACCGCCTCCACGAGCTTGTGCCGTCCCACATATGTGGAGGCGCTTCTGCGCAGATCAAGCCCTGCTTCCTCGGCTATCCCGGCAATAAGCCATTCGAAGCGCTCAAAGCCCTCGCAGCGGGAAACGTAGTTGTCGTATACATATTCATAATAAAGCGGAAGGTTGTCCATCAGCGCATCCACGCGCAGACGTTCTGTACCGCTCATTTTGTAAGCGTAGCGATATGCGAGGGATTCAAGCGGGAAGGTATAGTTACCCGACACGGTAGTTATGCTTTCGTTTGAAACGGCTCCTTGATCAAATGTAGATGAAACATAGTGCTTCGTGGTGGATTTGGCGAAAAGTCTGTCGTATTCGATGCGAAGCTCATCCTCCGAGGCACCGTTTCCGATCATTTCGCGAAGCCTTGTTACCATAATATGCTGGTCGGCATAATAGCTCACTAAAATAGCAATATTTTTTGCGGTCTCCTCCGTCGGAGCAAGGCTAAGCTGCGCCATAACGGTATAGGAGTCCACGAAAATAAAGCTTCCGCTGTCAAAAATGCCGTCGTAGAAGTTGGCATAACCGAATGAATGGGGCTTGGTTGTACCGTATTCAAGCAGGCCTGTGCGCTGATCAGTATATGACGGCAGAAATACGTCGTTTCCCAGATAGGAAAGCTTTTTTAAGTGAACGGGGGCGTTTATGTATCCGAAATCGGGGCGGGCGGAGTACTTTTTGCCTGCGGGAACGCCTACAAGCTCCGGATCGAGTGCAAAAAGCAGCTCAGAGGTGAGCAGTTCGGGGCTGAAGCCGCTGCCGAAGGTCTTGCGGTATTCCGCAATGTGCGAATAGGACGCGGTTTGCCAGCTGTCATCGATGTAATCGCGTCCCACCCAGGAGCGCAGATATATGGGTATGCCCACATTCGTCTGAACGTCGAAAATGCGATCTCCGTCGGCAATGCGATCCTTCGCCTCAGTGACACGGGAGGATACACCCGACGTGCCGAGGTAAAACAGTCCCGACGGCGACGGATCATGTCCGCTGACTACCGCGGAGATGTAGTCCTCCGTTCGGTGGGCAGGCTCGGAGATCGCGGGGATGTCGGGCATCGGAGTGTCGAGCTTCATGGGCACTGCGATGACGGCTAGCGCCGCCAGTGCCGCGGCAAGACCGCAGAAGCCGCCAAGCTCACTTCCAACCCTGAGCGTATAGGAAAGCTCATCCTTCGCAGTTGACGAGCGAGGGTCGGTGCCGAGGGCACTGCCCACGGCTTTTTTGTTTACGAAAATGTTGTCGTACCCCGCAAGCGAAACAAGTCCGCACAGCGAAGCCAACATGAGAGCGAAGCCGAAATTATCCTCGCAGGCGCCGAAATAGTGTATCAGCGTCGAGGAGAGTGCTCCCACAAACAGTATCGGCAGGAGTATCACCCGCCGCAGGATGCAGATGGAGCAGATCACGGAAACGAGTACCGCTGCCATCATTGCCGCAAGTACAAGAAGCTCCGCCTCGGTATATCCGGTGGCTTCAAGCGTTTTTGAAAGATCTATTATATTGTCCGCCGCGCCTGCGTAGTCAAGCGCATCAAGTCGCCTATTCCAGGCGTTGTATAAAATTACGCCGCACCCATAGAGCGCACGGAAAAAGCCGCCCTCCCGTGTGATGAGAAAGAGCAGTGCTCCTATGATGACAGCTCCGCCTGCCGCAAGTCCCTGACGCCCGGTGAGCATCACTGCAATGACGGTACACGCCGCCGCACAGATGCCGAGCGTGATCCCGTAGGGAAGCTCAAGTGCCAGCGAGTCAAATATAAACCGACATAGACCGTAAGCGCACATAAGCGCCAGCAGGGATCTGAAAACATATCCGAGTCCCCGCAAAAGGCTGATGCGGTTGTTTGTCTGCTGCCAGGGCAGCATAGAAACCGTATTGACGGCGTTGTTTTTCATAATAATTACTCAAAACACAAGTGTGAAATCGGGTTTCACACCTTTTATGGTTATTTGTTCTTTAAGAGCTTCAGAGCATCTGTTACAATAAAACCCGATGCGGCAAGACGCGCCGTCCATTCGCGGCGGGCGCGATCATATTTGGGATCTGGCTCGAACAGAGAGTCATCGGTACAGAGAATCAGCTCGGCATTCGAATTGGTTTTGTAAACGTCGGCGACGGATGCATAATCACATACCGCGGCATCATCGATGTGGGGGGTTACGATAATTACCGAGCTTTTGTGAGAGTTCGCGATACAAGACGAGAGCAGTACCGGCTGGTGTTGGCAGACGGAAAGCGGTACTGAGGCAAAGCGTGTGAATATTTCATCAAGATCTGCCGCCGCGCGAAGCACAAACGCCGTGGGAGTCTCATTTTCCATAAATGTGAGCAGAACGGAGTTGCCTGCCGAAAGCTCCCGTAATGTGACAGCGATTGCCGCCTCTACCGCAATATCCGCATGGCACAGATCCACAATATCCGCGTGCTCCGCTTTCGGGGTGCGGATGGGAGAGTTACCGTAATGCGGCTCAAGGTCGCAGATAACGGTCACATCTGTACCTTCGGCTCGGGTGATATCCTTTACGATAAGCTCCTCCGACTTTGAGGAGAGCTTCCAGTGGATGTGGCGGACACTGTCGCCCGCTTCATACAGCCGTATATCGGCAGTGTCGACACCGTCGCCGCCGAAGCCTCCGACGGTGCGAGTGCCGTCGGGCGAAACTCTTGAATCTGTGCGCCTTGGTAGCTCAAGCCTTCGCGCCAGGACGCATATATCCGCGCTGCTGTGACAGGGGATGCGTATGCAAATCGCGTGAAACAGATCGTACACATACAGGCATTCGATGCCGACATGATACTTCCCGCGATAGGCAAATTCAGCGATCTCCTCCATTCTGCAAGTGCAGAATGGAAGCAGGGAGAGGGTTATATCCTTTGCTTCACATCTTACGCCTCTTTTGTCGGGAAGTGACATGCGTGCTGTAACGAACGCGAAGGGAAGTGGGCATATGTTTGTCACAGAGGCGTAGAATCGTACGGTGGAATGCTTGCCCACGGTGGTCTCGGACGGACGAAATGCCGTGCGGATACAGATCCGAGCCGCGATGAGCCAAAGTATGCTTGCAATTGGCAAAAGCAGCACAAACACAAACAGCATATGCGACACGGGACGGCGAAGAAGCTGAGCAAATATCAGCGACAATACGAAAAACAGCGGATAAAGTAATGCCTGCGCGGTAAAGGTTATTGGCAGACGTTCGTAAATCCTGCGCATGGTCAGCGTTTCCCCTTATAGGGAATAGGCACTGAGCGCAGTATCTCCTCTATGACAGCACTCTCGGTGATATGACGGAGCCGTGCTTCATTTTTCAGTACCAGGCGATGACCTACCGATACGCGGAACACCTCGTAAACATCCTCGGGGATAACATAACTGCGGCGATTCATGAATGCGTACGCCTGAGTCAGACGCTTAATGATAATGGAGGCGCGGGGACTTGCTCCCAGCGATACGGCGGAGTGATTGCGTGTGGCGCCAACGAGCGTTACGATGTATCGCAGAATTTCCTCATCCACGCGCACATCGGTGACCAGAGCGCGCAGGAAGCTTACAAGTGAAGCGCTGATAACCGGCTTCACCGCCGCACGTGTACTATGCTCGCGACGGGATTCCACGATGCGCATCTCCTCCTCTAAGGTAGGATAACCCATGGAGAGCTTGATACCGAAGCGGTCAAGCTGTGCCTCGGGCAGAGGATATGTGCCCACGAAGCCCGACGGATTTTGTGTGGCGATGACCATAAACGGGTCGGGAATGTCATAGGTCTTGCCGTCAACCGTGACACGACGCTCCTCCATTGCTTCCAGCAGTGCTGACTGCGTTTTTGGGGAAGCGCGGTTGATCTCGTCGGCAAGCAGGACGTTGGTCATCACAAGTCCGGGCGTGAAATCAAACCGTTCGGCGGAACGGTTGTAGATATTGAAGCCGGTGATATCCGATGCAGTGATATCCGGTGTAAACTGTGCGCGGTGGAATTCCAGACCCGCCGCATCCGCAAGCGCGGCGGCAAGGGTGGTTTTTCCGACGCCGGGGACGTCTTCGATCAGCACATGAGTACCCGCGAACAGCGCAGTCACCAGCAGCGTGACCTCGCGGTGCTTACCGACAATGACTGTTTCTATTTCTGCGGGCAATCTTGCCGCAGCGTCATAGGCTTTGTTCGCATCGATATCTGCAAAGCGCACATCGGTAAATAACCGACTTTTTTCGGTGTTTTTGTTGTTATTCATCATTAAATCCTGTATTTTTATTTGGTGCGACATAAAAATCGCTTTACTTCTCTAATTATAGCATACTTTGGGATGGTTTGCAATATAAAAATGATTTTCGCTACAGCGAAAAGCTACCTTGCTTCTTCACTATTCACTATTACTTCTTACTTTCCAAAGAATCCGTACACGCTGAATTAGTGAAAAGTGAAGAGTGAAAAAGTAAAAAAATCCGCACACTTGCGTGTACGGATTTTTTGGCACGAGTTGACAAAAAGATGCCTTTGCACGATTCGTTGACATTGGCGAAATCCTATAAAATCAACACCGCTGCTCTTGCTTTACAAGTGAAGCTCCAAAGCGCATGCGTGTGATTCCGCACATTCTTCAGATCGTATTTTTAATTGCTATTTTCATCAGCAACAGCATTCAAAGAAGAAACCAAGCCGGCAAGAGATTGAATTTCAGACGGGATAATGATCTTAGTTGCTTTTCCGTCTGCCGCTTTCTCAAATGCTTCAAAGCTCTTGATGGTAAGATATCCCTGAGTCGGAGCAGCCTCGTTTATGAGCCGGATACCTTCCGCGGTAGCATTTTGAACCTTAAGAATAGCTTCCGCTTCACCCTCTGCCTCACAAATTTTTGCCTGTTTCTGCGCCTCTGCCTTCAAAATATAAGACTGTTTTTCTGCTTCGGCAGCAAGAATCATAGCCTGCTTATTACCTTCAGCAATCAGAATAGCAGAATTCTTTTCGCCTTCTGCGCGAAGGATCGCTTCGCGACGTTCTCTTTCCGCCTTCATCTGTTTATCCATAGCTTCCTGAATCTCAGGGGGAGGAATGATGTTTTTAAGCTCAACCCTCGTGACTTTAATACCCCAAGGGTCTGTAGCCTCATCAAGAATGATCCTCATCTTGCTGTTAATAATGTCACGGGAGGTCAACGTGCTATCAAGCTCCAACTCACCTATAATGTTTCGAAGTGTCGTTGCGGTTATATGCTCGATCGCCTTCTTGGGATTGGCGTGACCGTATGTATAAAGTTTACAGTCTGTGATCTGATAAAAGACAACCGTATCAATCTGCATAGATACGTTATCCTTGGTAATAACAGCCTGTGGCGGATAATCGGCAACCTGCTCCATAAGGGATATACGGTTTGCAACGCGATCCAAAAACGGGAACTTAATGTGAATACCCGTGTCCCACGTTGTATAGTATGCGCCTACGCGTTCGATAACGATCGCCTCACTTTGCGGTACCACATTGATATGGGTAACGACCAATACGACAATCAATAAAACAATAACACTTAAAACAATACCAATCATAGTAATCCTCCGCTTTTTTGTTTATGTTTTTTGTTATGATTTCAACAGAGCAAATGCGACTCATTTTTTCTCGGATTTTTCGCAAACAAGCTTCACGCCCTCAACGCTCACAACTTCAACGAAGTCGCCAATTTGAAATACAACCGAATCGTCATCGCTTCTTGCAGACCAAAGCTGAGACTTAACCTTGACCAAACCAGTGCCGGCGAAGTTATCGATTTTTTCTTGAACCACACCCATCTCTCCGATAACGAGACTAATGTTAGTTCTTGACTTCTTTTTTGCCATAATAAACTTCTTCAACACAGTCTTATACAGTACAACTGCTATTATAGAAAGCACAAAAAACACAACGATCTGAATCGGTACAGACACGTTAAAAGCTGCCAAAACAATGCAAACAACAGCCGCCGGCATAAACCAAATCGTCAGAAGATCAGCAGTTGCGACTTCAATAGATATGAGCGTCACAAGTACGATAAACCAAGAAATAACCCAAGCTACCATAGAAAATGCCACCACTTTCCTTTTTATATATACATTTATAGCGCAAATTTATATATACATTATAGCACAAAAAATTCTTTTTTGCAATTCTTTTTTGCAATTCTTTAAAAAAGTATTATATCACACATTTTTATGAATAATTCAATCTTTTTGCCTTTTCATTGCTTGCCTGCTATGAAAAATCGCAAATATCTTCCATAAAAACGCAAGGTAAAGGTTCACTTCTAATATCTTGCCCGAAAATGCCGTAATGTCGATCCGTTTGCGCGAAGCGCAACAGCATTGGGCGTAAGCCCACATCATTTGCGACTTGTCGCAACATCGTTTTGTGTCCGCAAGCGGACAATGATGTTCTCGCTTTGCTCGAAATGATGTTGACCTTCGGTCAAACGATGTTGTGTCCTGCGGACACAAATGAAAAAATCCATCGCTCTTGCGATGGATTTTTTGGAGGCGCCACCCGGAATCGGACCGGGGAATAAAGGTTTTGCAGACCTCTGCCTTACCGCTTGGCTATGGCGCCAAAACACACCCTAAAGGGATGTGAAGAGAAAAAAATGGAGCGGATTACGGGGCTCGAACCCGCCACCTCGACCTTGGCAAGGTCGCGCTCTACCAAATGAGCTAAATCCGCAATGTGGTGCCTCCGGTCGGAATCGAACCAACGACACGGGGATTTTCAGTCCCCTGCTCTACCAACTGAGCTACAGAGGCATACGCCTGGCGACCCGGATGGGACTCGAACCCACGACCTCTAGCGTGACAGGCTAGCGTTCTAACCGACTGAACTACCGGGCCGGGTGATCGCACGAGTTTTATCCGGCGACCTGTACATTATAGCACAGCGTCGCCGTGATTGTCAATACCCTTTTTTAAAAAAATCAAAATAATTTTTGCACGTCTTGGGGGGTGAAAGAATAGGTCGTGTTGCAGAACTGGCAGTCCACGAAAAGCGCTTCTTCCTTGCCCTCAGCCACTTGCTCGGCAAGCATACGGTCAAGCTCTTTTTTGCCAAGGGAATGGAGCGCCGCCGCGATGCGCTCACGCGAGCAGGTGCAACGGTAGGCAACATCCAGCTCGTCAAACAGGTCATAGTCGATACCTTCCAGGGCGATGGCGGCGATCTGTTCAAGAGAGAGCCCCTCATCAAAATAAGTGGACACATTGTGGAGCTTGGCCGCATTCTTTTCCAGTTGATCCACCACGGCAGGATCGGCAAAGGGGAGCAGCTGCACCATCACGCCGCCTGCGGCACGGCAGGTGAGGTCGGTGTCGACCAGGACGCCGAGGGCGCAGAGCGTGGGAATCTGCTCACTGGTGGCAAAGTAGGCGGCAATGTCCTCTGCGATCTCGCCACTTACGAGTTCTACGGTGCCGTTGGTGGGCTCGTGACCGCCCATATCTTTGAGTACGGTGACGCTACCCGCACCGACGGCTCTGCCCACGTCGAGCTTGCCACTCGGTTTTAAGGGGAGATCCACCACGGGATTTTGCACGTAGCCGCGCACGTTGCCCATGTAATCGGACGCCGCGATCAGTTTGCCAAGGGGGCCGTCGCCGTTGATGCTAACCGACAGGCGGTCTTCCTTTTCGCCCATCATGCAACCCATCAGCGAGGTGGCGGTGAGCAGTCTGCCCAGTGCCGCCGTGGCGACGGGGGAGGTGTTATGAAGGCGCACCGCCTCATTGACGATGGCGCGCGAGTTGATCACGGTGATGCGCGCAGAGCCGTCGCGCGTCATGCCGCGTAAAATCATAGATTGTTCCATGTGTTTATCCTCTTACATCCTTTATACATCTTGCCGCCACAAACCAACGCTCGGTCGTGTCGGTGGGGGCGCTCATATCCACGTTTCCAAAAAAAGCAACGTCCGCAAAGCCCGCGTGGACAAGGGCGCTCTCCAGTTCTTCGCGCGTGTAGCAGCGCTCGGTCTGCTCCTCATCGGAGCGCTCATATCTGCCGTTCTCGTCCTCGCGGAACACCGAGAGGTAGAAATGGCAAAGGCGCGTTTTCTCGTCATACTCGTTTTGCCAGGCGCAAAGGGTGGTTTCGTCCTCTAATACGTAGGCGTTATTGCCGTAAACGGTGCGGAATTTGTGGGGCGTGTTCACGTCGAACACGAACACACCGTGGGGGTCTAGGTAGTTGTGCACGAGCGAGAAGCAGGCGTCAAGATCGCCATCCCCCGTGAGGTAGTTGATGCAGTCGAGGGAACTGACCACCGCGCCCACGGTGCCGTACAACTCAAATTCGCGCATGTCCTGCTGTAAAAAGAGCACGTCGTTATGGCCCGCGGAGAAGGCGCGCGTGTAGGCACGCGAGAGCATTTCCGCACTGGCATCCACGCCGATCATATCATAGCCGCGTGCCGCCATGGCAAGCGTGGTGCTACCCGTGCCGCAACCAAGGTCAAGGACGAGCGAGGGGGTGATGCCGTAGCGCGCGAAGCACGCTTCGTACAGATCGGCAAACGCTTCGTAATCCACCGTGTCACCGAGATGATCGTAGACCGGTGCGAGCGCTTCGTAGCTTTTCATATAGATACCCCCTTTGCAGTTATCCTATATATTGTAACCGATTGGGGGTGAAAAGTAAAGAGGGGATTGTATTTTTGTTGGGAGAGTGTAGGCAAGTGCCAACAAAAAGCCTTTCTTTTGAGGGAGGTGGCGCGGCTTGCCGCGACGGAAGGAGTAAAACTCCCCCAGTCACGCTTCGCGTGCCAGCCCCTCTCGAGATGGGGCCTTGGATAGTCATACAACGCGTGTAGCCACCTTGTGATTGCGGAGAGGGGCACGGCGAATTATAATTCGCCTGTGGCTGATAGTGCGTCGAAGAAAGGGGCGGTTTGCCCAGCCGATAGGAGCACGACGGTGTCGAGTGGGGCGAGCTCCTTGATCACGGCGCGCGCGCTGGCGGCAAGATTGCCCGCGTGCGTCGCGTGCCCGCCGATGCGCGCCACGAGATCGTCGGGGGTGACGCCCCAGGTGTTGTGCTCGCGTGCAGGATAAATGTCGGTGACAAATACGCGATCCGCAGCGCCAAGTGCTGTGGCAAGCCCTGTGAGAAACGCGGCGGTGCGCGAGTAGGTGTGCGGTTCGAACACGACGAAAAGCCGTCCCGTTTCGTTGCAAGCGCGCAGTGCCTCAATCGCCGCTTCCACCTCGCGCGGATGGTGGGCGTAGTCCTCGATGAGCGTGGCGCCGCGGAAGATCCCACGGGGCGAGAGGCGGCGCGCGATCCCTGCAAAGGTGGAGAGCGCGTCCACAGTGATTTCGGGGGATACGCCAAGGGCTGCGGCAAGGGTGGCGGCGGCAAGCGCGTTTTTTACGTTGTGCATGCCCGGCACGCGCAGGAAAACCTCTCCTGCTTGCACGCCGTGCAGTAGTAGGTCAAAGGTATAATTTCCGTGCGAGGCGGTCAGGTTTTGGGCGTGTACGTTGCCTGTATCTATGCCAAAAGTCAGCCCGTTGGGGTGGGTGTTGACGATTTTGGCGCATACCGTTTCCTCGACATTTGCTATCAGCGCGCGCGCGCGTGCGCCAAACGAGGCAAAGGAGTGCGCGAGGGCGGCTTCGTTTGCAAAATAGTCCACGTGGTCCAGGTCAAACGAGAGGAGTGTCGCGTGCGTGGGGTCGAGGGCAAGGAAGGAGTCGCGGTACTCGCACGCTTCGGCTACCACAATATCGCCGCCACCGATGCGAAGCGGTGTACCCGTGTCGGGTAGGATCGCGCCCGCGATCACGGTGGGGTCGCGCCCTGCGCACGTGAGGATATGCGCGAGCATGGCGGTCACGGTGCTTTTGCCGTGAGAGCCCGCAATCGCGACGCGCGTGCGGTAGGGGGACATGAGGTGCGCGAGCAGATCGGCGCGCGAGAGAACGGGCACACCAAGTGCCGCCGCGGCGCGGTAGGCGGGGTGTTCTGTGTCGATAGCAAGAGAGTAGATCACGGCGTCGGCGTCGGGTAGGTGAGAAAGCTCGCCTTGCGCGTCGAGCGGGATGCCGATGGCGGCGAGTGTGGTGCGTGCCGACAGGTTATCGTCGCATCCTGCCACCACATAGCCGCGCGCGCGGGCGAGCGCGGCAAGGGCTTGCATCTGGATGCCGCCGATACCGATGAAGTAGAGGTTTTTCCGTCCCGTTAGCAGGGTGGTTGCGCCGCGCGCGCCAAGCCCTGTGTTGTAAAGTGTCATAATTCCATCCCCCTTGTCGCGCTGTGTCGTGCGATCGTTTCCGTCTTCACACAATACACACAAAGCCGTGGCATAACCGCCACAATATGGTTTTATACTAAAAGTGTTGAACGCGTAAAAATCCATTACATCTACAACGGAGGTAAAAACCTATGCAGATCACAGACATCAAAATTCGCAAGCTGTTTGACGAGGGCCCGGGGCCTTTGCGCGCGGTCGCATCCGTCACGTTTGACGATGCACTTGCCGTGCATGACATCAAGGTCATCTTTGCACGCGAGCGCTATTTCATCGTGATGCCCAGCCGCCAGAACCCTGATGGCACCTATCGCGATATCGTACACCCCATCAATGCGAGTTTCCGCGCCACACTGGAGAGCGCCGTGCTTGCCGCTTACGAGGATGCGAAGCTCGAAGCGGAGCGAAACGCATTGTTTGCACCCGACCAGGAGCCTGCAACGGTGTCCTTTTAAAGAGGATATGCAACGCACGCCCCACGTGTGATAAAACAAAAAAGAGCAGTCTTAGACTGCTCTTTTTTTATAGTTTGGCAACATTGGGAAGAATGCCGTGTGGTGTTAGGGTAAGGGTGGCAAAGGTGGCCTCTGTATCGCCGAGTGAGCCAGGGCAAAGAACGGTGAGGGGACGCGTGAGCGTTTTGCCGCAAAGTGTGGTGCCCGCCGGGTAGGTGCGGCAGGTGGCACGATGGGTGTGGCCGTAGAGGAGCACGTCTGCGTCCTCGTCCAAGGCGCGTGCAATGGCTGCCTGTTCGCCGCCTTTCACACCCTCTCGGTGGCCGTGGGTGAGGAAGATGCGATAGGCGCCGATTGTGACGATGCGTGCATAGGGGGTGTCCTCGCGCGTGAAGAAATCGCAGTTGCCGCGCACGGCGCGCACATCCACGCCGTCGGGGAGTGCGTCAAGATCACAAAGTCCGTCACCGAGAAAAAGCACGACGTCGGGTTTGGTGCGTGCGGCAAGTGTTGCCACGCGCGCACGTTTGCCGTGGCTGTCCGAAAAAACAACGATGTTTAGCATAGTTCAAGCAGCTCTTTGGTGCTGTGTGTGAGGTTGTGCACGCCGCCCTTGCACACGGCGATCATATCCTCAATGCGACAACCGAATTTGCCTTGCACGTAGATGCCCGGCTCAACCGTCACGATCTCGCCCTCGGTGAGCAGTGCGTCGTCTTTGGCTTTTTGGGAGAGGCGGGGGGCTTCGTGAATGTCCAGCCCGACGCCGTGGCCGAGGGAGTGGCCGAAGCACCCCTTGTAGCCGGCGTTGTCAATGATCGCGCGCGCGATCTCGTCAAGTTTTTTGTGGGGCACACCTACGTGTGCGGCGCGAAGCGCCGCTTCTTGTGCTGTGAGCACGGTGTGATAGAGATGGCGCATCTCGTCGTTTGCGCGCCCGATGACCACGGTGCGCGTCATATCCGCACAGTATCCCTCCAACGCGGCACCATAGTCCATCGTGAAAAACCCCTGTTGGAGCGGCACGTCGCGCGGTACGCCGTGGGGGAGTGCGCTTTGCGTGCCCGATATGGCAATGGTGGGGAAAGACACCCCGTCAGCGCCCATTTTGCGCATAAAGATCTCCAATTCCAGCGCCACCTCGCGCTCGGTGCGTGTGGGGGAGAGGAAAGAGAGAATGTGCGTGAAAGCGGCGTCGGTGATGGCTTGCGCGCGGCGAATGATCGCGAGCTCGCTCTCGTCCTTGAACTGACGCATGCGCGTGAGCGTTTTGGACACGCCACCCGAGATCGTGACGCCGGTATAGTTTCTTGCAAAGGTAACGCGAAGCGTTTGGCGTAGCGCCATCGTGACGTGATCTTCCTCGACACAAAGCGTGGTGGCATTGTGCTTTCTCATCAGGTCGACAACGCCCATAAGGGCACCCGTTTCGGGGGATATGACGCAAAAAGCGGGGTCTGCCTCGCGGCGTGCCGCCTCCTCGTAGCGAAAGTCGGTTACAAGGTACGCGGCGTCGGGAAAGATGAGCAGATAGCCATCCTCAAAGGGAAAGCGCGAGAGGTAGTAGGCGTGCTTTTGCGAGGTGATGAGCGCGGGGCCCGTGAGGGTTTGTTGAAAGGTGGAAAGTCTGGACATGATCATTCTCCTTTGAAATCGAGCCATTCGGCGAGAATGGCGTTCGACACCTGCATGCCACGTGCGGTGAACGCCACGCGCGTTTGGGTGTTCACAAGCAAGCCATTTGCCGCAAGGGGGGTGAGATCACCGTAGGCGTCCTCAAAAGAAATGCCGAAACGGTGTGAGAAATCCTGTTTATCTACGCCGTCCGCAAGGCGCATGCGGAGCATGACGTACTCCTCGCGCGCTTCTGTGGGCGTGATGGCGTGGGGGTCGGCGCGAAGTGCGCCGAAGTTGCCGCTTGCAACGGCGTTGATATAGTGGTTGGTGTCGGGTGGTGTGGCAAAGCGTACGCCACCCCAAAACGAGTGGGCGGCAGGGCCGAAGCCAAGATACTCCTCGCCGAGCCAGTAACGCATATTATGCTTGGATTTTGCCCCGTTACGGGCGTAATTGCTGATTTCGTAGCGTGAAAAGCCGTGTTTGGGCAAGAGCGTGGCGACAAGATCCGCCATGTCTGCCTCCTCGTCCTCACCGGGGAGTGGGAGCGTGTCGCGGTGCTTGGCGAACGGAGTGCCGTCCTCAATGCGCAGTCCGTAGGCGGAGAGATGCGTGAGGGGGAGTGCCGTGAGTGTTTCCAGGGTGGTTTTAAAGCTTTCCACCGTTTGTGCGGGAATGCCGAACATGACGTCTGCGCTGATATTAGAAAGTCCTGCGCGGCGCGCCGCATCAAGGGTGGCGAGGAAATCCGCGAAGGTGTGCGCTCTGCCAAGCAAAGCAAGCTCATTTTCGTGTACGGATTGCACGCCGATGCTCAGGCGGTTCACGCCCTCGGCTGCGAGCGTTTCAAAGAGTGCATCGCGCCCCGTGATGGGGTTACATTCGGTGGTGATCTCGACGTCTGCCGTCAGCGCGTAAGCACTGCGGACGGTGCGCAAAATGCGCCCGAGTTCGGCATCGCCTAGGATCGTTGGTGTGCCGCCACCGAGGTATACGGTGTCCACCACACGATCCTTTGCCGTGGGGGCGGCGGCGAGAAGGTGCGCGCAGAGTGCGTCCACGTATGCCGCGCGTGTTGCAGCGTCGGCGCGTGTGGAGCAGAAATCGCAGTAGTTGCACTTTCTCACGCAGAAGGGAATATGCAGATAAAGGCCGAGCGTTTCTCTCATACGGCGCTCCTTTCATGAAAATGTCGGCGATAAATAATGCCGCGCACCGCGCGGCATTATAATTGTTTTTAGTTATCGTCATCCAATTTGAGGACTGCCATGAACGCCTCGGGGGATACCTGAACCGAGCCGAGCTGGCGCATCTTCTTCTTGCCTTCCTTCTGCTTTTCCAGCAGCTTCTTCTTACGCGTAATGTCGCCGCCGTAGCACTTGGCAAGCACGTCTTTGCGCATGGCTTTGACGGTTTCGCGCGCGATGATCTTGGCGCCGATTGCCGCTTGGATCGGGATCTCAAACAGCTGGCGCGGAATGTTGTCCTTGAGTTTTTCGGCAATGCGGCGCGCTCTTGCGTACGCCTTTTCCTCATGCACGATGAAAGAGAGGGCGTCGACCTGCTCGCCGTTGAGCAGGAAGTCGAGCTTGACGAGTTTGGACGCCTCGTATCCCTCTACCTCATAGTCGAGGGACGCGTAGCCGCGCGAGCGACTCTTGAGCGCGTCAAAGAAATCGTAGATGATCTCGTTGAGGGGCAAACGGTAGTGAAGTTCGACGCGTTTTTCGTCGAGGTACTTCATGTCCACGAACACGCCACGGCGATCCTGACACAAGTCCATGAGGCCGCCCACGTAGTCGGTGGGGGTGATGATCGATGCGCGCACGATGGGCTCGGCAGCGGATTCGATCTCGTTGGGATCGGGATAGTTGGTGGGGTTGTCGATGCGGAGCATCTCGCCCGTTTTTGTCGTGATCTCGTAGATAACACTGGGGGCAGTGGTGATGAGGTCGAGGTTGAACTCGCGCTCCAAACGCTCCTCAATGATCTCCATATGGAGTAGACCCAAAAAGCCGCAACGGTAACCAAAGCCGAGCGCAATGGAGGTTTCGGGCTCGAAAGAAAGGGCGGCGTCGTTGAGCTGCAATTTTTCCAGCGCGTCGCGAAGGTCGCCGTATTTCGACCCGTCTGCGGGGTAAATACCTGCGTACACCATGGGCTGCACGGCTTTAAAGCCGGGAAGCGGCTCCTTTGTGGGGGTATCGGCAAGCGTGACGGTATCGCCCACGCGTGTGTCGCCCACGCTCTTGATCGAGGCGGTGATGTAACCAACCTCGCCCGCCATAAGCCCCTCGCCCTTTTGCAGACCAAAGGGGGACATCACGCCCACCTCAACCACGTCGAAGGTGCGTCCCGTGCTCATGAGTTTGATGGTGTCACCAGGGCGGACGCATCCGTCCACCACGCGTACGTAAACTACTACGCCGAGGTAGCTGTCATAGTAGCTATCGAAAATGAGCGCCTTGAGGGGCGCGTTCTCGTCACCTGTCGGCGCGGGAATGTCACGCACTACGGCTTCGAGCACGTCGGGAATATTGAGTCCCACCTTAGCGGAAACGGCGGGGCAGTCTTCCGCGGGGATGCCAATGACGTCCTCGACCTCGCGGCGTGTGCCCTCAATATCGGCACTGGGCAGGTCGATTTTGTTGATGACGGGGAGAATTTCCAGGTTTGCGTCCACCGCGAGATACGCGTTGGCAAGCGTTTGTGCCTCGATGCCCTGTGTGGCGTCCACCACGAGCAGCACGCCCTCGCACGCTTCCAGCGAGCGGGACACCTCGTAGTTAAAGTCGACGTGGCCGGGGGTGTCGATGAGATTGAGGATATAGTCCTCCCCATTGTTTGCGTGGTAGGAAAGGCGCACGGCGCGTGCCTTGATGGTGATGCCGCGCTCACGCTCCAGATCCATGTTATCGAGCAGCTGTTCCTCCATCTCGCGTGTGGTGACGGTCTGCGTTGCTTCCAGCAAGCGGTCGGCAAGCGTGGACTTGCCGTGGTCGATATGCGCGATGATGGAGAAGTTGCGAATGTGGTTTTGACGATTTGAAGCCATAGTTACCTCTGTACGTTATAATAGCATTATTATACCGCGCGTGCGCGAAAATTGCAAGTGTTATTTTGGCATATCCCAGTGCGAGGGGTCGATGTAACAGCGCAGGGTGTCCTCCAACCAGTAGGAGAAGCGGATGTCGGGGAAGCGCGTTTCCCATTCCTTCATGCGCAGATAGGGCTCGATGCCGTCGCCTGCGTCGTGCCAGATGTCGGCAAACACGAAGTCGAAATTGCCCGCCATTTTCCGCTCGGCAAAGTCAAATGCATCACGGCAAACGAGATGGATTTTGTGCGCGTTTGGGATCTGGGGCAGAATGAGCTCGCGAAAGAGAGAGAGCACGTCCTCGCTGATGTCCACGACCGTCACCGAGGTGACCTCGGGCTTTTCGGCGGCGTGGAAGGCGAAGTAGCCAAGCCCCATGCCGAACGTGAGGACGCGCCCCGACGCCGCTTCGATTGCGGGGAGGGTGGTCACGGTTTCGTTGGGGAGCAGCGTCATCCACTCTCTGCCGTTTTCAAGCACCGCGGGGAACGCGTAGCGCTCGGCGAAGAAGGCAATCTGCGGCAGCATGCGTCCGTCTTTGAGGATTTGCATGTCGCGGCACACAAAGGGCTCAAACGGGGCGAGATATTCCTCGCGAAGTGCCCATTTGCCAAGGGTGGTTTCGGGGATATGGATGGTGCTAAAATAAGCGTCGGCGCAGTAGGGGGCGGGGGATTGCAGTTCGATACTGGGTACGAGCCAGTGTTCAAAGAACGTGCGATCCTCTCCGACGGGGTCGAGTTCAAACAGCGCCGCGATGCAATGCGCCATCGCAAGGGGGAGCGAAATGCCGCAGTCCTGTGCCAACTGCGTGACGGTTTCCTCCTCCAACGCGCGGGGGCAGTTGTTGAGGTAGAACGCGTACAGTTGCATGAGCCGCGTGTTGTTTTCGCGTACCGTTTCTGGGGATATGTGGTGGATGGGAGGAATCATAGGTGTCCTTTCTTATAGACGAGGAAAACGGCTATGGAGAGGCCTCCCCTTGAGGGGAAGGCTTACTTTTTTCCATAATTTTTGCAATTAGGGAATAAGGTGGGTGAGCCCCAAATGCGTGAGAATGTCTGCACATACACCGTCAAAATGCTGTAACACCTCAAGATTGGAATAGCGCAACACCGTTACGCCTTACTCTTGCAAATACGCGTCGCGCTCGGCGTCTTTTTCTTTTCCCTCGGCATCAAAATATTGTGAGCCGTCCAGTTCGATGGCGATTTTTTGCTCGGCACAGTAAAAATCCAGGATATAGCGCCCCATGACTTTTTGACGACGCACCGTGACGGGAAGCTTTTTTAAAAAATCATACCAAAGGCGACGCTCCTCTTTGGTCATTTCTGCCCGCAGAGCTTGTGCAAGAGGTGTTAGTTTTTCGTTATGGGCGCGATTCACAGTTTACTTGCCGTCTCGTAAGCACGCTGCATCGCGAGGGCGTCGAGGTCCTGCGTGCCGGCGGACTCGCAGATGATGCGCGGGCAAAGGTTCTCGCGCGCGATTGCTTCGGCAAGCGGCTCGTAGTCGGGGCCGAACACCTCGTCTGCAAAGGTAAGGTGGCGTTTTTCGCCCGCGCTTGTGAATTCAATTTTGGAGAAGTGGCAGTGCAGATAGCGTGCCTTGTCGTTACCCAGCGCTTCACCAATGGCATCGAACACGCGGCGGTAGGCGTCGGCGTTGGGGAACTGACCGCCGAGATCGCGCGCGTTCAGGTGGCCAAAGTCCACCACGGGGGCAAGGCGCTGGTCCATTTTGCACAGCGTGATGACCTCGGCGAGCGTGCCGAGCTGATTTTGCTTGCCCATTGTTTCCACGCCGAGCGTGACGGGGGCATCCCCCATGGCCTCCAGCGCCATGGCGAGCGTTTCGGCGGCGTATAGCATCGCTTGCTCACGCGAGATCTTGCCCGCGCTGCCTGCGTGGATCACCACCGTGTCGGCGCGCAGTAGCTCACACGCGCGCACACATTCCATAATGTAGGTAACGCTTTTCTCGCGCTTCTCTCGTTCCACACTGGAGAGCGAAATGAAGTAGGGGGAGTGAAGCGAGAGCTCGATACCGTTTGCAATGGCGGCGTCACCGATGGCGGTCAGCGTCGCGTCGCCGATGCGCAGACCGTTGCCTGCCTCGACCTCGTAGGCGCCGAGCCCCAAGCTTTTCAGATAGGCGGGCGCCTGTACGGTTGCTTTATAGCCCACGGCGTAGAACGCTTCGCTATTGCCGCCGGGGCCGAAAATGGCGTTGTTTCTCATAGATTTTGAAACTCCTTAGCGATAGATGAGCCCTCTCGCACGTCGGGGGCATCGGGGTGGCGCTTGTGGTAGCGGCGCAGTACGCCGCGTTCCAAAAAGCGTTTGAATCGCGTGAGCGCATTGCGCTTGTCGCGAATGGGGGGGACAAGGATCGCGGTCACGCCAAGGGCGCGTGCCGTCCACACGTCGGTGAATACTTGGTCCCCCATCATGGCGGTGTTTTTCTTATCGCCGCCGAGTGTGCGCATGAGTTTTCTGCCTTTGCGCACGATAGGCTTGCCTGCGTCAAAGATAGCGGGTCTGCCAAGCGGCGCATTGAAGCGCGTGACGCGCTCCTTGTGGTTGTTGGAAAGGAACGCGGTGCGGATGCCTGCCGTTTCAAGCGCATCCAGCCACGCGATAATATGCGCGTCGGGGTCGGGCTGCTCGTAGGGGGCGAGTGTGTTATCAATATCAAGGAGCAACACCTCAATGCCGCGCGCGCGAAGCGCTTCAGGTGAAACGTCGCGGTAGCAAAGATAGGTGAGATCGGGTTGGAAATAGGACATGGCGTTCTCCTTTCGCATATTCACCACCATTGTAACATATTATAGGCGTGTCCGCAAGAGGGGGCGCGTGAAAGTTTTTGTTGACAAGTGCGTTAAAAAGTGCTAAAATAAACCCAAGCAGAACGGTTCGTTTCGGTCATGTTCGACAAATTCAGCGTTCGAATACCTTTTGCGTCACGGCCGTACCGCTGATATCTTTTCCCAAAGGAGGAACTACTTATGAAAAAAATGAAATGGGTTGCCCTTGTGGCACTCACACTGGCTGCCGTGATGGCACTTTCCTCTTGCGCGCTGTTTGGCGGCAAGGCGGGAGATCTGACCAAATTGCTGAGCGACGCCACTTACGTGGACGATACCGTCACGTATGTCAACGCCGCTAAGGTAGATGTACTGACGGGCAAGTCCTTTGTGACCTACGAGGAGAATCTCATCTACTTCACCGATACCGTGGAGAAGAACGGTATTCCCTTCGTCCAGCACACCATTTACAACACGAAGACCAACAGCGTGACCTACACCGTGGATAACACGGCGACCAGTCGCGTACACGTAAAGCTGGACGATATGCATGTGGGGGATGAGGTGTATGCTTACTTCCTGATCACCACGGCAAGCTGGAACGAGGACGAAGACGCCAACATTGTCGGTCGTGCTACCGTTCGCACCGATCTTTACGACGGCACGGGCACGCGTGTGGCGGGCGTTTCTAACCTTGACGCTTACAGCACTTACGATGAGGTATTTGATGAGGGGTTCATCACGATGCCCCAGACCGCAGGCGATTTGCTTTATTTTTCGGGCAACTGCTACCGCTTCGGCGAGGATGGTAAGCTGAACAAGGCGTTTGAGTACGGTGAGCTTTCCGATCTGCCCAACATTTGCGACTACAATGACGAGTACTACGTTGCCTGGGACGATTACAACTGCCGCGTGGTGTTCTACGACAGAGAGTTGAAGGAGGTTTCTTCTTACAGACTGCCTCAGTACGAGGTGGAGGACGTGACCCTCGCGCTGATGCGCAACGGCAAGCTGTTCTTGCAGTACTACTACGAGTTGCCCGAGGACGCGAAGAAGTACGACTTTGTGCACAATAAGAGCGTTGAGATCGAGAACTACTCTGTCGGCAGCTATTACGTTGACGAGCTGACTAAGTACAACGTTGCTACCCTGATGATCGACGCAAAGAAGGGCAAGGCGAAGGAGATTGATTGCGATTACCTGATCTACTCCATTGAGGGTGCACAGTGGCTTGACGGCTATGATAACTATGCGCTCGACTGCGAAGATATCGAGGCAATGGCGTTTGATGCCTACAAGATCGAGGACGGTCGTGTGTCCGATCGAGAGGTGTTCGTCACCCTTGATAAGAACGGTAAGGTGAGCGAGCTGACCTTCAACGGTGAGAACGTTTGGGAAGTAGTACTCCTCTCCGATAACCGCGTGGCGGTCGGCACCGAGGCACACATATACCTCACCGACCGTGAGGGCAATGTGATTGGCAAGATCGACAACGTAAGCTTTTTCGGCAACTACTTGCTGTGCGGCGATAAGGTGTACGATTACGACTTGAACGTGAAGCTCAACCTTTACGAGAGAAACTACACCCTGTATGATAAGGGAGACGAGTACCTGCTGCTCGAGAACGCCGACGGCGATATTCTGCTCTACACGGGCGATAAGGACCCCTACGTGATCGTAGAGGAGGACGGCGACTACTACCTGTATGATGCTGAGTACGATTACTACGTGCTCGTTAAGAAAAACGACGAGGGCAACGATGAGTATGAAATCTACAACGTGAAGGGCGATAAGATCACCAGCGTTGAGAAACTGCCCTTCGGCAATTTCTATGAGATCATCGAAACCGATGAGGCGATCCTGCTTTGCATCGACCAGGAGGTAGACGGTATCACCGAGAACGTTTACTATCGTTTGACCAAGTAAGTGTTAACACAAAGGGACAGACCGTTTCGGTCTGTCCCTTTTCTTTTGGATGGGGTGGCGACAAAGATCGCAAATGCACGTGGGTGATGGGATGTCGCCATAGTTCGCCTATGGCAAGCCACTGACGTCTCACCTTGTTCGGCACCGCCTTCATTTCGCCTGCGGCGAAAATCGGTGGACGTCTACCCACGGCGGCGATAGACGCCGTGGGTGCATAAGCCCATCACCCGCCCCGGAACGAAAAAAGGCACCCGAAGGTGCCTTTTCGTTCTGGGGTGGGTGATGGGAGTCGAACCCACGACCTCCAGGGCCACAACCTGGCGCTCTAACCAACTGAGCTACACTCACCATATGCAATTTGAAAAAGTGGCGCGCCTTGAGGGGCTCGAACCCCCGACCTACTGCTTAGAAGGCAGTTGCTCTATCCAGCTGAGCTAAAGGCGCGTACAATGGAGCGGGTGATGGGAATCGAACCCACGCGGCCAGCTTGGAAGGCTGGAATTCTACCATTGAACTACACCCGCACAGGTGGTCTTTCAACGTACTTAAATATATTACCATAACGCCGCGGGCTTGTCAAGAGGGGAGTGGCAAAAAAATGAAAAAAGTTTTGTGCGTAAAAATTGTGCGTCCTCTTCCTTTTTTGCGCGGAATGTGGTACAATAAGAAAAACACCAGTAAAGTGAGGGCAAGGCAATGGAACTTTCACAAAAGCAAACGCTTTTGGAGAAAATCAAGGCGTACGATCGCATCGTGATCATGCGGCACAAGCGCCCCGATGGCGACGCGGTAGGCGCCACGCTTGGGTTGCGTGCCATTTTGCGCGCGAGCTTTCCCCAAAAGGACGTGCGCGTGATCAATAGCGACTACTCTGCGCGCGTGGCGTTCCTCGGTGAGGAGGATGGCGAGGTGGCCCCCTCCTTTTACGAGAGCGCGCTCGGCATCGTGGTAGATACTGCCAATCTTGATCGCATTGCGAACCCCCGCTATCAAATTTGTCGCGAGCTTGTGAAGCTCGACCATCACCCCAACGTAGAGCCCTATGGCGATCTTGTGTTGGTAGACCATACGTGTGCGGCGGCGAGCGAGTTGGTGGCGGACTTTGCTCTCAGTTTTGGAGAGGAACTCACGATCACCCCCGAGGCAGCGACCTGCCTGTATGCCGGCATCGTGGACGATTCGGGGCGTTTCCGTTTCGAGAGTGTGTCGCCCGATACGCTCCGCTTGGCGGCGGCGCTTCTTGCTGTGGGCGTGGATACGGAATATATGTTTGAGCAGCTTTATCTCGGCAGTTTTGAGGCGCTAAAATTCCGCGCGTGGGTGCTGGAAAACATCCAAAAGTCGGCAAACGGGGTGCTTTATCTCACTGTTACGCTGGATACGATCAAGCGCTTTGGCATCACGCAGGAGGAGGCCTCCCTCTCGGTGGTGGAGATGAGCGGCATCAAGGGCTCGCCCGTGTGGCTTGTGTGCATTGAGAATAACGATGGCACGGCGCGCGTGCGCTTGCGCTCGCGCCATGTTGTAATCAATGATCTTGCGGAGCGCTACGGCGGTGGCGGTCACAAGTACGCGTCGGGTGCCTCGCTCCCCTCCACGCGTGAACTTCATGTGCTTGTTGCCGAAGTGGATGCGTTGGTTGCTTCGTACAAGGCGCAAAACGGCGAGGCGTGAGGAAATAATAAAAACACCCCCTGACGGGGGTGTTTTTTCATGTAATTATTCCTTAGCTTCCTTTACCTTGTCGGGCTTGTAGCCGATGTTCTTCTCTGCCTCGGGATCGTAAACGAGGTTCCAGATGGAAGCGACCATCGGGTAGATACTGAGCGTGAGGAATGTGAGCCAGAAGTAAGCGCCGGAGCGGGAGGTGTAGCCCTCGACCTTCAGGGAGGTGCGGTTGATCACCATACTACCAATGAAGCCAAGGAACCAAGTGAGCAGAAAACGTGCAACTTTCTTATCCATGAGAAAAATCTCCTTTCTTTCTTGGATACTATCAGTATACCAGTTTATGAACAAAATGTCAATAAGATGTGGCGAAAATTGGGCATTTTTGCGAAAGTGACGGGGCGTTGCCCTTTTGGGCGGTGCGTTACTTGGCAATGGCGTTGTCGAAGAAGGTGACACATTCCACGATGAGGGCGACGTCCAGCACGTCCTCGCTCACGTGGAGCACGTCGTGGTCGCGGTCCTCGTAGTATTTGAAGGTGAAGCGGTCGTCCTCCCCGAACTTCTTTTCGTACAGATCGTAGCCGTACTTTATGGGGATTGTATCGTCTTTTGCCCCGTGGACAAACAGCACGTCACAGTCGCTGTTTTGAAAGCCCTTTACACCTGTACTGAGCGCGTATGCTTGGGACGCTTCACAGCGTTAGTTGAGGTCACCGTTATAGATGAAAACGGCAACGAAATACATGACGATCATACAAATAGCGAGCAATAGCGCGATGTTGGTGGGATCGCGATTTTCAGGTTCTTTTTTGCTTTGGTTTTTATACGTATGTTCCTTTTTGGGGGATACCTTATTATACTCTGCATCGATTTTCTTACAAATGGAAAAAGCGGATTTTTTTCGTAACGGGGCACCTTTTGCAAAAGTGTTCTCCTTAAAAAAAGGAACGAACGAAGTCCGTTCCTTTTTTGGGCGATGTGGAAAGCAAGCATTTGATAAAATCGGGCAAGCAGAAAAGGTGACTTAGAGATTTTTAGCTGTTACTGGTTTTCGATCAAATGCTGTGTGTATTCGCAGATGGTTTTATCCATGGTTTTAACAATATCGTTAATATCGACATCTTGGCGCCCAAACAAGCCTATCATGTTTTCATAGTCAAACGCACTGATCGCATTGCCTTGTAAATAAGCCTTCACCGTTGATATCTCTTGGAAATATTGAGACGCTTGATCGACCAAATATGATGCAAAGCATTGTGGCGCAATGTGTTCAAAATCATTCGACACTGGAGAAAATAGTCCAGTGCATCTGTTTTCAAAACTGTTAAAACAATTTGTTACAGCTTCTTTCCGCAGGTTCTCATCTGAAGGGATCGCACCTTCGGCACGGTCGCCTTGATTGATGCGAACGCTGTTATGCAAAGCGCCATAGGAAGCGATTATTTGCTCTTTTGTATAAGCGCGAGGGGTTGTTAGAATCAACATTTGCATATCGGCAACACCTTCTCTGAAGACGTGTGAAATTGCATTTGCATCGACGTTTTCATAACATTTGCATCGATTGCATAGTTCATTTGAAAAAATATTGAAAACATAATTGCGTATAAAATCGGAATCTTTTGTTTGGAATTTTCGGGAAAGCCTAGTGAAATAGGCGTCTTCGCTTTCCTCTTCCAAATATTTGTAAAAACACTGCCAATAATCAAATTGACTTGCTTTTAATTTGTCAAGGAAATATTCCCAAAAATGTTGATACAAAATGCATTGGTATATTCTGTTCTTGAATTCGTCCACGAAAAAGTCCGAGTAATAGTATTTTTTGATCTCTGCACTAATTAGATAGTAGTCTGTCAATTCGCAACTGGCCGTGCTTATGTTTTCGTCGATCTTAAATGGTCTGATTACTTCTTGTTCTCGTTCTTCTTGGTACTCAGTAAAGCAATCACATAACACGTTTACCAGATGCACGAACAAATCATACCGGTGGTCTGCGTTTACTGTATCAAAAATATGACAAGCTGAATTTTCGCGCTCACTAAGTATGTCCGCCAACCACTTGGCTGTTATACATCGCATATAGTATTTTGCTCTGTCTTTACGAGCTTGGTCGTTTAATCCTGCGTGATGTGCGATTTCGTGTGCAATGATTTTGGTGGTTCGAGAAATGTCATACATGCTTTTCTCGTTGATATGGATTACCAGAATGTTCGTTTCATTAAACATATCTCTGTTATTAGTTAATGAATCTACATATACATCTTTCTTGAAATCCGGCACAATTAAAAATGTGTATCTTGACTTGTCTCTTGAACAATCGCTGGAGCTTGTAAGTTCTTTTGACATGTTGCTCGCAATCGCCGTATAGAAAGCAATCAGTTTTGGAGGTATGTCAAAATAGGTCAGTTGACAGGGATCAGCTTGCAAAAATCTGCGTTCGTTATGAAGTGTACTGGAAGATAGTGTTCTCAAATAAGTAAAGTAAGAATTTAGCAGATCATAGATCTTTTCTGAGAGGTCGCATTTTTCATCGGCATTGGAAATGGTTTCTATCAATAATTTTTCGTCGATATACTTCAGTAATTGGCAGAATGATTCATAGAAGCATAGTATAAAGTATTTTGAAAACTCTCTTTCCAGCATAATGCATACCGAATGATATATTTCTCGTAGTGCATAACAAATTTGATTGGAAGTATCCTCGTCAAAGAAGCTCTTGATCTTTTGCGTTATGCTTTTAATGTGCGTTTCGAATTTGTTTTGTATATCTGTTATCAAACTCGATTTTGCGCGGGAAGGGGACGGCGGGGTTTGTCCCTCGCCCTCGTTTTGCGATTCCGCAGGCATGCAAATGTGTATGCGAGAAGCAAAAAGACGGTCGGTATATTTAGAAAGTTCCTCAGAAACTTGTGCGAAATCCTTCCATTGTATTTCTTTAGAAACCAGAATAGAATCGTAACGCCCAATGGCATCCATTATTTGATCCCATTTGTTTTTGTCATTCAAAAGGGGGAGGGTTTCACCTATGTTTTTCTTGCTTAGACTTACAACAATGTTTAATTTTTCCTCTGTTTCTTTGCTTTCAATTTTGTTCTTGTTGTAACCATAAATGCTGGTAATATCATGAATGTACTTGTTTCCCGACTCGCTTGTTTTTTCTCTCAATGTTTTTATAAGTTGGATGTATTGATCGAGATTTACTTCATCACCGTTACAAACCATAATAAAATCACAATGATCAAGCGAATGATATACGCTGATTCCTTTCAAGCCGCTTTCCAGAACAGAAGCAACTATCATATCGTAGCAATTTTTGTGAAGTTCAACGTATCTGTCCGCATCACTGCAATTATCCCACATTGGCAAGCTTATTAGGGACAAATACAAGCGCGACGCATAGTCTAGATTTTCTTCAAACGACAATCTTCCGTCAGAAACCAACATGAGACTTTGTTGGATATGGTAACCTAAACTGTTGTTTGATCTAGATGTTCTTTCAGAGGAGTATTTCTGGTAGAAGGCATTCATTTTCTCTTCGACCGTGCACGAAGCGCTTGAATTCAAACTATAAAACTGGAACCAGTCAAAATAACAATTTGAATTGAAGATAGTATATTTATCCTCTGTGATGGTATTATCCGCAACATTTTCGCTTGCGGCGTTTTTGCCTATCATCAAAATGCGATAATCGTTCATAGTAACAAGACCTTTCGTTTTCGACAATAATAAAAAGAGAATAAAAAAGTTGGCCCAAAATTATTTCTGGACCAACTCATTAAATTAATAGAAAGCTTTGATAAATTCTCAACAACGAAAGCTCAACAGAAATTAATTTTCTCTGTGTGCGTCCTCTAATTGAGAAGAAATAAAATCAATCTGCTCATTCACACTTTTGTTGATTGTCTCTCGGTTAAAGAGTGAACTGTGGCGATTTTCGTCCACAAAGCAAGATTTTCGCGAAGGTTTGCTAAAGCCGCGGCGCTTTATCAATGCCATCTTGTCTTTGCTTTGCGAATAGCTGAAATGATACATTGTACTCCATCCTTTCAAACGGGATTCAAATGATCCCTCTGCGTATACGCCTTGATTCAAGGTGCCTCTGCATATACGCCCTGATTCAAGGTGCCTCTGCATATACGCCTTAATATTATATCATTGAACGAGCCCGTTGTCAAGGGGGTTTTGAAAAAAACTTTGTTTTTTTGCTCGTCTACTTCTTGATATAAGAATACGCCAGACGTTTCACTATTGTGATTTTGAAACATCTGATTCAGGGAATACGTCCACGGTGTAATCATCAGAAAACACAATGCCCAGACAGTCATCATGGGTCGAAACGTATAATTTCATTGAATTATATCTTGAACCTCGACCAAAATTGCCTACAAAACCGATTTCTCCTTTATTTGGCTCGGAAACGGTGCCGTCAAAAATGTAACCGTAACCATAGCATTTTCCACTGACATCAAAAATGAACCCTCCATCAATTCTTGTGAGCTGTTTCAGGTTGTTTTCTCTCAAGTCTTTTTGGGAGAAATCAATATATGTATCTTCAAAAGCAAATCCCCTTTGACAGGTTGCCAATCTTTTTGCCTCGGACATTGCGCGCTCTTCGCTCGAATAAATGACCAATGAGGTTCCGTGCTGTTCCTGCAGAATTAATGCAATAATCGGAGCCCAAATCTCAGTGAAATTAGAATTATCAAACATGTTTCTCATTTGAGCGTTGATTTTTGCTTCGGTTTCTTCTCTGTCCTGTGTATCGTTTTTGCAGGTACTGTACTTTCCCTCTTTATATCCGAAAATTGGGATGTCGGCTATGAAAAGATTCCATGTCATTGAATTGGTTATTTTAACAATGTATACCGGTTCTTCGCTATACTTACTCAAGAGGTCGATTCCAACAAC
>JAZNAL010000044.1:0-5756 GCA_045586505.1 Candidatus Flemingiibacterium sp. | reverse complement strand
CCTTTCCTTAGGATGTGTTCGCGTTATTGTAAATCTTTCGCTCTACTCTTTATACCGCTAAGGCATCCTCTGTCGGCTCTGCCGCGACGTCCAATAACTTCGAGCGTATGGGCTTGTGCGCATCCGGCTTTTCGGCTTCGCTCGTTTATCTTGTAATTCGCGTCAGTGCGTAAAGATGTTTGCTCATCCGTCGCCGCTAATACAAACGGTCACCCGCACCAACGTAATGCCTCTATCGCAAAAACAAACGTCCACCCGCAACCTTGCGAAACGCCCACTGCCGCGAATCCAGCCTGAAACAAAAGGACGCAAAAGTCTGCTTAGCACAAGCCCATCCCATCGAAGGTACCGCGCAGTCGCGGCGGTGACGCTTCCCGCGAGAGCGAAGCGATTCGCGACCCTTAGCGGCTTAAGCGTTAGTGCAGTAAAAGCTACGATAACGGGAACAGAGCCGAAAGGAAGCGGGGGAGTCCAAGAGGGGGCGGAAACCATTCCGGCGACAGAGGCATGGTGTCCGCCCCCTCTTCGTTTCCCCGGGGCGCCCAAGCGTGGGCGCGGAGGTCGGCGAAGCCCACGCAGGGGGCGCAGCTTCCCCGAAGCCCGCGAAGCGGGCGGAGGTCCGCACTCGCAAAATGCAGAAAATTTTTCTAAAAAGTAGTGACAACACGTGCTAAATGTGATATAATATTTTTAACATAATATAAAATAGGAGAATATCATGGTACTTACGAGAGAACAGCTTTTAGATATTACATGTGGTGTTGTGGATATCGTGGAAACTGACGGGAAATTTCAGTTCCGCCGCTTCACAGAGGAACAGACCAAATATTACGCTATCTACAGAGATGAGGAATACGCTAAAAAGACGCTGACCGCGGCGGGTGTACGCTTCGCCTTCGAGACAGATTCGAAGAGGTTCGGCTTTGAGTGCGATATAGCTCACGTTCGCTGCTGTGCATTCGGTTATTTCGACATTTACGTTAACAACGCCTTGGTCGAGCACGTCGGTTTGGAGAAAGGCGTCGGAAATCTCAGCCTGGATCTTTCACTTGGTGACGGCGTGAAGTTCGTTGAGGTGTATTTCCCCTGGGCGAAGCTGGTAACACTCTCTGACATCACCCTTGATGACGGTGCGATGATCATTCCCGTGAAGCGCCCCCGCGTGATGATAAACTACGGTGACTCCATCACCCAAGGCTACCATTCCAAATATCCCTCGCTGTCCTACGCGTCCCGCGTGGCGCGTATGCTTAACGCGGAAAGCTACAACAAGGGTATCGGCGGCGACCGTTTCTTCCCCGAGCTTTTGGATCTGCCCGAGGATATAGTTCCCGATATCGTTACCGTGGGATACGGTACCAACGACTGGAGAAGTCACACCCGCTCCACGCTGACCCGCCGCTGTGCTGAATTCTACGCCCGTCTTTCTGAGAAATACCCGAGGGCGAAGATATTCGCAATCTCTCCCATCTGGCGCGATGTGAAGCCCTCGCCAAAGTTCGACGGTCACTGCACGGAGGTGCATAAGATCATCACCGAGGTCTGCGCTGGACTTCCCAACGTCTCGGTTATCGACGGCTGGAAACTTACCCCCAATATGCTTGAGTTCTACACGGACGGACTGCATCCCACCGACCTCTGCATGAGCTTCTACGCGGAGAATCTGTACCGCGAGATCTTAAAGCGGCTTTGATTTTGTGTGGCAGGCGGAAGGTACGCTGGAATTACGGAAAAGCCTTTGAAAATCGCAGCCCTGTTACATAATCATAATGCAAAATAAAATTTTATATAACGAGGTAAAAAAGTATGGATGAGATCAAGGAAAAAATCGAAGCGGTAGTAGAAAAACTCAAGAGCGATGACGCGCTCCGTGCAAAGTTCAAGACCCAGCCCGTAAAGGCGCTGGAGGAAGTGCTTGGCGTGGACCTTCCCGACGATATTGTTGAGAAGATCATCGAAGGCGTTAAGGCAAAGCTCGCCGCCGGCGATATCGCCGACAAGGTGGACGATGTGAAGGACGCCCTTGGCGGATTGTTTGGGAAGTTAAAGAAATAAGCATGAAAAAAGGAGCCGCGAGGCTCCTTTTTTATGTGAAGAAACGCACAAACGGTGCGCAGGTGGGGAAAACCGCAAAAAGGATTCCAAAGAATTGGAGGAATTAGAGCAACAAACCTCGATACCGTGTTTGTTTAGCCTTTTTCATTTTGCATTCTCCTTTGCAGTGTTGAGATTACTTTTCGCTGTTGTAATATACTTCACAAGCAAAAATCTTATTGTAGAACACTTCCGATCAAGTGCTTTATATCTCGTTTCGTCGATATAATCACTTTTACAAAGCATTTCAAGCCATTTACTTGTTTCATTAGCTTCTTTGAGCGAGATTTCAAGCTTTGCTATGAAATCGGCGCGACCGTGAGCGTATTTGCTTTCAGCTATATTGGCACAAATACTCGTTGCGCTTCTGCCGATTTGATTTGAGTTCACATTTTCGTGCTTTGCATGTAATTCTTTGGTCAACTGCAAAACATCAACGGTTAATTCCATTGAAAGATCACCAAGCTTATCCTCTCTCACGATACCACCGCCTTTCGTAAAACAATTATATCATACTATCGAATAAAAATCAACAATATTTCAGCGCATACACTAACGACTACAGTCCGTTTGCGCGAAGCGCAACATCATTTACGGCGAAGCCGTAACATCATTGGGCGTAAGCCCCCTTCATTTGAGGCAGCGCCTCAACATCATTCATTTGTGCCGCGCGGGGCGGCAATGATGTTGACCTTGCGGTCAAATGAAGTTGCGTGCAAGCACGCAAATGATGTTGTGCCTACGGCACAAATGAAAAATCCGAAGGCCTCGGCTTTTGCATTTTTGGCAGGGATAGTTGGACTCGAACCAACGAATCCAGGAGTCAAAGTCCTGTGCCTTAACCGACTTGGCCATATCCCTACATACCTAATCAGTATACCATATTATTACCGTTTTGTCAAGCATCAAAATCAAAAATCTTCTCTCACTTTATTGCGCTGTTGCCTTTACTTTTATGGTAATAACCCCAAAAGAAAAATAGAAAAGTTGACATATTCCAAAAAATATGATATAATTGGCATGTATTCACTTTCATGCCGATCTGCGGCGCGCTCGTTCATTTCGGTAATGAAACTATGTCCCTCTGCGGGGATTTATGAAAGGATGCAAAATATGAGTTTTATCAAGAGGATTTTAGCTGTGCTTACAGCGGCTTTGCTTACGGTATCGGTGGTACCGACGGTGTCCGCGGCGGAGGATCCTACGGTCGAGATTTCCACCGACGAGGTCGAGGCAGAAAGCGATTCTGCCACCACTCCCACCACGCCTTTGGCTCCCTCAACTCCCGATGAGCCCTGTGATGACCAGCCGGAAATCCAGCCGGACGTCTGGGAGAATCCATACAAGGATGTCGCCATGAGCCACTGGTTCTACTCCGCAGTCAAGTATGCCAGCGAGAACGACATCATGCAAGGTGTCTCAGATGACACCTTTGATCCGCACGGTGACATCACCCGTTCTATGTTCGTGACGGTGCTGTACCGTATTGAGGGTCAGCCCGCATCCGATGAGTCCCCGTTCACTGATGTGGAAAGCGGCTCGTGGTACGAGGCGGCAGTCAGCTGGGCAAGCGCCAACGGTATCGTCAACGGTACCACTGACACAACCTTCTCGCCCGATGCCACAGTCACCCGTGAGCAGATGGCGACCATAATCTACCGCTATGCCACCTACAAGCAGTACGACATGACCACCACTCAGACCCGTCTCTTCACCGACGACGAGGACATCGCGGACTATGCACGCGAGCCTATCAACTGGGCGGCTGAAAAGGGTCTCATCACCGATGCCGGCAAGGGCAATGTGACCCCCAAGGCAAACGCAACCCGTGCACAGGCGGCGGCAATTCTTCAGAGAATGGTAGAAAAGTTAGGTTAAAGAAATAGCCTTAATTTAACAGTAGGGGCGAGCGTTACTCGTCCGCCTCGGAGCATCGGGATGCGGACGGCTGATGGTCGCTCCTGCTATGATCGGGTATTTTTTCGCTTTCACAGGATTTTATAAATTATTCTATCGAGGTAAAATCAATGTCAACAAAATCGGCTGAGGTCGATCTGACCCGTGGTTCGCTGGTTAGTGGAATAATTAAATTCAGCCTGCCGCTGATCGCTTCCAATCTACTGCAGGTGCTGTTCAATATGGCGGATGTGGCGGTGGTGGGACGCTTCTGCGGCTCAATAGCACTGGGAGCGGTAGGCTCCACCACCATGCTTGTAACGCTGTATACGGGTATTTTCATCGGCTTCGGCGGTGCGATCAACGCCATTGCGGCGCGGCACTACGGCGCAAAGCAGGCGGAGAACTACAAAAACAGCGTCCACGGGTCTGCCGTCATCATGGCGATACTTGGTATATTGGTGCTAATTGTGGGCGAGGTCACCGCAAGGCCAATCTTGGAGCTGCTTGGAACCAAGCCCGAGCTGATCGACGGCGCGGAGCTGTACCTGCGCATATATTTCCTCGGAATGCCCGCACTTGCAATGTTCAACTACGGCAGTGCAATATTCAGTGCGGTGGGCAACACCAAAAAGCCGCTTTACTATCTCACCGCGGCGGGAATCATCAACGTTTTGCTGAATGTTATGTTCGTTATGGCATTCGGCATGGACGTGGACGGCGTTGCCTACGCCAGCATCATTTCCCAGTACATATCCGCGGCGTTGATCATCGTTGAGATGCTTCGCACAAAGGGCGACTGCCACCTGAGCATCTCTGAGCTGACTCCCGCTAAATTTTTCGGCTGTTGGGGACAGATCGGATCGATCATTGCCCTCGGAACGTCTGCGGGAGCGCAGAATGCCATCTTCTATATTGCCAATTTGTTTGTGCAGGCGGGTGTAAACACCTTCGATGCTGTAATGGTTGCGGGCAACTCCGCCGCGGTCAACTCGGACTCTTTAGTTTACAACATCATGACGGCGTTCTACACAGCCTGCGGCAGCTTCGTCGGGCAGAACTACGGCGCGGGCAAGAAGGATCGTGTACTGAAGAGCTTTTACATCAGCACCGCATTCGCGTTTTTCTCCGGACTTATACCCGGCGTACTGCTCGTCATCTTCGGCCCGCAGTTTTTGTCCATGTTTGCCACGGAGGAGGCGGTTATCGAGGCAGGAATGCGCCGAATGGTGGTCATGGGCTTATCTTATGGCATCTCCGCGTTTATGGACGGCACCATTGCCGCATCCCGCGGACTTGGTAAGAGCGTGGCACCCACGGTCATGGTCATCCTCGGCTCCTGCGTGTTCCGCATCGTGTGGATAAAGACGGTATTCGCCCACTTCGGTACCATCGAGTCGCTGTATTTGCTCTATGTGTTCTCCTGGGTGATCACTGCGGCGGCGGAGATCATCTATTTTGCCATAGTTTACCGCAAGATATTCGGCGGTACAACGCGAACACTTGAGTGAGAGGCGCCTGAGAAAGATATATACCAGAAACCCTGTGATAAATTGTAAACAATTTACCACAGGGTTGATTTGTTATATTATTTTGTTATATAATGGTTATATTACAATGAATGTGTGAAACTGCTATCGGGGGATGCAATTATGATAAACTATTACATCGAAAAAAATCACGGGATCGAGCAGACGGATTTTCCCGAGCCGTGTTGTTGGGTGGCGATGATCGACCCCACGGACGCCGAGGTGCGCGAGGTGTCG
>JAZNAL010000043.1:0-16823 GCA_045586505.1 Candidatus Flemingiibacterium sp. | reverse complement strand
TGTTTAAAAGCCTGCGGCTTTTAATGCTGAACCTAATCAACCCCATGCAAGCAAAAAAACTCAACGGAGTTTCCGTTGAGTTTTTTTGGCGCGCCTGGCAGGATTCGAACCTGCGACCTACCGGTTCGTAGCCGGGCACTCTATCCACTGAGCTACAAGCGCGTATCGTCTCTTGACGACTGTTATAGTATACCACAACCAAAATGATTTGTCAAGAGGTTTTAGAAAAATTGTTTCATTTTTTTAAAAAGTTTTGAAAGCTTATCATCCCCAATCGGAAGGAGGACTTTTATCTTGCATCACAGTCCACAAAATTCAAAAATATCGGTATATATACGCCTGATCCGCGCATATATTTAACCAAAAAAGCAAAAGGAAGGTGCTATATGAACAAACCATACAAGAAAGCGTCCGATTTCATGGAACTGCCGTCCTTTGACGGCACTTTGCCGACAGAGCTGTCCGCGGACTATATTCTGCCCGATACTTACCCCGATGTCAAGCGGATCCTGCGTACTACCGCGCGTCCCGTTCTGATCGGGCGCTATATTTCCGGTCGGAGGCTGGAGTTTTCGGGAGCTGTTGACTACATCGTGGTCTTTTCATCCGATTCCGAAAACGGCGAGTCCCTCCACTCTGTTCATTTCGCGGGCGAATGGAACAATGCCGTTGGAGAGCTTGATGATCTTGACACCGCCGAGATCTCAATTATTCCGCGAATTGCCGCCTGCCAATCGCGCTTGGCAAATCCCCGTAAGATCTCCCTTCGCTCCACCGTCGCCGCCGATGTGAAGGTGCGCCGACTTGCCTCCTGCACGCCGCGCTGTGAAGGCGCCGCCACCTTGGAGGAGGAAATGCGGCTGGAGCGACTCACCGAGACCGTAAGCTCGGGAATCCATCGCTCATTCACCGCTGAGCCGCTTAAAATTTCAGAAAATCTTGAGCCTGATACCTCCGAGCCGCCAATCGACAGCATCATCACCTGCAAGTCGGACATCCGCTTTAACGAAGCCCGCCCCATAAACGACGGCAGTGGTCTTGCAGTTGCGCTTAAAGGTACTGCTTACATAGACTGCCTTTACCGCTCCACATCAGATGCGGGCGCTTACCGCAGCCTCCAGCGCAAAATTCCCATCTCGTATATAGTCCCCGCCGATGATGTTGCAGAACATTTTAGTGCTTGCCGCCTTGAAGATATGAGCGCACGTGCGATTGCCGTCCCCGTTGAACTTGATGCAGCGGTTGCCGAGAACGGCTACGGTGAGCGTCGGGTGGTGGAGCTTGATCTCACCGCCGACTTAATCGTACATCTTCTCGGGGGCAGTGCGGCGCCGCTGGTGCTGGATATGTATTCGATCGAGCGTATGTCAGAGTGCGAAACCTCGGACGTGGAATACACCGCCCCCGCCCGGGTGTATTCCACCAATTTCTCCGTTGGCGAAGCCCTGCCGCGTGATGCGGTTAAGCTCCCCGAGGGCGCGAGTATCATAAACACCGACGCCGAAATAACACCCGTGTCACTTTCAATCGATCACGGTCGGGCTACACTTTCGGCAAACGCCGCCATATCCTGCATTTATGCGGACGGTACGGGTGGCTTCGGAGCCGCCGATGCGGTACTGCCTCTGAAATATGACTTTGCAGTAGGTGATCTCACCGAGCCTGTGGCGACTGTTATAAATATGAACGCCACCGATATGCGTGTGCGGCTTGATAACAACAAGGTTTACTTCGATTTTGATGCTTGCCTTGATGCAGAGATCTGTGAAAAGAAGCGAAAATCTGTGGTTGACACGATAAAGCTGAGCGGTGAAACAAAGCCCGCTATGGTGGGTGCAGAGCTGATGCTGTGCTACCTTTCAAACGGCGACACGCTGTGGCAGATTGCGAAGCGTTACGGTACTACCGTAGGCGCAATCGAGGCTGCTAACAAAACCGACGGTCGCGTGCTGATGATCCCCCGCGGATCTTTAGGAATCGTGATTTAAGTTCAGGTTTATCACGCAAAATTTAGTAATTCAAGGCCGTCGGTAGCTCCGACGGCTTTTCTCTGCCCGTAATTTTTATAAATATTTTGTAATTCTGTAAACTATTTTGCATAATCCTTGCGAAATGAAGCAGGATGTGGTATAATACAATGGTAACTTTGTACGTTCACCGAAAGGATATATAAAAAATGAAATCAATCTCCTCCATCGGTACCGGCAACATGGCAACCGCAATAATTGGCGGTATGCTGAAGTCGGGTACCGATCCGGCGCTTATTACTGTATACGATAAGCTCGCCGATAAAGCCGAGACGCTGGCATCGGCAAATGGTCTCAGACACGCCTCCACACTCAAAATGGCTGTGGAAGCAAGCGAGCTGATACTTCTCGCCGTAAAGCCTCAAAATTTCTCCGTGGTGCTTTCCGAGGTAAGGGATCTTGGCGCAAGTCTCGATGACAAGACCTTCATCTCCATCGCCGCCGGCATCTCTACCACGGCTATAGAAAAGATGCTCTCCCGTGAATGCGCGATTGTACGCGTAATGCCAAACACACCGCTTATGGTAGGAAAGGGCGCGTCAGCGCTCAGCCGCAATCCCCGTGTAAGCGATGAGGATTTTTCTCTCGCCTGCTCGATTTTTGAGAGTGCTGGCATGATCATGGTCATCGACGAATCCCAGATGAATACCGTCATCTGCGCAAACGGCTCCTCTCCCGCTTATTTCTACTATTTCATCGACTCCGTGGTGCGTTCAGCTATGGCGCAGGGACTGGAGCTTGACGAGCGTCAGATACTTGAAGCGGTCTGTCAGACCGTCATCGGCTCGGCGCAGATGCTCCTCGATTCGGGCAAAACCGCCGGCGAGCTTGTTAAGGCGGTCACCTCACCTAAGGGTACCACCGAGCGCGCAATGAATGTTTTCTACGAGGAAAAGGTGGACGAGATCATCCACCGCGCAATGTGTGCCTGCACTATTCGCGCTGAGGAAATGTCAAAGGAATTCGGCGCGTAACACATATTCCATGCTATCACCGCATATGATTTACTAAAAAACTTTAGGTGGTGGCAACATGGACTACGGTTTATACAAAGGACAAGCCGCAAAGGCTATTTACACAAGTAGCGGATTTGACCGCAGGGCTGCGCTTCTTGCGGCGTCGTCACTGTTCATATTCGGCAGCTTTCTTGGCTGCGCGATATACAGACTTCTTGGCTTTGGCGAATCGGAGCTTTACGACAATCTTATCGAGCGCTACTTTTTGGCGCTGTTCAATCGGTGCGGCTCGTCGCTTGATATCGTGCGCGTTGCGGCGGACTGCTGTTTACACGAGCTTTGGATGTTCATCGCGGTATTTTTTGCGGGCTTTACCCTCTTCACCACGCTTGTCAGCGGCGCGATGCTGCTATACCGCGGAGTACTGTTTGGGTTTGCCGTAACGATGCTGCAGTTTTCCACCCGCACGGGTCTGCTGCTTGACTCCATGGTCTATCTGTTTGCCACATTAGCAATCTCAATGCTTCTTGCACTTTTAAGTACAGAGGCGGCAGGATTCTATTACCCCGAAAGGCGCGTGGAACTGCGCTCACCGCGCACACGGCGCTACTTAATGGTCTTTCTTCGCATCTTTGCCCTTGTTTGCATAGATGTGATACTTATGCTGTTTTTAATTTACGTTTACATTTAGCGGCAAAAATCCCCCAAAACACGAAAGGACGTGCAAAACCTTGAAGCTATTCGGAAAAGAATTAAAAATATTTGACTGGAACAAGGAAGGCAAGGGCGTAAAAAAAGAGCCCGTAGGACCTAAGAATCTCCAGAATTTCTTCAAATACTTCGGCTCGAAATTCACACGGCTTGTTACCGTGAATATGTTCTATATTTTCGGCAACTTCCCTATCCTGTTCCTGCTCCTTGCTCTCAGCGGCAATTTGAACCGCGACTCCTTTGCACCGGCTTACAAAATGTTCGCGCCGGTCTACGGCGTTATGACCCATGACCAGTCACCGGTCACCTCGGTGCTGTTTGGAATCTTCGGCACACAGTCCGAGATCGGCTTCAACACGGTGTGGACGAATATCGCGCTGGCACTGTCGCTGCTTGTCATTTTTACCTTTGGCTATGTCAATACGGGTACGACCTACATCATCCGCAACATGATCAAGGGTGAGCCCATATTCATGTGGGAGGATTTCTGGTACGCCATCAAGCGCAATTTAAAGCAGGGTATGATAATGGGCATACTTGATGCACTTCTCTGCTTCCTCTGCGTATACGACATCGTATTCTTCTACTTCAACACAGGTACATCCTCTGTGATGAACATCATGTTCTACGCTTCCCTGCTTATTGCCCTTATGTGGTTCTGGATGCGCTTCTACATCTACAATCTGATGATCACCTTCGACCTTTCGATCTTCAAGATCTTAAAGAACGCGCTCATCTTCTCCCTTATCGGCTTCAAGCGCAACTTTATGGCGACCCTCGGTATTGTTGCAATGCTGGCGATCACCTATCTGCTTCTCTACTACGTCCTGCCCATCGGTATCATCATCCCCTTCGTTCTTCTGTTCGCGGACTGCGCGTTTATCGCCTGCTACGCCGCCTTCCCAAAGATCAAAGAGATCATGATCGACCCCTACTACGAGGACTCCAATCCAGATGATGCGGAAGAGCCAATCTTCCATGATTTAGGTTAATATAAGAAACACGGCGGGAGCTTGCTCCCGCCGTACTTGTTTTAGTTACCTAAGTCCACAATCCCATGCGTATTATAGTTATACTTCATACAGCGGACAGCTTCCCCCTTTAATACTTATCCCTGTGAAACGCATATCCGAGGAGATTTCCGATCAGCGCAAGTCCACCGTATTCGAATATGTAGTGAAGATCGCTCTGCGCATAGTAAAGCACCAGCGTCGGTGCGAAGACAAGCGCCACGATGGCGCAGAAATACCATACCCAGCCGTTGATCTTACCGAATACAATACCGCCCCCAAGACAGCATGCGGGGGTAATTATCTTGATGGCGAAATCCTCAAAGCGGGTGCCGATTATTGTCGGCGGCACTACATAAAACAGTGCGATCATTACAAGTAAAAAGGGTATCCACCTCTTAAACGGTACCTTTTCCATCAGCCTTTGCTCCTTTCGCCGCGACGTGCCAGCGCCGCTTCCCACTCTGCCTTTTCCTCATCTGTCGTAAGCGTCAGCGACGGGACGGGGGTAGGACGGTCATTTTCATCAAGTGCCACAAGCGTTAGATATGCGGAATTTATAAGACGGCGGGTACCGTCAAGGGTCTCAACATAGGACTTCACGCACACGTCCATGGACGTTCTGCCCACGTATACTATCTTGCCGCACATAACCACAAGACTGTTGGCATATGCCGGCTCTTTAAATTCCAGCGAGTACACATGAGCTGTGGTAACGTTGCGGTTAGCGTGACGTCTCGCCGTCACAGCGGCAGTGATGTCGATCCACTCCATCAGCTTACCACCAAACAAACGGTTGTATCCGTTCATGGTGGCAAGATTCAATATATGCACGGACTCCGTATATGACTCCGCAGGGGTTTTGGGGTTAAGATTCATTTTCTACCTCGATTTACTGTTCTCTGAAGGTGATTCCGCCGTCCTCGGTAAGCTCCACAATAGCCAGGGATTCAAGATGAATACCCATATCGCGGATGAGCTTTCCGCCCTCCTGGAAGCCCTTTTCGATGCAGATGCCCGCACCTGCAAGAGTGGCGCCAGACTGTCCTATGATGTCCACAAGACCGAGTATCGCCTTGCCCTTTGCAAGAAAATCGTCGATGATCAGTACGCTGTCGGAGCTGTCAATGAACTTCTTGGATACGCGGATTATGTATTCCTTGTCCTTGGTGTAGGAGTGCACCGTGGAGGTGTATACATCGCCGTCGAGATTCTTCGACTCCGCCTTCTTGGCAAACACAACATCCACACCGAAATACTGCGCCGCGATGCAGGCAATGCCGATACCCGACGCCTCAACGGTAAGAATTTTCGTTACCTTTTCATCACCGAAAAGACGGTAAAACTCCTTGCCGATCTCATTTATGAGTCCGATGTCCATCTTATGATTGAGGAAGCTGTCCACCTTGACGATGCCGCCCTCCTTGATGATGCCGTCCTTCAATATGCGCTCTTCAAGTAATTTCATGATTTTCTCCGATCTTTTATATTATTTCCCGGTTTTCGTAAGAATTGTAACCCATTCTGTAATTTTTCATAGAATACAGTAGAGGTGATCAAATGACCCGCTACTATCCGCCACTGGGGCGAACAAGACTCAGTCTACGCTCCCGCGTCGCGTTTATTTTGATGATACTGTTATTATTTATTATCTGCATTTTCTGCTTTATCGAGCTTCGCGTGACACCGCTCATCACGGAAGCGGCAAAAAGCCGCGCGAGGATTTTTGCATCCGAGATTATAAGCGAGGCGGTAAACGCGTCGCTTTGCGATGCGGGGGCACTTGTAAAGGTAACTACAGGCGCCGACGGTGTATCCAGCATCGAAACAAATATTCCCGCCATCTCGTCCCTCAGATCAGATGCAATTCTGCTCCTTACTGAGAGGATGAACAACACAAAAAACATGAGCTTCTCCGTACCGCTCGGAAACCTTACGGGGAGCAATATATTCGCAGGACACGGCATCCCGGTAAATGTACGGCTCGTCCCAATCGGTGACATTACCGCCGACGTGCGCACCGAGTTTATCGAGTCGGGCATCAATCAGACGCTTCACAAAATAACCATGCGGGTACGCATCACCGTAAACATCATAGCAGCGGGTGAGATCATAAAAAGCGAGCTTGCCTCCGATGTGACCCTCGCCGAGACCGTGGTGGTGGGAAAAGTACCCGACGCATATACCGCCATCAACCGCTTCGAGATCGATGAGGATGAGGAAAACGACTTAAACGATTACGCCGCCACCCTTCCGTAGGATATTTCCGGCGAATGTTGTTGTATTATTACCATTATAGCGCATTTTTTGTATAAAATCAAGCATAAGTGAAATTTTTTTCAGTTTTCTCTTGCTAAATTTCATTTTGTGTGGTAAAATAGAGTGAATACTTATATTTATGGGAGGCAGCATTATGAATGATGTCAGATCACCCGCGTTCCGTACCGCTATGGGCGGATTCAACAAGAAGGATGTAACCGAATATATTTCAAGGCTTTGCCGCGAGTATGACGACAAGATTGCCGAGCTTGATGAAAAGATCAACGCCCTCACCTCCGAGCTTGAAAAATGCCGTGAGGAGCTTTCCGAAAAAGATAGCAAGCTTGCAGAGCTCACCGATTCAAAGGCGCAGGAGGAGGCTGACAAGATCTCCGAGGAAGCGGAGAGGGCAAATAACCTTATAGCCGCGCAGAATGAGCAGATCACAGTTCAAAAGGAAGAGACCGAAAGCCTTCGCGCCGAGCTTGAAGCCGCAAAGGCGAAGCTTTCCGATTATGCTTCGCTTGAATCCAAGCTTGAGCAGTACGAGTCCATGACAAACCGCATGGGCGAGATCTTTATGGAAGCCACCGCCGATGCCGAGCGCATCAAAAATGAAGCAAAACTCAGCAGCGAAGCAATGCTCTCAAAGACTGAGGCTGAATGCCGCAGTCGTCGCGTTGACGCTGAGCTTCAGTTAAAAAAGCTGACAGAGACCCGTAAAAATGAGCTGACACGTCTGGTTGACGAGACTCAGCTTGAGATCAACCGCGTGCTGGTGGGCTTCTCGGAGCGTACACGCGCACTTTCCTCCGATACAATAAACGAAAAGCTTGAAGGATTTGAAGCCGCATTCACCTCCGAGGAGGCTAAATGAGCGCTGAGGACAGAAACGGTCGCTTCCCCGTCCTTACCAATATCGGCAAGCAAATCTGTGCCATCCGCAAAAAACGCGGTATGACTCAAAGTCAGCTTGCGGGCGAGGATGTCACCCGAAATATGCTCAGCCGTATCGAAAACGGCGCCGCACTGCCGTCACTGCCAACGCTTTGTGCCATTGCCAAAAGATTAGATGTTCCCGTTGGCGCATTGATCGGTGACATGAAGGATTTTTCCAACTGGCAGTTGTCACTTGACATGAAGCGTCTGATGGACCAAAAGAAATATGACAAGGTCATCGAGCGTCTCAAGGGCGTAGCCGATGACGGCGAGCTTTTGGCACTTCTTTGCAAGGCATACATAGGCAAAGCCGCTGAACTTTACGAGCGCGGCGGTCTTAATACCGCCCTGCAGTATCTTGAAGCGGCGGAGCGCATCTCAAAAAGTGATGACGATTCCGAGCGCATCTTTGTACTGCGCACACTGATATCGGTCTGCCCCGCACTCTATCCCGACGACGCAGTCAGCGCTGACGGCACCCATGAGGATAGACTGCGCGGTATCATCTTCGAAAAAAGCCAGCGGGCGATATATCTCTATGCCCTCGAAAAGCTCCGCGGGCTTGAAAAAAGTGCCTATTCACAGCCTCATCCTATGGCTGTCACACTCAGGGCTGAGCTTGAACCGCTGATCCTTTCCACATCGGACAAGGTCTGCCGCGTCCATATTGATGCAAAGCTCGACATGATAAACGGCGAATACCTCGATGCCAAGGCGAAGCTGCTCACTATCCTCTCCCCCGAGCCGCCACCGGCGATACTTTACGACATTTTGGCAGACCTTGAATTCTGCTGTAAATGCTGCGGCGACTTCGAGAACGCCTACAAGTATTCCGGACAGCGTTTAGAGCTTACAAAGCGTATAACTTAACCGGAGGATTTTATGTACAGAATCGGACAAGGCTATGACGTTCACCGCCTCACTACAGGGCGCGACCTGATACTCGGCGGCGTAAAAATAGACTACGAAAAGGGGCTGCTCGGTCACTCCGACGCGGATGTGCTTACCCACGCGGTAATGGATGCACTTCTCGGCGCGGCGGCGTTTGGCGACATCGGCGCGATGTTCCCCGACACCGACGAAAAATTCAGCGGCGCAGACAGTCTCAAATTAGCCGCGACAGTTGCACTCAGACTCCGACAAAGCGGCTATTCCATTGTAAATATCGACTCCACCGTCGTGGCACAGCGTCCAAAGCTGGCAGGGCATATCGAAAGGATGCGCGAAAATTTAGCGTCGGCGCTGGGGATTGAGGTATCGAAAGTCAGCGTTAAGGCGACCACCGAGGAAAAGCTCGGCTTCACCGGAAGCGGTGAGGGCATCGCCGCCCAGGCTGTTGCGCTTATTGCGAAATCCAAATAAATAATAAAAGGACTGCTGTACTAACACTTATGATGCATGATCTGTGTTAATACAACAGCCCCAAATGACAGCCAAACGGCGGCTATATAGCTAATCGTCCTCTTTTTTAAGCATCCCAACCGCCGCCTGCCGTCTTATTTTCCCCTTTATATAATATGGCGTCGGCTCCGCCTTTGTCACATGACGGGCGACTGCAGGATCGACCAAAAGAATAAATTTTGAAAAGGAATCTAAGTAATCATGGTAAAAATTTCACCTTCTCTGCTTGCCGCAGATTTTTCACAGCTGGACCGCGAGATCGCACGCATCGAGAATCACGCTGATATGCTCCACCTTGACGTTATGGACGGAGTATTCGTACCCAACATGAGCTTCGCTCAGTGCGTAATATCCTCCATCCGCAAGTGCTCCGCCCTTACCTTTGACGTGCATCTGATGATCACAAATCCCATGCGATACATCGCCGATTTTGCCAAGGCGGGCGCCGATATCATCACCATCCACTACGAAAGCTGTGACAACCAGATCGAGGTTTTGAAGGCTATCCGTGAGCTTGGCGTAAAGGCATCCATCTCCATCAAGCCCGCTACCCCCGCGTTTATTTTGGAGCCACTGCTTGAATATGTGGACATGGTGCTTGTAATGACCGTTGAGCCGGGCTTTGGCGGTCAGTCATTCATCCCCGAGACCATGGAAAGCGTCCGTGCGCTGAAGCAGATGATCGACGCCTCCGGCAGAAACATCGACATCGAAGTCGACGGCGGCATCACAAAGGACACCATCGTCGAGGCTTATAAGGCAGGCGCAAATGTGTTCGTTGCAGGTTCTGCGGTATTCCGTGCCCCCGACTGCGCGGCAGCAATCGACGAACTGAAGAAGGCTTGCGAGTAATTTGACAGGGCATAAAAAAGGCTGTAAAAACAGCCTTTTTCTATTCTCATCGATCAAACAACCGATTCTTCCGTACCAGCGTCACAAGGATTACTCCCACGATAACGCCCGCACATCCCTGTACTGCGTTTGCGGGAATATTGACAAGTGAGGTTGCAAAGCCGTAAAGAAACCCCTCGAAAATATAGTAACCGAAAACCATGATAATTTCAGCGCAAACACCGCCGATGAGCCGAGCGGCAAGGTCGCTTTTTTTAAACTTATCCTTCAAACGGTTATAGATGAAATACCCGCAGACCGCCATAAGCCCCTTGATCAAAAAGGTGGCGGGAGCGTATACCGCATAGCCAGACAGAAGGTCTGCCAGCCCCGAGCCGATGCCTGACGCAAGGAATCCGTACAGCGGTGGCAGAACCCATGCCGAAAGCAGGACGATTCCGTCGCCAAGATTTATGTAGCCGCCGATGGGTGACGGCAGCCTGATTATCATCGTCGCGGCACACACAAGTGCCGCAAGCATCGCCGAGAATACGATTTTTTTGGTTTTTGAGTGCATTTTTTCAAAACCCTCTTTACAATTTGATGATAATATTATATAATATATCTGAACATATAACAATTACCAAACAAGGAGTTTTTTATATAACCAGATGAGATACACAGTAGATAACAACGGTTCCGAAAAAGCATATTTACAGCTGTATCGGCAGCTTCGATCAGACATTACGGAGTCACTGTACAAATACGGCGAAAAGCTCCCTTCAAAGCGTCTGCTTGCCGAGGAGGCAGGAGTCAGCGTCATCACGGTGGAGCACGCATACGCAATACTTTGCGATGAGGGGTACATCCAGGCGCGGCTTCGAAGCGGTTACTTTGTCTGCTATAAAAAAGGCGAGTTCTTCCCCGTTGCGGAGCATCACGGGACACGTGCTAAGGCAGAAAATATCATTCACAGCGAGGAAGAATTTCCGTTTTCAATCTTTGCAAGGACCATGCGGACGGTTATCTCCGAATACGGCGAGCGGATCCTTATAAAATCCCCCAATTCGGGAAGCCATGAGCTAAAAACTGCCATCTGCAGTTATCTTGCCCGAAGCCGCGGCATTTTTGTAAGCTCCGAGCGCATTGTCATCGGCTCCGGCGCGGAATACCTCTACGGTCTGATCGTGCAGCTTTTAGGGCGTGAGCGTATCTTTGCGGTAGAGGACCCGTCTTATGAAAAGATCCGTGCAGTGTACAGATCAAACGGTGTTGAATGTGAGATGCTTAAAATGGGCAAGGACGGAATCCTTACCTCCGAGCTATCCCGTACAAAAGCCACCGTACTGCACGTCACCCCATTCCACAGCTATCCCAGCGGCGTCACGGCGGATGCTTCAAAGCGAAGCGAATACATAGAATGGGCAAAAAAGCGGGGCGGTATTATTATTGAGGACGACTTCGATTCGGAGTTCACCTTGTCAACAAAGCACGAGGACACACTCTTTTCCCTTGACCCCGACGGGAGCGTCATATATGTAAATACCTTCACCAAAACCATCGCGCCCTCTATGCGAATCGGCTACATGGTGCTTCCCGAGACTCTTTCGGAAAGATTCAATCGGCATCTGAGCTTTTATTCCTGCACCGTACCCGTATTTGAGCAATATGTGCTGGCGAAATTCATCGAAAGCGGTGATTTCGAGCGGCATATCAACCGCATCCGCCGCAAGCGTCGGCGGGAAATGCAGGAAGGCAACTGATTTTCTTTAATAAACAAAAACCCGTAGCGGCGACCAAGATCGCTCCTACGGTTTTTTATTATAGAGGTCTGCGTCCGTGAGGACGTTAATTTGGATTCTCGCCCTCGATAATAGGGTCATCGCTTGAAATGTATCGCTTAGCCTGGGTTGAGAACAGCTTGTAATACTTTCCCTCTGCTGCCATAAGCTCTGCGTGACTGCCCTTCTCAATGAGATGGCCGCCTTCCAGCACGATTATCTGATCGGCGATGGTAGCGCTTGACAAACGGTGAGATACGAATATCGTAGTCTTGTCGTCGCGAAGCCTGTCGAACTGATTAAAGATCTCCTGCTCGGCGATGGGATCGAGGGATGCGGTAGGTTCGTCAAGAATTAGGATCTCCGAATCGGCGTAGAAGGCGCGGGCGATAGCTAATTTCTGCCACTGACCGATGGACAGCTCCATACCGTTCTGCTCGAAGATACGCATAAGCGGCGTATCGTAGCCTTTCGGAAGCTTATCTATGTACTCCTTCGCCGCACTCTGTTCTGCCGCGTATTCCACGGTATCCATACCGGCTTCTTTGTGTATATCACCGAAGCGGATATTTTCCTCTACCGTTACTGCGTACTTGCCAAAGTCCTGGAATATGATGCCAAAGGCACCGTACAGACTCTTCAGATCATACTCCCGTATATCCCTGCCGTCAAGGAGTATCGTACCCTCGGTGGGATCGTACAGACGCATAAGAAGCTTGATAAGCGTGGTCTTGCCCGCACCGTTGAGTCCCACGATTGCAAGGGTCTCTCCGGGCTTTATTGTAAGATTTATGCCGTGAAGCACGTCACGCTCGGTGCCGGGATAACGGAAGCTGACGTTTTTAAACTCGATGGTATGTCCTTGATTGTTCATGACCTTCCTGGCAGGCTTGACTATGGGAAGCACGGTCTGCTTTTCCTTCATGAAAGCTATGAGATTGTCAATAAACAGCGTGCCCTCGTAGATCGCACCCGAAGACGTTACAAGCGTGCTGATACAGGTAGCTATAGAGCCAATGGCGCCCGTATAAAGCGTATAGTCACCGATCATCAGCTTGCCACTTAACACCTGTATGGCAATGAGGGCGTAAAACAACAGATTCACAAGCTTTGTCACCACGCCGATGGCAATGTGCCACACGTTTTCCGCGACGATGAGGTTGCGAAGTCCCTTGTAATACTTATCGAACACCTTCAGATAACGTCCTATGAAGTTATCCGCAAGGTCGAACATACGCACTTCCTTGAACATGTCCTTGTTGACAAGCAGATCGGAGTAGTAGGTCATCTGACGGCGCTCCTTGGAACGGTGACGCATATATCGGAAGTGTTTTTTGCGGTAGACGAAGTTGATCACCGCCGAGGGTATTGCCAGCGCTATTATCACAAGAGTCGCAAGCGTGAGTCCGGGAGCTGTCAGAAGTATGACGAGATAGCTTATAAACTCGATGACCGTGCTGACAGCGCCGAAGGTCTCCGAGAGGATATTTAGCGGTCGGGTGCCCGCCTCACGGCTGGCATTCTCCATTTTTTCGTAAAACTCGTGGTTATCGAAGGATGCAAGATCAAGCTCCTTCGACTTTTGCATCATCTGCAGGCGTACCTGATTGACGACCTTTTCGCCGGCTATGCGGTTGAGTGCACGGCTGATATTATTGATGGCCTGCGTGAGTATTCGGTAAACGAACAGGAAAATAATCAGGAAGAATACATTGGAGGTCCAGAAATCATTTGCGGGCAGACTTCCGCTTGCGATGATCTCCTGCAGTTCATTTAATATATCTCGTGATATAAGTGAGCCGATAATAGGCGTCACGCCTTTAAAAAGCGCCACAAATGAAAGCAGGAACAGTATCCAGTGTCCCGTCTCCCAAACCAACTTGACTATGTATCCAAAGCGTGTAAAAAATCCGCCCAGCAGTTCTCGAAGGTAGCGCGGCACATCGGAAATCCCCTTCGGAAGCGGTACGCGCTCATGATTATATGGCATTCTCTGCCCACCGGGTCCTGTCATTATGCCTCATGCTCCCTTCTGTATGTGTTTTAGTAGTTCTTAATTATGTTTTGTCTCTGCTTTTTCGCCCGCGATCTCACAAAGCGCCGCAAGGACGTTTTGCGAAGTTTTACCGTATCCATTATAGCACATACTCTTTCTTTTTGCAAGGGTTTTGACATAATTCCAAAAAAACAGTTAGGTACCCTTGTTTTTTGGGTTTATTCTGCGTATCGTTATATGCGACAATCAAATGCTCCGACAAAAGATTGCCGGAGCATTTGATTATTAAACTGTGGGACTAATTGAAATTGGTCAGTCTGTTTTACCGTATATGGTGAAAACATAGGACTGAATGGAATCTGCGTAGCACTCTTCAATAAAGTTAAGCTTTTTGAATAAGTTGATGCTTTTTGTATTTTCTTTCTCAATCAATGCAACTATATCAACTGACGGATACTGATTCTGAATTTTTGCAATCACCTCACGCAACAGCTCATAAGCATACCCTTGCATTTGGTACTGAGGTGCAATGGTAATTCCAAGCGTGAAGCAGTTGTCTTTTTCAGAGAAGAACACACTTACATCACCAATCATATTATTGTCAGCAATACATACTATGGCATAATGCTGCTCTTCTTCCCTCGATAAGAAGGTACAGCGAGAGTAGTCCTGTACAAACTTCTTAAGATATGCCTTGCCGGTATCTCCATACCGTTGATACATATTGCATCTGCTGTCATTACGGTAGCTAAACAATATGTCCGCGTCGGTGCGACAGAGATTTCGCAAATAAAGTCGTTTGGTTCTCAGCATGCTTATTTTCCTCACTAATATCCGTTATAGGTGTTGTCACAAAAATCATCAACCTTGCAAAAGTGGCTTGGAATAAAGCTTCCAAGCCACTTAAAAACCTAATTCTATTATTCCCACTCCTAAGTCTGTGGTGTTTATGGCTTAAATCGTAGTGTAAAATGGGCATTTTGATAGCCAATATCTCAAAAATATCGCCCGTCTCCGTAGTCTATTAACGGAGTGTTGTCAAAAGTGTTGTCAGCAGTGTTGTCATTTTTCTTTGTTGTTTTTCGTAAGGTTAGGCACATTATATCCCTTTGATTTTTCAATGGCAATCAATCCTATTGCCATATCTCTGCTGAATCCACACTTGAACGTTCTGCGGATAATCTGGTCAAACTTTCTTTGGCTATATTCACTTATGGAATAACCGTTTAATTCGAGGAGTTTTTCTAAATGCTTCAACGACAAACCCAAAAGAAAGCCGAGATTTACGAACATCTTTTTTGTGAAGTCCTTTTCACACTTATCATCACTACAAAAATAACTATACACAGATTTTGTTATATCATACTGTTTAAGTCCATTTGTATAATTGGTCTTTTTGTGTGCTCTTTTCATATAAAGATAATGTTTATGTTGCTGAGCAAGAACTTCTAACTCATTATACGATGTAACAGGTGTTTTGTTAAAATATTCGCCTTTAATGTATCTGTTTATTCTGATTTCCGTGAAACGATATTTAACCAGATAGTCGTGCAGATACTTTTTGTACTTATCAAATGGTTTTTCCTTAAATAACTTTTCATCGAATATCTTTAACATTTCAGCATACATATCCAACATTAGATTCTCTATTTCATATACTGTGTTAGATTTTTGGATTGTGATACTATCCATATCTTTACAAGAACCTATGGGACACCTATGCTCTCCGCCTTTAAACTTTGTTATAAGCACAGCATTATCCTTAACTGTCGAATACATTAACGCAAAAGCAAACTCTTTACTTTTGTAAAAACCTATATTCTTCTCATAATGCTTTTCCCATTTATCACAAAAGATTTTGAGGTTTTCATAGTATTCGCTGTCAGTATGATAGTTTTCTCTTTTAACTTGATTTCGGCAAGATACCAACCAATCTGCCAACTCCAAAACGCTCATAGAAGAAACGTCTTGCTCAAATACTGTCAAATCCAATTTCATTTATTCCACCGCCATATAAAACAAACCGCCAGAATGTAGTTTATACACTCTGGCGGTTGCTTTTTCTTCCAACCATTTTTATTTTACACCTGCCTCACGGCAGGAATAAACCAATTTTATATTCCGTCCATTCTAATTCCTACCCCTGTCTGTGTTTGTGTTGATACAGATATGAGAGGAGGGTGTGAAAAGACCCTACTATATTATAGACAGAATACGCCAGAATATAACTATTATTTATTGCCTTTTGCTCTATTATGTGTTTTACAGAGCATTTGACAGTTATCTATATCGGTTGAACCGCCTTTGCTCCAAGCGGTAACGTGGTCTGCGTCCATTTCTGTAATCTTCCAGATACGGTTTTTGTTGTTGTCAGCACCCATAGCACAAAGAGGACAGTTTGACACATTACTGCTCTTTGCTTCTTCGGTCTGGCGTGTATAAACTGTCTTTTTGGTAGGCTCGTCAAATACTCGAATGTTAAGGAGTTTGCTGTCGGTACAGCCACCAAGGATATACTCATATACACCCTTTTTATCCTTAACATAGAAGTCAGAATACAGTTCTTTCAGTTTAGCCGACACTTCATCGTGAGCATAGGCGTTTGTGTGGTACTGCTCGTAGAACTCACCCCAAGGCAGACCTCTCATTTCGCTTTCAACATCGGTAAAGACACTTGATACCCAATCAATAACACTTGTGAAATATGCTTTCAACTCGTTAATGTTATCATCGTATCTGTGCTTACTCATATAATCGTCAATGTTGCCCTTGCTTACCCATTCAAGAGCAGTACGCAAGAAGTCCTGTCTTATAACACTACCAGATATGTATGCGCTCCATTTCTGGACATTTGCGTTCTGACTATTCGAGAACTCCTCTTTTGCTCGTGTTACAAAAGGTCCCGAATGAAT
>JAZNAL010000042.1:0-17076 GCA_045586505.1 Candidatus Flemingiibacterium sp. | reverse complement strand
TACTTAATTTACCTTTTGTTCGTGTTCAAAAGAATTGTCGAGATTTCTTTGTTATCGTTATACCTTCCATGCGCATCTCTCGATGCCTCACTTCTTTGTACTTCTTTTCCATCTCTTGTTGTTCAATTTTCAAGGACCAATTAAATTAGGTTAGCGACTTTGATATTATATCATATCTTGTTCGCTTTGTCAAGACTTTTCTGAAAAGTTTTTCAAACTTTCTTCGAGTCTTGCTTGCTGTCACCTTTTGTCAGCGACTCGATTATTATATCACATCTCATCGCTATTGTCAAGAGGTTTTCTAAAGTTTTTTAAAACTTTTTTGCTCGCGGAAGATTAAAGTCTCTCGCGGACAGCTTTAATATTATATCACAACAGATTTTATTTGTCAACACTTATTTTAATATTTTTTCGCTTTTGTAACAAAAATGCATAATACATCAAATCAAGTAAACACTGTTGTCAGAGGTGTCAATATGCTCACTATTTTCATCCGTATTATCCTTATATATGCCCTGCTTGTCGGCACAATGCGCATCATGGGCAAGCGTCAGATCGGCGAATTACAGCTCTCTGAGCTTGTAACCACTATTCTTTTATCCGAGCTCGCATCCCAGCCAATCACCGACAGCCAGATACCATTTGCTTTCGCACTCATTCCTATAGCAGTTTTACTGTCCATCGAAGTGATACTCTCTTTTGCCGTTACCAAGCTGCCATTTCTCAAACCGATCTTCGACGGAAAACCCAATATCCTCATTTCGCACGGCGTAATTGACCAAAAAGAAGTCGCAAAGGTACGCATCAGTCTCGAGGAGCTTTTGTCCTCCCTTCGAATCGAGGGCATAGGCGATATTTCCGAGGTGGATTACGCAATACTCGAACACAACGGTCAACTTTCAGTCATACCAAAGCGTGCAGCCTCACCACCCACCGCCGCCGATCTAAAAACCAAGATCAGCGAATCCGGCATCGCACACGCCGTTATCGTTGACGGCGTTATAAGTGATTTTGACTTAGAACTCATAGGGAAAGATCGCGACTGGCTAAGTAGACGTCTTGCTATAAAAAAGATTTCGCTTGATGAAGTCTATCTTTTCACTGTTAACGATGAGGGAAAGGAGTACCTTGTTAAAAAATAATGCGTTCTTTTATAGTTGCCTCAATAATATTACTCCTTATTTGTATAATGATAGCCGTTAACACCTTCTACGTCACAAACAAAATCGACGAGCTACTCCTTCTGTGTGAAGCAATAAAAATCGACAGCTCTGCCAATGCCATAAAAGAACTGATTACAGCATGGGAGAACTGTCGCGATATTATTGCACTTTCAGTACACAGACTCGACCTTGAACGCGCCGAGACCGCACTTTTAGCGTTGGATAAATACTACGGCTTAAAGCCGGACTTCACCTATCAGCTGTCAATACTCGAGGCCGCGCTGAAGCACATAGGTGATAATCAGCGATTCACGCTTGACAGCATATTTTAGCGAAATACGGTTTTTTTATCCGCCAGATAAACCTCACGACGCATGATCGTATAGTGCTCCGCAAAGGGATCTTCAAATTTAATGCCCAACTTTGAATCCGCCGCCTTTATAAGATATTCCGGATTCAGATAGCCAGCACTGTCCGCCGACAATAGCGCGCGCAGAGTGATTCCGCCGTCCTCATATTCACATGAGCGCAGATCGATGTAAGGCGCAATGTCTACTTCCTTATCACCGGATTTCGAGCGCTTGGTCACCACAAGCGGACTTGTATAAAGTTCACCCAGCGCATCTGCTGCTCCGGCACTTAGGTCATTTGATACCATGCGAATCTCATACTCCGCCCATGCGATCTCGCTGAACTTACGGTCACTTTGATAAATATCGGTGATCTGCATCTCATACGTCAGCGCCGCATTTATCCGCGCCTTGACTTCATCAAGCATCATCGGCTCGGTCAGACGGATATCGAAAAACTCACACTCGCTCTCCGTACCAATGGAAAGCGGCAGCGAAAACGTCAGCTTGAGACGCGGGTTAAAGCCCTGGGAATACCACGCCGGAATACCGGCACGAGTGATATTTCTCGTCATCGTACGTACAAGATCGAGATGCGATATATATTGAAGCATTCCAATCTTATAAAACATTGCTCTTATCGGCATCGGCTGCACCATGTACGCTCACCTCCCAGCTTATTTGCACCGCAGCCCGTACATTTTTCGGCACAGTTGCGGTTAGTTTCGGATTTATATGCGTTATGACGTTCGCGAAGCAGGAATTCCTTGTTCACGCCGCAGTCGATAATATCCCAGGCAAGCACTTCGTCCTCACCGATCTCGCGATGCGCATAGAAGGACGGATCCACGCCGCAGTCTGCGAACACCTGCATCCAATGCGAGTAATTAAAAAATTCTTCCCACGCGTCAAATTTCATACCGCGCTTCTGCGCTTCCAGCAGTACCGGTGCAAGACGACGGTCACCGCGTGCAAACACCGCCTCGATAAGCGAGACCTCGGCATCGTGGTAATTGTATTTGATCTTGGGGTCGTTGATCTTTGAGCGAAGCAATCTCTGCTTTCGGTCAAGCTCGGCAAGCGTATCCTGCGCTTCCCACTGAAACGCGGTAAAGGGCTTGGGAATAAAGCACGCCACACTGATGGTAACCGTCGGCGCTTTTCTTCCCTTGACTCCGCGCATCACATCATAATAGGTATCCACCACACGCTTTGCAAGCTCTGCGATTCCCGCAATATCCTCATCGGTTTCAGTAGGCAGACCAAGCATAAAATATAGCTTGACCTGGTTCTTCCCCGCCTCGAATGCCACACGGCAGGCGCGGAGCAGATCCTCCTCGGTCACATTTTTGTTTATTGCATCGCGCAGTCTTTGCGTACCCGCCTCAGGTGCAAAGGTAAGTCCCGACGAGCGCACCGTGGAGATCTTGTCCATCAGCTCCTTTGTAAACATATCGAGACGCATGGAAGGAAGCGAAAGGTTGACCTTCGCCGCGTCCGTCCATTTGAGCAGAGTGTCGCAAAGTCCCTCGATCTCCGAATAGTCGCTGATACTGAGCGAAGACAGCGAAATTTCATCGTAGCCGGTAGTCTCACGGAGCGCACGCGCCTGTCGGTCAAGCACCTCAACGGATTTTTCCCGGATGGGACGGTACACCATTCCAGCCTGGCAGAAACGGCAGCCGCGAATACATCCGCGATAAACCTCCAGCATAATGCGGTCGTGAACTGTCTCGATATACGGCATAACGAAACGGTCAGGAAAATATGCCTTATCCATATCCTTTATAATACGCTTGGTGATCTTCGTCGGGATATCGTCATATTTCGGGGTATACGCCTTAACCGTACCGTTTTCGTTATAGGTCACCTCATACAGTGACGGCACGTAGAATCCATCAAGCTTCGCCGCGCGGTGCAGGAACTCCTGGCGGGTGTACTCACCAGAATCCTTCATATCCGCATAAAGATGCATGATCTCCGGAAGTGCTTCCTCACCCTCGCCAATAGAGAATACATCAAAAAAGTCCGCAATAGGCTCCGCGTTATAGGAGCAGGGACCGCCGCCGATAACTATGGGCATATCATCCGTGCGTTCACTTGAAAGAAGCGGTATCCCCGCAAGCTCCAAAGCGTTAAGCACATTAGTATAACACAGCTCATACTGCAAGGTGAATCCCACAAAGTCGAAATCCCGCAGTGCGTCGCCGCTTTCGTGAGCGTACAGAGGAATATCATACTTGCGAAGCTGCTCCTCCATATCCACCCACGGTGAATACGCGCGTTCGCACCACAGATCGGGATGCTCGTTGATCGCGCCGTAAAGTATGCGTATGCCGAGATTCGACATACCTATTTCATAGGTATCGGGGAAGCAAAACGCAAATCTTGCCCGCACCTTTGTTTTATCCTTGATTATCTGACCGTACTCGCCGCCGGTATAACGTCCGGGCTTTTCCACACGTTTAAGTAATCGTTCTGCGGCTTCCTTCGGTGTAAGCTTATCCATAATCCGTTCCTTTCATAGAAGAATGGGATGTCGCTCCTCGCGGCATCCCATAATTTTAAACCATAAATCTCGATATCAGCACTACGGGGATCGTCCAGAAAATCTGATACAGCGTAATGTAAAGCGAGGACAGAGTAAGCTCGCTTCCAAATGCGTGGATAAATACCATTACCACTACGCCGATAAGCATCGCAAGCACCTTAACTATAAGATTAGTCTTGATGACACTGCTTACACGCTCGCAAAGGGTCACGGTCTTTAAAAGTGCCTTAACCGAACGCTTTGACACAATGCCGCTGTCACAGCGCTCAAAGGTGTGCGGGATATCCTCAACAGTCTTGGAGCGTATGACCTTTACGGGATATTTCATCGCTTTGATCTTCTTTGCCAAAAGCAAGTCATCGATATTGGGGTCGAAGGACTTGATGCCAACGCATATACCGGTCTTATAAAGCTGTGCAAGGATTGCCTCAAACTCGCTGTCAATGGTATAATGTACATAAACCTTAGCCGCAAGCTGTCCGCTGAATGCGATATAGAGTACACCCAGCGAAGAATTATGCTCCTGCTTTTTGGTCTCCGAGTCAAAGGGCGGCTCGTAATCCTTCTTTTCCATATAGGACGCCTTACCGATGTAGACCTGTACATCGTCGATGGTCACCGTAAAGCCGTCGTCATCAACCTCGATAAGCTCAACATCCTCGGAATATCCCATATCCTGGGTCGCCTGGCTGAATACATCCGCCAGCGGACCGCCGACCTTGATAAATGCGCTTGCAAGGCTGTAGATGATCTCATCAATACGGTTGTTGCCGTAAACCTTGATGCTGGTAACCTTGACTCCGCCGGAAGGGAATACTTCCTTATCCTCAAATGAGATCACCGAGGAACCGGAATACTCACTAAGCGAGCTTTCGCCGATGATAGCGCTCTGGTTATCATAGGAATCCTTCGACGCCTTATAGAAAGGATAGCTGTAGATCACGAATGTGGTAAGCGGCATAGTTACCGCAGCAGCTACAAATGCCATAGTAAATGCATCGTAAATGCTGCCGTTTGCGATAAAGGACAGTATAAAGAACGCCACCGCAAGGATCATCACGATCGGGATGGTGATACCGATGATCGGCTTGGAGATGCGGTTATCGTTGACGCGCGCAAAGAAGCCGTCCACAAAATCGGTCTTGCCGACACGAATGATCTGCGAATCACTGGGCACATAATCGTTGAATACCTCGCGCTCCAGCGATTCGGTCGCATCGGAAACGGGAGTTACCACGAACTTTTTCTTCTTAGAGGAAACGATATTGAAGCTGAACACATCACGCTTCAGATTCATGAACTCGTAAATCAGCGCAAGCAATACCGCAAATACTACGGGCAGATTGTAAAGCGCAAAGCCCTCCATGGGTGCGGTAAAGCTGGCAACAAACGTGTATAATGCCGACATCAGAAGCGCAAACGCCGTCAGACTTTCGGGCGTCGGCTTCAGCGAGATCATGCTCTTGACGCCGTCAATGACCTGCTGTCCTACAAGCAGACCGCAGAGCACCACCAGCTGCAGATCGACCATGGCATAAACCACGGGATAAGAGGTGGGGCGCATAAACGCGGGCATGGTAAGCCCCAGCATTGAGAAGTTTTCAACCACAAACAGCGCCAAAAGAATTGCCACCGCCGCCGCGATTCTTAACAAAAGCGTATAATAACGGGACTTATATGTCGTAAGGATCTCGTTTATCTGATCGCGGGAGGTAAACTCGATTTTTTCCTCCACCGATTGCATCTGAACAGTCTCCTCCTGCTTTTGAAGGATATCCTCCTCCATAGCCTGGGCCTGCTCCTCGCCGACGGTCTTGTTAAGCTCCTCATTCATACCAAACGCGATCATAAGATTAAGGTCGGTCTGGTCGATCTCCTCACCGTCGTTGTCACCGTATACGGTCTCGGCAGTCTCATCGCCGACAGGCGCATCTTCTGCCATTTCCTCGGTTACGGGTGTAAACACCTCAGTCTCCGAGCGCTCAAACGCTTCGTCAACCAGCCGCTCCACCTCGGGATCGCTCTCCTCGGAAAGCTGCTTAACACGGGAAATATCAAACACCGCAGTCTTTTCGGTATCAATAGCGATTTCGCCTTCGTCCGCAGCAGCATCATCTGTGACTGCCGTAGTCTCAGTTTCCGGCTCGGATGTTTCTTCAAAGATCGGATCGGCAATCCTTATATCGTCGTCCTCGTAAACATCCGGTACCGGCTCCGCAAACAAACTTTCCTCCGCCGGCTCCGGAAGCACCATCTCCTGCTCGGCAGGACGCTCAAACTCCTGAACGATCTCTTCGCCGTTATCATTAACAAGCGGCATATCTTCGATGGGAGCAGGCGCCTCAGCCTCCGGCTTGGTAAGATATTTTTCAATAAGCTCGTCAATATCGAGATCGGAATCGTCCGCAGCCTTCACCGCATCGGAATTACGGAGCTCCTCCTTGGCGGAATCATAGACACTGTCATCTATGGCAAGCGCCCCTTTTGAAGACATGTCCATATTTACTTTTTGTACGACCTTGGGATCGGATTCAAGATCCATGCTCTTATTAAGAAGCACGAGCAGCTCGTCAGCGGTTATGTCACTTCCCGGCTTATTGACCGATGCTTTTTCCTCTCTTGACATTTTGTCGTTCCTTTCTTTATCGTATTTTAATCTTTCCGCAGTTGTCTCGCGGCTTCGCAAAGCATGACCGCTGCGGCACATGATACATTAAACGAATTGACCTTACCGTACATCGGTATAGATACAATAAAATCGCACTTTTCGCGGATGAGGCGGGAAATACCCGCGCCCTCGCTTCCCACCACGATTGCAGTAGCACTGTCAAACTTTGTATCGTAATACGAGGAGCCATCAGCCTCCGCACCGTAGATCCAGACGCCCTTCTCTTTCAGCTCATCGATAGCCGCCGCAAGATTGGGTACCTTGGCTATAGCGAGATGCTCAAGTGCACCTGCCGACGATTTGTCGACCACCGCGGTAAGTCCTGACGAGCGGCGCTTGGGGATAATAAGACCGTGAGCGCCCGCACCCTCGGCACAGCGTATGATAGCCCCGAGATTATGGGGATCGGCGATCTCGTCCGCGATAACGATGAGTGGCTTTTCACCGCGTTCCTTGGCGATTTCGAGGATCTCGTCAATTGTGACATATTCCTTTGCCGCCGCCATTGCCGCCACACCTTGATGGTTTGCGCCTGCCGAGAGTGCATCAAGCTTCGCCTTCTCCACCTCGATAACGGGAATACGTCGAGCAATTGCCTCGGCAACGATCATGGTTATGGAACCCTCGCGGTCTCCCTTTCTTACAAACAGCTTGTCAATGGATCTGCCGGATTTAAGTAGTTCTAAAACGGCGTTTCTTCCGCAAATCGCATAGGGAGTAGTCTCATCCTCGGAAACTTCCTCTACCGGTGCTTTATAACCGCCGGAATACGGCTTCTTGCGATCCTGTTTATTATACCTAAAGTTATTGTTTTTCTTGTACATATCAACCTTTATTTAACAAATTTGTAAACATAATGGCGTATGAGCATATCTATTCAATATATTATATCACACTTTTGCTGATTTGTACATACCTTTACAACGATTTTTTTGAAAAAATCGACACATTTTTTTGGTTTTTCAAATAAAATCAAAAAAGGAGACACCGCAGGGCGGCACCTCCTGGTTTTTGAACCATGCAATTACTGCTGCTTCATCTCAGCATAGCATTCGCTGCAATATACGGGTCTGTCGTTGCTGGGCTGGAAAGGAACCTTAGCTTCCTTGCCGCATCTTGCACAGGTAGTGGTGAAAAGCTCTCTCTGAGGCTTTCCGGCGTTCTTTCTTGCGTCACGGCAGGCCTTGCATCTCTGAGGCTTGTTCTGGAAGCCCTTCTCTGCATAGAACTCCTGCTCGCCAGCGGTGAATACAAACTCTTCGCCGCAATCCTTACAGATCAATTTTTCATCCTGATACATTTGAAAATACCTCGCTTGTGTAGAAAAAATAATATTTGCCCTCGACGGATTCAGACCGACACCTTTGCAAGTAAAATTACAACCAACGCTCTCTTTAAGCTATACGGGCATATGTTACTTAACTGTTTCAAAAAAACAGCTAAATATTAAAATACTATAAATATTATAACACTTTTTTGGATAATGTCAATAGTTTTTTTGAAAGTTTTTATTTCATTCGATGCAGTTTGTTCATTGTGTACAGTTTGCCGTTACGTTTTTTGTCACAAAAATAACATTTTTTGTCGCGTTTTGCAGGTTATGCTATCTTTTTGCACTACTTTTGGTTGTTATTTTCGTTACGAATGCACAACTCAATCAATAAGGTAATTTATATCCCCTGTTAAAAGCGATATAACGCCGCGATAAATGACCTCGGGGCGCTCATTGAAGTTATACATCATCTTTTCCAGCTGATGCTTGTCATCGATTACAAGATCCACAGAAAGCGAAGTCTCACGGTTCTCTATGATCTCACAGTGAAGATCATATCTTCCGTCCTCACGCTCATTGCCGGTGCACTTGATATCCGAGCCGCGCGCCTTAAAGGAAAGCAGACGCATGGCGCTTTTAAGGCTCTTCTCCTTGATCATAATGAGCAGATTGCTCTGAAGCTGTTCAACCACACGAACTCCGTTTTCAGTAATATTATACAGCTCAGTAGTCTTCTCCACACGACCGAGTGAGCCGTCAGCTGTCTCCTCCACCACCCTGTGCATCTCGATAGTGCCGGAATCGAGGAGCTCCGCAAAGCACTCCGCAAAATCGAAATAATTCACAAATTCATCCTGAACGACAATATCGCTTATGGTATTGAAATCAAGGGGATATCCTATATTTTTAAGCAAGTACAGAATAAATATCTTTATATCATTTTTTTCTTTAAGCGGAGCCTGCATACTGTCCTCCAAAATAGTTTTTTCGATCACATTCGGCGAAAATGGGCAAACGCCAAAGGCATCTGCCCACTTCCGAATTATACTTGAAAATGTGAATTACTTTGCTGCAGTGGTTTCGTAGTCTCTCCAGTTCTTCATGTTAAGTCTGTCGAAATCTCTGTAGCCGTAGTAGTAGTCGTCAATGCCTTTAATAACATCGTCGTTGTAAACATACGCGTCCTTATTGAAGATAAGCGGGATAATAGGCATATCTTCCATCAGCATCTTCTCTGCCTCATGAAGGATGGGGGAACGAGCCGCTCTGTCCTTCTCTGCAAATGCGGATTCGATGAGTGCATTGTACTCTTCGTTATCATAACCCTTTACATAAGGAACGGGATCGTAGTTATCGTTCTGGATATCGATACCCATACCGGAGAAGAGAGGAGCGAATACAGCAAGTGCGCCGAAGGAATCGGTGCTTATGCACTGATAGTCAAGTGCGATAACGTCGTAATCACCGGTGGTGTATGCTTCATTATAATCTTCGTAATCGAGAGCATCAACGGTTACAGTGAATCCGAGACCTTCCCAAACGCCCTTACAGTATTCGGCAATAGCTACCTCAAGTGCGTTATCGCGGCAGGTAATGGTGAACTTACCGGTATTGCTGCCAATGAGAGATTTAGCGCCGGATACATCAGCGGAAGCGGAGATAATATCACCGCCGTTTACTCTGAAGCTGTCACCAACTGCGGTATCGTATACAGTTCCGGGGATAAGTCCGGTTGCGGGATCAGCGTAGGTAACGATATCAACGATAGCGTTTCTGTCAAGCGCCATGGAGAGACCGAGTCTTACCTCGGCAGAAGCAAAGAGCTTGTTCTCGGTGTTGAACATATAGCTGTGGGTCGAAAGCAGGTCGGAAATATTAGCTTCATCCGCATATGCTTCACGCTTGGACATAGCGATCTCGCCGAGATAGAAGATCTCGCCATTCTCGTATGCAAGAGTGCTCGCTTCCTCGTCGTTCTTAAAGTTTACAATAAGTCTGTAAGGAAGAATGTACTTGTCCAGCGGATCATCGTTTTCGGTGTCGCGGTAGTAGTAAACATTGCGCTCAAGCATAAGGCGCTTGCCTGCGTCAAGTCCCTTAACGGCGAAAGGACCGTTAGAGCACATAGTGGTGGAAGCAGAGCCAAAGCTGTCATATCTGGTAACCACATCCTCACGCAGGGGAACCAGTGCAAGACTTGCGCAGTTTTCAAGGAACTGCTTGTAATCTATCTTGGTTTCGAACTTAACCTCGATAACATCGGTATCAACAGCTGCAACACCGATATCGTCCACGGAATTGTCGCCCATCTTAACATCGCGCGCGTTCTTTATATCGAAGAGAAGCGGAGCTGCCGCATTGGAAAATTCGGGGTCAAGAATACGCTTCCATGCATAAACGACATCGTCAGCGGAAACGACACGACCGTCACTCCACTTGGTTTGCTTAATCTGAATAAGCATACTGTACTCGCCCTTTTCTTCATCCTCGAATACTTCGTAGCTCTTCATAAGCGCGTTCTCTACCTTACCCTTGCTGTTGATACGGGTAAGACCCTCATATACAAGACCCAGCACCTTCACAGCACTATCATCGGTAAATGCGATGGCGGGGTCATAGTCACAGATCTCGCTGCCGATGTAAAGGTTGATAGTAGCGCCCTTCTCATCTTCCTCGAGAGTGGAGCCGCAGCCTGCGAAAAGCGACATACACATTCCGGCAAGCAAAAGAGTCGAAATAAATTTCTTCATGATTGGTGTGATCCTCCTAAAATTACAACCTGCGTTACAGGGTTTGCTTCGAAATAAGGCTATGTATGACCGCCACCGTACCCCCTCTGTGGGCATTCCGCAAAACAATGCCGGTCCAAACGGTCACAACTAAGCATTATTAGGATATTACTTATAATATTATACCATTAAATTCTCGCATAATCAATGATTAAATTGCAAAAAACAAAAGATTTAATCTTTTGCACAATTAAGCGCCGATATTTTTATGCAATATGAATATCAATTTTACGATGCGCCCATCTATCAAGCGCACACACCCGTTAATTTTGTGCATTTTGCATCACAAATCCAACTACAGGCCGTCACACACATAAAACCGGACTATTCCGGAAATGATTTTTATGAGCAATACAAACAAAGAAAGGGAGAACCACAGTGAGCAGTAAGCGCAGAACGGATCTTGCCGCCGAGCTTGATCTTACAGACCGCAGCAGCATAAGCGAGAAAGTAGAAAAACAAGGCGGAGTAACCGTCACCACCGTAGAAATACTGACGGAATCCGCCGCCGAGCGCATCGGCAAACCGATGGGCAAATACATCACGCTCGACATCGGAAAAATATGGCTCTCCTCCGACGACGAGCTTGAGCGCATCGCGAAGGTGATTTCGGACAAGCTGATGATTCTTTGCGAGGAGCTTTGCGAAAAAGTCCCCGAAAGTGTACTCATAGTGGGACTCGGAAACCGCCACATCACAGCCGACGCCCTCGGGGATGAGACCGTAGGACTGATCACCGTCACCCGACATCTTAAAGCCCATAACCGCCGCCTGTTCGGGCTTCTCGGCGGCAGAGAGATAACCGCCGTGGCACCGGGAGTGCTCGGTCAGACGGGCATAGAGGCCGCTGAAACGGTGCTTGGCATATGTGAGCAGATAAAGCCATCGTTGGTTATCGCCATTGACGCCCTCTGTGCCCGCTCCACCGAGCGCCTTGCCACAACGGTACAGCTCGGCTCAAGCGGCATCACCCCCGGCTCAGGCATCGGCAACCACCGCCGCGCCATAAACCGAGATACTCTGGGCATCCCGGTCATCGCCTTCGGAGTGCCGACCGTGGTGGAATCCGCCACCTTGGTGCTGGATGCACTGGCGCAGGCGGGCATCAACGAACCGGACGAGCGCCTGCTGGAGGTACTCGGAAACCGCCGCGGATTCTTTGTAACGCCCAAGGAAACAGATACCATCGTCCGCGAACTGTCACGTCTTACCGCAAGAGCACTCACCCTCACTTTCGGCGGGCTGTAAAGTCATATCAGAAGCCACACCGTCATATACTGTCATCAAGACAAGCCTTTGAGAGGCTTAATATAAAGGACGGGAAACATTATGTGGAATATATATTATGAAGATATGCACACGCCGCACCGCAGTTTTCTTTCGCGCATCGCTCACGCGACGCTTGCGGTGCTCGGCGGACTTCTGTCGGCGGGTATACTCTGCCACACCCTGGAAGGGGCAATTTCAAGCTGGTCCCCCACCGAGACCGCGCGGCAGTGCTTCTCCTACCCCGACGAGCCGATGATCCCCGACCGCGAAGCCATCAGCGCTATGCTGCTGTCCGCCGCATTCTTCGGGAGCGATGCGCTGTATTTTGACAGCGGCGAGGAAAATACCGGCACAAACGAACCTACGGGAATTACCCCCTCGGATATTTCGGACGAAGAAGCACCTCACGTGCCGCTTGGCGAGCAAGGCGCGCCGAATACAGACATATCAAGCATATACGAATATAACCGCTCACAGCTAAAAGAGGGCGAAGTGGCACTGCTCCCCTACGATCTCAGCGGAGGTGCGGCGGCAGGACAGGTGCTTCTGTCAAACACCACAGGCATTACCCCCGACATCGAAGCGGCGCTGTCACGCGAATACCCCATTCGCACAGACCTTACAAAACACTCCGAGGACGCGCCACTAATCCTTATAGTCCACACCCACGGAACCGAAGCTTATTCCCCCGACGGCGCGCTCTCAACCTCCCCTAACGCCATACAGCGCAGCTCTGACACCTCAGATAACATGATCGCTGTCGGCGCGATAATGGCAGAGCTTTTAAATAAAGCAGGTATTCCCACGCTTCACTGTGAGGTTATGCATGATCTTGAATCCTACACCCGATCCTACGATCTCGCCGCGGATACTATACAGAAATACCTTGCCCAATATCCGTCAATCAAATATGTGTTCGATGTCCACCGCGATGCCATAGTACGCACAAACGGCGACCTCATCCGCCCCGTAACGGTCATAAACGGCGAAATCGCCGCCCAGATCATGCTTCTCGTCGGTACAAACGAAAAAGGCGCCGATCACCCAAATTGGCAAACTAACTTCACCGTCGCCGCCGAACTGCAATCCCGCCTCACTGAGAGCTATACCAAATTCGCCCGCCCCATCAACATCCGCGGCGCCTCCTTCAACGAACAATTCACCCCCGGCTCTTTACTTATAGAAATAGGCTCCGCCGCCAACTCCCTGAAAGAAGCCCAAACCGCCGCCAAATATCTTACATACACCATCATCGGCATGATAAAGGACAATGCAGAATAGTATCGGGAGTTAGTAAAACGGTTTGAGTGGCTTAGTGTTTGTGAAGGTAATAGTGTTTGCATATAGGAATACGCGCTTTTTTGAAAAAAAGCTGTGCAAAAAACTTTAAAAGGTTTGGCCGGGCTCCTTTTGAGGAGTCCGGCGAAGCCTTTCTATAAAGCTTTTGCGGAGCTTTTCTCGAAAAGCGACCGCGTCCTATATGCAAATACTTCTGCATCCGCAAACACTAAGCCCCCTAAACCGCTATGCTAACTCCCGATATTACTCAGCGCTGTCCATTACCGCGCCGAGGTCGGCGTAGACGTAGTCGGGGCGGTCGGAATTGGCGGCGTTATCGACGTCGGACTGTTTAGTCTCGCCGGAGAGGACGAGGACAGCGGTGACGCCGTGACGCTTACCCAGGGCAATATCGGTATAGAGGCGGTCACCGAAGATGCACATATCCTCCCGTGCGATGCCGGTGACCTCACCTATCATATCGATGGTGGTTGCATAGGGCTTGCCCAGGTAGCAAGGCTCAACGCCCGTTGAAGCGGTCACAAGCGCCGCTATGGCACCGCTGTCGGGTATAAAGCCCGTCTCGGTGGGGCAGTTGAAATCGGGATGAGTGCAGAGGTACTCTGCGCCGTGTCTGATATGATCGCAGGCGATCTCTAACTTCTTGTAGGTGAGAGTGGTGTCGAAGCTGGTAACTACGATGTCCGCCTTTTCGGCGTCATCGGAGACGAGGTTTACGCCTGCCTCGCGGAACTGTGCCTCAAGCTCCGGCGTGCCCACAAGGTAAACCGTCTTGCCCGCACGATGACGAAGCAGAAACTCCGCGGTAACATCGCCTGCGGTAAGGATCTCGCTTCTGTCGGGGGCAAAGCCGAGGCGGGTCAGCTTGTCAAGGTAATACTCAGGATTATGGGAAGCGTTATTTGTAAAGAACATTACACGCTTACCGCTGTTACGAAGATGGTTTATAAACTTGACCGCACAGGGAAATACTTTTCCGCCGAGATAAATAGTGCCGTCCTGATCGAAAATATACAGTTTTTTGGAATAAATTACTTTATTCATTTTGTTAACGCTGCACCTATTACAGTTCCGAATTGTGAATTTTGGGGTATCATGAAGTTAAGGTCAAACATTGCGTTAAGACCATCGAATATTGCAGGTGCCTGACTTAACGTTGTCAGATTTCCCGTAAGTACAATATCGCGAAGTCCGTAGGATTTCGCCGCAAAGCGGGATACCATGGCGATAGTCTCGAACACCATGTTGATAATTCCCAGCGCTATGTCTGCCTTGGAGGCTATCTCGCTGACATTTCCGAAATTTGACGCCGTAAGCATATCGGGAGCACCCGGCAGGATCTCTTTCTTAGTGATGTGGCGTATACGCCAGTCAACATTGTTGAGGTCACCCTCTTCCGCCAGCTCCTGAATATTGACAATATCCGAAAGCCCCAAAAGCTCCTTTGAAAGCCCCACAAGCGTACCGCCACCGACGCCTGTACCGCCAAGGTACTCCATCGGCTCACCGCGCTTGGCGTGGATTATCGCCGTGCCTGTACCGAGGCTGACGACGATAGCTTCCTCCAGCCCAGATAGGTAGAGACCGCCAAGACCGATACAGTCAAACTCAGGCACAGCCTGGCACTCAAGTCCGTAAATGGGCTTTGTGAGCTTCGCCGAGCCAACGCCCGTCACCTTGACGATATCAATGTCTGAAAGCTCGATACTGTTTTCATCCGTAAACTTGCCGAATGCACCGTACAACGCAGTTATGGGGTCTGTGGCGCGCACAAAAAGCGGGTGTATAAGTTTATTCTTACCGCAGGTCTTATCAAAGCCTACGATCTTCGTAGTGCTTCCGCCGACGTCTATTCCGATTACTACACTCATGCTAAGTCCTCCAAGGGTAATGATATATTAGTTATTATACACTTTTTCAGCAATTTATTCAATCGTCATATTCACTAAATTTTCGCCGTCATTCTGTAAATTACGGCAATTTTCACTTTTTGTCCAAGTATCGACCCGAAGCGCACAAAAATCTCCTGCATCATCGGCATTGCGGTTATTATCGTTATTGATGTTATTATCATGGAAATGTATTTGCTCAAACTTATACAATACGCGAAAATTTACAACCTCCCACTTGCAATTACTGCGATTATGTGATAACATATCGTTAGCAGAAAAGCATGGGAGGTGAAATTATGCCATTATCGGAAAGACCGCCAAAAAAGCCGCGCAAGGTCAAGCCCGACGGAGCTGACGGTCATCGTCAGCGTATGTTCGATAAATATCTCACTACCATCGACCGCGATGTCTATCCGCGAGATGTTATCGAAATGCTGCTCTATTTTTCCATCCCAGTGCGTGACACGCGCGATTCCGCAGTCCACCTTATGAAACGGTTCAACAATGATGTGCAGGCGCTTCTTAATGCCGACCCAAAAATTCTGCAGGAAACCGAGGGAGTTGGTCCTTCAAGTGCCATGCTTTTGAATCTGGTGGGGCGCATCGGCAGCCGACTGAAGTGCGAGGATTCCGATGACAGACCGCGTCTCATGAATCTTGATGATATATTTGCCTACTTTTCAAAGCGCTACACCAATACCGAGTCCGATGAGCTATGGATCGCATTTTTCGACAATTCCATGCATCCTATGGCATACAAGCTCAAGGAAGATACTATTGAAATGTACGCCGACGATCTTTACGAGCTGTTCCGGTTGTCAGCAATCCACCATTCCTCATATTTTATTCTCGTACGCATGGATTCCGAGCGCTGCATCAGCCCAACTATTACAGACAGCCAGATCGCTGATTATGTAGAAAACTCCCTCGGTGGTTCCGAGCTTATTATGCTTGACTATATCATAATGTCCACAGAGAAAATATATTCTCTGCGCAAGCGTTTTGAATAACGATCAAACGCACCTCACAAACAACCATAAAAAATGACCTTGAGCGCACATCGGCACTCAAGGTCATCCTTTTTACTTTACGGCTTTTTGAGATTATTCAGCGTCTGCTGCCTTCTCTTCAGCCTTTGCAGCCTTCTTGGACTCTTCCTTCTTTACAAGCTCATGCTTGGTAAGCTTGATGAGCGCCATTTCAGCAGCGTCACCTCTACGCGGACCGAGCTTATAGATCTGGGTATAACCACCGTTTACGTCTGCGTAATCGGGAGCGATCACGTCGAACAGCTTCTTAACAACATCCTCTTTGGTGATGAAAGCAAGAGCTGCACGGCGGGATGCAAGAGTATTCTTCTTGCCGAGAGTAATCATCTTTTCAGCAAGAGCACGAACCTCCTTTGCACGAGTCAAAGTGGTTTCGATAGAGCCATTTTCGAGCAGATAAGTTACCATGCCTCTGAGCATTGCTTTTCTGTGCGCGGTAGGTCTGCCGAGCTTTCTGGTTCCGGGCATTGTAATTCCCTCCTTTTGCAGTTAAGTTAGTTTATGAAATCCGGATTCATGATGATGGGGAGTTGCCCCATTCATCATTCCTCCTCTTTCTTCAGATCAAGGCCTAAAGAATGTAACTTCTGTATTACTTCTTCAAGCGACTTCTTACCGAGGTTACGGACCTTGATCATGTCCTCCTCGGTGCGGTTGGTAAGATCCTCAACCGTATCAATGCCGGCACGCTTCAAGCAGTTGAAGCTGCGAACCGACATGTCAAGCTCCTCAATGGTCATCTCAAGAACTTTTTCCTTGATGGTTTCTTCACG
>JAZNAL010000041.1:0-26543 GCA_045586505.1 Candidatus Flemingiibacterium sp. | reverse complement strand
ATACCAAACAAAAGAGACATCCTTTCGGAATAACTGCGCGCGCATATTAGGTTCGTAATATAATGCTTACGGTGGATTCGCTTTTCTGCGGAAAAGCCACGGCGGTGGGGAGTGTCCACCGGACACTCGCTAAGAGCCGCCTTTCGAATCCACCTTCACAAATACCCATACCAAACAAAAGAGACATCCTTTCGGATGTCTCTTTTGTTTGGTGGGGGAAGGTGGATTCGAACCACCGAAGTCACTGACAACAGATTTACAGTCTGCCCCCTTTGGCCACTCGGGAATTCCCCCATATTCACTTGCACTGAAAACTGTGGAGCTGGTAGACGGACTCGAACCCCCGACCTGCTGATTACAAATCAGCTGCTCTACCAACTGAGCTATACCAGCGTCTCAAACGAGCATGGTTATTATAGCGAAGCGAGCCCAACTTGTCAAGAACTTTTTTATTCTTTTTTTGAGTTGTTTTTTATTTATTATAGCACACGGTAGTGATAAAATCAATAGCGAAAACGGCAAACAAAAATATTTTTGCAAAATCCAAAAAAACTTTCAAAAAAGGCTTGTCAAATGCTTTGTCTTGTGATATAATAATTAACGTTGTGAAGAACAGCGAAATTAAATATGGGAGCGTTCCCGAGCGGCCAAAGGGGGCAGACTGTAAATCTGTTGTCAGTGACTTCGGTGGTCCGAATCCACCCGCTCCCACCAAAAAAACTCGTCGTAAGACGAGTTTTTTTATTAGGTGGGAGCATAGCCGTTGACCGGCGTGATTTCTACCATAGAAAAAGGCATACTTTCCCCAATAACCGGCAACACTAACCTCGGAAAGAGAGGTTATTTGCAATGTTCAAGCATGAAAAAATGTTATTCCACCCCGTGGAGGTGGAACGTCCCAACCCACAGTATGCGGTGCTATTGCAGGAACAGCTGGGCGGCGCTAACGGCGAACTCAAGGCGGCGCTACAGTATATGTCCCAGAGCTTTCGCATAAAGGATCCGGAGATCAAGGATCTGTTTCTCGACATTGCCGCCGAGGAATTAGGACATCTCGAAATGATTGCCCAGACCATAAATCTTCTGAACGGTCATGACGTGGATGCCGCAAAGGTCCCCGCAGGCGAGATACAGTCCCATGTCCAGCTCGGACTCAACCCGGGACTTATCAACGCCTCCGGCTATTCATGGACGGCAGACTACGTTACGGTGACGGGTGATCTCTGCGCGGATCTGCTTGCAAATATCGCGTCTGAGCAGCGGGCGAAGGTGGTTTACGAATACCTTCACCGTCAGATCGACGACAAAAAGGTGCGAGCGACCATCGACTTCCTCCTTGAACGCGAGGAAGCTCACAATGCCCTGTTCCGCCAGGCATTCAACAAGGTGCAGAACACCGGCTCCAATCGCGATTACGGTACCACACTTGCGGCGCATATGTATTTCAGCATGTCCGAGCCCGAGGGCAATGCCTTCACCACCGAAAAGGTGGAAGCACCTTCGTTTAATTAAATTCGGGCGTAACCCTTTATTATCAGAAATGGCGGGAGCTTGCTCCCGCCATCTTAATATTTAACGCTGTTAGTATTTCTTATCTCACTACTATCTCGGCATCGCAGTCGTACACCGCATTATCGCGGATGATCGCACCCACACTCTCCACGGTGATACGTCCCGATCTCGGGTTTTTGATGGAGATGATATGCCCACGAGTGTCAGCCTGCACGTCCGAATATTCGAAAGCAAGGTCGCAGTCCACAAGCTCGCAGTTTTCGAGCACCAAATCGCGGCAGTAGCAGAAGGGCTGTGTGCCGATGATCTTACAATTTCTGAGGGTCAGCCCCTCGGAATACCAGCCCAGGTATTCACCGCGCACGGTGGAGTTCTCCACAAGGACATTTTTTGCGTGCCAGAAGGAATCCTTGGTATCAAGCTCGGAGTTTAAAATATGCAGATTATTTACGTACTGGAAGGAATATTTGCCCTTTAATGTAATATTCTCCATGCGAAGGCGCTCGGCACCGAAAAATATGTATTCCGATTCAAGGGTGCAGTCCTTGACATATCCGTCGCGGCATCGCCAGCCAAACTCCGCAGATCTCGCAGTAACCTCGCGAAGATCAAACTCATCACACTCGCGCAGTGCCTTGGGACCGTTTATTGTCACCCTCTCGATCTTACCCTCTCTTGCGTACCACAGCGGTGCACGGCAGGTCTCGGTCAGTGTAGAATCGGCGATATGATATGCAGTTGTATGCCAGAAGGGATAGCGCAGAGCGAAGGTGCAGTGCGCAACCTCGATGTTTCTTGATTCCTTGAAGGCGGATTCGCCGTCCTCCTCACCCGCAAAGGTGCAGTACTCGACTCGCGTATCGCGAAGTGCGTAAAGCGCACGCTCCTCGGGGAAATTTTGATTCTGTATCAGTTTCATTTTTATGTCCTTACTGTTTTAAGAATTAGCTTCGGTCTCCGCGTTATCCTCGCTGAGGTTTGACACATAATAAGGTGCCTTCTGGAACTCAAGCGTCGTTCCGTCTGCCTTTTCGTACTCCGGCACCTCACTGCCGTAATCATAGTCGTACAAAACAAAGCTGTATGACATCAGCGGATCGTCGGAAACGTCCTCGCCGTAGTATATATCAAGATACAGTGTTTTGGTCTCAGGCTCGGGTATCTGTGCAGTTTCATCAGCCGCGTGTAACTTGGCATACTCCTGCTCCTCGGGAGTCAAATAGATTCCGCCAAGGTCAACGCCCTGAAAGATCACGCGTCGAAACTCATACAGCGGACGGGACGCGGCTGCAAATACATAATCGGTATAGGTATTGCCTTCGTCATCGGAAAGGATGTACACGAACACCTCGCCGCCGGGACGATCGGTGAGCGCGTAGCGGTTCATTAGCTCGTTTATGGTGCTCCGACTATTGTAGCGCACGGTAAGCTGTACCTCACCCGTAGCCTTTGATAAGGCGACATCGGAAACGTGGAATGAGCCGTCCTCGTCGTAGCTTTCATATGGCGTATGAAGCAGTACATCAAGCTCCCCCGCCTCATATGCCTCAACAGCGGCTTCAGTCCATGTAAGCCCCGTATACGCCTTGGGCACCTTCATAAGCGCAGAACGACCGAGGATGAGCGCAAAAGTGCCTACGATGATGAGCCCCGCAATCAGCTTGAAAACAAAGCCTATTATTCTTTTCGGCGAAAAGCGCTTTAAGCTTTCCTCGTATTCATAGTAATCCATATCTTCTGTGTTCATGGTTGTGTACCGCCTTTCGGATATTTTCAATTTTTGCGGGAAATCTCCCTCAAAAACCTCCAAATTCATACATGATTCATCATACAGTGAGAATTATACCACAAATTCTAAAAAATTTCAAGAGAATTTAACCCCTAAGTCTTGAAATATTATGTGTACTTGTGGTAAAATAATAATTAACAGTTGTTTTAGGCAGTATTATGCAAGAAATTAACACAATTTACATATATCGAAAGGATATTACCATGAGCTACAGAATTTCAAAGAAAATGCAGGATCTTAAGCCTTCCGCTATCCGTGAGATCTTCAAGGCGCTGTCCGATCCCACAATCATCTCTTTTGCGGCAGGCAATCCCGCTCCCGAATCCTTCCCCGTTGACGATCTTGCCCGTCTCTCCGCGAAAATTTACGCCGAGGAGCCGTCAAAGGCGCTCCAGTACGGCATCACCGAGGGCTATCCTGCGCTCCGTGAGGACATCAACGCGCGCCTCACCAACCGCTTCGATATTAAAATGGACGGTCAGATGACCATCGTTACCTCCGGCGGTCAGCAGGGCATCGAGCTGCTCTGCAAGACCATGTGCGACGAGGGTGACACCGTCATCTGCGAGAACCCCAGCTTCATAGGCGCGCTGAATGCGTTCCGCTCCCTCGGTTGTAATACCGTAGGCGTTCCGCTCTGCGATGACGGCGGCATCGACCTTGAAAAATTAGAGGACACCCTAAAGGCTTGTCCCCGTGCGAAGATACTCTACCTTATCCCCACCTTCCAAAATCCCGCAGGCACCTGTATGCCTCTTGAGAAGCGTCGTGCAGTGCTTGAGCTTGCAAAAAAATACAACATAATCATCCTCGAGGACAATCCTTACGGCGAATTACGCTTCGCAGGCGAGGAGATCCCCACCATCAAGTCTCTCGATAAAGATAACATGGTAGTTTACTCCGGCTCCTACAGCAAGGTGCTGTCCGCAGGTATGCGTATCGGCTTCATCTGCGGCCCGGAAGAGGTAGTAACCAAAATGGTAGTCGCAAAGCAGGTGGAGGACGTTCACACCAACCAGTTCTTCCAGATGCTCTGCCACCGCTACATCACCGAGTGCGATATCGACGCACATATCGCAGGCATCAGAAAGCTGTACCGCCACAAGTGCGGACTCATGCTCTCCGAGCTTGACCGTGTTATGCCCGACTGCGTGAAGTATACCCGTCCCGAGGGCGGTCTGTTCCTTTGGTGCACCCTTCCCGATGGCATCGATCAGGGCGAGTTCATTAAGAAGGCAATGGAAAAGAAGGTCGCCGTCGTTCCCGGTCAGGCGTTCAACTGCGACACCTCCGCTCCCTCCAATTGCTTCCGTCTCAACTACTCCACCCCCTCCGACGAGCAGATCATCGCAGGCGTAGGATACCTCGCCGATGCGGTGAAGTCAATGATGTAATACAGTCTGAACCAAAAACAAAATTTCAAGGAGCTAACAAAATGCAAGCTACAGATTTTATATATCTGCTCACGGCATTAGTGCTCGGCGCGCTTGTTACATTTACCGCCACGCCTGCGGTCAGCGTCCTAGCGTATAATATCGGCGCTATCGATGTACCGAAGGATAATCGCCGAATGCACAAGAAGCCCACGCCTCTTATCGGAGGCCTCGCAATATTCGCGGGCTTCGTAGTGGCGTCGCTGGTATTCTGCGAGCTGTCACCCGAGCTTATCGCACTCTATGTCGGCGGTCTTATCATTGTGACTGTGGGCATCCTCGATGACGTATTCTCCATCAACGCCTGGATAAAGCTCGCCGCACAGATTGGTGTGGCGTTCGTTGCGGTGTCACAGGGAGTTGTCATCGAGCACATCAATCTGTTTGGCAACCACATTCCCTTCGGCAGCCTTTCCATACCAATCACCGTTATGTGGATCGTGGGTCTCACCAACGCCATAAATCTTATCGACGGACTTGACGGACTCTCCTGCGGAGTTTCCGCCATCTGCTCCACCTCGCTCCTGCTCGTAATGCTCTTAAAGGGTGAGGTCGCCGCAGCTATGCTTACCGCAAGCGTAGTTGGCGCCTGCCTCGGATTCCTGCCCTTCAACAGTAATCCCGCGAAGATCTTCATGGGCGACACAGGAGCGCTGTTCCTCGGCTACACCATGGCGGTGATCTCCATTTCGGGCGTATTCAAGCTCCACACGGTCATCTCCTTCATTGTTCCCCTCTCCATCTTCGCACTTCCCCTCTTTGACACAGCATTTGCATTCATCCGCCGTATCGCAAACGGTAGAAACCCCTTCTCCCCCGACCGCGGACATCTCCATCACAGGCTTATTGACCTGGGCTTCTCCCAGAAGCAGTCCGTGGCGATACTTTACGCCATCTGTGCAATACTTGGCACCTCGGCGATCATGTTCACCGAGAAAAGCTTCGGAAGGGCTATCATAATCATCGCTGTCGGCATCGCAATCTTCCTTTTGAACTTCTATTTTCTGCGCCACGCCAAGTCCCGTTCACATATGGCCATCGAGCTTCATGATCCTGTCGACTCCGACAACTACAAAAAACGGGAGGACAAGGCGGCATATGAAAGCCTCACCGAAGAGTCTGCCGACGAGAATAATCAAATATGAAAAAACAGTTAGAAAATGAAAGCCGCAGTACCGTTATCGGTACCGCGATCATCGTTATGGTAATGGTCATCGTGTTCGGTGCGGTCTTTGCCTGGATGTATTCCGTTGACCTTCTGTTTCTGCCCGATTTTATCAAGGATATTTTTGGACTGTCGGGCGATGATGCCGAGACCCCGTGGGATCTCGGCGCACTGACGGAGATCGTCAAAAGCGGCAAAAACGAATACGGCGAGGTCGTCACCTTCGATGTGACCTATGAAAACCTTTTGGCGGCATTCAATGAGGAGCCGATTCCCGAAGGACTGTACCTCAGCGCTGACATCAGTCACTATGATAACGGCAAGCCGTCCACCCGGCGCATACGCTATTACCGCGACGGCGACCGATTCCGCGCCGAAGCCTATGAAAAGGGCAAGTTCAATGTGCTTGAAACCCTGAAGATCGGTGATGCCGAGCAAGTATTCATAGTCGAAAATCTGACGGGCGTATCGAGGAAAGTCCCCCGTGCCGCCGATATCACCCCCGAAAACGAGATCGGCATCCCCTCCGTTAACACTCTGCTTGAAGCTATCGCAGAGTTTCCCAAAACAAGCTTCGCGGAACCCTCCGACGAGGCTGACTACATCCCCTCGGAAGATTCAAGCGTCACCGACTGCGAGATTAAAATGGTTAGCACCGAGGACGGCAACGTTTACTACATCGCTTATACCTACAGCGACCTCGGTCTGCGCGAGGAATACTATGTATCTCTTAACCATCACATCATAATCTCCGCAAGTACCACCCTTGACGGCGCGCCCGTTTACTCATACGAGACCGTGCGCATTGCAACCGATCCCAAGGTCTGGTCTGCGGATGTGCTCTATGTTATGGAAGTGCCCTCAGAATCCGCAGAGGAATAGGAACGCCAGTATCAGTATCATTTCATCCCGACTCTTTGAGTCATCCGACCCCTGCAGAATCAAAAATGCCAAACCTAGTAATAGCAGATCGTCAAACTCGAATCCCCGCTCAAAATGCGACAGGATGCCTCTGAGCAGACCCTCTCGCGGCGCTTGCTTCGATTCCCGACAATCCTTGCAGGCACACTCGCAGACGTCGTGTGCATCGTCACACTTTGGCTCTGCGGCTTCGACGGAAATGTTCTGTGTTTCATTAGCGGCACTCTTCGGCGGTTCTGCTTCGATTATCGGCGGCTCATCTGCGGTGAAGGCGTTGCCGCGATAATTGGCGGGAATGTTGTATTCACCTCGGCGAAAGCTCTGCACCTCGCCCTCGTCATAGCTTCTTGCGTACATTTATCTCCCTCCTCATCAAAACAAGCCGCCGCTGCCGATAAAGCCGCCTGCTATATCGGCAAGACGCATGGCTTTTATGAGCATATCGATCTTTTTTGCGCGCTCGTTTGTCATAAACGGCTTCAGCGCAAAAAGCAGATTCGTCCGCGGATCGTTCTTTTTACCATTTCCGATAAGTCCCGCAAGGGCGGATGCCGCGCCGATATCTATTCCGTGCGCGGTATTTTTTTCGCTATCCCGCGGCGGCACACTGGTCGGGATGCTATTTGGCTCATCCCCGTCGGCATTTTCTGCCGATACACGCTGCATAGGCTCCCCTGCTCTCTCCGTATCGCCGAGGCTTCCCATAAGACTGCCCGCAAGGCTCATCACCTTTGCCATAGCTTCGGGATCCTCTAAAATGCTCGAAAGCTGTTTTGCGTAATCGTTATCCTGCATCATCGCCACCGCCCGTGTTTTCGCTCTTATTAAGATTTTCCATCATGGATTCTACCTTTTCCTTGCCGATCATGTTTGCCGCACGCGCAATATCTGCGTCGGTGGCATTTGAAAGGCTGGCGCGCACAAGCCGAAGGTTGGACACCGCGGACTGCGCCGCTCTCGGATCGATCCCCGCGGCGGCGGCAAGGGAGGTAATGGTCTTTTTCAGCGTCTCGTCATCAAGGGACAAAAGACGGTCAAGTGCGGTTTTATCAAGCTGCATAAGCAAAACTCCTTTCTGCTGTTCGATATTATTATATGTATATTCGCACCCTTTGTGAATATGTTTGTAAATCATGTTTCGGAGGCAATATATGCATTATCTCATCTTTTCCGACACACATGGACGTTCAGACGTCATTATGAGCGTCATCGAACGATGTATTTCAGGTCTCGACGGAGTCATCTTCCTCGGTGACAATTACAGAGACATCGAGCCTGCCATGGATATGTACCCGAATCTAACCTTCCACGCCGTCGCGGGCAACTGCGATTTCGGTGCAAAATACCTTGAGGCAGACTATCAGGAAAAAATGCTTGTACTTGACAAAACAAGAGTGCTGATACTCCACGGCCACACAAGGAGCGTGAAATTCTATCTCGGCGAGCTTGAAGCCTATGCCCGTCGTGCGGGCGCTGACATCGCGATGTTCGGTCATACCCACGAGCGCGTCCTCGAATACCGCGACCTCGGCTCAAAGCCGCTGTGGTTGTTCAATCCCGGAAGCGCCGCCCTGCCAAAGGACGGACTCCCCGCCTCATTTGGCACACTGACAATAAGAGACGGACAGGTGCTTCTCTCCCATGGAGAGGTGAATCCACGATAAAGGAGCTAAAAAATGACCTACACCCCTAAAAAAACACCAACAGCCCGCCGACTTGCCTTCCTCTTTATCCTGACGGGCTTTGTACTTATGGCGCTGTCCTCGTTTCTTCCATATAAGGCAGTATTTCAGCTCATCGCCATCGCCTTGCTTGTGGCAGGACTGCAGGTGCTCGTGCGCTATGTACTGAGCGATTACCGCTACATTATAGATGACAGAGACAACGGAACGTCCGATCTCCTCGTCTTCAAAAAGCAGGGCAAAAAGGACGTAAAGCTATGCCACGTCTCCATTTTTTGCATTGAATCCATTGATAAAAGTGCCAAAAAAAACATAGCCGACAAGAAATACAACTACGTTCAGAATCCGCTTGCCGAGACTTATTCCGTCGTATTTCTTGACGGTGACAAGCGCTGTGAGGTCATCCTCGAATGCGGCGCGGAATTTGCCGCGGCGGTAAACTGCCGCATGGGCGGTGAGAATATCGGTGGCACCACATTTGCAATGTGATGTAAAGACTTCAAATATCAGCAAAATTATTGACATCGGCTTGAAATTATGTTATCATATTCTTGAAGATATTTTTCATAATGATAGGAATATATAATCTTAGAAAACTTCGTATATGCAAATATCAACGTAAGTTTAAGCAACCATACCCGAAAGCCAATAATTCCCGTAGGGGCGGATTTGTTATCCGCCCCTGCAGACTGTAAGATTATGCACTATTGTATTTTAAAAAAACAAAAAAACGGAGGAATAAAGTGAACTGCACCGAGAGCTTACTTGAATTTATAAAGAAATCCCCCTCCTGCTTCCACGCAGTGGAAAACATCGCCGCCGCCCTTGCGGATGACGGCTATACCGCCCTTTATGAGGGTGAACCGTGGGAGCTTGTCTGCGGCGAGAAATATTATGTCACCCGCAACAGATCTAGCATCATCGCCTTCTCTGTGCCATCAGAGCTTGAAATGCCCAAATTCATGATCACGGCGTCTCATTCGGATTCGCCTACCTTCAAGGTTAAGGATAACCCCGAGCTTGAGGGCGGGATGTATACCCGCCTCAACACCGAGCGCTACGGCGGCATGATCTTTGACTCCTGGTTTGACCGTCCGCTGTCCGTGGCTGGACGCATCATGGTGCGCACCCAGCACGGTATTTCCTCACGACTTGTGGACGTCGACCGCGATCTTGTGCTGATACCCCACATCGCCATCCACATGGATAATCCCAATAACGGAAAGACCTATAATCCCGCCTCCGATCTGGTGCCGCTTTACGGCGACGGATCGGCGAAGGGCACGTTTATGAAAGCAGTCGCCGAAAGTGCGGGCGTGTCCGTCTCGGACATCATTTCTCACGAGCTGTTTTTATATAACCGTCAGTCGCCGTCAATATGGGGCGCGAATAATGAATTTATCTCCTCGCCGAAGCTCGACGATCTTGAATGCGCTTATTCATCGCTGTGTGCGCTCCGCGAGGCGGACGAGCGTAGGATGACCCCCGTTATGTTTGTCTCCGATAACGAGGAGGTCGGAAGCGGTACCCAGCAGGGCGCGGCGTCTACCTTCCTTTATGATGTACTCTCCCGCATCTGCGACGCCTTCGGTGGCGATATCCGCATAGCGGCGGCGCAGTCCATGCTCCTTTCGGCGGACAACGCCCATGCGGTGCATCCCAATAACCCCGGACTTGCCGATCCTACTCACCGCCCGGAAATGAACAAGGGCGTAGTAATGAAATACAACGCATCCCAGCTTTACACCACGGACGCGGTCTCATCCGCCGTTTTCCGTGAGATCTGCCGCTCGGCAGAGGTGCCCGTACAGGTATTCGCCAACCGATCGGATATGCGCGGCGGCTCCACACTCGGCAACATCTCAAACTCACAGGTATCCATGTCCGCTGTGGACATTGGTCTTGCTCAGCTCGCCATGCACTCCTCCTACGAGACCGCGGGCGCAAATGACGTAAAACACATAATCGCCGCCATGAAGCGATTCTATGAAACCGAGCTTGACTGCCGCGACGGCGAGATCATCATAAAGTAACACGAAAGGAAAGCACACATGACCACAATCGAAAAGCTCGCCGCTCTGCGCGCCGAAATGTCGAAGCGCGGCGCGGATATCCTGCTCGTCACCTCCGATGACTACCATCAGTCTGAATACGTCGGAAGCTATTTCAAGGCGCGCGCCTATATTTCGGGATTCACCGGCTCGGCGGGTACTCTTGTTATAACGAAGGATGACGCAAAGCTGTTCACCGACGGCCGCTACTATATCCAGGCGGAGCGTCAGCTTGCAGGCAGTACCATCGACCTTATGCGCTACGGCACCAAAGGCGTCCCCACGCCCACCGAGTATATTCTTTCCCTCCTGCGCGACACAGAAAAGGGCTTAAAAACACTCGCTTTCGACGGCAAATGCGTCTCCGCGCGGGTGGCGGACGCACTTCGCGCAAAGCTGCCCGAAGGGGCTTCCCTCCTTACCGATACCGACTATGCGGCGCTTATCTGGTCTGACCGCCCCGCACTCCCCGCATCCAAGATCTGGCGCTACGACACAAAATACTGCGGCAGGACCCATGCGGAGAAGTTAGCCGACGTCCGCGCTTCACTGCGTGATAAGGACTGCACCGCCCTGGTTATGTCAAGCCTATGCGACATCGCGTGGCTCTACAATCTGCGCGGCGATGACGTGCAGAATACTCCCGTGTTCCTCTCCTATACCATAATCACGGACACGGAGGATAAGCTGTTCGTAAATCCCGATGCCATCTCCGATGTAAAGGCATCCCTCGTTACTGAGGGCGTGGACGTTTATGCTTACGATGAATTTTACACCGAGCTTGCAAAGCTTACGGGCAGCGTTATGGTAGACAAGACCGCCGTATCCGAGTCGATCGTATCTGCGCTGTCGGGCGCTAAGGTGGTGGATGCCAAGAATCCTACGGTTATCTTAAAAGCCAAAAAGAATCCCACTGAGCTTGAAAACACACGAAGGGCTCACATAGCAGAGGGGCTTGCGCTCACAAAGATGATGCTTGAATTAAAGTACGGCGAAACCGCATTTGACGAGCTTTCCGTAGAAAAGCGGCTGATCGCTTACCGCCGCGAGTGTGCAGAAATCGTGGGTGTCACCTATCTTGACGAATCCTTCGGCGCTATCTGTGCCTTTGGTCCAAACGCTGCTATGGCACATTATTCCGCCACCGAGGACAGCTTTGTGAAGGTGGATAAGGACGCTCCCGTGCCCATGCTGCTCATCGACTCAGGAGGCCACTATCTTGAGGGTACCACCGATACCACCCGCACCTTTGTTCTTGGCAACATTCCCGAGGAAGTAAAGCTACACTACACATTGGTCGCCGCGGGTACGCTGAGACTTGCAAATCTCACCTTCCTTGAGGGCGCGACAGGCGTAGCACTGGATATCGTAACCCGTCAGCTTATGTGGGAGCACGGCATCGATTTCCGCCACGGTACGGGTCACGGCGTGGGACATCTGCTCTCCGTCCACGAGGGGCCCAACAGCATCCATTGGGAACGCAGTGCGGCTAAGATCGAGGAGAACATGATCACCTCCGACGAACCTGGCATTTACGTCGAAGGAAGCCACGGCATCCGCATCGAGAATGAGCTGATCTGCAAGAAAGCCTTCGCAGGCGAATACGGACAGTTCATGTGCTTTGAAAATATCACCTACTGCCCCATTGACCTCGACGGCATCGATATTTCCATTCTCGACGCGTCCGACATACGCAAATTAAACGAATATCACAGCCGCGTGTACGAGACCCTTTCCCCCTACCTCTGCGAAGGCGACCGCGAAAAGCTGGCACATCTTACGCGGGCGGTGTGATTTGGGAGTACGCGATAAATGTCGCATTACCTCTTGACAAAAACAATATAATATTGTATAATGTAAATGTGTGTTCAGACCACTGTGTGCTGAAATGCAAAAACAGCATAAAATACCAATAAATATTTAAGAGGTTATACACTAATGAACAAACAAAAACGTGAAGAGCTTCGTCAGATTCCAAGTCTGCGTGATATGGTCCTTAACTGCGCCGATGCTGCAGGCGAAAAGGATCTTTACGTCTACAAGGAAGGAAAAGAGGAAATTCACTTCAGCTACAATCGCCTTAAGGCCGAGTGCGAACAGGTTGGTACCGCGCTTATTACCCTGGGACTTCAGGGCAAGCACGTTGCGGTGATCAGCGAGACTAGTGCAAAGACCACTGTCACCTATATTGCAACGGTCGCATCAGGCGGCGTAATCGTCCCCCTCGACCGCGAGACGGCTCACGATCAGATCGTTAACTTTTTGAACCGCGCCGAATGCTCGGCTATCGTGTATTCGCCCACCTTCAAGGGCATTATCACATCTATGGCGAAGGATCTGCCGATGCTGGAGTACTACATCCCAATGAGCGGTGAGGATACCGTCGATGATACCCTCCCCCACAGACCTCATGTGCTTCCATGGGCGGACTTCCTTGCTCTCGGAAAGCAGGCTATAGATAACGGCGATACCTCCTACTACGATTACAAGCCCGATCTTGAAAAAATGTGCGCCATCCTCTTCACCTCGGGCACCACGGGAACATCCAAGGGCGTTATGCTCTGTGAGCGCAACCTCTGCGCCGCTTCCTACGCCGCCTGCAAGACTACCCCCTATGACAGCTCAACCCGTCTCGTGTCGGTGCTTCCTCAGCACCATACATACGAGATGACCTGCTCACATCTAGCGGCACTCAACATCTGCGCATCCGAGTTCATCAACGACAGCTTGAAGTACGTTATGCGCAACTTTGCAAGCTTCAAGCCCAACGCGCTGGTGCTTGTTCCGCTGTTCGTTGAGACCATCCACAAGCGTATCCGCGACGAGATACGCAAAAAAGGTATGGAAAAGAAGGTGGAGGCCGGCAAAAAGCTAGCGCTTGCCGCGCTTAAGCTTGGCATCGACATACGTCCGAAGCTGTTCTCCCAGATCACAGGCGCGCTTGGCGGTGAGGTTAAATCCATCATCTGCGGCGGCGCTCCCGTCAGCCCCGAAATACTCAGAGATTTCTACGCCTTCGGCATCACGATCTACGAGGGCTACGGCATCACCGAGTGTGCACCGCTTGTTGCCTGCAATCCCCCGGACAGAAAGCCCCGCTTCGGCTCGGTAGGTCTGCCCGTATACGGAGTTTCAGTCAAGATCGACAAGGCATCCGAGGATGATGAGACCGGCGAGATCCTTGTTAAGGGTGACAACGTCATGATGGGCTACTACAAGAACGAGGAAGCCACAAAAGCTGTGTTCACCGAGGACGGATGGTTCCGCACCGGCGACATCGGCTACCTTGATGACGACGGATACGTCTTTATCACCGGCAGAAAGAAGAATGTCATCATCCTTTCAAACGGCAAGAACGTGTTCCCCGAGGAGCTTGAGGAGCATCTTTCCCATTTGGAGCTTATCAAGGAGTCCGTGGTCATCGGACGCGCCGATGAATCCGGCGAGATCGCCATTACCGCGCTGATCTATCCCGATTATGACAAGCTCACAGATAAGAGCGATGAGGAGATCTACAAGATCATCCACGACGCCGTCATGGATGTGAACAGAACCCTGCCCTCCTTCAAGCATATGACTGAGGTTGAAATAAGACGCGAGGAGTTTGAAAAGACCTCCTCAAAGAAGATCAAACGATTCCTTTATAAATAATCTTTCGGAGGTATTCTACAATGTACGATCAATTCAAAACCATCCTCGTTGAGGAGCTTAATGTTGACGAGGAGCTTATCACCATGGATGCCGAGCTGACCAAGGATCTCGGTATCAACTCCCTTGAGCTTGCTGATCTTATCCTGCTCTGCGAGGATAAGCTTGGCGTGACCATCGACGACGATCAGCTTTCCAAGTTCATCTCGGTAGGTGACGTTGTTAATTACTTAAAGACAATCGAATAAGAATAATATTTCCCGTTAGGGCGAAGAAAACTCGCCCTACGGGATAAATAACAACTGTAAGGATAAATATGAACGAAACACTGCAAACCGTCATAATCATTGCGTCGGCGCTTTTCGGTGTGATCACCGTTTCTGCGATCGTTTTCGTTCTGCTCATCAAATTTCAGACCGCCGCAAAACGCCGTAAGATCGAGAGCTACGGCCGCGAGAGCGAGGCACGCATTGATGCGATGCTAAAGAAAGCCTTCGGCGATGATGCGGTATTTTCGGGAGTTTTTCTCCCTTACCTGAACAGCCAAAATAATAAGCACGCCGAGATCGACCATCTTGTAGTCACCCGTTCAGGCGTGTGCGTCATCGAGGTCAAGAGCCATAACGGCAACATCCGCTGTCCCGCTGACGAGAAATTCTGGTGGCAGACATACAACGACAAAAAAATCTCCTTCTACAACCCCCTGCGGCAGAACAAGACTCACTCGAAAATAGTCGGTGAGCTACTCCGCGCGGAGGGTCACTACAATGTACCGATATCAAGCGTTGTGGTGTTCACCTCACGCCGTGTCACATTTACGCATAGCAATAAATATGTTATAAAATCGGACGAGCTTGTGGATTTCATAAAGAAAAGCGGCAAAAAGAATGCCCTCTCCACAAGCCAGACCCGCAAGGTACGGGATATTATAAAGCACCGCCGCTCAAAGGAGCGCGCCGTGGCAAGAAGGCACAGAAAAGAGCTCAGACGCTATAAATAATATTTTTAATAATCATTTATCATGATAAATTTAAACCGGTATGGGCGACCAAGGGTCTTCCATACCGGTTTTATATTAAATATAGTCAGCCTATCTTCTTGCATATCAGCGACTTAAGCGGCACGCCGAGCTCCTCGGCAACCACGTCGCATTTTGCCATCAGCATGAAGTAGATCGCCCGACCTGAATCATGAAGGGTCTCGAAATTGCCCTGCCCCTTTGAGATAACTACGTCTGCCGTGTCAAACAGACTGCGGAATTCGTGACTGACGCGAGAAAGCACTGTCCCAGGCGAATTGTCGCCGTTGGAGATAACCGTCGCAACCTCGTCCATGCCGATCGAAAGCGCATCCTCAACGGTGTTATCGTTGATCACCGCCGCACCGCGAACTGCATAGTACACTTTGCAGTGGGGGTTCAGCTTTCTTATGTGCTTTATCAGCAGCTTATCAAAGCAGATCTCGCCGCAATTATCGCCAAGATACAGAACAGTTTTCGCACAGCCAAGATCAGCTTCAAGCGCATTGATGTGATCCACCGTCAGCGTGAGGCTGTCGATGTCGCCGAATACACGGTCGATCTCCTCGCCGACGTTTAAGTAAACGGGATTGAAATCGATGATATTCGCCGCAATGGCGTATTTCACCGCCGTGTAAAAATTCTCGGCTTTCGCCTCATAGACACCCAGCTTTTCGTAAAACAGGCGGTTGTAATGTGCCTTGATCTCGCCGTAGGGGTCGGTACAGCCTACATGAGCCTTGATGATCTCGTTACCGTCACCTACCACCTCGGGAGTTGTCATATCGAATGTCATTTCGCTCATCTGAGCGAATATTTTTTTGTAAAGCTCCTCACGGTTGGCGGCGTTTGCAATTTTCGCGGTCTTGATCGCCTGGTTTACCATGCACGGAAGGCATTTTTCCTTGATCTTCATATGTACTTGCCGATTATTTTACAGCCTCAGTTTCTGATGCTGCGATCTCAGCAGTCTCAGCCTCTGCAAGCACCTTCTTCTGTATCTTGTGAGCGGCAACTATGACAAACTGAAGTGCCACTACTACTGCCAGCATGAGAATGCTGAAAAGAATAAGCATACCGGTGTAGTTGCCCGCAATATCATAGCCAAGATTTGCTACAGGAGAACCAAGCGCATAGCCTGCGGTGTTGAAGGATACGAAGATACCGACTACCTTGTTATAGTCCTTGTCGCCGAACAGGTCGCCCGCATACAGCGGAAGCATGACAGTCTCCAGCGGAAGTGCCACTGCACTGCATACTGCGTAGATGATCGCTACAGTTCTGCCGGTGAGCGAGTCAGAGACCAGTGCCAGTGTCACCATTGTCAGCATCGCCGCAGTAGAGCAGATGGTCATGGTAGCACGAAGGCCTAACTTATCGTAGAGGAAGCCCGCCATAAACTTTGAGCCGGTGAGGCAGAGCGAGCTGATGCTGAGCACTGTTGCCACAAACGCGGCGTCAACGCCTACGTCCTTCATGTGCGCGGCGGAGATACCGTTTACGCCATGGAGCACCATACCTGTGATAAAGATACAGATCGCCGCTCCGTAGAAATAGGGCTTGCGAAGAGCCTCCGAGTAGGAGATGCCTACCCAGCTTCTGCCCTTCTTTTTCTTCTTGGCAGGAGCTTTGCCCTCGGTCGCGGTCTTGTCACGGAACAGGATCGCCGCCACTACAAACAGTACGGCAAGGATCACAAATATCAAACGATAAGCGTTGCGGTATCCGAAGGGATTGCCCTCGGCATTTATAAGCGGGGACACGATCTGCGCCGCAAGCGCACCGCCGAGACCGTTACAGCACAGCACTGCGCCGGTGACAGTACCGCGGTTCTCGTCAAACCAGTTGCCCACAACGCATCCTACGATGGTGGTACCCGCCCAGGAGAATCCGATACCAGAAAGGATCTCCGCAAGGAAAAACAGCGGCATACTGTTTGCGATGGAGTTAAAGAATACCGACGCCATAAGGGTGACGATACCCACTAAAATTAGCTTTTTGGTGCCGAATTTCGCCACAAACTGACCGAAGAAAATATTGATGATGGCAGTTACTACGAATCTGCAGCTGGTGGCAAGGGAAAATACACTTCGCTTGATATCCAGTGCGTCGGTAATAGCGGCAAGATACAGGCTCTTATTGGAGCTGCAGAAGCCGAGGCAGATGAACATCAGCATCGCAAGCACTGAAATATTGAGCCATTTTTGAACATTTTGCTGTCTGTTTTGAGGATCCATTTAATATCATCTCCAAGTATCTTATTCGCGGTACTCCGCAAAAATTCATCTTTTAATATTATACATCGCCTTAACAATTTTGTCAAGGTCTATCCATACATCGATTTGTACAATCTTTACATCTCAGAAACGGTATTATTTGATACTTGAACGGAATAAATTAATCTTAAATTTTGACAGACAACATCCGTTCCTATAAGCAAAAGTCAATAAAAAGGGGATTCCTCGGTTTTTCCGAGGAATCCCCGTCGGCTGACGCCAATATAATTAGACCTTACGTGATTTACCTATAAACTTAGCAGCAACAACTACACCTACGGTAAGGATAGCCGCAACAATAAGTCCGATCCAACCGTTCTGGGTGAGACCGCCGACGATGTATGCTACGAATGAGCAAACAGCAACGGTGATCGTATAAGGAAGCTGGGTGGATACGTGGTTGATGTGGTCACAGCGCGCACCGGCAGACGACATGATGGTCGTGTCGGAGATAGGCGAGCAGTGGTCACCGCAAACCGCACCTGCGAGGCAGGCGGACATACCGATGAAGTAGAGGGAGCTTGTAGGATCGAATATAGCCGCAACGATCGGGATAAGAATACCGAAGGTGCCCCAAGAGGTGCCGGTAGCAAACGCGAGCAGGCAAGCTACGATGAATACAACAGCAGGAAGGAACAGAGCAAGACCGGGAGCTGCATACAGCATAGCGTTTTCAATAAACGCATCAGCACCGAGAAGACCGGTCATGTTCTTAAGTGCAGTTGCAAAGGTAAGAATGGTGATCGCGGGAAGCATTGCATTGAAGCCCTTCGGGATGCAAGCCATTGCGTCCTTGAAGGAAACAACACGGCGGCAAAGAAGGTAGATGATGGTGATAATAACAGCGATAAGACCACCCCAAGGAAGTCCAACGGTCGCATCGGTATCACCGAATGCGGTGATGAAGTCAACACCGGAGAGAATACCGCCAACATAAACCAGTGCGAATACGCAAATGCCAATGAGTACGAGTACGGGAAGTACAAGGTCGATGACCTTACCCTTTTCGTTGACTTCAAGCTCTTCGTTTGCCTTGTTGGTGGAAACGCCGGTTGTGAAGAGATCGCCGTTTTCGATAGCGTTCTTCTCATGCTTTGCCATAGGACCGAATTCGACCTTAAGCAATATCATAAGTACTAAAAATACGATCATCATGAGAGAGTAGTAGTTGAACGGAATAGCGCGAACGAACAGTTCAAGTCCGCTATAGCCTGTGCCCTCTGCATAAGAGGAAACAGCTGCCGCCCAGGATGATATCGGAGCGATCATACAGATGGGAGCCGCGGTAGCGTCAATGATGAACGCCAGCTTTGCACGGGATACCTTATGTGCGTCGGCAACAGGCATCATAACCGAGCCGACGGTAAGGCAGTTGAAGTAGTCATCGATAAAAATGAGCACGCCAAGTGCAAATGCAGCAAGCTGTGCACCAACGCGTGTCTTGATGTGAGTCTGAGCCCACTTACCGAATGCGGCTGTCGCGCCGGTCTTATTGATCAGCGCAACCATGATGCCGAGGAGAACGAGGAATATAAAAATACCCGCGTTGCCCGATACGGCGGAGATAAGACCGTCATTGATGATGGCGTCAACGGTACCCAGAGGACTGAAGCTCGTTGCAAGCAGACCACCTGCAAGGATACCCACGAACAGAGAGGAATAAACCTCTTTTGTGATCAGCGCGAGAGCGATCGCGATGATCGGCGGAACAAGTGCCCAAAAGGTAGCATAGAAGCCGTTTGCGCCGTCATCCTCAGCTGCAGCCTCTTCAGAAATGCTTTCATCCAGCACTTCGGTCTCGGTAATCGCGATTGTATCCGTTCCCTCGGCATACACGCCAAATGTGAACACGGACATGATCAGCATAACGATCACCGCAAGCGCCATTATGCGCTTAGTGGAAAGTTTTTGCATTGTATTGTCCTCCAATATATGTGATACATAAATGTTACCACATTTTTAACTGTTTGTCAATATTATTTAATGGATTTTGTGGTTTTTTGTCGAAAATTTCGTAGTTGTCTGTGGATACGCGCACTTTTTTGCGAGTGCGCGCCCGCAAAAAAGTGGGAGCCACAAAAATGCGACTCGCTTATTTTCAATATTCAATTTTTAAAATCAAATATACATTATCTCTGAAAACCGTAACCTTGGTTTCGGTTTCAGCCTCCCTTGAGGCAAGTATGGCGTTCATGGCGTTAACATCTGTCACGGCTGAGCCGTTAATGTCAACTATGATGTCGCCGGCGCGAAAACCCACTGTGTAGGCTTCGGATTCTTCCTCCACTCGCTTCAGCATTACACCCGTCGGCACACGGTAGCGCGCGGCATCCTCGCTTGTCACGGTCTCAAACATGGATAACTCATCGTCTGTTGAGAGTAAAGCGTAGTCTCGCCGCGGCACCTCCACTTGAGATGCCTCTTTCACACCACTTTCAAAGCCCACTATATCCCCGCCTGGGAAATATAACTGCTTGTTCGCCTCAACGATCTGAAAAGTCACGATTCCGCACAGCGCACCGAATGCACCTACCATGACGCACGCGCAGATAACCGATACAATACCCGCCGCGGTGATGCGTCTGGCGCCCTCGTCGCGACGGCAGCGCTCGTATGAGAACCGTCCCCCGAATCCGCCGAAGCAGGATTCGTTATTTTGCATATCTTCAGTTTTGGTTCGAGCATCATCTGTATTACCGAACATAAAACCCCCGAAATTTCACATATGTTTCGAATTTTACACATGCAGTCATGACCTTTGATTCTGCATTTATTATATCAGACAAATATGAATAAAGTTCGACGTTTTTATGCACAATGGTGAACCGTTTATAAAGATTCACGGGACGTATTGTTAAATAATTGTAAGGTTCAAACGCCCTCACACGCGCTTTGCATTGGCGAGAAGATATGCCTCCGCTTCGGCGCACCATAGGCCTCCGTTTGCGGCAACTATCCTTGCAAGCTCGGCGCAGAGGGGATCTGTCTTACCAAGCTCGAAAAGTGCCTCGTCCTCGGTAATCTCCGGCAGCTCGAAGGTATCCATCGAGAGTTTATAGGCGTCATGCAGACGTACTGCAGTTGTTTTCATTATGTTTTCCCCTTGTGCGCCAAATTATCTTTTAGCGCGCCATCAAAGCGCAGTGACCCTTGCAAAATATAAAACTGTATGTTATAATAATATCACGATATGATGGTTTGGTCATTATGTGCCAATAATTATTATAATTGATCACATTTTCCACTCAATCGCTCACACTTCGCTCACGAAAGGACAAAACATCGAACATAAAAAAAGGGTGCTGCACGTTTGTACAGCACTCTTTTTATTTCTTATTCCATGCCCTCAAAGCCGTGTGCCTTAAGCAGCTGCACTGCCGCAGTCTCCGCCTCGATGCGCATTACGACGTACGCTTCGTTCTCGCTCTTGGCAATAAATGCGTACATATACTCGATGGCGATATCATTGTCCGCGAGAAGTGACAGCACCTCAGCAAGTCCGCCGGGACGGTTGTGGATGCAGGCGGTGATAACGCTGGTGATGGAAACGGTCAGTCCCGCTTCACGCAGTACGCGCTCAACCTCCTCGGGATTGTCAACGATAATGCGCAGGATTCCGAAGTGGGTGGTGTCCGCAACAGAAAGCGCACGGATGTTGATATCGTTCTTTGCGATAATGCCGGTGATCTCAGCGAGTCTACCGGGTTTATTCTCAACGAAAATGGAAATCTGCTTGATAATCATAATATATTTCCTCCTTGATATAGAAGTTATGATTTGTTTCTTAATGAAGCTTTCTCTTGTCGATTACACGCTTTGCCTTGCCTTCGCTTCTCGGAATCGTACCAGGCTCAACAAATGTGATCTTTGAGGAAAGTCCAAGCGTTGACTGCATTCCTGCGTTGATCTTTGCCGCAAGCTCCTCCATGCCCTTAACGTGGTCGGAGAAGTTAGCCGCGCTTACCTCAACCTGGATCTCCATGGTATCGGTATTATTCTTTCTGTCGACGTAGATCATGTAGTGCGGGTCGACCTCACCGCAGTTAAGAAGCACCGACTCGATCTGAGACGGGAACACGTTTACGCCGCGGATGATAAGCATATCGTCCGAGCGTCCGCAGGGCTTCTGCATACGGACAAAAGTACGTCCGCAGGCACATTTTTCGTGGGTGATGGACGAAATATCGTGGGTTCTGTAGCGGATCAGCGGGAGCGCTTCCTTGGTGATACAAGTGAATACCACCTCACCAAGCTCACCGTCGGGAAGAACCTCACCGGTTTCGGGATCGATGATCTCGATTAAGAAGTTATCCTCGTTTACGTGCATTCCGTTCTGGCATTCGCAGTCGAATGCAACGCCGGGGCCGGAGATCTCGGAAAGTCCGTAGATATCGTATGCCTTGATGCCGAGGCGCTCCTCGATTTCTGCACGCATCTCCTCAGTCCAGGGCTCTGCACCGAAGATTCCTGCCTTCAGGTGGATCTTGTCAAGAGTAATTCCCTGCTCCTTTAATGTGTCGGCGATGAACAGCGCATACGAGGGAGTACAGCAAAGGATGGATGAACCGAAATCCTGAAGCATGGTCACCTGACGTGCGGTGTTGCCGCTGGATGCGGGAATTACGGTAGCGCCCATCTTCTGAGCACCGTCATGAAGTCCGAGACCGCCGGTAAAGAGACCGTAACCGTAGGAAACGTGGACAAAATCGTCCTTATCTGCACCTGCCGCTACAAGTGCACGCGCCGCACACTCAGCCCACAGGTCTATATCGTGCTGTGTATAACCCACAACCGTCTGCTTGCCGGTAGTACCGGATGATGCGTGAATTCTGATAAGATTCTTGGGCGCAACGCAGAACATACCGTAAGGATACTCATCGCGCAGGTCGGTTTTGTTGGTAAAGGGCAGCTTATGAAGATCATCCACAGAATGGATATCCTCGGGCTTAATGCCTGCCTCGTCCATGCGCTTTCTGTACATTGGCATATTCTCATAGACGTGCTTAACAGTCTTGATAAGGTTGTAGGACTGAAGATGATAGAGCTCATCGCGTGAGGCGGTCTCTATGTCCTTATTGAAATATTTCGCCATGGGTATCGTCTCCTTATATCTGTTATCTTGGGAATAAAGTCATTTTTTGCAAATGGTCTAAAACAAATCCGGTATCATTAATTTGAATACTTTGCTCCGAGGTCAAACGCTTTAAGATTAAGCTCAATAAACTTTTCGGGCACGGACATTTTTATCGCCTCGTGCATGATCTCGGTATCAAAGCCAAGGGCGTGTGCCATAAGACCGATCAGCGCTACGTTAACCGCCTTCTCACTGCCCGCCTCGCGTGCGATGGCAAGCGCATCAGCGGCAATAACCTTTGCACCGGTTGCCTTCATTTTTGAAACAAGCTCCGCGGGATACTCCGCCGCGCCGGTGACAACCGGCATGGGGTTTATCTGCTGAGTGTTAGTGATAATAACGCCGTCCTTTTTAAGGTAAGACAGCCATCTTGCGGCTTCGAGAAGTTCAAAGGACATGATGATATCCGCCTCACCGCGGCAGATGACGGGGGATGCCACCTTCTCACCGTATTTTACATAAGTCACAACTGAGCCGCCGCGCTGACTCATTCCATGAACCTCGGAAACCTTAACATCGTAGTTCTGGAGCAGTACTGCGTTGCCGAGGATACGGCTGGCGAGCAGCGAACCCTGTCCGCCAACGCCTACTATCATAATATTTTTAGTCATTTTCATGTCTCCCTTCCTCAGCCTATAGCGCCGGGCTTGCACATCTGCTTGCAGAGACCGCAGCCGGTACAAAGTGTGGCGTCAATTCTCGCCTTGCCGTCAACAATAGATATGCAGGGGCAACCGATCTTCATGCACTGCTTGCATCCGATGCACTTTGCGTTGTCAACGGTCAGCGCAGGCTCGCGCTTGACGTATTTGAGAAGTGCGCAGGGACGGCGGCAGATGATTACAGACGGGCATTTTGCCGCAAGCTCTTCCTTGAGTACAGCCTCGGTAGCCTTAAGGTCACCGGGATCCACTACGCGGATGTGTGCCTCATCAACACCTGCGGCTCTTGCGATATTTTCAAGCATGATGCCTGTTACAGGCTCGCCCTTTAATGTGAAGCCGGTGCAGGGATTCTGCTGATGACCGGTCATACCGGTGATGGAGTTATCAACGATAACAACAGTGGAAATACCCTTGTTGTAGGTAATGTCGATAAGTCCGGTGATACCCGAATGCATAAAGGTGGAGTCACCGATAACGGCAACGCTCTTATCCTCCTCACCGCGCACCTTGGCAAAACCGTGGAGGGCGGAGATAGATGCACCCATACAGAGGGTGGTGTCCATACCCGAGAGAGGTGCAGCCGCACCAAGGGTGTAGCATCCGATGTCGCCGCTGACGTAGAGTCCCAGCTTCTTGAAGAGGTAGAATACGCCTCTGTGGGGACAACCTGGACAAAGCACGGGAGGACGAACGGGGATGTTATCTTCCAAGGCGTAATAATCATTCTTTTTGTTAAGTAAAATTTCGGAGATAAGCTCCTGGGAGAACTCACCGCAGATGGGAAGCAGATTCTTGCCGTCGCAGGCAATACCCATTGCCTTAACATGAGTCTCGATGATGGGATCAAGCTCCTCGATAACGATCACGCGATCGTATTTAGCCGCGAAATCCGCGATCAACTTCTTCGGCAGGGGATTTACCATACCTAGCTTAAGATAAGACGCAGTATCACCGAATGCCTCGGACGCATAGCAGAACGAAGGTCCGGAGGTGATGATACCAACCTTGGCACCGTCATTCTCGATTATCTTGTTAAAGGGACAGTTCTCTGCGAACTCAGAAAGGTCGGAAAGTCTCTTTTCCACCACAACGTGTCTGCCGCGAGCCATTGCAGGCATCATAACGTGCTTGGTAATATCCTTTTCATAAGGCTTTACGGGGATATTTGCACGGTCAGCGGTTTCGACTACCGACTGAGAGTGGGAAACACGGGTGTTAAGACGCAGAATGAAGGGAGTATCGAACTTTTCCGAATATTCATACGCCAGCTTTGTGAAATTAAGGCACTCACCGGAATCGGACGGCTCCAGCATGGGGAGCTTTGCCGCGATTGCGTAGTGACGGCTGTCCTGTTCGTTCTGGGAGGAGTGCATACCGGGGTCATCGGCAACGCCGATGACAAATCCGCCGTTGACTCCTGTGTAGGAGGTGATAAACAGCGGGTCAGCGGCAACATTGAGACCGACGTGCTTCATTGCGCAGAAGGAGCGTCCGCCGCCGATCGCCGCGCCAAGCGCCGCTTCAAGTGCTACCTTTTCGTTGGGTGCCCACTCGGCGTAGATCTCATCGTATTTTGCCACCGCTTCGGTGATCTCGGTACTGGGAGTACCCGGGTAACTGGAAACAAAGTGCACGCCTGCTTCATAAAGGCCGCGCGCAACGGCTTCGTTGCCGAGCATTATCTTTTTCATGTCAATTTCTCCGCATTATATTTTTTAATTAAAACCGAATTATTTCTGACGGTTGTCGATGACGCGCTTTGCCTTTCCGACGAAACGCTCAAGTGACTTCGGCTCGACGAGATTTATCTTCGCATCAAGTCCGAGCACGGTCTGGAGCTTGTGGCGCACCTTAAGCTGTAGCTCCTCAAGCGCCTTGTAGGAGGTAAGCATGCCAGCATCCAGAACCTCGATGTTGATCTCGAAGGTATCCATATAGTTCTTGGTGCCAAGCACGATCTGATACTGAGGACCAACCTCGGGAATGCTTACAAGCACGCTTTCGATCTGAGTCGGGAATACGTTGACGCCCTTGATCTTGAGCATATCGTCCGCGCGTCCCATGGGCTTTTCCATACGTGCATGGGTTCTGCCGCACTCGCACTTTTCGTAGTGGATGCGTGTGATATCCTTGGTGCGGTAACGAAGGAGCGGTATACCTTCCTTGGAGAGGGTGGTAACGACCAGCTCGCCCTGGTCACCGCGCGCCTTGACATCACCGGTAGCGCTGTCGATGATCTCGGGCAGGAAATGATCCTCCGCGAAGTGCATTCCACAGCGGTAGCGGCATTCGCCCGATACGCCGGGTCCGCACAGCTCGCTCATGCCGTAGTTATCTGTAGCGAACAGATTCCAAGCCTCCTCGACCTTGCCGCGCATCTCATTTGAACAGCCCTCCGAGCCGAACAGACCGAGTCGCACATTAAGCTCACGGCAGTCGATACCCATATCGCGAGCCACCTCGGCGATATAGAGCGCATAGGAAGGAGTGGAAACCAGCGCGGTGGTACCGAGATCCTTCATCATTTTAAGCTGTTTTTCGGTATTTCCCGTGGAAGTGGGAACAACGGTAGCGCCAATATTCTCAAGTCCGTAGTGGAGACCAAGTGCGCCGGTGAAAAGACCGTATCCGAAGGCTATCTGCACGATATCGTCGGCAGTAGCACCCGCCGCTGTAACAAGGCGGGACACACAGTCCGTCCACATCTGCAAATCGTTCTTGGTATAGCCGACAACGGTAGGGTTGCCGGTAGTACCCGAAGAAGCGTGGATACGGACGATTTCCTTTTTATCGACCGCGAAAAGTCCGAAGGGATACGTATCGCGGATGTCCTCTTTTGTAGTATAAGGTATGTACTGAATATCGGAAAGAGTCTTGATCTTATCCGCAGTAACCCCCGCCTCATCAAGGCGCTTCTTATAAAACGGCACGCGGGTATAGCAATAGTCTACTAGCTTTTTCAGCTTTTCAAGCTGAAGGCGCTCGATATCCGCGCGATCCATAGTTTCAATGTGCTCTTGCCAAAACATTGTTATTGACCTGCCCTTTATTATATTTTATATATTATTATAATATAAAAAAGCAGTTATGTCAAGGCAGTTTTGGGAGTTAGCGAAAATTTTTTCTTATTTTGATGGTTTTTGCGTTTTTTTGCGAGTGCGGACGTCCTCCGCCCGCTTCGCGGGCTTCGGGGAGACGAAGGGAGGGGCAAAAACCACGCTCACACGCCGCGAGGTTTTCGCCCCTCCC
>JAZNAL010000040.1:0-4227 GCA_045586505.1 Candidatus Flemingiibacterium sp. | reverse complement strand
TTGAGGCCTACTATTGTCTTCCTAAGACCGCTTGGCCTCCGACTTGCAAACGGGACAAAACCAAGTCCATGTCGTTTTTCACCGCCCTTTCCCTCTCCCTCAACAATCTGATGACCAAAAAGGGACGCACATTCTTAACCGCCTTCGCGGGAAGCATAGGTATCATCGGCATCGCGCTCATTTTGTCCATCTCCAACGGCATCACGCTGTATATTAATGAGGTGGAGGAAAACACGCTGTCAAGCTACCCCATCCTCATCGAGTCCCAGACCGTTGACATGACCGCCATGATGGAGAATTTCATGGGTCAGAAGGAATCCGAGGGTACACACGAGCTTGATCGTGTATATTCCAGCGACATCATGGGCGATATGCTGTCCGCAATGATGAGCGAGGTCACTGACAACGATCTGCGATCCTTCAAGGCATATCTTGACGATCCCCACAACGGCTTTGTAGCGCTGACCAGCGACATAAAGTACGGCTACTCCACCCCGCTGAATGTTTACACCCTTGCCGACTACGGTCGCGGCGAGGAGCTTGTGCAGGTATGCCCCAGCACGGTATTTGACAAGGCGGGCATGAGTCAGATGACAGAAATGGCTGAAATGGCATCCGCTATGGGCAGTCCCACGGGCATTGAGGTCTGGGAGGAGCTTATTGACAACGATGCGCTGCTGTCTAACCAATACGATGTTATCGCGGGCAGAATGCCTGAAGCTTGGAACGAAATCGTAATTATCGTAAATAAAAACAACGAGATCGCCGATATGGCGCTGTTCTCCCTCGGTCTCAAGGATCAGTCCACTCTTGACGGCATGATGGCAGAGCTGATGAACGGCGAGTTTACCCAGGACGAAGCAACAAGCTACAGCTACGAGGAGCTTCTAGCGCTGGAATTCTATCTATTCCCCAACTCCGCTAAATACGAGCAGGACGGCGGTACTTGGCAGGATCGCTCCGAGGATGAGGAATACATCCGCTCACTGCTTGATGACGACCACAAATTAAAGGTTGTGGGCATCATAAGGCCAAATGAGGATGCCACTGCCACCAGTGCTTCAGGTACTGTAGGCTATCTTCCGACGCTGATGGAGCAGCTTATTGTGGAGAACAATGAAAGCGAGATCGTAAGAGCGCAAAAAGATGCGCCCGACACCGATATCTTCACGGGCATCAAATTCGAGACCGAGGAAGATGAAGAGCCGCTGACGATGGCGCACATCGAGGCATATATCGCCACCCTCCCCGCCGAGGAGCAGGCAAGCATTTCCGGCACCGTTGCACAGATGAAGGCATCGGGTATGCCTGACGAGCAAATAGTGGCAATGTTTGCGCAGGCGATGGCAGCTCAGTCCACCGATGCCACCTACGAGGGGAATCTTAAGATACTTGGAGTGTCCGACCTCGACGAGCCCTCCACCATCATGATCTACCCGAAGGATTTCGACTCCAAGGAGCTGATCTCCGATAAGATCACCGAATACAATAAAGCCCGTGACGAAGCATCGCAGATTGGCTACACCGACTACATCGGCATCATGCTCTCCTCGGTGACCACCATCATCAACGCCATAAGCTACGTGCTTATTGCCTTTGTGGCGATCTCCCTTGTGGTATCGTCCATCATGATCGGTATCATCACCTATATCTCGGTGCTGGAGCGCACCAAGGAGATCGGTATTCTCCGTGCGGTGGGCGCATCCAAGCGCGACGTTGCCCGTGTATTCAACGCGGAGACCCTGATCGTAGGCTTCACCTCGGGAATGCTGGGCATCGGCGTCACACTGCTGCTGTCCATACCGATAAACATCATAATCAAGCATATCACCGATATTTCAAATGTTGCACAGCTTCCCTTCGTCGGTGCTGTGGCGCTGGTCATCATCAGTATGCTGCTGACCACCTTTGCGGGTCTCATCCCCTCCCGCGTCGCCGCTAAGAAGGATCCCGTAATTGCGCTTCGAAGTGAGTGAAATTGAATAGTTACCCCATAATGAACGAACCCGTGCCTTGTGCACGGGTTCGTTCATTTATTTTCTGGCAGAATAACGACAGATCGCGGCGGTATATGGCGGGCGGCGGTGGATTATTAGCGCTATAATATAGAAAACGCCGGTTATAAAGGGGGGAGACGGATGGGAGCTGAGATCGCCGGTATGATAACGTCACTGCTCGGCGTTGTGGGCGCATCGTCCATAATCAGCGGGCTTGTGCTGAAACGCATCGATAAGTTAGAGCGAAAGCTTGAGCGCCGGGAGACCGATCGCGTGGAAGAAAATCTTGCACGCGGAGAGTTACTTCACGCCGCGGGCAGACTTGCTGAGGCTAATACCGTGGCACTGCGGGTCATTACCTCGGATGATGTCTGCAAAAGTGAGCTTGACGAATACAGACGCGCCGCGGACACGCTGGAGCATTTCACCAGAGAAAAATCCGCCGAATATCTGCACGCGCACCGAATGGGAGCGCGATAAAGTCTGAAAATGAATTTTCAGACCGGGTTTTGTGGACTACCTTTCACTTCGTAAAAGGTTTTGCTGCGCAAACCGTCCCCAATTCCCCATAAAAGGAAGCTTTTGCTACACAAAAGCTATGATTATAAAACGAAAGGATGATATTATGCCGCTTTACGGTATTGATGTCTCGCGATATCAAAAAAGCATCAACTACACCGCCGCACGTATCGCGGGCGTGCGGTTTGCTATGGTGAAGGCGACGCAGGGTCACGAAATGACTGGCGATGCGTATCTGTTCTGCGACCCCATGTTCAAAGCCCATGTGGAAGGGTTTCATAAAGTGGGGATCCCCGTGGGAGCCTACCATTTTTTCACCGCCACAAACATTGATGAAACGCTCTGTGAGGCAGACTATTTTATAAAAACTGTCTCGCCTCTTCGTGACAAGATCACGCTTTATCTTGCCTGCGACGCTGAAAACTACAACAACAAATACTTAAAGCGCCTGAACCGCGCGGAGCTTTCACGGCTTATCGACATATTCTGCAGTCGAATTGAGGCGGCAGGCTTCAAAGCGTGCCACTACACAAACACCGACCACATTCGTAATTACATCGACCTTCAAAAGATCGACTTCCCCGTCTGGCAGGCACACTACATAGAAAACGGAAGCGTGAAGCGCCCAAACGATGCGGGTGACAGGCTTGCAATTCATCAGTTTACAAACGAGGGACAGCTTCCGGGAGTGGTTGGCGAGTACGACTGCAACTTCGGTTACGCCCCTTTGGCGCGACTGATAATCGGTGCCTATTGCGGTATCATGGACGTAACGCTGGATTACATCGGCAGATACAGTACCGGGGATGATATTCTCATGAAGCTTGCGGACAAGGTGGTGGCAAAGCAGTTAAATCCCATTAGAAATCCAATCCACGAGAAGCTGGTAGCGCAGGTACGCTTACACTGCGGACTCACCGTAGATGAAGCGGCTTACCTTAACAGCTACACCTGGGCGGTGGATCTTTATCGCAAGCTGTACTGCGGAATGCTCCGAGGAGGGACGGCATGAGATTTTTAAAAAAGCTGCTGATCTCGGTCTATGTGTATCTTGCGCTGTTCACCGCGGCGGTGCTTATGTTATTCGGCTTGACAGGAAACGAGCCAACAGCACTTGTCGGCTGTGTGTTCGCAGTAGCAGGCGTTGAAAGTATGCTGGGCGCCGTCATCAAAAGCTTAGAAGCAAAAAAGGAAAGGAAGGAGAGATTAAATGGAAGCTCTGATCGCGAATCTTGATCTTATCTTGTGCGCAGTTGTAGTGATCATCTCAGCGGTGGTATTCGCCCGCCGCGGACAGATCGAACTGCTCCGTGAGCTGGTGCTGTCCCTCACCGACGGCATCGACTCCGCCGAGCTTTATACAAGGCTCCCCGCGGTGACGAAGCTGCTCGTTTCGGGAAAGACGCTGGAGCGCATTGTGGATGAAACCAAACGCAATGTGTAAGCACAAATATTATTCCTAAAAATAATTACAGAAATTTTCGAAAACCTATTGACAAGCAGATCTTGGTGTGATATAATATGAACGTTGTGAGTGATCACAGCATTCATAATGGGAGCGTTCCCGAGCGGCCAAAGGGGGCAGACTGTAAATCTGTTAGCGACGCTTTCGAAGGTTCGAATCCTTCCCCATCCATTCAACGCCTACTGCGGGTGTTGTCGAACATTTGGCGCGGGGTGGAGCAGTCTGGAAGCTCGTCGGGCTCATAAC
>JAZNAL010000039.1:0-19902 GCA_045586505.1 Candidatus Flemingiibacterium sp. | reverse complement strand
CAGGTACCGTTCACGGTTCTCTCGCAGCAGGTGCTCTCACCACCACCTACACCGCATCTCAGGGTCTTCTTCTGATGATCCCCAATATGTACAAGATCGCAGGTGAGCTTCTTCCCTGCGTAATCCACGTATCCGCGCGCTGCGTAGCTTCCCACGCGCTCAACATCTTCGGCGATCACTCCGACGTCTACGCTTGTCGTCAGACCGGTTTCGCTATGATGGCTGAGTCCAATCCTCAGGAAGTTATGGACCTCGGTGCAGTTGCTCACCTTGCAACCATCAAGGGTCGTGTTCCGGTACTTAACTTCTTCGACGGCTTCAGAACCTCTCACGAGATTCAGAAGATCGAGGCTTGGGACTATGACGATCTCGCAGAGATGGTTGACAAGGACGCTATCGCGGCATTCCGCGCTCGCTCCCTCAATCCTGAGCATCCCGTACTCCGCGGCTCCGCAGAGAACGGTGATATCTTCTTCCAGCACAGAGAAGCGTGCAACAAGTTCTATGATGCATTCCCCGCAATCGTTGAGGAATACATGGACAAGGTTAACGCTAAGATCGGTACCGATTACAAGCTCTTCAACTACTACGGTGCTCCGGACGCTGACCGCGTGATCATCGCTATGGGCTCTGTATGTGACGTTGCTGAGGAAGTTATCGACTACATGATGGCTGCAGGCGAGAAGGTTGGTCTTATCAAGGTAAGACTTTACAGACCTTTCGTTGCAGACAAGCTCGTAGAAGCTCTTCCCGCAACTGCAAAGAAGATCGCAGTTCTCGACAGAACTAAGGAACCCGGCGCTCTCGGCGAGCCTCTCTACCTCGACGTTGTTACCGCTCTCGCTATGAAGGGCGTTAAGGCAACCGTTGTTGGCGGCCGTTACGGTCTCGGCTCCAAGGATACTCCTCCTTCCTCCATTTTCGCAGTATACGAGAATCTTGCTAAGGACGAGCCCAAGAACAGCTTCACTATCGGCATCGTGGACGACGTTACCGGCCTCTCCCTCGAAGAGAAGCCCGCTCCCGACACTGCAGCTCCCGGCACCATCGCGTGCAAGTTCTGGGGTCTCGGTGGCGACGGTACCGTTGGTGCTAACAAGAACTCCATCAAGATCATCGGTGACCACACCGACAAGTATATCCAGGCATACTTCCAGTATGACTCCAAGAAGACCTCCGGTATCACCATCTCTCACCTGAGATTCGGTGACAATCCCATCAAGTCTCCTTACTATATCAACAAGGCTGACTTCGTTGCTTGCCATAACTCCGCTTACCTCAAGAAGTATGATATGATCTCCGACGTTAAGCCCGGCGGTACCTTCCTTCTTGACTGCGCTTGGTCTACCATCGAAGAGCTCGATGCAAACCTCCCCGCTAAGGTTAAGTCCTACATCGCAAACAACGGTATCAAGTTCATCACCATCGACGCTACCACCATCGCTACCAAGAAGATCGGTAACGCAAAGGTTAAGAACACCGTTCTCCAGTCTGCATTCTTCTCTCTTGCAAACATTCTTCCCAAGGATGAAGCAATTGAGTACATGAAGAAGGCTGCTTACAAGTCCTACATCAAGAAAGGTCAGGCTATCGTTGACCTCAACTACGCTGCTATCCATGCAGGCGCTGACGCTTACACCGAGGTTGCTGTTCCCGAGGCATGGAAGACCTGCGCTCCCGACGCTCCCAAGGCTGCATTCAAGTCCGAGCGTGCTGACCTCGAAAGCTTCGTAAACAACGTGGTTATCCCCACCAACGCAATGGCAGGCGACAGCCTCCCCGTTTCCGCGTTCACCGATTACGTTGACGGTACATTCCCTCAGGGATCTACCATCTCCGAGAAGCGCGGCGTTGCAGTTTACGTTCCTACCTGGATCCCCGAAAACTGCATCCAGTGTAACAGCTGTGCATTTGTATGTCCTCATGCGGCTATCCGTCCTTACGCGATGACCGAGGAAGAGGCTGCAAAGGCTCCCGCAGCTACCAAGTTCACCGCTAAGCCTGTTCTCAAGACTAACTACAAGTTCACCATGGCTATCTCGCCTGCTGACTGTATGGGTTGTACCCTCTGCGTTAAGGCTTGCCCTGTAAACGCAAAGGCTGAAAAGGACGGCACCGATAAGAAGGCTATCGAAATGGTTCTCAACGCTACTCAGGGTGACCAGCAGGCTCCTTGGGACTACGCTGTTGCGAACGTTTCCGAAAAGCCCGAGCTTATCAACAACACTGTTAAGGGCTCTCAGTTCAAGCAGCCCCTGCTTGAATTCTCCGGCTCTTGCGCAGGCTGTGCTGAGACCTCCTATGCTCGTCTCATCACTCAGCTCTTCGGTGAGTCCATGTACATCTCCAACGCTACCGGATGCTCCTCCATTTGGGGCGGTTCCGCACCTGCAACTCCTTACACTGTAAACCGCGAGAGCGGCAAGGGTCCCGCATGGGCTAACTCCCTGTTCGAGGACAACGCTGAGCACGGTCTCGGTATGCACCTCGCTCAGAAGACCATCAGAAACAGACTTATTGCACAGGTCGAGGAAATGATGGCTTCCGATAAGGCTTCTGCTGAGTTCAAGGCTGCTGCTGAAAAGTATCTCGCAACCAAGGATTCCAGCAAGGAAAATGCAGCTCCCGCAGCAGCTCTCATCGTCGAGCTCGAAAAGGCTGCTAAGGAAGGCTGCCCTGTAGCTCCCAAGATCCTCGCTGAGAAGGATTACCTCGCTAAGAAGTCCGTATGGATCTTCGGTGGTGACGGCTGGGCATACGATATCGGCTTCGGCGGTCTCGACCATGTACTCGCTTCCGGCGAAGATGTAAACATCATGGTATTCGATACCGAGGTTTACTCCAACACCGGCGGACAGGCATCCAAGGCTTCCAACATCGGTCAGGTTGCACAGTTCGCAGCTGCAGGTAAGGCAATCGGCAAGAAGAATCTCCCCGAGATCGCTATGTCCTACGGCTATGTATACGTTGCACAGGTTGCAATGGGCTCCGACTACAACCAGCTCCTCAAGGCTCTCACCGAGGCTGAGGCATATAACGGTCCTTCCATCATCATCGGCTACGCACCCTGCGAGATGCACGGTATCAAGGGCACCATGCAGAACTGCCAGCTCGAGATGAAGAAGGCTGTTGAGGCAGGTTACTGGCAGATGTTCAGATTCAACCCCGCTCTCAAGGCTGAGGGTAAGAATCCCTTCTCGCTTGACTCCAAGGCTCCCACCGCAAGCTACATCGACTTCATCAAGTCCGAGAACCGTTACAACCGTCTTGCTAACCAGTTCCCCGAGCGTGCTGAAGCACTCTTCGCACAGGCTGAGGAAAATGCAAAGGCTAAGTACGAGCGTCTCGTAAGATTTGCTGATCTCTACGCTCCCAAGGAAGACTAATTACAGCATATAAAAATAACTGCCGCGATTATCGCGGCAGTTATTTTTGTGTTGGGGCTTGCTTGTGTGGTGAATCCGTGGTATAATGTAATAGAAACGGAGGCAAACAATATGTATACAAAACACAAATGGGAAAGCGACAGACATTTTAACTTCAGCTATGTAAAATATCTGCCTAAAGATTTTGACGAAACCAAAAAATATCCCCTTGTGCTCTTCCTGCACGGTGCAGGTGAGCGCGGTGACGACCTCGATGCGGCAATGCGTCACGGATATATGAAGCACGTCAGAGAGAACGGAGCCGAATATCCGTTTATATTTGTAGGCCCGCAGTGCCCGCAGGATAAATATTGGGGATGCTACACCGAATCCCTGCTGGCGTTCCTCGATTATATCTGCGAAACTCTTCCCGTTGACAAGGAGAGAGTATACCTCACCGGTCTTTCCATGGGCGGTACGGGAACCTGGATGCTTGCCATGGCGGCGCCCGAGCGCTTTGCGGCAATCGCCCCGATATGCGGAAGCGGTATCTATTGGAATGGGGGAGTTCTTGTGAATACACCTATCATGATGTATCACGGTGACTGCGACGATATAGTGCCCATCAGCTGCAGTATCGAAATGCTGAATTCCGTCAACAAGCGTGGTGGAAAGGCGGAGTTGAAAATACTAAACGGTGTCGAGCACAATGCCTGGGATACGGCATACAGTGGTGACGAGCTTGTAAATTGGCTGCTTTCGCACAAGCTTTCAAAGGGATAAAATCAAAAATCGCTTCGGCACAACGGCCCTCGGATGGAAAAACGGTCAGCGTAGCATTTTATTACCTCTCATAACTTTTTGGGTATCTTCGAATACTACTACCGAAATCATATTTCGGAGGTAATATAATGCTCGAAGAAATCGCACTCTCAATCTCAACTGCGATATTTTTCCTCTGCACCGCGCTTGTGGGAAGTGTACTGCCCGGCGATGCGTCAAGCGTCGACAACACGTCCGCTGTGATGTGCAGTATAGATACAGTCGAAGCCGCCACGGACACGGGTGCGGCGGCAATCTCATTCGATCTCATCGGTGAATGGAAAAGCGCCGGTCACACGCTCATATTCAAAAGCCCCGACAGGCTCATTCTGGACGGTCGCACCATGTCTTTTTCCCTTGATGGCAGCGTTATCACCGTAACAAGCGAGGTGGGCGGTGCAGTGCGGGTGTATGAGCTTGCATTCGTCCCCATGAGCGATCGCGTCATGAAGCTGAACGGCATCACCGCCTACAAAACAGGGTAACTGTATTGACATTCGGCGGAGGGTTTGATATAATATGGGTAAAATGTGAGCCGTAAATTATCGTTTGGTTGTGGAGAGAGTGCGAATCGTTTGCGTATAGGAGTTACGGTCGCTTTTTGAAAAAAGCTCCGCAAAAACTTTATACAAGGAACTATTTACCTATACGCTTGCATATAGGTAATCGTTAGAAGCATAGAGTCGCGCCTGCTTCATGGGTCCTCTCCATTACGCAGGCTGGTATTGTGCAAATTAGTTTGTTTAATAATATACAAAGGATCACGGTAATTCAAGCCACCGGAATGGAGAGGACCCATGTAGGTGGCGCGACTTAGCGGTTCTGAGGATTACTGCCTATCTAATGTTAATTTATTATCCCCCTGTTTAAAGTTCTTTGCCAGGCTTTCTTTCAAGAAAGCCGCGTAATTCTTATATGCAAACACATCGCACTCTCATACGCTAATCGATAATTTATATTAAGAAAGGAATACAACTATGAATTTCAACAACGATGCTATGTATCATATCGGACTGCGCAGGGCGGATTCGGCGCGGGCGGCGATCATATGCGGTGACCCCGGAAGGGTCGAGAAGATCGCGCGGCTTATGGATGAGCCGCAGTTTGTGGCGTCCAAGCGGGAATATACCACATGGTCGGCAAAGCTTGACGGCGAGCGGGTGTTGGTGGTGTCCCACGGCATTGGCGGGCCGTCCACGGCGATATGTATCGAGGAATTACATATGATCGGTGTTGAAACTCTGATAAGGGTCGGCACCTGCGGCGGCATGAATATGGACGTGAAGACGGGCGAGCTTGTCATTGCACAGGCGGCGATACGCGCGGAGGGAACGTCAAGGGAGTATCTGCCGGTGGAATATCCCGCGGTGGCGGATTTTGATGTGACTGCGGCCCTTCGTGAGGCGGCGACTGCTGTGAAGCATCCCCATCATGTGGGCGTGGTGCATTGTAAGGATTCCTTCTACGGTCAGCATTCGCCGGACAGAATGCCCGTGCGCGACGAGCTGGCATCCAACTGGAAGGCATGGCTGCGGGGCGGATGTTTGGCGTCAGAGATGGAAACTGCGGCGCTGTTCTGCGTGTCGGCGACGCTTGGGATGCAGGCGGGATGCGTACTGCGCGCTGTGTGGAATCAGGAGCGCGTAAATGCAGGCATTACCGATCCCGATGACAATGATGAGCTGTCTGCGGCAAGATGTGCGGTGGCGGCAGTACAAATACTTATAAAAAGAGGATAACACAATGAAAAAGTATCTGCTTCCCGAAAACGGCAATTTTTATAAAGCGAATCTACACTGCCATACAACCTGCTCCGACGGTTCCAAAACGCCCGAGGAGATAAAGGAAATGTATAAGCGGCGCGGATATTCTATTGTTGCCTATACCGATCATAATGTGCTTATTGACCACTCCGATCTGGCGGATGATGAGTTTCTTCCTCTGCTCGGCTTTGAAGGCGATATCACCGAGCCGGCATTCTGTATGCCCAGAAAGACCTGCCACATGTGCTATATTTCTCTTGAAAAACACAACAAGCCGATACTGTGGCACAGAGATGGACGGTACCTTAAATACAAAAACACAATAAAGCTTGAAGATATTGTGCTCGACGAGGATACCCCCGATTATGTCAGATTTTATTCCACGGCGGGCATTAACGATATGATAAGGATCGGCAAGGAAAACGGGTATTTTGTTACATACAACCATCCCACCTGGTCGCAGGAGAGGTATCCCCAGTATACGTCATATCAGGGCATGGATGCAATGGAAATGGTAAACGGCTCCTGTCTTACGCTGGGGTATGATGAGTACAATCACCGCGTGTACGACGATCTTCTTGTCACCGGTCACCGAATTTTCTGCGTTGCCACCGACGATAACCATAACCGCCATCCCGAAGGCTCTCCCCGCTGTGACTCCTTCATCGGTGCGACCATGATAAAGGCGGAAAAGCTGGAATACCGCACAATCACAAAGGCGCTGGAGGAGGGCAGCTTCTATGCTACCATTGGCCCCGAAATTAAGGAGCTTTGGTTTGAGGACGGAGAAGTGCACATCGAATGCTCGGACGCCGTAAAGATCGAGATGAATACCGGCATTCGTGGGGCTTCTGCAGCGTTTCCGGACGAGAACGGTAAGCTTACCGGCGCGGTGTTCAAGGTGAAGCCGGAGTACAGCTATGTGCGCTTTACAGTAACCGATGCAAGCGGTAAGCACGCCTGCACAAATGCGTATTTTACCGACGAGCTGTTTGCACAGTGACGAACAAAGAAAAAACTGCGTGGAGTAATGCTTATTCCACAAAGGAATTCCTTGACGAGATATCAGAATAATCAGCAGCGCTCAGCCTCTCTGATACACGCAGAGAGGCTGTTCATATATCCGCAACAAACGGGGCTTAACAAAAGACATTTGTAAAATAATTTTTACGCACGCCATACCCGTTGACAACAGTTTTTTAATATGATAAAATATTTATTACAGGCACGCGAAAATGTCATAACCTATCGGAAATCGACGGGATATGGCATATTTTGATACGAGCATAAAAAATTTACATCGGAGAATATAAATGAACCACAAGATCCCCCTGCGCTTTTTATCCATGATCGCCGTAATCGTGCTGTCGATAGGTGTACTGTCGTCTGCGGCGACCGCGGTCGAGCCTCCGATCATAACGGAATCTCCCGTCACTGAGGAAGTGACGGAGCAAGAAGCTCCGACAGAAGAGGACAGCACGACTCCTGATATTGCCCTTGCCGATGTAACGCCTGATAAATGGTTTTATGACGATGTGATGCGGCTTGTGTCGACCGGCATCATAAGCGGATATCCCGATGGAAATTTTTATCCCGAGCAGGAGGTATCCAACGCCGAGTTTGTGAAAATTCTCCTGTCAGCTGTCGGCTATGATCTCGATACGCCTGTGGGCGCTGAGATATTTACGGATAACTGGGCAACGGAGTATCTGAGCCTTGCGTATACGCTGGGCTTCATCACCGACGAGGAGCTTGAGGCGGGTTTTTTACCGGAGGACACCATCACCCGCTCGGCAATGACGCGGATGGTGGTCATGGCGCTGGGACTTGAGCCGGCACCTATCGATGACCCATTTCTTGACACCTCCGATGACTACGCCAAGGCGGCATACAGCGAATATCTGCTCAGAGGCGTCCCGGACGGAAGCGGCGGTCTTGTATACAACGGCGACGGCAGTACGTCCCGAAGCGTTGCGGCGACCATAGCAGTTCGTATCATCGACTACAATGCCGATCCATACGAATACTTCAAGACAGCGGTTCTTAAAAACGCCGCCGAAAACACGCTTGACACCGAGGCGGAGATGATCGATCTCTTCTATGTGCTCAACCGTGAGTTTATGACGGAATATACCTTCAGAACCACGCTCCCCATCGAAGCCTGGACACAGTATTATCACATGGCGAACATCATCTACCTTGAGTATTTCTACTCCTCGGAGCTGAAGTGCTCTTACGTCCCCGGCGGCGATACATACAAGCTGATGCTCAAATATGAAATGGAGCTTGATTCACTCAAAAAGCTGCATACAGAAGCCAGCGAAAAGGCGGATATTATAATTACTGCCATACTTGACGATGACATGAATCCGTCGGAGCGCGTAAAGACAATACACGATTATCTCGTGCTTTACTGCGAGTACGACTATGCAAACTACCTTGAAGACAGTATCCCGATGGAGTCCCGCATCGCGTACGGGGCGCTGAATGAGCGTGTCGCAGTCTGCCAGGGCTACACGGCGGCGTTCAATATGCTGTGCAGGCGGGCGGGAATCCGTTCAATCGTGGTGACGGGCACATCCCCCACCAGCCCCGACCAGCATGCGTGGAATATGATTCTCCTTGACGGACGGGTGCTGTTCGTTGATGTTACTCACGACGATCCCGTGCCCGACAAAAAGGGACAGATATCCTACAAATACTATCTGCGTACCGAGGACGAGATGACCATGCTCGGATATCTCTGGAACAAGGATGAAACACAGCTTAAATATCTCTATTAAACAGGTGGCGGCGAGACTATAGTGCTCGCCGCTTTTTATAACGTAGGCATAGGACAATTTTTGTGAAATGTCGATATTCATACAGATTTTTTGCCCTCTCTATTGACAACAAATAATATATCTGTATAATAGAAATGGTAAGGTGCCGATATATACTGCTCGCCTGCTGTGATCAGTTTTTTGTTTTCGGAGAGGGTGATGATTCCTACAAGCTCATGACAGTTGAGCTTCCTCTTCATCGCTTCTCATTCTATACTAAGATAGTAACAAGGAGCATAATTATGAATTTCTACCGCAGCAGACCCCTTGCAGCAGCCCTAAGCCTGTGCATTGCCGTGTCCGCGGCGGCAGCTTTTCTTGGCGCAGTGCCAAAGCTTATACTGATCGCCACCGTTGTTGTGGCGGCAATCGCTGCTGTAGTTATATTTCGTGGGCGCGGGACTGTGCGAATCTGCGGTCTTCAGGCTACGGGCTTTATAATGCTTACATCGGCGCTGACACTTTGCATGCTGCTTATATCGTTTGCATATTTTAATGTATATGTGGCAAAATATGATTCCTTATCCCAAGAGGTGATCTGCGCTGAGGTCGTGGAGGTCGAAAGTCGTACCGCGTACAGTTCCGTTTACAGAGTAAGACTTCGCGAAGTGGGTAAAAGGGCTTACTCCGCCCACGGGCTCGTCCGATGCGACAGCGCAGATACGCTTGCTATTGGCGATGTTATTGTATGTGAGGTCAAATTCTCTCCGCTTGACGCCTTTTATGAATATCGCCCTGTTTCAAGACTTACAATGCTGGCTGACGGAAATGTGTTTGCCTGCGATACCGTAGGATCGGTAGGTGTGGTGGACACGGCGGATACCGTAGAGATACGGCTGGCAAAACTTCGCGAGGCATATTCAGCGAAAATGGCACTGTATCTTGACCGTGACAGCGCGGCGCTTGCGGATGCGCTTATGCTTGGTGAGCGCGAAGGGCTTGGGAAGATATACCGCGATTTCAACTATATCGGCGTTCTTCATATACTTGCGCTGAGCGGACTGCATCTGTCCGTTATGTGCTCGGGTCTTGACATTGTTTTTACAAAGCTCGGTATCGGCAGGCGCCTGAGATATGTGCTTCTTGTGGCTCTGATGCTTTTCTATATCGGGCTAACGGGGTATTTGATGTCCGTAATGCGTGCGGCGATCATGCTCATGATCACATTTGCAGCGTCCCTTTTGGATTCCGAAAGTGATAAGGTTACCTCGCTGTTTTTTGCGGTGTGGCTGATAAATCTTACAAATCCCGCCGCAATGTTCGATGTGAGCCTTCAGCTTTCGTTCTGCGCCACACTGGGCGTATTACTCATGAGCGAGGCGGTAAAGCGCGAGACCGATAAGCTGGAAGCCGGCGGTAAGCCTCTGCGGTTCATACTCGGTCGTATACGCCGTGTGATCGTAAGCGTTGGTGCATCACTGGGTGCGACGCTGTTCATTCTACCGCTTCAGTGGCTGTATTTCGGCGAAATATCGACTCTCTCAGTTCCCGCGACGATTATTATGTCGGTTTTATGCGAGGGCTTACTGATCCTGCTGCTTCCGTTTGTGGTCTGTTCGCTGGCGGGACTTGATTTTATCTGCGGTCGGCTGGGGTATCTGATCTGTTTGCTTTCCGGGATCATATCCGAGGCTTCCTCGGCGCTTGAAGCGCACGCGGAGCTCATCTCGCTGAGATATCCGTTTGCACTGCCCATTATTATAGGTCTTACCTGCGTGATCGTATGGATGGCGACGAAGAATTTCCGAAGCTGGCTGTATGCGCTAATACCCTTTTCGGCGGCGTGCATTGTATTTATCACCGGTGTTCGTCTTTATGAGTTTACGCAGACGGATGCCGCAAGCGTTGATTATTTTTCCTTAGACAGTCATGATGCCATGCTTCTGGTGTCAGACCGACAGGCGATGGCGATTGATATAACTGACGGCTCGGGTACTCTGATGTGGGAGATAAACAACGCGCTGGCAGAAAGATATTTTACAGAGCTTGATGCCTTCATGCTCATCGATATTGACAGACGGCATATAAATTCGGTGCGACAGCTTATTGGATCACGGCGGATTCACAGATTGCTTATTCCGATTCCCTCGGACGACTATGATGCTTATATGCTGGACGAGCTCTACCGTATTGCCGAGGAATACGGAACGGAGACCGTCATGTATTCACCTTATCGCGAGACGGAGCTATCCTTTGGAGATGTTACGATCACTATGCCCAGCCGCGGCTTTATTGAACGTTCATCTGAGCCGCTGGCGCTTATGAATTTTACATACGGAGAAGCAAAGCTGACCTACGCCGGCTCATCGGCGTGGGAAAACGAATATACGTGGAGCTACAGTGACGGCGCGAGGTACATGATCCTCGGCTCAAACGGTCCCGTGTTCCATTCCCCGCCTGAGGGTACAGCAGACGAAAGGCTTAAGTTCATCGCCCTATCCCCGGATATCCCCGTTGACGGACTAAAGGTGTGGCTTGACGGTTTTTCGGGAATACTAATGCAGGATGGAACCGTGCGCATTGATATCACACCCTGAACCCGTAACATTTTTGAAAATTAACAGTGTATTTGTTGCAATTTTTTATGTAAGGGTGTAAAATGATAGATAACAGTATTGTTCCCATTACGGGAGAGAAAGTGAGGAGCGTATGGCACTCATAAAAAAGAAGATCGCCGACGGGGTAAATCTCAGCTACCTTGAAACAGGCAAATTCAAGACGGGGTATATGTCCGTCAACTTTATAGCACCGCTGGACTCTGAAACCGCGGCTAAAAATGCGCTGATCCCCAGCATACTTATGCGCGGCTCGGTGAAATATCCGAATATGGCAGAAATAAACAAGAAGCTTGATTATCTGTACGCCTCAAGCATCTCCTCGCGCTGTGAAAAGCGGGGTGAGACGCAGATATTCGGTCTCACTGCAAGTATGATCGACCCCGCGTACACCATAAACGGCGAAAATCTGCCCCTTGAGGTCGCGGGCGTGCTCGCCGATATACTTCTTGATCCCATAACTGACGGGGAAGCCTTCGATGCGGCATACACCGAAAGCGAAAAGACCAATCTCATTGACGCCATCAACGCCAAGATCAACAATAAGGCGTACTACGCCCGTATGCGTTGTATCGAGGAAATGTGCAAAAACGAGCGCTTCGGAATCTCCGAGACGGGGAGTGTCAGTGAGGTTGCGGCTTGCACCGCCGAGAGCGTGTACGCGCAGTATAAATATGCGCTGAAATGCTATCCTGTGGAGATATTCTTCGTGGGAAGCTGTGATATCGATGCGCTTGCAAAGAAGCTTACCGAAATGTTCGGCGCAATCGAGCGCGCTCCCATTACCGTTCCCCCCACCGAGGTCATAAGAGAAGCCGCCGAGGTTAAACGCATCAGCGAGGATATGCCCGTGAATCAGGGCAAGCTGAATATCGGCTTCCGTGCGGGTTGCTGCATCAAGGACGCGGATTATCCTGCGCTGATGATGTTCAACGAGATCTTCGGCGGCGGAGTTACCTCCAAGCTGTTTATGAATGTCCGCGAGAAGATGAGTCTCTGCTATTACTGCCAGAGCTCGCCCGATGCTACCAAGGGCCTGGTGATTGTTTCGAGCGGTATCGAGGTCGACAACCGTGAGATCGCTGAAAAGGCGATATTTGATCAGCTTAATGCGATAAGGCGCGGCGACTTCACCGAGGATGAACACAAGAGCGCAAAGCTGGGGCTTGTGAACAGCTACCGCGAGCTTGCCGACAGTGCGCGGGGACTTGAGCTGTGGTACCTGGGGCGTCTACTGAACGGCGTGGCGGGCGATCCCGACAGTGTTGCGGCGTCCATTGAAAGGGTTACACGGGATGAGATCATCGCCGCCGCGAACAGGGTATCGCTTGATACGGTATACTTCCTCAACGGAACGCTGAAAGGAGAGGGTGAAGATGCTTAACGTGACCACCAAAAGAAGCGAGTTTCTAAAAGAGGAATACTACAGCTATACCCATAAGAGCGGACTTCCCGTGTATGTATTCCCCAAGCAGCTCTCCACCACCTATGCGCTGTTTGCCACCCGTTACGGCTCCATCGACTCCAAATTCAAGCTGGAGGGCGACAAGGATTTCACCGTAGTTCCCGACGGCATCGCCCATTATCTTGAGCATAAGCTCTTTGAGAATCCCAATGGAGAGGACACCTTCTCCCGCTATGCAAAATACGGTGCCAGTGCAAACGCTTACACGGGCAATACCATGACCGCGTATCTGTTCTCCTGCACCTCAAACTTCAAGGAATCTCTTGAAATTCTGCTGGATTTTGTCACCACCCCCTATTTCACCCCCGAAACGGTGGAAAAGGAGCAGGGCATAATCGCGCAGGAGATACGGATGTACGATGACCATCCCTTCCGCAGACTGTATCATATGATGCTGGAGGCGATGTACGAAAAGCACAACGTCCGCATAAATGTGGCGGGTACGGTAGAATCCATCTCTCATATCACCGCCGATATACTCTACGAATGCTACCGCGTGTTCTACAATCTGTCCAACATGATGCTCATCGTGTGCGGTGACGTGACGGTGGATGAGGTGAACGAGGTCTGCGACAAGGTTTTAAAGGAGCAGGCTCCCGCCAAAATCATCTGCGAATACCCCGAGGAAAAGGCGGAGGTCTACAAGGCACGCGACGAGTACGCCATGCAGGTGGCAAAGCCTCTGTTCGCAATCGGCGTCAAGGACGTGGATATTTCCGAGGATCCTAACGAGCGTATGAAAAAGTCTGCCACCGCCGACATTCTCAACGACGTGCTGTTCGGCAAGTCGGGCGACTTCTTCAATAGTCTCTACGAGGAAGGACTTATCACCGGATCGCTTGACGCGGGTTACAGCATATGCAAGAGCTTTGCCTATAACGCTATGTTTGGTGAGTCCTCCGACCCCGACGAGGTGTTCGCGCGCTTTAAGGCGTGCGTCGAGGATGTCAAAGCAAACGGTCTCTGCCGTGAGGATTTCGAGCGCTCCAAGCGTGCGCTTTATGCGGCGATGATCAAATGGTTCGACAGCACCGACGACATCGCCAACAACTTCCTGCAGTTTAAGCTTGATGACGGAGATCTTTTAGACTATGCCGATATCCTCGGCGGTGTGACCTATGAGGATGTCACCGCACTGCTTCACGATGCTTTTAAAGAGGAATATTACTCTCTTGCGATAGTCAAACCCCTTGACACGGAGGTAAAGTAAATGATAAACGCATTTCTTGCTAATACGATCTCCTTCCCGGGACTTGGGATCGGTAATTTCACGCTGGATCCCGTAGCCTTCCGCATCCCACTGCCGTGGACGGACGGCGGAAGCCATCCCATCATGTGGTACGGCATCATCATTACCCTTGCCATGATCATCGGCTTTGCGATATCTCTTCGCAAAGCAAAATATGAGGGAATCAAATCCGACGATATGTTTGATCTTGCCATATACCTTATCATCTTCTGCATGATCGGCGCGAGACTTTATTATGTGCTCTCAAAGCCCGGCGATTATAATAGCTTCTACGATGTCATCGCCATCTGGAACGGCGGACTTGCCATCTACGGCGGAATCATCGCCGGTGCGCTGACGATAATCGTATTTTCACGCATCAAAAGGATCAAAGCCGCAAAGCTGCTTGATGTCGCCGTGCCGGGGCTTATAATCGGGCAGGCGATCGGTCGCTGGGGCAACTTCTTCAACGCCGAGGCTCACGGAACTGTTACCGACCTGCCCTGGCGTATGGGCATCATGGAGGGCGGCTTCGGTACCATGCAGTACTACCACCCCACCTTCCTGTATGAGTCCCTGTGGAACGTGCTTGGATTTATACTTATCATGTGCCTCTACAAAAAGAAGAAATTCGACGGTCAGAATACGCTTTTCTACCTTGTGTGGTACGGCGTTGGGCGCTTCTTTATCGAGGGCCTGCGCACCGACAGCCTGTACCTTCTGGAAAACGTACTCGGACAGACCGTCCGCGTGTCTCAGCTCGTATCGGTGCTGTGTGTTATCGGCGGTGTGATACTCACCATCGTAGGGCTTGTGGGAGCCAAGCGCCGCAGACTTGACGAGGAAGCCTATGATGAGGTTTACGCCTCAAATAAGGATGCGCTCACGGCGGGGGATGAGCCCGCTTTTGAGATAAAGAACGACGGCGATGCCGAGGATGAGTCCGATACCGAAACGGTGCCGGACGATACGGAGTCTTCCGAGAACACAAATGAAAACAAGGAGAACTGAACATGGCAAACATCATTGACGGAAAGAAAATAGCCGCTGAGGTAAGAGCGGAGATCGCGGCGGAGTGTGCCGAGCTTAAGGCTAAGGGCGTGACTCCCGGTCTTGCGGTAGTTATCGTCGGAGAGGATCCCGCATCCAAGGTATACGTGCGCAACAAGAAGAAGGGCTGTGAGGAGGTAGGCTTCCATTCGGAGGTATACGAGCTTCCCGAGGAGACCACCGAGGAGGAGCTTCTGGCGCTTGTACATAAGCTGAACGCGGATGATACGATTCACGGCATCCTTGTACAGCTCCCCCTGCCAAAGCATCTCAATGACGAGATCATCATTCAGAATATTGACCCGAAGAAGGATGTTGACGCTTTCCATGAGCTGAGCGTTGGCAAGATCATGATCGGCAACTACGACTTTCTGCCTTGCACTCCCGCGGGCGTTATGGTGCTGCTTGAAAAGAGCGGCATTGATGTCTGCGGCAAGGAATGCGTGGTAGTAGGACGTTCCAACATCGTGGGCAAGCCCCAGGCGATGCTGCTTCTGCACGCAAACGGTACCGTTACCGTCTGCCATTCCCGCACAAAGGATCTCGCCGAGGTCACACGCCGTGCGGACATTCTCGTTGTTGCCATCGGCAAGGCAGACTTCATCACCGGCGACATGGTTAAAGAAGGCGCAGTGGTCATCGACGTTGGTATGAACCGCAAAGCTGACGGAAAGCTTACCGGCGACGTGGATTTTGCCACCGTCGAGCCGAAGGCTTCCTACATTACCCCCGTTCCCGGCGGCGTAGGACCCATGACCATCACCATGCTGCTTCGCAACACCCTTACCGCGGCGAAAAAGTGTTAAAATAGCATCATATTAACGTGCCCGAAGCCGTTTTTGGGCACGTTAGCTGTTTTGGTCAAAAAAAAGCCTCCAAATTGGTCGAAAAACGCATTGACAAAGCCTCCACTTTGTGTTACAATATGTATGTAAAATGTTAATTTGAACTTAATGTATGTGAAATCACGACAAAAGTTAACATTTTACATAGGATTACCGTTACCAACGCCGAAAGGAGGCAAGTTAGCATGAATACCTCACGCAGAGCGGTTATAAAGGAGCTTCTTCACGAAAAACCGTTCATCTCCTTAAAGGAGCTTGAAGTGCTTTTCCCCGAGGTGTCGAGTATGACCCTTCGCCGTGATATCGAATATTTTGAAAAGCAGGGCGAAGCGATAAAGGTGCGCGGAGGCGCGCGCTCCATGAAGTTTATCACCACCTCTATGGAGGATTCCTTCCATCAGAGACTGGGTGAAAACATGAGCGCCAAGGAAAAGATCGCACGCCGTGCCATCGATCTTATCGAAACGGGACGCTCGCTGTTCCTCGATTCGGGCACGACCGTATTAACGATGGCATCCCTGCTCCCCGATGAACGTCACACGATCATCACTACAGGCCCCAACATCGCACTGGCGCTGATAAAAAAGAATCAGCCTATCGTAAATCTGGTGGGCGGTATGGTGAACCGCGACAATATTTCCATCTCCGGCAATCAGGCGCTTCGCTTCCTTGACGATATAAACATTGACATCGCGTTTATCGTTCCGTCGGGGCTGTCCTTGAAGGACGGCTTCACCAGCGGAAACTATCCCGAATGTGAGCTTAAGAAAATGGTGGTTGAAAAGGCGCGCCGCGTGGTAGTGCTTATGGACACATCCAAGCTCGACCGTTCACTGCCCTTTACATTCTGTTCTCTCGAAAAGGTTCACACCATCGTGGCGGATAAACCTCTGCCCGATGACATCACACGCGCGGCTGTAGCGGCGGGTGTGGAGATCATAGTTACGGAATAAAAAATATTCACATAAAAATTCAGTTGAAAGGAAGATTTAAACATGGCAACCGCAGTAATTATGCCTCGTCAGGGACAGAGCGTTGAAAGCTGTATCATCACCGAGTGGGCCAAGAAGAAAGGCGACACGGTAGAAGTTGGCGACGTACTCTTCTCCTATGAGACCGACAAGTCGAGTTTTGACGAAAAATCCGAGGTAGCAGGTACGCTTCTCGAAGTATTCGCCGCTGAGGGCGACGATGTACCCTGCCTTGAAGTTGTATGCATCATCGGTGACGCGGGTGAGGATATCTCCGCGCTCATCCCCAAGAAGGAGGCCGACGCTCCCGCAGCGGCTCCTGCAGAAGCTCCCGTAGAAAAAGCAGCTCCTGCTGTCGAAGCAGCACCCGCCATCGAAGCAGCTCCCGTGGCTGTTGCGGCATCGGGCGACATTCTTCGCATCTCCCCCAGAGCAAAGAAGCTGGCTCTCACCGCAGGCGCAGACCTTTCCAAGGCCGTTCCTACCGGTCCTATGGGCAGAATCATCGAGCGCGACGTAAACGCACTTCTTGACGCAGGTAAGACCACCACCATCGAGGCGGTTGAGCGTTACCTTGCAGGCGAGCGCGTAGTCGTAGAGGAGGACGCTCCCGCCATTGAAGCAGCTCCCGCAGCAAAGGCAACCGGCGGCTACACCGACGTCAAGATCACCAACATCAGAAAGGTCATCGCGAAGTCCATGCACGCGTCGCTGTCCAATATGGCACAGCTTACCCTCAATGCATCCTTCGATGCTACCGAGGTTATGGCGTTCAGAAAGAACCTCAAGGCAAACGGCGAGGCTCTCGGTATGGGCAATATCACCCTCAACGATATCGTGCTCTTTGCTGTTGCCAAGACCCTCAAGAATCACAAGGATCTCAACGCACACTGGCTGGATGACGTTGTACGTATCTTCGACAACGTGAACCTCGGTATCGCTGTTGACACCGAGCGCGGACTCATGGTTCCCACCCTTATGGCGGCTGAAACCATGTCCCTCTCCGAGCTTTCCGCAAATGCGAAGTCTCTTATCAAGGAGACCCAGGGCGGCTCCATCTCTCCCGACAAGCTTTCGGGCGGTACCTTCACTGTTACCAACCTTGGCTCCCTCGGCGTTGAGAGCTTCACTCCCGTTATCAATCCCCCGCAGGTTGCGATCCTGGGCGTCTGCACCATTACTCAGCGCGTAAACGAAGACGGCGATGTATATCCTGCAATGGGTCTGTCGCTGACCTTCGACCACAGAGCGCTTGACGGTGCTCCCGCCGCTCGTTTCTTAAAGGAGCTTTGCGCAAATCTCGAGCATTTCTCGCTTCTGCTTGCTAAATAAGGAGGAGTTACATAATGTACGAACTTATAATCCTCGGCGGCGGTCCCGCCGGCTACAATGCGGCTGAACGTGCCGCGGAGGGCGGACTCTCCACCCTTGTTATTGAAGAGCGTGCTCTCGGTGGTGTATGCCTTAACGAAGGTTGTATCCCCACCAAGACCCTCCTTTACTCCGCAAAGATCTTCGACTATGCAAAGCACAGCGAGGACTACGGTGTAAAGCTTCCTAACGCATCCATCGACCATGCGGCAGTAGTTGCACGCAAGGATAAGGTGGTAAAGCAGCTTGTCGGCGGCATTGGTATGAAGATGAAGCACGGCGGCATTACCGTTGTAAATGCTCATGCCGAGATCACCGGTAAGAATGGCGATCTCTTCACCGTTAAGGCGGGCGATGAGACCTACGAGGCTCGCAGACTCCTTATCTGCACCGGTTCTTCGGCGGCTGTTCCTCCGATTCCCGGACTGCGCGAAGGCGTTACCACCGGCTTTGTAAAGACAAACCGTGAGATCCTCGACATGACCACCGTTCCGAAGAAGCTTGCCGTTATCGGCGGCGGCGTTATCGGTATGGAGATGGCATCCTACTTCAACTCCATCGGCTCCGAGGTTACCGTTATCGAAATGATGGATCACATCGGCGGCCCCACCGACAGCGAGATCGCGGCTATCCTTCTTAAGAACTATAAGAAGAAGGGCGTAAACTTCATGCTGGGCGCAAAGGTTACCGGCGTTGGCACCTCATCCGTTACCTGCGAGTACGAGGGCAAGACCGTTGAGGTTGCAGCAGACTGCGTACTCTGTGCAGTAGGACGCCGTGCAAATACCGTGGGCATCGGTCTTGAGAATATCAATGTTCTCACCGAGCGCGGCGCAATCGTTACAAACGAGTGCGGCAAGACCAATATCGCGGGCGTTTGGGCGGCAGGCGACGTAAACGGCAAGTCCATGCTGGCTCACACCGCATACCGCGAGGGCGAAGCGGCTGTCAACGATATGCTTGGCAAGAAGGATGCTGTCAACTATGACGCTATCCCCGCAGTTATCTACACCAATCCCGAGGTTGCATCCGTTGGTGAAACCTCCGACACCGTTAAGGCAAAAGGTCTCGATGCTAAGGTAGAGTCCTTCACCCTCCGTTACAGCGGAAGATATGTTGCCGAGAATGAGGGCGGCGACGGTATCGTCAAGATCATCATCGACAAGGCGCACAGACGTGTGCTCGGCGTACACATGATCGGTACTTACGCATCCAAGATCATCTACGGCGCCGCAATGATGGTGGAAAAGCAGATGCGTGTTGAGGATGTAAGAAACTTCGTGTTCCCCCATCCGACCGTCTGCGAGGTTATCCGCGAGGGTATGTTCGGTATATAAATATTCAAATAATTAAATATAAGGAGATAAAATCATGCCTAAGAGTCAATATGTAGATCCCGCGAAAGCGTTTGAACCCGGTTATATCCATTTTGAAGATATTCCGGTTTGTCAGTACAACAAAACTCTCGCTCAGGAGAAGAAGATCTATACCAAGGAAGATTTCATGAGAATCTACCGCGATATGGCTATCATCCGTGAGTTTGAGACTATGCTTAACGAGGTTAAGGTCAAGAGTGAGTACAACGGCGTTCAGTACAACAACCCCGGCCCTGCTCACCTTTCCATCGGCCAGGAAGCATCCGCAG